>NZ_JBIRRY010000008.1:0-452937 GCF_044333935.1 Streptomyces sp. NPDC020884 | reverse complement strand
CGCCCGGTTACATTCCGAACCCGGAAGCTAAGCCTTTCAGCGCCGATGGTACTGCAGGGGGGACCCTGTGGGAGAGTAGGACGCCGCCGAACAATCTTTCAAGGACCCCTGGTCCCAGCGTTCATGCTGGGACCAGGGGTTTTTTGTTTTTCCCGAAGCGCGTCGCCTGGTCGACTGCGCGAGAATGTCTGTGGTACCCGAAGACAGGAGTCACACCCATGTCCACCAACTCTCCCGACGATCGTCCGGAGCGCGAGCCGCGTCGCCGGGACGGCGGTGACAGGGGCGGTTACCGCGGTGGTCGTGACGACCGGTCCGGTTCCGGCGCACCTCAACGCGACAACGACCGCGGCGGCCGCCGTGACGACAACAGGCCGTCCTCCGGTGCCGGCACCGGTGGTGGCTTCCGTCGTGACGACCGGGGCGGCGACCGTGACCGTGGTCCGCGTCGGGATGACAGCCGGCCTTCCGGTGGTGGTTTCCGTCGTGACGACAACCGGGGCGGTGGCTCTGGTGGTGGTTTCCGTCGTGACGACAACCGGGGCGGTGGCTCTGGTGGTGGTTTCCGTCGTGACGACAACCGCGGTGGTGGCTCTGGTGGTGGTTTCCGTCGTGACGACAACCGCGGTGGTGGCTCCGGTGGTGGCTTCCGTCGCGATGACAACCGCGGTGGCGGCTCCGGTGGTGGCTTCCGCCGTGACGACCGCGATCGGGATCGCGACCGTGGTCCCCGTCGTGATGACGACCGTGGTGGGTACCGGGGTGGCTCGCAGCAGCGTGATGACCGTGGTGGCCGTCCCAGCGGTGGCTTCGAGCGGCGTGATGACCGTCCCCGTGGTCCGCGCCGTGATGACGACCGCCCCTCCGGTGGCGGCTTCCGCCGTGACGACAACCGGGGCGGTGGCTCCGGTGGCGGCTTCCGTCGCGATGACAGCCGGCCTTCCGGTGGCGGTTTCCGCCGTGACGACAACCGTGGTAGCGGCTCCGGCGGTGGCTTCGAGCGGCGTGACGACCGCCCTCGCGGTCCGCGTCGTGATGACGACCGTCCCTCCGGTGGCGGTTTCCGCCGTGACGACAACCGCGGCGGTGGCTCCGGTGGTGGCTTCCGGCGTGACGACAACCGGGGCGGCGGCTCCGGTGGTGGTTTCCGCCGCGATGACAACCGGGGTGGCAGCACCGGCGGTGGCTTCCGCCGTGACGACCGCGACCGTGATCGTGCGCCCCGTCGTGATGATGACCGTGGTGGCCGTCCCAGCGCTGGCTTCGAGCGGCGTGATGACCGTCCCCGTGGTCCGCGTCGTGATGACGACCGGCCTTCCGGTGGCGGCTTCCGCCGTGACGACAACCGTGGTGGCAGCACCGGCGGTGGCTTCCGCCGTGACGACCGCGATCGGGATCGCGACCGTGGTCCCCGTCGTGATGACGACCGTGGTGGGTACCGGGGCGGTCAGCAGCGGGATGACCGTGGTGGCCGTCCCAGCGGTGGCTTCGAGCGGCGTGATGACCGTCCCCGTGGTCCGCGCCGTGATGACGACCGCCCCTCCGGCGGCGGCTTCCGCCGTGACGACAACCGTGGTGGCGGCTCAGGTGGCGGCTTCCGCCGCGACGAGGGCGACCGGGACCGGGGCGGATACCGGGGCGGCCAGCGCGACGACCGGGACCGTGGTGGTTTCCGGGGCCGCGACGACCGGGACCGCGACCGCGAGCCGATCAAGCGGCTGCCGATTCCGGACGACGTCACGGGCGACGAGATCGACAAGGACGTACGCCAGGAGCTCATGAGCCTGCCGAAGACCCTTGCCGAGGACGTCGCGCGCAACCTGGTCATGGTGGCCCGGCTGATCGACGAGGAGCCCGAGGAGGCGTACGCCTACGCGCGCATCGCCCTCCGGCTCGCGTCCCGGGTGGCGGCCGTGCGTGAGGCGGCCGGGTTCGCGGCTTACGCGACGCAGAAGTACGCCGAGGCGCTCGCCGAGTTCCGGGCGGCCCGGCGGATGACCGGGTCCGTGGACCTGTGGCCCGTCATGGCGGACTGCGAGCGCGGACTCGGGCGTCCCGAGCGGGCGATGGCCATGGCCGGCGAGCCCGAGGTGCAGAAGCTGGACAAGGCCGGGCAGGTCGAGATGCGGCTGGTGGCCGCCGGCGCACGCCGGGACATGGGCCAGATCGACGCCGCCATCGTGACACTCCAGAGCCCCGAGCTCGCGTCCAACTCCGTCCAGCCGTGGACGCCGCGGCTGCGGTACGCCTACGCGGACGCGCTCCTGGAAGCGGGACGCGAGGACGAGGCGCGGGAGTGGTTCGGGAAGGCGCTGGAGGCCGACAAGGACGGCTCCACCGATGCGTCGGACCGGCTCGCCGAGCTCGACGGCGTCGAGTTCGTCGACGTCCTCGGTGGGGACGAGACGGACCCGGCCGGGGAGGCCGACGAGGCCGCTCCTCGTGCCGAGGAGCGCTCCGACGACCACGACGACGTTGACGTTGACGAGGACGACGACGAGGACGACGACGAGGACGGCCACGACGACGAGGACGACGTCGACCCGGACGATGACCAGGACGGTCCTGCGGACGGTTCGGTCAAGGCCTAGCGGCTGACGAGGAGGGGCGGCACTCCGATCGGAGTGCCGCCCCTCCTCATGTCGGTCGACGGATCAGTCGAGGGTGAGGCTCCGCATGACCAGGCCCGTGGCCGGCTTCGGGCCGAACGACGTCGACTTGCGGGGCATCCTGACACCCTGCCGGGCCAGGTCCCGGACGACCTCTTCGCGTACGGGATGCATCAGGACCGCCGTGGCGCCGAGGCGTTCGGCCTGTTCGACGGCTGCCGCGGTGTCGTGGATGTAGCCGATGTGCTCGGGCGCGTCGGGGATCCGCCACACGTCGTCGAGCAGCGCGGAGTGCAGGACCGTCGCGTCCAGGGTGCGCCAGGCGTCGGGGCGGTCCGTCCGGACGGTGCGGGCCAGCAGGGCCGGGTCGGGGCGGTCCACCAGATGGAAGCCGCCGTCGCCGGCCAGCAGGAACGCGTTGCCCTCGGTCGCCGCTTCGGCCAGCGCGTCGAGTGCCCGGGGGAGCGGCCCGTGGACCGGCTGGACGCGGAAGAGGCCGGTCAGCGCCTCCAGGGCCCGGGAGACCGGCAGCTTCCGCAGGAGCCGGTGGATGGCGCGGACCTGGAGCGGGTGGCGGGCCGTGTCGACGAGGAGCACCAGGCCGTAGCCCCACGGCCCCGGCGCGGGCTGCTCCCGCTGGAGCTGGAGATAGGTGGCCCACCGGTGGTGGCCGTCCGCGATGAGCGCCTGATGCCGGGCGAGGTCTGTCTTGATCTCGCTCCGCTCGGACGGATCCGTCACGGCCCAGAGGCGGTGACGGAAGCCGTCCTCCGTCGTGGTGGCGAGCAGCGGTTCCCGCAGGACCGTGCGGTCGATCACCGCTGCGGCCCCGGCCGGCGTGCCCTCGTCGCCGCGGTAGGTCAGCAGCAGCGGTTCGAGATGGGCCCCCGTCGTACGCATCAGCTCCGCGCGGTCCGCGACGACGTCGTCCATGACGTCCTCGTGGGGCAGCACGATGCCCTCGTCGGCAGGGGAGAGAGCCAGGGCGCCGATCACGCCCCGCTGGAGGATCTCGTCGTTCCGCTGCTCGTAGACGTACAGCACCGGGTCCGGGTCCGGGGCGATGACCCCCTCGGCCAGCCAGCGGTCCAGCGTGGCGGCGGCCTGCCGGTGCCGGTCCCGGGCGGTGTCGGCCTGGGGGAGGATGAGGCGCACGATGTTGTGCGGATCCGCGGACTCCAGGTGGTGCAGCCCGTCGGGCCGGACGACCACGTCGTACGGCGGCGAGGTCACGGCGGCAAGGCTGCCGACCCGCTCGGGGACGTATCGCAGTCCGCGGAACGGGATCAGCCGCAGCCCCTGGTCGACGGGACCTGAAGTGTTCATCAGGGCATCGTATGTGTGCAGAGGGCATGCGCGATGATCGGGGCAGAAGCAGGAAAGAGGAGCGATCCATATGAGCCACCAGCAGGACAGGTCCCGCCCGTCGGGGAGCAGCACGGCGCTGAGCGAGGCGTACGACACGGCTCTCCTGGACCTCGACGGGGTCGTGTACGCGGGCGGCGAGGCCATCGGCCACGCCGTCCCGTCGCTGGCCCGAGCGCGGTCCGGGGGCATGCATCTCGCGTACGTCACCAACAACGCGCTGCGGACGCCGGACGCGGTGGCCGAGCACCTGACGGAGCTCGGGGTGCCCGCCGAACCCTCCGACGTGATCACTTCCGCGCAGGCCGTCGCCCGGCTGGTCGCCGATCAACTGCCGCCCGGAGCCCGGGTGCTGGCCATCGGCGGCGAGGGGCTGCGGGTCGCGCTGCGGGAGCGCGGGCTGGTGCCGGTGGAGTCGGCGGACGACGACCCGGCGGCGGTGGCCCAGGGGTACGGCGGGCCGGACATGCCGTGGGGGCGGTTCGCCGAGGCGAGCTACGCGATCCGGCGCGGGCTGCCGTGGTTCGCGTCCAACACCGATCTGACCATCCCGAGCGCCCGCGGCATCGCGCCCGGGAACGGGGCCGCGGTCGAGGTTGTACGGATCGCCACCGGGGCCGAGCCGCAGGTGGCCGGGAAGCCGTTGCCGCCGATGCACCGCGAAACCGTGCTGCGGACCGGGGCCGAGCGGCCGCTCGTCGTCGGCGACCGGCTGGACACCGACATCGAGGGCGCGTTCAACGGCGGAGTGGACTCGCTGCTGGTGCTGACCGGGGTGACGGACGCGGCGCAGTTGCTGGCCGCTCCGCCGCAGCACCGGCCGACCTATGTGGACCGGGACCTGCGGGGGCTGCTGACCGGGCAGCCCGAGGTCGTGCCGGTCGGTGACGCCCACCGGTGCGGGGGCTGGACGGCGTCCGTACGCGGCGACGAGCTGGTCCTGGAGGGCGGGAGCGGGGGCGAAGGCGACCCGCTCGACGGGCTGCGGGCGCTCTGCGCGGCGGCCTGGGCCTTCGCCGGTGCGGGTGTGTGCGGGCTGGAGTCGGGGAAGGCCATCGCCGGGCTCGAGCTCTGAACCGGTCCCCGGCGCCGCCCTACGCCCCCTGCCCGAGAGGGTGTTGAGGTGGGGGCGGCGGCCAGGAACCAGCGGCGCGAAGAGGAAGATAGGCTAACCTAACTTGGTGCTGCTCGGTGGTCTGCCCGTGCCCGGCGCCGAGCCGCTCCGCCTCACCGACTCCGGGAGTACGACCATGCAGCGCCTCACCGCAGAATCGGTGACCCTCGGCTACGACCAGCGGGTCATCACCGAGAACCTCTCGGTGGAGATTCCCGACAACTCCTTCACCGTGATCGTCGGGCCCAACGCCTGCGGCAAGTCGACCCTGCTGCGGGCTCTCGCCCGGATGCTGAAGCCGAGCCGGGGACAGGTGCTGCTGGACGGTCAGACCATCCACCAGCTGCCCGCGAAGAAGGTCGCGCGGACGCTGGGGCTGCTGCCGCAGTCGTCCATAGCCCCCGACGGGATCACCGTCGCCGACCTCGTCGCCCGTGGCCGGTATCCCCACCAGGGGCTGCTGCGGCAGTGGTCGCCGGAGGACGAGCGGGTGGTCAACGAGTCGATGGAGTCCACCGGCGTCGCGGAGCTGGCCGAGCGCTATGTCGACGAGCTGTCCGGGGGTCAGCGCCAGCGGGTCTGGATCGCCATGGCGCTGGCCCAGCAGACGCCGCTGCTGCTGCTCGACGAGCCGACGACGTACCTCGACATCCAGCACCAGATCGATGTCCTCGACCTGTGCGCGGAGCTGCACGAGACCCAGGGCCGCACCCTGGTGGCCGTTCTCCACGACCTGAACCACGCCGCGCGGTACGCCACGCATCTCATCGCGATGCGGGAGGGCGAGATCGTCGCGGAGGGGGCGCCTTCGGAGGTCGTCGACGCGGAGCTGGTGGAGCGGGTGTTCGGGATGCGCTGCCAGGTGATCGACGATCCGGAGACGGGGACGCCGCTGGTCGTGCCGGCGGCGCGCAAGGCCCGCAAGACCGGGAAGGTGGCCGCCTGAGGGCGGTGGGAGGCCGCCGGCGGCGGCCCCGGCGGGCACCGGGTCCCTCGTGCGCCGGACGGGCTTGATCCCGCGGGCTCGGCCGCTACAGCAGGGATCTCAGTTTCAGCAGGTCCCGGAAGCCCGCCTCCAGGCGTACGCGGCCCGAGGCCCACGCCTTCGCGAAGTTCAGGTCGCCGTCCACCAGCGCCACCAGGTCGTCACCCGTCATCGCGAGCCTGATCTCGGCCTTCTCCCGGGGCGGCCCCTCGACCGTGTCCCGCACCTGGATCCGGCCATCGGCCAGCCGGCCGGTGAACGTGATGTCGAGGTCCTGGATGTGACAGCTCAGCGAGCGGTCGAGGGCAGCGGTGCTGCGCACGTCGCCCTCGGCGGCTGCGAGGTTGTCGGAAAGTCTTCTCAGTGCGCTGCGGCACTCCGCCATGGTCGCCATCGTGCTCGACGGTACACCGGCCCGTCGATGTAGCGTTTCGGCATGAGCGACTGGATGCCGGAGGCGGGAGCGCCGCCCGTGAGCACGCCCGAGAAACCGGTGACCGGGGAGCCGGTGACCGGAGAGCCGGAGCTGCCGCCGGACGGGCCCGTGACCGACGCGCCCTCCTTCGAGCCCGCGGCGCCCGCGCCCCTCGGGGTCGTGCGCACGCCCACCGGCCACGCGGCGGTGGACGCCCGGCTGGAGCGGCTGGCCGACGCGGACCACCTCCCGGCGGACGGGCACATCGAGGTGTACGAGGATGTACACCGTGGGCTGCGGTCCGAGCTGACCTCGCTGGACGACCGTCCCGCCGCGGTACCCGGTCCCGTACCCACGCCTTCGCAGAACACGCAGAACACGCAACACGTGCAGAACACGCACCACACGCATCACGACAACAGGAGCTGAGCCGAACGTGGCAGGAGTGGCACGTCGCCGCCTCGACGCCGAGCTGGTACGCCGCAAGCTCGCCCGCTCGCGTGAGCACGCGAGCCAGCTGATCGCCGCGGGGCGGGTCACCGTCGGCCGCACCACCGCGACCAAACCCGCCACCCAGGTCGAGACGGCCGCCGCGATCGTCGTCACCCAGGACGACGGCGCCCCCGACTACGTCTCGCGCGGCGGCCACAAGCTGGCCGGGGCGTTCGCCGCCTTCGTCCCGCTGGGGCTGGCGGTGGAAGGGCGGCGCGCGCTGGACGCGGGGGCGTCGACCGGCGGGTTCACCGACGTGCTGCTGCGGGCCGGCGCCCGGCAGGTCGTCGCCGTCGACGTCGGCTACGGGCAGCTCGCCTGGTCGCTGCAGTCCGATGAACGGGTCGTCGTCAAGGACCGTACCAACGTGCGGGAGTTGACCTTGGAGGCCATCGACGGGGAGGCGGCCGACCTGGTGGTGGGGGACCTGTCCTTCATTCCGCTGGGCCTCGTGCTGCCCGCCCTCGCCCGCTGCGCGGCGCCCGACGCGGACCTGGTCCTCATGGTCAAGCCGCAGTTCGAGGTCGGCAAGGAGCGGCTCGGCAGCGGCGGGGTGGTGCGCAGCCCGGAGCTGCGTGCCGAAGCGGTACGTGAAGTGGCGCGCCGGGCCTGGGGGCTCGGCCTCGGCGTACGAGGGGTGACGGCCAGTCCGCTGCCCGGCCCGTCGGGGAACGTCGAGTACTTTCTGTGGCTGCGGGCCGGCGCACCTGAGCTGGATCCCGCGGATGTCGACCGTGCAGTGGCGGAGGGGCCCCGGTGACGACGAATACGGCACGAACAGTCTTCCTTTTGGCGCACACCGGCCGTCCGGCCGCGATCCGCAGCGCGGAGCTCGTCGTGCAGGGGCTGCTGCGCAACGGGCTCGGCGTCCGGGTCCTGGCGACCGAGGCGGCCGATCTGCCGCTGCCGGACGCCGTGGAGACGGTCACGGACACCAGCCCCGCCGCCGTCGACGGCTGCGAGCTGCTGATCGTCCTCGGCGGTGACGGCACTCTGCTGCGCGGCGCGGAGTTCTCCCGCGCCTCCGGCGTGCCGATGCTCGGCGTCAACCTCGGTCGCGTCGGCTTCCTCGCCGAGGCCGAGCGCGACGACCTCGACAAGGTGGTCTCCCGGGTCGTCACCCGCGACTACGAGGTCGAGGAGCGCATGACGATCGACGTCCTCGTGCACAGCAACGGCGACGTCGTGCACACCGACTGGGCGCTCAACGAGGCGGCCGTGCAGAAGGTGTCGCCCGAGCGGATGCTCGAGGTGGTCCTGGAGATCGACGGCCGTCCGGTCACCGGGTTCGGCTGCGACGGGATCGTCTGCGCGACCCCGACCGGTTCGACCGCGTACGCCTTCTCGGCGGGCGGTCCGGTCGTCTGGCCCGAGGTCGAGGCGCTGCTGATGGTCCCGATCAGCGCCCACGCCCTGTTCGCCAAGCCGCTGGTGACCTCGCCCACGTCCGTGCTCGCCGTCGAGGTCCAGCCGCACACCCCGCACGGAGTGCTGTGGTGCGACGGCCGGCGGACCGTGGAACTGCCCGCCGGCGCCCGGGTCGAGGTACGGCGCGGGGCGGTGCCCGTACGGCTGGCGCGGCTGCACCAGGCGTCGTTCACCGACCGTCTGGTGGCGAAGTTCGCGCTGCCCGTCTCGGGGTGGCGGGGCGCGCCCCACTGACGGTGACCGACGCGGTCCGACGGCCCCCGTAGCCCTCGGGAATCCTCGGGAGAGTGAATCCGGGAGCGGGGGCCGTCGCGCGTCCGGCCCGGGACCTCGTAAGGTCATGTCCGTGTTGGAGGAGATGCGGATACGGTCGCTCGGAGTCATCGACGACGCGGTGGTGGAGCTGTCACCCGGTTTCACCGCGGTGACGGGTGAGACCGGCGCGGGCAAGACCATGGTCGTCACGAGCCTCGGGCTGCTGCTCGGTGGGCGCGCGGACCCCGCCCTCGTACGGGTCGGGGCCAAGGCCGCGGTCGTCGAGGGCCGGATCACGGTGTCCGAGGGCGACGCGGCGGCGCTGCGGGCCGAGGAGGCCGGGGCGGACCTCGACGACGGTGCGCTGCTCATCAGCCGTACCGTTTCGGCGGAGGGACGCTCACGGGCCCATCTCGGCGGCAGATCCGTGCCGGTGGGGGTGCTCACCGAGCTCGCGGACGAACTTGTCGCCGTGCACGGGCAGACCGACCAGCAGGGGCTGCTCAAGCCCGCGCGGCAGCGGGGGGCCCTGGACCGGTACGCCGGGGACGGGGTGGAGGTCCCGCACGCCAAGTACGCGGCGGCCTACCGGCGGCTGCGGACCGTCGCCGCGACCCTGGACGAGCTGACGACCCGGGCCCGGGAGCGGGCCCAGGAGGCGGATCTGCTGCGGTTCGGCCTGAACGAGGTCGCGGCGGTGGAGCCGCTGCCGGGCGAGGACGTCGAGCTGGCCGCCGAGGCGGAGCGGCTCGGGCACGCCGAGGCCCTCGCCTCCGCCGCCGCCCTCGCGCACACCGCGCTGGCGGGGAACCCGGAGGACCCGGAGAGCGTCGACGCGACGACCGTCGTCGCGGCCGCCGGGCAGGCCCTGGACGGGGTCCGGGCGCACGATCCGGCGCTGGCCGCGCTGGCCGACCGGATCGGCGAGATCTCGATCCTGATCGCCGACGTCTCCGGCGAGCTGGCCGGGTACGCCGACCAGCTGGAGGTCGACCCGCTGCGGCTGGCCGCCGTGGAGGAGCGCCGGGCCGCGCTGACCACCCTGACCCGTAAGTACGGCACGGACATCACGGCGGTGCTCGGCTGGGCCCAGGAGAGCGCCGGCCGGCTCACCGAGCTGGAGGGCGACGACGAGCGGATCGGCGAGCTGACCGTCGAGCGCGACGGGCTGCGGTCCGAACTCTCCGTACTGGGGCAGGCGTTGACCGACGCGCGGACGGAGGCCGCCGCCCGGTTCGCGGAAGCGGTGACCGAGGAGCTGGCCTCGCTCGCGATGCCGCACGCCCGGGTCTCCTTCGCTCTCCGGCAGATCGAGGCGGCGGACGAGGCGTCCGGCATCGACATCGGCGGGCGCAGCGTCCTCTACGGCCCGTCCGGCGCGGACGAGGTCGAGCTGCTGCTCGCCCCTCACCCGGGCGCCCAGCCCCGGCCGATCGCCAAGGGAGCGTCGGGCGGTGAGCTGTCCCGGGTGATGCTCGCGGTCGAGGTCGTCTTCGCGGGCTCCGACCCCGTGCCGACGTATCTCTTCGACGAGGTCGACGCGGGCGTCGGCGGCAAGGCGGCGGTCGAGGTCGGCCGGCGGCTCGCCAAGCTCGCCCGGTCCGCGCAGGTGGTCGTCGTGACCCACCTGCCGCAGGTGGCGGCCTTCGCCGACCGGCAGCTGCTGGTCGAGAAGACCGTGGACGGCTCGGTGACCCGCAGTGGCGTCACCGTCCTGGAGGGCGAGGACCGGGTGCGGGAGCTGTCCCGGATGCTGGCGGGCCAGGAGGACTCGGAGACGGCCCGCGCCCACGCCGAGGAGTTGCTGGCCACGGCCCGCGCCGACGGGTGAGGGCAGGAGCCCGGGAGCGCGTCGCCGGGGTGCTCGCGGTGGCGGCGGGAAGCCGAAAGGCGGCAACTTTGCGCCTCGATATTCACCCGTGAGGGTGGTGAGGTGTGGCCGGTTGTCGCCGCGCGTGCGGCAGCAACGTTACGGCGGTCCCGGAACGTGCGTACGGACTGGCATCCTTGGCGCTGTCCTTACCGCCGACTCCGGAGCCCCGGGGAGCCAATCAACGTGTCACAGCTGCGTACGGTCCAAGTCCTGGGCGGCGGCAGTGCGGGCAGCAGCGCGCACGTCGGGTCGCTCGCCGCCGGGCTGGTGGCGCGCGGGGTCCAGGTGACCGTCTGCGCCCCGCCCGCCGTGGACCGCGCCTACGACTTCACGGCGACCGGAGCCCGTTTCCTTCCGGTGCCCCGGCGCAGCGACCCGGCCGCCGTCGCCGCGCTGCGGGCCGCCTGCGTGGGCGCGGACGTTGTCCACGCCCACGGACTCCACGCGGCCGCCCGGACCGCCCTCGCGCTGAGCGGACGCGCCGTGCCCCTGGTCCTGACCTGGCACACGCGGCGGTACGCGGAAGGCGCCCGCCGCCAGATCCTGCACCTGCTGGAACGGCGCGCCGCACGCGCGGCGGCCGTGGTCCTCGCCCCCTCGTCGGACCTGGTGGACCGGGCCCGCGAGCGAGGCGCCCGCGATGCCCGGCTGGCCCCCGTCGCCGCCCCGCCCCCGCGCCCGGCCGGCGTCGGCGACGACGGCAAGGCTCGGGCCGAACTGGGCGCGGTGGACCGGCCGTTGCTGATGGCCGTCGGCAGCCTCGTACCGCATCACAGTTTCGGCACCCTGCTGGACGCGGCCCGCGTCTGGCGGCGCCTGGACCCCGTGCCGCTGCTCGTCATCGCGGGGGAGGGGCGCGACCGGGACGCCCTGCAACGGCGCATCAGGGACGAGGACCTGCCCGTCTCCCTCATCGGATGCCGGGACGGGGTCGGGGAGTTGCTCGCCGCCGCCGACCTGGCCCTGCTGCCGAGCCGCTGGGAGGGCCGCTCCCTGCTGGCGCAGGAGGCGCTGCGGGCCGGGGTGCCGCTCGTCGCCACCGCGGTCGGCGGCGTGCCCGAACTGGTCGGCGGGGCCGCCGAACTGGTGCCGTACGGCAACGCCGAGGCTCTCGCCCGTACGGTCGTGAGGCTGCTCGGGGACCCGCAGGCGCGGGCCCGGCTGGCCGAGGCCGGGCGGGCGCAGGCGGCGGGCTGGCCGACCGAGGACGACACGATCGCCCAGGTGCTCAGCGTCTACGACGAGTTGGCGCAGCCGCTGGCGACGGGGCGGGCGCGCTGAGCGGACCCGCCCGCCGGTCCGGGGCTCAGTTCGTGTGGCGGCGGGCCCGCAGCGCCAGGCTCAGGGCCAGCACCGTCTGCGGGTCGTCCAGGTCCGTGCCCAGCAGCTCGCCGATCCTGGCCAGGCGGTTGTAGAGCGTCTGGCGGTTGAGGTGCAGCTCGCGCGCGGTCTCCGCTTTGCGGCCCGCGTGCTCCAGATACGCCTGGAGCGTCGGCAGCAGCGGCGGGCGCGAGGTGCGGTCGTGCTCGCGCAGCGGACCGATCGCCCGGTTCACGAACGCCGCCAGGTCCGGATGGTCCCGCAGCCGCCACAGCAGCAGGTCGATGTCCAGCCGCCGGGCGTCGTACCAGGGCCGGTCGTCCAGGCCCTGCGCGGCCGTCGCCGTCTCCGATGCGTGCCGCAGCCCCGCGCCCGCCGCGGCCCAGCCGCCCGGGACGCCGACCACGACCACCGGCGGCTGCGATCCGGCCCGGTCGAGACCGGCCCGCTCCACCCCCGCCCGCAGCGCCGCCGCCACCCGGTCCGCGACCGCCGTGCGCTCGCCCTCCGAGCGCAGCCCCAGCAGCAGCGGAACCCGCCCCTCCACGGGCCGTACGCCGAGCAGCACCGGAACGCCGACCGAGGCCAGCTCCTCCAGGACCGCGCGGGCCAGCAGCGACCAGTTGCCCGACGGGGACAGCTCGGGGGCCAGCCGCATCACCACCGGGAGCAGCGGGGTGTCCCCGGGGCGGAAGCCGAGCACCCGGGCCTGGGCGGGGGCGTCCTCGGGGGCGATCCGGCCCTCGGCGAGGTCGGTGAGGAAGTCGCCCCGGCCCCGGGCCGCCAGCTCCTCCTCCTGCCGGGCCTGCATCAGGACGACCGCGAGGAGGCCCGCCGCGCGCTCCGCCGCCATCCGGTGCACGGTCGCCAGCGGCCCGGACACCGCGAGCAGCACCAGCCTCGCCCGTACCGAACCGGTCTCGGGGCCGCCGCCGGGCACGTCCACCAGCACCGCGCCGGTCGGCGGGCTCTCCCGGGCCGCCCGGTCGCCGCGCATGCCCTCCCAGACCTGGAGCGGGTCCGCGCCCACCGGCCCGGTACCGGTGGACGCCGCGTACAGGAGCTGGCCGTCGGGCGTCTCCAGGAAGACCGGGTTGGCGGTGAAGTCGGCGAGGATCCCGAGGACCTGCGGCACGCCGCCCCCGTCGAGCAGCGCCCGGGTGGCGCGCCGGTGCACCTCCTCCGCCTGCTGGAGCAGCGCGTAGTGACCGTTGACGATCTCGGTGTGCACCTCCTCGGTCACCGCGACGAACGGCACCTCGCGGTGCAGCTGGACCAGCGGAAGCCCGGCCGCGCGGGCCGCGTCCACGATGGAGGCGGGCAGCCGGCCGAAGCGCGGTCCGAGCTCCACCACCAGGGCGGCGATGCCCCGGTCGGCGAGGCGGCGGACGAAGGCGCGCTGTTCGGCGGGGCGGGCGCCCAGGCCCAGGCCGGTGGTCAGGAGCAGCTCGCCGCCCTTGAGGAGGGAGGCGATGTTCGGGACCTCGCCCGCGTGCACCCAGCGCACCGTGCGGTTCAGCCGGTCGGCGCCCGCCACCACCTCCGGGAGCCCGGCGCGCAGCCCCGGCAGCTCCAGCGCCCGCTGCACGGTGATTCCGCTGTGGCTCTCCACGTACCCGGCCCGCTTTCCCCTGGTGCCCTGCCCGTGTCCCGGGCGGTCGTCCGGTTCCGGACTGTCCTGTTCAGGACGCTACCGCCCGGGACGCGGGGTACGCATGGCAGGGGAGGAGGAAAGCCCGTGCTCAGGCCTGCGGCCGGGGCCGCGCTCAGGCTTGTGCTTCAGGCCCGTGCTTCAGGCCCGCGCTCAGGCGGCGTGGGAGGCCGTGGCCGTCGTGGACGCCCCGGACGCGATGCCGAACTCCGGGTGGACCCGCACCCACCGGGTGCTCGGTGCCGCGTAGTCGTCGTCGTTGGAGTGCACCGCGCGCGGGGAGTCGGCTGGCCCCTGTTCGAGCGCCACCGGACCTTCCGCTACCAGGGCGTACTGCGCTCGGTCACCTACACCCCGGGCGCGCCGGGTCCCGACGCGCCGGAGGCGGTGGCCGCGGTGCTCGAGGAGGCGGCAGCGGCCTTCGAGTGAACGGGCCCGGACAGCAGTCCCGCGAGCGTGCCCCGGCTGCGCCGCAGCGCGTCCATCCGCTCGTCCATCGCGGCCAGCTCGCCGTCCAGGATCTCCCGCAGCTCCGCACACCAGTCGAACCCCGGCTGCTCGCCCCGGGCGCACGGCAGCACCTCGCGGATCACCTCGGTGGACAGGCCGGCCCGCAGCAGCGCGCGGATCTTCGCCACGGCGAGGACCGCGTCCCGGTCGTAGGCGCGATAGCCGTTCGCCCCGCGCCGGGCCTCCAGCAGCCCCTGCGCCTCGTAGTACCGCAACGACCGCGCGCTGACGCCCGTCCGCCGGGACAACTCCCCGATCAGCATGTCTCCCCCGACCCTCCGCGCTTGACCTTGTCACCGGTGTCAAGCCCTAACGTCCGGACCATGAACGAAGATTCCCCGCACGTCGTGCACCTGAACGGCCGGCCGGCGACCACCGACGACCTCGCGCCGCTCGCCTTCGCCGGCCACGCCCACTTCACCGCGGTGCAGATCCGCGGCGGCCGGGTCCGGGGCCTCGACCTCCACCTGGAGCGGCTGCGGACCGCGTCGGTCGAGCTGTTCGGCCGGGCCCTGCCCGATGACCTGGTCCGCTCCCACCTGCGTACCGCACTCCGCGACGGTCCGGCGGACCTCTCGCTGACGGCCACGGTCTCCTCCACCGCCGGCGAGTTCACCGCGGCCGACGCGGACCTGGCGCTGCTGGTGCGGACCGGGCCGCCGTCGTCCGGCCCCGGCGGCCCGCTGGCGCTCGCCGCGGTCGGGCACGAGCGGTTCCTGCCGCACGTCAAGCACGTCGGAGAGGTGGCCAAGACGCATCTCCTGCGGCAGGCCGTCGCCGACGGCTTCGACGACGCGGCCTTCCTGGACCGGGAGGGCCGGTTCAGCGAGGCGACGATCTGGAACCTGGTGTTCTGGGACGGCGAGGCGGTGGTGTGGCCCGAGGCCCGGATACTGACCGGCACCATGATGGGCGTCGTCCGTCGGCGGCTGGACCGGCTGGGAGTCCCGCAGCGGAGCGCCGCGATCACTCCGCAGGACCTGCCGGCTCTCGCCGGTGCGGCCGTGATGAACTCCTGGACGCCGGGCGTGGCGGTCCTGCGGATCGGCCCGGCCGAGCTGCCGGCCGCACCGCGGTTCCTGGCAGCGCTCCACCGCGCCTACGAGGCCGAACCGCCCACCGCACTCTGAGTCGACGCGCGCCTGAAGGCACCGGTGGCCGCACCCGGAGGAACCGGGGCGGCCACCAGGAGGACGAACCGTGCCTCAGCCCACGTACGCGCCGCTCGCCGTCAGCCGCAGCGCCGTGTCGATCAGCGGGACGTGGCTGAAGGCCTGCGGGAAGTTCCCCACCTGGCGCTGGAGGTTGGAGTCCCACTCCTCCGCGAGCAGCCCCAGGTCGTTGCGGAGCGACAGCAGCTTCTCGAACAGCTGGCGCGCCTCGTCGACCCGGCCGATCATCGCGAGGTCGTCGGCCATCCAGAACGAGCAGGCCAGGAACGCGCCCTCGTCGCCCGCCAGACCGTCGACGCCCGCGTCCTCGCCCTCCGTCGGATAGCGCAGGATGAAGCCGTCCTCCGTGGACAGCTCCCGCTGGATCGCCTCGATGGTGCCGATGACCCGCTTGTCGTCCGGCGGCAGGAAGCCCATCTGCGGGATGAGCAGCAAGGAGGCGTCCAGCTCTTTCGACCCGTAGGACTGGGTGAAGGTGTTGCGCTCCTTGTCGTAGCCGCGCTCCAGGACGTCCCGGTGGATGTCGTCGCGCAGCTGGTGCCACCGCTCCAGCGGGCCCTCGACGTCCCCGGACTCGACCAGCTTGATCGTCCGGTCGACCGCTACCCAGGCCATCACCTTGGAGTGCACGAAGTGCCGGCGCGGCCCGCGCACCTCCCAGATGCCCTCGTCGGGCTCCTCCCAGTGCTTCTCCAGATACTCGATCAGCTTGAGCTGGAGGCCCATGGCGTAGTCGTTGCGGGTGAGCCCCGTCATGTGCGCCAGGTGCAGGGCCTCGGTGACCTCGCCGTACACATCGAGCTGGAGCTGGTTGGCCGCGCCGTTGCCGACGCGGACCGGGCCGGAGTTCTCGTAACCGGGCAGCCAGTCCAGCTCCGCCTCGCCGAGCTCGCGCTCGCCGGCGATGCCGTACATGATCTGGAGGTTCTCCGGGTCGCCCGCCACCGCCCGCAGCAGCCACTCGCGCCAGGCGCGGGCCTCTTCCCGGTAGCCGGTGCGCAGCAGCGAGGAGAGGGTGATCGCGGCGTCCCGCAGCCAGGTGTAGCGGTAGTCCCAGTTCCGTACGCCGCCGATCTCCTCGGGGAGCGAGGTGGTCGGCGCGGCGACGATGCCGCCGGTCGGGGCGTACGTCAGCGCCTTCAGGGTGATCAGGGAGCGGACGACCGCCTCCCGATAGGGCCCGTGGTACGTGCACTGATCGACCCATTCGCGCCAGAACAGCTCGGTCGCCTCCAGGGACCCCTCGGGGTCGGGGAGGGCGGGCGGCTCGTGGTGCGAGGGCTGCCAGCTGATCGTGAACGCCACCCGGTCGCCGGGACCGACGGTGAAGTCGGAGTAGGTGGTCAGGTTCTTGCCGTAGGTGTCCGCCTCGGTGTCCAGCCAGACGGAGTCCGGCCCGGCGACGGCGACTGTGCGGTTGTCGACCTTGTGCACCCAGGGCGTCACCCGGCCGTAGCTGAAACGCATCCGCAGTTCCGAGCGCATCGGCACCCGGCCGCTGACGCCCTCCACGATCCGGATGAGCTGCGGCGCGCCGTCACGCGGGGGCATGAAATCGGTCACCCGTACGGTGCCGCGCGGCGTGTCCCACTCCGATTCCAGGATGAGGGAGTCGCCGCGATAGCGCCGCCGGTCGGCGAAGGCTGGTTCTGTTCCTTCCGCTCTCGCGGGGCCCAGGCGCCAGAAGCCGTGTTCCTCGGTGCCCAACAGGCCCGCGAAGACGGCGTGCGAGTCGAAGCGGGGCAGGCACAGCCAGTCCGCTGTGCCGTCCCGGCAGACCAGGGCTGCGGTCTGCATGTCTCCGATGAGTGCGTAATCCTCGATGCGCCCGGCCACGTGCGTCTCCAGTCGAACGGCCATGTCGCCCCGTCAAAGGGCGCTTACTGCGGGTCAAGGGGGTCGTAGGGTCTTTCACCCGGGAAGATCCGACGAGTTCCTGTACCGGTGGGCGGCCTGGGTGGTGCCGCCGCCCGGCCGTCTCGGCAGCGAGTGTTTGAGCAGGATACGACGCACCACGAAGATCCGCGCGACGGTCTTCGCAACATCTCTGAGCTGATCGGGTGGGACGTGAAGTGCCTGAGGTGATGGTGTGACGTCCCTGTGCAGGGTGTGGCCGGAAGCAGCCTCCCGCCGTCGCTGTTACCCTGGTAGCCCGTGGACCGGTGGTCGTTCGCGACAGCGCACGAGGCCCCCGAACCGCAGCGACGGCACCCCCGGAATCCCCGGTTCGGCTGCCGGTACGCACCTCACAACCGCGACCACGGGAGCCCCCTTTGGCTATGCAGCCCACATCCACGACGACCAAGCACATCTTCGTCACCGGGGGTGTCGCCTCCTCCCTCGGCAAGGGTCTGACTGCCTCCAGCCTGGGTGCCCTGCTCAAGGCACGGGGCCTGCGGGTCACCATGCAGAAGCTCGACCCCTACCTCAACGTCGACCCCGGCACGATGAACCCCTTCCAGCACGGAGAGGTGTTCGTCACCAACGACGGCGCCGAGACCGACCTGGACATCGGCCACTACGAGCGTTTCCTCGACGTCGACCTCGACGGCTCCGCCAACGTGACCACCGGCCAGGTGTACTCGCAGGTCATCGCCAAGGAGCGGCGCGGCGAGTATCTGGGCGACACCGTCCAGGTCATCCCGCACATCACCAACGAGATCAAGCACCGCATCCGCCGCATGGCCACCGACGACGTGGACGTCGTCATCACCGAGGTCGGCGGCACGGTCGGCGACATCGAGTCGCTGCCGTTCCTGGAGACCGTCCGCCAGGTCCGCCACGAGGTCGGCCGGGACAACGTCTTCGTCGTGCACATCTCGCTGCTGCCCTACATCGGCCCCTCCGGCGAGCTGAAGACCAAGCCCACCCAGCACTCGGTGGCCGCCCTGCGCAACATCGGCATCCAGCCGGACGCCATCGTGCTGCGCGCCGACCGCGAGGTCCCCACCGCCATCAAGCGCAAGATCTCGCTGATGTGCGACGTCGACGAGACCGCCGTGGTGGCCTGCCCGGACGCCAAGTCGATCTACGACATCCCCAAGGTGCTGCACACCGAGGGCCTGGACGCCTATGTCGTGCGCAAGCTCGACCTGCCGTTCCGGGACGTCGACTGGACCACCTGGGACGACCTGCTGGACCGGGTGCACAACCCCGACCACGAGGTCACCGTCGCGCTGGTCGGCAAGTACATCGACCTGCCCGACGCCTATCTCTCGGTCACCGAGGCGATCCGGGCCGGCGGCTTCGCCAACAAGGCCCGCGTCAAGGTCAAGTGGGTCACCTCCGACGACTGCCGGACCGCCGCCGGCGCCGCCGAGCACCTGGGCGACGTCGACGCGATCTGCATCCCGGGCGGCTTCGGCGAGCGCGGTGTCGACGGCAAGGTCGGCGCCATCCGCTACGCCCGCGAGAACAGGGTCCCGCTCCTCGGGCTCTGCCTCGGCCTCCAGTGCATCGTGATCGAGGCGGCCCGCTCGCTCGCCGAGATCCCCGACGCCAACTCCACCGAGTTCGACGCCGCCACCTCCCACCCCGTCATCTCGACGATGGAGGAGCAGCTCGCCTACGTCGAGGGCGCGGGCGACCTCGGCGGCACCATGCGGCTCGGCCTCTACCCGGCCAGGCTCGCCGAGGGCTCCCTCGTCCGCGAGGCCTACGACGGCCAGCCGTACGTGGAGGAGCGCCACCGCCACCGCTACGAGGTCAACAACACCTACCGGGCCGAGCTGGAGAAGAAGGCCGGACTGGTCTTCTCCGGCACTTCGCCGGACAACAAGCTCGTCGAGTACGTCGAGTACCCGCGCGAGGTCCACCCGTACCTGGTGGCCACGCAGGCGCACCCGGAGCTGCGCTCCCGGCCGACCCGCCCGCACCCGCTCTTCGCGGGTCTGGTGAAGGCCGCCGTCGCGCGCAAGGTCGCCGCGGGGGACCGCGCCGGCGCGTAACACCGAGGCACTACGGTTGACCGGGGTACGGATCCTGCGCGGATCGGTGCCCCGGTTTCCTTTTGGTTCGTGGGAGGACGTACATGGGTATCCAGGACACGCCCGAGGAGTGGCAGGTCACCGCGACCGTGACCCCCTTCACCGGCAACAAGACCAGCGTCCGCACCGACCAGGTGGTGATGCCCGACGGCTCCGTCCACGGCCGTGACTACCAGGTCCACCCCGGCTCCGTGGCCGTTCTCGCGGTCGACGAGGACGACCGGGTCATCGTTCTGCGGCAGTACCGCCACCCGGTACGCCACCGGCTCTGGGAGATCCCGGCCGGACTGCTCGACATCCCCGGCGAGAACCCCCTGCACGCCGCCCAGCGCGAGCTGTACGAGGAGGCGCACGTCAAGGCCGAGGACTGGCGGGTGCTGACCGACATCTACACCACGCCCGGCGGCTGCGACGAGGCGGTGCGCATCTTCCTCGCCCGCGAGCTCTCCGAGGCGGAGGGCGAGCGGTACGCGGTCTCCGAGGAGGAGGCCGACATGGAGCACGCCCGGGTGCCGCTGCCCGAGCTGGTCCGCTCGGTCATCGCGGGCGATCTGCACAACAACTCCCTGGTCGTCGGCGTGCTCGCCCTCACCGCCGTCCTCGCGGGCGACGGCGTCGACTCCCTGCGTCCCGCCGAGGCGCCCTGGCCGGCCCGCCCCTTCGAGGCCTGAGTCGCGTGAGCGCCCGGCGGGCTGACATCCCGTCAGGCGCTCACCCTCCCGATCGTACGAAATGAAGAAACGCTGATCCGATCGGGCGATGTCGGGCCGTGCTCCGCCCCGCTCCGCAGTGATCGTCGTCACCGCTGAACTACGCTCGAAAGGTCCCGACCGGAGTCCCGGCGGGCACCGCGTGCAGCGAAGTGGGAGCGTGGCTCGTGACCGATCAGGCGGTGGACACCAGCGGCCCGGCAAAGGCCCCGGGGACCGAGGAGCCGTCCGGCGCCGCCCCACCCCGATTCTTCGGCCGTGAACGCGAGTTGAAGGCTCTGCGGGCGGACATCGAGCGCGCCGGTCTCGACACCCTGGCCGGCCGCAAGACCCCCCGCGCCCGGGTCCTGCTCATCGCCGGCCGCCCCGGCTCCGGCCGCAGCGCACTCGCCGAGGAACTGGCCGGAGCGCTCACCGGAACCGACGCCGCCGGGGCCGCCGCGACCGCCGCGGGCGCCCTGCCCTGGACCGTGCCCGGCACGGGGTCCGGCGACTACCCCGACGGTGTGCTCCGGGTCGGCCTCACCGATCCCGGCGGCGAGAGCGTCCCCACCGAACGCACCGCCGGCGAGATCCTCGGCCTCCTCGGAATCGCGGTCCCGCCCGGCGCCGACCAGGACGAGCTGTCCGAGATGGTCCGAGAGGCCCTCGCCGTACGCCGGCTCGTCCTGGTGCTCGACGACGCGGCCGACGCCGAACAGGTCGACCCGCTGCTCCCGGAGAACCCGGACTGCCTGGTCCTCGCCACCGCGACCGGACCGCTGACCGGCATCCCCGACGTACGGCCCTGCACGCTCGGCGGACTGGAGGCGGGTGCGGCGGTGCGGCTGCTGGCCCGCGCCATCGGGCAGGTGCGCATCACCGTCGACCCCCGCACCGCGGAGAGGCTGGCCGAGGAGTGCGGGGGACAGCCCGCGGCGCTCACCCTGATGGGCGGCCTGCTCGCCGCCCACCCCATGGCCTCGGTCGCCGACGTCGCCAAGCAGCTGCACGAGCTGCCCGACGCCGGGGAGCAGCAGTCCGCCGGGGCCCGCCCGCTGGCCCGAGCGTTCCGGCTCGTCCACGACTCCCTGCCGCAGGTCGCCGCCCGGATACTGCGACTGCTGGCCCTCGCCCCCGCCGGACTGGCCGACGCCCACACCGCCTCGGCGCTGGCCGGCTGCTCGGTCTCGGCCGCCCGCTCCACCCTCGACGACTTCGTGAAGCTCGGACTGCTGCGGACGGACGGCGCGGCCCACCCCGAGTACGCGGTGCCCGGCTGCCTCGCCCCGATGCTGCGGGCCCTCCTGGAGGACCGGGACCGGCCGGCCGAGATCCAGCTCGCCCGCGCCCGGATGCTGGAGCGGACCGTGCGCCGGCTCCAGTCCTGCCGTGCGATCACCGAGCCGGAGGGCTCCACCGCCCGCCGCAAGCTCGCCGGACTGCCCCGCTCGCTGCGCTTCCCCAGCGCGGAGGAGGCGGGGGCGTGGCTGCGGGTCCGCCAGCCCGCCCTGCTCGCCTCGGCCCGGCTCGCCGTGGCGGACGGCGAGCTCGACACCCTGGCGCGGCGCCTGGTGGCGGCCCTGGTGCGGGCCCTGGCCGCGCACCGGGGGACGGAGGAGGCGGCCCCCGAGCTGTACGGGCTGCACGGTCTCGTCCTGGATGTGGCGCTGCGCCGCGAGCTGCCCCGGGAGCAGGCGGCCGCCCTGCTGAACCTCGCCGACCTGGACGCCCGCACCGGCCGCACCCGGGACGCGCTGACCCGCTACCGGGCCGCGCTGGACGCCGGAAAGGCGGCGAAGGACCTGTACGCCACCGGCCGCGCGATGGAATCCGTCGGCGGCGCGTACGAGGAGCTGGGGGACTACCACCGGGCCGCCGACTGGTACGGCCGGGCGCTCTCCCAGCGGCTGACCCAGGGGGAGCGCGCGGACGAGGCCCGGCTCTACGGGCGGCTCGGCGCGGTCCACACGTACGCCGGGCGCTACGGCGAGGCGCTGCGCGACTGGCGAGCCGCCGCGGCGGGACACCGCAGGCTCGGCGATCCGGCGGCCCAGGCGCGGGCGCTCAGCGAGGCCGCCCGGGTCCAGGAGTACGCGGGCCGGCCGCACGACTCGTTGCAGACCTGCCGGGAGGCCGTCGAGCTGGCCCGGGGCGCCGGTGACGTGCGGCTTCAGGCCGCGCTCCAGCTGCGGCTGGCGGACACGCTGGACCGGCTCGGGGATCCGGCGGCGGCCAGGTTGCACCGGAATGCGGCCGATAGATTGCTGGGTGATGAGGCTTCTGCCTACGAAATCCGTAGTGCTTCGACAGAAAGTTAATGCTTTGTAAGGCTAGACAGCGTGAAGTCCTTCATTAGACTGGCTCTGCCGCGCTCCTTCGTGGCGTCTCCATTTATGATGTATATGTCCGGGTCTGCACCGCTGTGCCCGGATGACCCTCCGAGCCAAGGACCGTGATCGACGTGAAGGTCGGCATCCCCCGCGAAGTCAAGAACAACGAGTTCCGGGTGGCGATCACCCCCGCCGGAGTGCATGAGCTCGTCCGCCACGGCCACCAGGTCGTCATCGAGAAGGACGCCGGCGTCGGCTCGTCCATCACGGACCAGGAGTTCGTCGCCGCCGGCGCGCGGATCCTGCCCACCGCCGACGAGGTCTGGGCCGCCGCCGACCTGCTGCTGAAGGTCAAGGAGCCGGTCGCCGAGGAGTACCACCGCCTCCGCAAGGACCAGACGCTCTTCACGTACCTGCACCTCGCGGCCTCCCGTGAGTGCACCGACGCGCTGCTGGCCTCCGGCACCACCGCCATCGCCTACGAGACGGTCGAGACCGCGAACCGCGCGCTCCCGCTGCTCGCCCCGATGTCCGAGGTCGCGGGCCGCCTCGCCCCGCAGGTCGGCGCGTACCACCTGATGCGCTCGGTCGGCGGCCGCGGCGTGCTGCCCGGCGGCGTGCCCGGCACGGCGGCCGGCAAGGCCGTCGTCATCGGCGGCGGCGTCTCCGGCTGGAACGCCACGCAGATCGCCGTGGGCCTCGGCTTCCACGTCACGCTGCTCGACCGCGACATCAACAAGCTGCGCGAGGCCGACAGGATCTTCGGCACCAAGGTGCAGACCGTCGTCTCCAACGCCTTCGAACTGGAGAAGGCCGTCGTCGAGGCCGACCTCGTCATCGGCGCCGTGCTGATCCCCGGAGCCAAGGCCCCGAAGCTGGTCACCAACGAGCTCGTCGCCAAGATGAAGCCCGGAAGTGTACTTGTCGACATCGCAATCGATCAGGGTGGCTGCTTCGAGGACTCGCGTCCGACGACCCACGCCGAGCCGACCTTCCGGATCCACGACTCGGTCTTCTACTGCGTCGCCAACATGCCCGGCGCGGTGCCCCACACCTCCACCTACGCGCTCACCAACGCGACGCTTCCCTACATCGTGGAGCTCGCGAACCGCGGCTGGGTCGACGCCCTGCGCCGTGACGCCGCGCTCGCCAAGGGCCTCAACACCCATGAGGGCCAGGTGATTTACCGTGAGGTGGGCGAGGCGCACGGTCTCCCGCACGTCGAGCTGAGCACGCTCCTCGGCTGACGGGTCAACCTCCTCCGTCAACATCGGGACTCCGGCCGGACCTTGCCGAGCAAGGTCCGGCCCGACGTGTATCGGGCCCTGTGAGGCCCTTGCGCAACTCGCGCTGAACGTAACCCTTTACCCGTTTCGTGCAGCGGTGAAATGTGCGGCTTGGTCGCTGTGCACCCTTGACAGCGGGGTGTTCGATTGCCGACACATCCGGTCGGGTCCGGCGGATTGTGTTGCTGCGGACCGGTGACACGCCATAGAGTCGCCAATCGTCGGCATGGTGCCACGCTGACCTATCGATAAGTTTCCTGGTCACGTCCAAGGAGGTAAGACGACTTGTGAATGAGTCGACAATTACTCCCGGGGGTGGTCAACCAGGGATGCCTGCACGGGGTCTGAGCCCGATCGGGCTCGAAGCTGTCGGCTCCGTCGCTGTCCGCACCTTCGCCACCCAACAGCACATGACGACAGCCCCCCAGATGATGGACGGCCTACACGTGAACGCCACGGCCGGCAACGAGAGCAGCCGGGAAACCGACCGCTTCGCCGACTTCGCCGAGGTGCCCGAGGGGCACTTCTACGACCCCGACGCCGAGTACGAGCCCGATCCGGAGTACGCGGCCACCCTCGCGCCCGACGCCGCGCGTCAGCGCCGCGAGCGCATCGGCCCGACCGGGCGGCCCCTGCCGTACTTCCCGATCCCGGGCCCGCTGACCAACCACGGCCCCGCGAAGATCATCGCGATGTGCAACCAGAAGGGCGGCGTGGGCAAGACCACGTCGACCATCAACCTGGGCGCCGCGCTCGCGGAGTACGGACGCCGGGTCCTGCTCGTCGACTTCGACCCGCAGGGCGCCCTCTCCGTCGGCCTCGGGGTCAACCCGATGGAGCTCGACCTCACCGTCTACAACCTGCTCATGGAGCGGGGCATGACGGCGGACGACGTCCTGCTCAAGACCGCGGTCCCCAACATGGACCTGCTGCCCAGCAACATCGACCTCTCCGCGGCCGAGGTGCAGCTCGTCAGCGAGGTGGCCCGCGAGTCCACGCTCCAGCGCGCCCTGAAGCCGCTGATGGCCGACTACGACTACATCGTGATCGACTGTCAGCCCTCCCTCGGCCTGCTCACCGTGAACGCCCTGACGGCCGCTCACAAGGTCATAGTGCCGCTGGAGTGCGAGTTCTTCGCGCTGCGCGGGGTGGCGCTGCTCACCGAGACCATCGAGAAGGTCCAGGAGCGGCTCAACCCGGAGCTGGAGCTCGACGGCATCCTCGCCACCATGTACGACTCCCGTACGGTGCACAGCCGCGAAGTCCTGGCGCGCGTCGTCGAGGCCTTCGACGAGCACGTCTACCACACGGTCATCGGGCGCACGGTCCGCTTCCCGGAGACCACGGTCGCCGGTGAGCCCATCACCACGTACGCCTCCAACTCGGTCGGCGCAGCAGCCTATCGCCAGCTCGCCAGGGAGGTGCTCGCCCGGTGTCACGCCGAGTGAGTCTGCCGGGGGCCGACGAACTGTTCCGTACCACCGGAGGCGGGATGGGCCTCCAGCCGTCCTCCCCGGCGGAGCGGCGGCGCAAGGCGAACGGCGAGCCGCGGGTGCCCGCGCCCGCCGGGGAGAGCGATCCCTCCGGTCGGGCCGCCACCGCCGACCGCGAGGAGCACGCCGCGGCCGACTCCGACGGCGGCGACTCGCGCAGCCGCGGCGGCGAGAGCGACCGCTCCCCGTCCGCCAAGGCCGCCTCCGGTGAGCGCCCCGCCGCGTCCGGGGCCCCGGCCGAGCAGTCCCCGGCGGTCCAGCAGCAGCGCAGGCGCGGCGGCGGACGGGGCGCGAACCGCCGCCCCAGCGGCCGGGAACGCCACGACGAGAAGATCACGGTCTACGTCTCCGCCGAGGAGCTGATGGACCTGGAACACGCCCGGCTCGTCCTGCGCGGCGAACACGGCCTCGCCGTCGACCGCGGCCGTATCGTCCGCGAGGCGGTGGCGGTGGTCCTGGCCGACCTGGAGTCCCGGGGCGACGCGAGCATCCTCGTACGGCGGCTGCGCGGCCGCTGAGCGGTACGGCGCGGGTAGCCTGCCCCGCAGGACCCGCCGGCCGGCGGGACCCGTCCGCGCCGCCGCCCCACCCCTGGACCACCATGCCCACGCCCGACGACCCCGCCGCCCCGCGCCGCCGTGCCCTGGGGCGGGGGCCGGGGGCGGCAGCGGCGCCCGCGGAGGCGGCTCCGGAGCCCGCGGCGCAGCCGGAAGCACCTCCGGAGCCGGCGGCCGAGCCCGTCCCTGAGGCCGTTCCCGTACCGGAGGCCGATCCGGAACCGGAAGCAGCTCCGGAGCCGGTGGTCGAGCCCGACTCCGAGGACAGGCGCTTCACGGTCCGGCTGGTGAACTTCGAGGGCCCCTTCGACCTCCTCCTCCAGCTGATCTCCAAGCACAAGCTGGACGTGACCGAGGTCGCACTCTCCAAGGTCACCGACGAGTTCATGGCGTACATCCGCGCCATGGGCCCCGACTGGGACCTCGACCAGACCACCGAGTTCCTCGTCGTCGCCGCCACCCTGCTCGATCTCAAGGCGGCCCGGCTGCTGCCCGCGGCCGAGGTCGAGGACGAGGCGGACCTGGCGCTCCTGGAGGCGCGGGACCTGCTCTTCGCGCGGCTCCTCCAGTACCGCGCGTACAAGAGGATCGCCGAGATCTTCCAGGGCCGCCTGGAGGCCGAGGCCCGCCGCCACCCCCGTACCGTCGGGCTGGAGGACCAGCACGCCGAGCTGCTGCCCGAGGTGGTCATCAGCATCGGGCCCGAGGGCTTCGCGAAGCTCGCGGTGAAGGCGATGCTGCCCAAGCCCAGGCCCCAGGTGTACGTCGACCACATCCACGCCCCGCTGGTCAGCGTCCGGGAGCAGGCGGGTCTCGTGGTGGAGCGGCTGCGCGCGGCCGGGACGGCGATGAGCTTTCGAACGCTGACCGAGGACGCGCCGGACACGCTGACCGTGGTGGCCCGCTTCCTGGCCCTGCTGGAGCTGTACCGCGAGAAGGCCGTCACGCTCGACCAGGACGAGGCGCTGGGGGACCTGCTCGTGACCTGGTGCGGCGGGGCGGCGGCGGAGCCGGCGGTGACGGACGAGTTCGACCCCGAGCTCGGCGGAGCGGCCGAGGAGGAGGACGTACGGAAATGAGCGAGCAGCCCACGCAGCACGACGGCGGACCGGACGGGAGCGCGGTCGCCGCGCTCGATCTGAAGCCCGCCCTCGAGGCGGTCCTCATGGTCGTCGACGAGCCCGCCACCGTCGACCAGCTCGCCAAGGTGCTCCAGCGGCCCCGCCGGGCCGTGGCGGACGCGCTGCGGGAGCTGGCCGACGAGTACGCCGTGCAGCGCCGGGGCTTCGACCTGCGGTTCGTCGCGGGAGGCTGGCGCTTCTTCACCCGCCCGGAGTACGCGGCGGCGGTCGAGGGCTTCGTCCTGGACGGCCAGCACGCCCGGCTCACCCAGGCCGCGCTGGAGACCCTGGCGGTGGTCGCGTACCGGCAGCCGGTGAGCCGCTCACGGGTCTCGGCGGTGCGCGGAGTGAACTGCGACGGCGTCATGCGGACCCTCCTCCAGAGGGGCCTGGTGGCGGAGGCGGGCGCGGAACCCGAAACAGGTGCGATCCTGTACAGGACGACGAACTACTTTCTGGAGCGAATGGGCCTGCGCGGCCTGGACGAGCTCCCGGAGCTCGCGCCCTTCCTCCCGGAGGCGGACGCGATCGAGGCTGAGACGCTAGAGGGTGTGCCGTCGTTCGATCCGGACGCACCGGACACCCCGGATACTCACGCAGACGACAAGACGGAATTTTGATGCGAAGCAGTGGCAGGAACAGCGGAAGCGGCAGCGGCGGGAGCGGCCGGAGCAGCGGCGGCGGCGACCGGAACTCCCGGAGCGGTGGCGGCGCGGGCAGCGGCGGCCGCAGCGGCGGCGGGTCCTTCCGCCAGGGCCAGGGCGGCGGCCCGAGCGGACGCGGCGGCCAGGGTGGCCGTCCCGGCTCCCAGGGCGGCGGCCAGGGCGGTCGTTCCGGCGGTCAGAGCGGCGGCGGACGCGGCGGCAGCGGCCAGGGCGGTCGTCCCGGCGGCCAGGCCGGCCGTCCGGGCGGCCAGGGCGGCCGTCCCGGCTCCCAGGACGGGCGTACGAGCTACCAGGGCGGGCGCGAGGAAGAGCAGCGCCCCCGCCGTCCCCGCCCGGAGGAGCGCCGCTACGACGTGGGCAACGACGCCCCCGGCGCCCGAGCCGAGCAGGAAGGCCCCCGCAAGGGCCGCGGCTCGGCGGCGCGCGGCGGCGCCAAGGGCGGCCCGAAGCCCGCACAGGGCGGCGGTGGTCGCACCGGCGGTTTCCGCCGCGCCGCCCCCTCGCGTCCCCGTGAGCTCGACGCCAAGATCGAGCAGCGCAACCGTGACCGGTATGCGAACAAGCCCGAGATCAACCTCCCCAAGACCCACCCGGGCGCCGAGCAGGAGGGCGAGCGGCTGCAGAAGGTCCTCGCCCGTGCCGGCATGGGCTCGCGCCGGGCGTGCGAGGAGCTGATCGAGCAGTCCCGCGTCGAGGTCAACGGCGAGATCGTCGTCGAGCAGGGCATGCGCGTCGATGTGCACCAGGACGAGATCAAGGTCGACGGCCTCACGGTCGCCGCCCAGTCGTATCTCTTCTTCGCGCTGAACAAGCCCGCCGGGGTCGTCTCCTCGATGGAGGACCCCGACGGCCGTCAGTGCCTCGGCGACTACGTGACCAACCGCGAGACGCGGCTGTTCCACGTCGGCCGCCTCGACACCGAGACGGAGGGCATCATCATGCTCACCAACCACGGTGAGCTGGCCCACCGCCTCACGCACCCGAAGTACGGCGTGAAGAAGACCTACCTGGCCGCCGTCCAGGGCCCGCTGCCGCGCGACCTCGGCAAGCGGCTCAAGGACGGCATCCAGCTGGAGGACGGCTACGCCCGCGCCGACCACTTCCGCGTCGTCGAGAACACCGGCAAGAACTACCTGGTCGAGGTGACCCTCCACGAGGGCCGCAAGCACATCGTGCGCCGGATGCTGGCCGAGGCCGGCTTCCCGGTCGAGCGCCTCGTGCGGACGTCCTTCGGGCCGATCCCGCTGGGCGACCAGAAGTCCGGCTGGCTGCGCCGCCTGACCAACACCGAGGTCGGCATGCTGATGCGCGAGGTCGGCCTCTAGCCGCACCCGCACCCGTACGAAGGCCCGCGGCCGGTATCTGTTCCGTTTTTTCGAACAGGACCGGCCGCGGGCCTTTCGCCGTCCCTCTCCGGCCTTTATAGTCAGAGTGACTATTAAGAAGGAGGTGGGCGTGAGTCTCGCGGACATACTCGATCCCCTGCAACAGCCCCTGGTGACGGTCCTGGACACCCCGGTCAGCTGGACCGAGGTGCTGGGCTTCGGCAGCGGGGCGCTGTGCGTCTGGCTCGTGGCCCGCCAGCACCTCGCCAACTGGCCGATCGGCATCGCCAACAACCTCTTCTTCATCCTGCTGTTCGCCCAGTCCGGTCTGTACGCCGACGCCGGCCTCCAGATCGTCTTCATCACCCTCGCCGCGTACGGCTGGTGGACCTGGACCCACGGGGGTGGACCAGGGACCTCGGTCCTGCCGGTGCGCAGAACGACCCGCACCGAATGGACCTGGCTGCTCGCGGTGGGGGCGGTGGGGACGCTCGCGATCACCCTGCTGCTCTCCCGGGCCACCGACTCCACCGTCCCCTTCTGGGACGCGCTGACGACCTCCCTGTCGCTGATGGCGACGTACGGGCAGTGCAGGAAGCGCCTGGAGTCCTGGTGGCTGTGGATCGCCGCCGACGTGGTCTACATCCCGCTGTACGCGCACAAGGGGCTGTATCTGACCTCGCTGCTGTACGTCGGGTTCCTCGCGCTCTGCCTGGTCGGACTGCGCAGCTGGCACCGCGACCTGACCGCACGCGACGCGCGTACGCCGGAGGTGGCCGCCGCGTGAAGCGCTACGGACACGGTCTGGTCCTCGGCAAGTTCTACCCGCCGCACGCCGGCCACCACCACCTCGTCGAGACCGCCCGGGACCGCTGCGAACGGCTGACCGTGCTGGTCTGCGCCGCCTCCGTGGAGTCGGTCCCGCTCGCCGACCGCGTCGCCTGGATGCGCGAGATACACCCGGACGTCACGGTGGTCGGCGCGCTCGACGACACGCCCATGGACGTGCGGGACCCGGCCGTCTGGGACGCGCACATGGCCGTCTTCACGGCCGCCGTGCCCGAGCGGGTGGACGCGGTCTTCACCTCGGAGGCGTACGGGGAGGAACTGGGCCGCCGCTTCGGCGCGGACTCCGTCCTCGTCGACCCCGACCGCACCCTCTTCCCGGTCTCCGGCACCGCCGTGCGCAAGGACCCGGTCGGCTGCTGGGACTTCCTCCGGCCCCCGGTGAGGGCCGCGCTCGCCCGCCGGATCGTCGTCCTCGGCGCGGAGTCCACCGGCACCACCACGCTCGCGCGGGCGCTGGCCGACCACTACCGCGCACGCGGCGGAGTGTGGGCGCGGACGGCGTACGTCGCCGAGTACGGCCGCGAGCACAGCGAACACAAGCTCGCGTCCCTGCGCGAACGGTGGCCCGGGGCCGCCTGGGAGGACGTCACCTTCACCACCGACGACTTCCCGCTCATCGCGAAGACCCAGAACGACCGGGAGGAGGTCGCCGCACGCGCCGGCTCCCCGGTGCTCGTCTGCGACACCGACTCCTTCGCCACCACTGTCTGGCACGAGCGGTACGTCGGCGGCCGCAACCCGCTCGTCGAGGAGATCGCCGACCGCACCGCCCACCACCTGTGGCTCCTCACCGACCACGAGGGCGTCGCCTTCGAGGACGACGGACTGCGCGACGGCGAGGAGCTGCGCCCCTGGATGACCGACCGCTTCCGCGCCGAACTCACCCGCACCGGACGGCGGTTCGTCGAGATGACCGGACCGCCCGAGGCGCGGCTCGCCGCCGCCGTCGCCGCCGTCGACGAACTCCTCGCCACCGGCTGGGACTTCGCCGCACCCCTCCCGGAGAAACGATGAGCACCCCCGCGGGCTACGACCCGCACGCCTACGCCCCGTTCGCGGTCACCGTCGACCTCGCGGTCTTCACCGTCCGCGAGGCCCGCCTGCACGTGCTGCTCGTCGAACGGGGCCAGGAGCCCTTCCGTGGCCGGTGGGCGCTGCCCGGCGGCTTCCTGCTGCCCCGCGAGTCCGCCGGGGACGCCGCCCGCCGCGAACTCGCCGAGGAGACCGGCCTGGGCCCCGGCACCGCCGACGCCCTCCACCTCGAACAGCTGCGTACCTACACCGACCCGGACCGCGACCCGAGGATGCGGGTGGTCTCCGTCGCGTACGCCGCGCTCCTGCCGGACCTGCCCGAACCGCGCGGCGGCGGCGACGCGGCGAGCGCCCGGTGGTGGGACGCGGGCTCCGCCGGTCCGCTGGCCTTCGACCACGACCGGATCCTCGCCGACGCCCACGACCGGATCGGCGCCAAGCTCGAGTACAGCTGCCTGGCCACCGCGTTCTGCCCCGCCGAGTTCACCCTCGGCGAGCTTCAGCAGGTCTACGAGACGGTCTGGGGCGTCGAGCTGGACCGCCCCAACTTCCGGCGCAAGGTCCTGAACGCGCCCGGCTTCGTCCAGGCCGTCGAAGGCCCGCCGCGCCGCACCGGCGGCCGGGGCAAACCGGCCGCCCTCTACCGGGCGGGCGACGCCACCGCCCTGCACCCGCCGCTCCTGCGCCCGCCGCAGCCCGGCGCTCCCCACTCCGCACCGGAAGGACGCGACACATGACCATCGCCACCCCGCCCCTCACCAAACAGGCGGCCACCGGCGTGCTGACCGGGCTCGCGCTCGGCGACGCGCTGGGCTTCCCCACCGAGTTCAACGACGTGCCCGCCATCCTGGCCAAGTTCGGCCCCTGGCGGCAGCTGCCCCTGCTGACGCCCGCCGTCGTCTCCGACGACACCCAGATGACGATCGCGCTGGGCCGGGGCATCCGCACGGCCATGGACAGCGGACTGCTCACTCCGGAGCGGCTGGTGGACCCGGTGCGCAGGGAGTTCGTCGCCTGGTACCACTCGCCCGACAACAACCGGGCCCCCGGCAACACCTGCCTCACCGCCTGCCGTCTGCTCGAGACCGGCCCGGTCTGGCAGGAGGCCAGCCAGACGCACTCCAAGGGCTGCGGCGCCAACATGCGGGTCGCCCCCGTCGGCCTCGTCCCCGGCCTGAGCGAGGAGCAGCGCGCCGGGGCCGCCCAGCTCCAGGCCGCCCTCACCCACGGCCACCCCACCGCCCTGGCCGCCTCCGACCTGCTGGCCCGTGCGGTGTTCCTGCTCGCCCAGGGCGCCGAACCGCTCGGTCTGGTCGGACAGTTGCGCAGCTACGCCTACGAGAACCGGGGCCGCTACCACACCCGCTGGCTCGGCGACCTCTGGCGCCGCGCCGGCGACGCCACACCGCAGTCGTACATCCAGCGCGGCTGGGACGAGTGCCTGAGCGCGCTGGCGGCCGTCCAGGACGCCCTGCGCGCGCCGTCGCCGGAGACCGACCCGTGCGAGCGGACCGGGGACGGCTGGGTCGCCGAGGAGGCCCTCGCCTCCGCCCTGCACTGCTTCCTGCTGTTTCCAGAGGAGCCCGTCACCGCCCTGCGCCGGGCCGCCTGCACCCGGGGCGACTCCGACTCGATCGCCTGCCTGACCGGAGCGCTGGCGGGGGCGCACCTGGGCGCGGCCGCCTGGCCCAAGGAGTGGTCCGAGCGCATCGAGTACCGCAGCGACCTGCTGTCCCTCGCGGCACTCTGGGACGCTTGATCCATGACTGCCGCCACCGACGATCCGCTGACGAGAGCGGGGCTGCCGGTCACCGACCTGCGCCCCGACCTCTCGAACGCCCCCGGCCCGCTGGCCTTCGCCACGGTCTCCGGCGCCCATCTGTACGGCTTCCCCTCCCGGGACTCGGACGTGGACCTGCGGGGGGTCCACGTCCTGCCCGCCGAGGACCTGGTCGGGCTGCACGAGCCGGAGGAGACCCGCACCCGGATGTGGGAGCGCGACGGGGTCGAGCTGGACCTCGTCACCCACGATCTGCGCAAGTTCGTCCGCCTGATGCTCCGGCCGAACGGCTACGTCCTGGAACAGCTGCTGTCCCCGCTGGTGGTGCACACGAGCGCGCTCCACACGGAGCTGACCGCGCTTGCCCCGGGCGTCCTCACCCGCAACCACGCCCACCACTACCGGGGCTTCGCCGGTACGCAGTGGCGGCTGTACGGGAACACCGGCGAACTGAAGCCGCTGCTCTACACCTTCCGGGCGCTGCTCACCGGCATCCACCTGATGCGCTCCGGAGAGGTGCGGGCCCATCTGCCCACCTTGCTCACCGAGGCCGCTGCCCCCGCGTACCTGCCGGACCTGATCGCCGCCAAGGCCGACGCCGAGCACGGCGCGGCGACGGGCCTGGACGCGGAGAAGGTGGGCCAGGACGTGACGGAACTCCACCGCGTCCTGGACGAGGCGCAGACCCGCTCCCGGCTGCCGGACGCGGTGACCGTCCTGGAGGACCTGCACGACCTCGTCGTACGCGCCAGGCTTGCCCGGGGCGACTACCAGTAGTGACGCCTGCCGCCGACCGCGTGCCCGACGGCCCCCAGGACCCACAGCACGGCCCCCGCGACCAGGAGGATGATCCCGATGGTCCAGAGGATGGAAAGGCCGGCCAGCAGGCCGATCACCAGGAGAATGATGCCGAGGACGATCATGAGATCCTCCAAACGATCCCGACTGACTCGATTATGCGCCTTGTTGCACCGTTTTGTCGGGTGAGGGCTCCTCGCGTGGGCGGCCCGTGACCGGGTACGAGAGGGCGACCGTGTTCCCGTCCGAAGGTCTGGTGGTTGTCCATGTCCTCCTCGCTCGTCGAGACCGTCGACATCAAGGCTCCCGTGGCCGTCACGTGGGCCCTGTGGAGCGATGTCACCCAGTGGCCGAGGTTCCTGAGCCACGTCCAGATCGTCGAACCGCTCGACGAGCGGCGCTTCGCCTGGCAGCTTTCGCTGCCCGGCGCGGACAAGCGTTTCGTCGCGGAACTCACCGAGGTGGTCACCGAGGACCGCATCGCCTGGAGGACGACCGAGGGAGTCCACCACGCCGGAGTGGTCACCTTCCACCGGCTCGACGACACGTCGAGCCGCGTCGCCCTGCAGATCGAGTACGACCCGCAGGGATTCATCGAGCACCTCGGGGCGCTGACCAACCTCGACTCCGCACTGGCCAACTACGACCTGGGCGAGTTCCAGAAGCTGGCCGAGCTCACGGCCGCGTCCGGTGGTCCCCGGACGGTGTGAGCCGACTCGGTCCCCAAGCGCGCTGCGCCGAGGCCCGCCGGGTCCGGACGAGGAAGTCCTCCACCGCCGCCCGGTCGGGGCCCGGAGGCAGCGGGGAGCGGGTCACCGCTGCGTCGTTCTCCTCGCCGAGGCGGTTCATCCGGCGTTCCACCTCCGGCCAGGCCACTTCGCCCCGCTTCACCGCGAGCAGTTCCTCCCGGGCCTCGCCGACGTCGATGCGCAGCTCGCCCGTGCGCAGCAGGTCGCGGCTGCTCGCCAGCAGCCGCAGCAGATGCATCGCGTGCTTCCAGCGCGGCGCCCCGTGGACGCGTACGTCCGCCTCCAGCTTCCTGCGCTGACCCAGGGCGTACCGGACGAACGTGCCGTGCGCGAGCCGCGACAGGAACGCCCCGCGCAGCGCGAGCAGTTCGCGGCCGGTGCCGTCCACGGTCTCCACCAGCGGGGAGTGCAGGCACTCCAGCACGTTCGGGTTGGCCCGCAGCGCCAGCTCGCAGAAGCGTTCCAGCTCCCAGGAGAACTGCTCCGGCGCGGGGCCCTCGACATGCGTCGGGGGCTTCGCGAAGCGCCAGAACAGCGGGGTGGGCGCGAGGAACACCCCGCGCCGGTCCGTGTCGCTGTCCTCGGTGGCCAGCCCGAACGCGCGCGAGCCCATCACACAGGCGTAGACCGTGTGGTCGCGTACGAGCGCCTCGTCGGCAGCGGTGATCATGGCCGCGAGGCTACCGGTCCGGGTTCCGGTCCCGGTGGTGTTTTCCGGGCCGGCCACGGTCCTGGTCCAGGTCTCAGGCCAGCCTGATCACTCCCCCTGAGACGCTGATCCGCTCGGGCGGCAGCGGCCGGGTCGCCGGGCCCGTCTCGACCGCCGCGTCCGTGATGCTGAACCTGCTGCCGTGGCAGGGGCAGTCGATGGTGCCGTCGCGCACCGTCGAGACGAGACAGCTCGCATGGGTGCAGACGGCGGAGAACGCCCTGAACCGGCCCTCCTCCGGCTGGGTCACCACCACCTTGCGCTCCTTGAAGACGGTGCCGCCGCCGACCGGGATGTCCCCGGTCCTGGCCAGCTCCACGCCGGCCGAGGCGTCCGGCGAGGCTCCGTCCGACGCGGTCGGGGCGCCGCTCGCGTCCCCTTCCCCCTCACCGCCTCCGCCGGACGATCCGCAGCCGGTGGCCAGGGCGGCGGCACTCGCCGCACCCGCGGCCAGCACCGTCCTTCGCCGTGCGTTCATGGGCTCTCCTTCGTGTGGCAGGGGTGGAGCGGCGAATGCAGGCCATCGTCGCGGCGGTGGGCCTCCGGGCGAAGCAACCGGGCGGACCGTGCGCCCGCCCGGGTGGCGGAAGGGGGCACTTCCCCTCGATTTCCTGTACAGTTGTCCAGGAAATCGACCAGGAGGCCCTTCGTCATGCATGTCGCAGCTCAGGTTCTGGTGGCGCTCGTCGCGGTCATCCATCTCTACTTCCTGGTCCTGGAGATGTTTCTCTGGGACACCGAACGCGGCCGCAAGGCCTTCGGCACGACCGCCGCCTTCTCCCGGGAGAGCGCCACGCTCGCCGCCAACCAGGGCCTCTACAACGGCTTCATGGCCGCCGGACTGATCTGGAGCCTCTTCGCGAGCGATCCCGTCTCCCACCAGACGCAGATCTTCTTCCTCGTCTGCCTGATCGTCGCCGGTGTCTACGGAGCGATCACCGTGAGCCGGAAGATCCTCTTCGTCCAGGCCGGGCCCGCCGCGCTCGCGCTCGCCCTCGTCCTCGTCGCGGGCTGAGGCCGGTGGTCCCCGCGGTCACGGACGGCAGCGGCGACCCGCGCACCGCGCGTACCCGGGCCAGACTCCGCGCCGCCCTGCTCGCCGCCTGCGAGGAGCGGCCGCTCGACCGGGTCAGCGTCTCGCAGGTGGTCCGGGGGGCCGGGATCGGCCGGGCCACGTTCTACCTCCACTACGACGACCTGCACGCTCTCGCCGTGGACGCCTGCGCCGAGATCGTCACCCGGGCGGTCGAGGCCCTGCACGCCTGGGACGGTGCGCCCCCGGGACCGCACGATCCACCGGCCCCGCTCGGCGCCCTGCTCGCGGAGATCGGGGCCCGCGCGCCCGTCTACCGCAGCCTGCTGCGGGAGGGCGGCGGCGGGCCGCTCGGCGAACTGCTGCACGCCGAGCTCCGGCAGCGCAGCCTCGACGAGCTGCGCGCCCGCCGCCCGGGAGACCCCGGCCAGGACCTCATCACCGCGAGCGCCGTCGCCGGGCTCTTCACCGGAGTCCTCGCCGACTGGGTGCACGGGCGGACCGCAGCCGCCCCCGACCTGCTCGCCGCCCGGATCTGGCGGATGCTCCTGGCCGTGCACGCCACCGCCCGTCTCACGGACGGAACACCGCGATCAGGTCCGCCGCGGCCGATCTAGGCTGAGGCGAGCAGCCGGCCGCGCCACCGAGCGCCGGGCCGGCGACGCGGACGCGGACGAGCAGCGAGGGAGTACGACGTGGCGGTACGAGCGGTCCGGGGCGCCGTCCAGCTGGACCGGGACGAGGCCGGGCACATGGACCAGCGGGTCGGTGAGCTGCTGACAACCGTCCTGGAACGCAACGAGCTCGTCGCCGACGACCTGATCAGCATCTGGTTCACCGCCACCCCCGACCTGCGCAGCGACTTCCCGGCCGCCGCCGCCCGCGGCCTCGGGATCGTCGACGTACCCCTGATCTGTGCCCAGGAACTGGACATCGACGGGGCCATGCCCCGGGTCGTCCGTATCCTCGTGCACGTCGAGACCTACCTCCCGCGCGCCGAGATCAGCCACGTCTACCTCGGCGCCACCGCCGCCCTGCGCAAGGACATCGCCCAGTGAGAACTGCCCTCGTCATCGGTACCGGGCTCGTCGGCACCTCCGCCGCCCTCGCGCTGGCCGGCCGCGGCGTCCACGTGCACCTCGTCGACCACGACCCCGCCTCCGCCCGCACCGCCGCCGCGCTCGGCGCCGGTACGGACGAGGCGCCGGAGGGCCGCGTCGACCTGGCGATCGTCGCCGTGCCGCCCGCGCTCACCGCCTCCGTCCTCGCCGGGGCCCTGCGCGACGGGGCGGCCCGCGGCTACCTCGACGTCGCCAGCGTCAAGGGCGGTCCGCGCCGCGAGCTGGAGGCGCTCGGCCTGGACCTCACCTCCTACATCGGCACGCATCCGATGGCCGGCAAGGAGCGCTCCGGTCCGCTCGCCGCCACCGCCGATCTCTTCGAGGGCCGCCCCTGGGTCCTCACCCCGACCCGGGACACCGACACCGAGGTGCTCAACCTCGCGCTGGAGCTGGTCGCCCTGTGCCGGGCCGTTCCCGTCGTCATGGACGCCGACGCCCACGACCGGGCCGTCGCCCTCGTCTCGCACACCCCGCAGCTGATCTCCTCGATGGTCGCCGCGCGCCTGGAGGAGGCCGACGAGACCGCCGTACGGCTGTGCGGACAGGGCATCCGCGACGTCACCCGGATCGCCGCATCCGACCCCCGGATGTGGGTGGAGATCCTCTCCGCCAACCCCGGCCCGGTCGCCGACGTCCTCGCCGGGGTCGCCGCCGACCTGGAGGAGACCGTGACCGCGCTGCGCGGCCTGCACTCCGCCGACGAGGAGAAGCGGCGCGCGGGCACCGACGCCATCGAGGACGTCCTGCGCCGCGGCAACGCGGGCCGCGTCCGGGTCCCCGGCAAGCACGGGGCCGCCCCCGCCGCCTACGAGACCGTGGCCGTCCTCATCGGCGACAAGCCGGGTGAGCTGGCCGCGATCTTCGCCGACGCCGGCCGGGCCGGGGTCAACATCGAGGACGTCCGCATCGAGCACGCCACCGGCCAGCAGGCGGGCCTGGTCCAGATCATGGTCGAGCCCAGCGCCGCCCCGGTCCTCGGCGTGGCCCTCCAGGAACGCGGCTGGTCGATCCGCGGCTGACCCCGCGCACACGACGGGAGAGCCCGGCCACCCCCGCCCGGGTGTCCGGCCTCCCCGTACGGGGTACAAGGGCCCGCCCGGCACTCGGTAACCTGGTACGAGGCCGTCCCGTGGCCCGTCCGTCCCCGCCCCGTGTACCAGGAAGGTGTCCACCACCGTGGAAACCGCACGCCCCTCCGTGATCGTCGCCATCGACGGGCCCTCGGGCACCGGCAAGTCGAGCACCTCCAAGGCCGTCGCCGCCAAGCTCGGCCTGAGCTACCTGGACACGGGCGCGCAGTACCGGGCCATCACCTGGTGGATGCTGAACAACGGCATCGACGTGAGCTCCCCGGACGAGATCGCCACCGCCGCCGCCAAGCCCGTGATCGTCTCCGGCACCGATCCCGCCGCCCCGACGATCACCGTCGACGGCGAGGACGCCTCCGGCCCGATCCGCACCCAGGAGGTCACCTCCAAGGTCAGCGCCGTCAGCGCGGTCCCCGAGGTGCGCACGCTCATCACCGCGCTCCAGCGCTCCATCGCCGCGGCGGCGACCGGCGGCATCGTCGTCGAGGGCCGGGACATCGGCACCACCGTGCTGCCCGACGCCGATCTCAAGATCTTCCTCACCGCCTCCCCGGAGGCCCGCGCCGCCCGCCGCAGCGGCGAGGTCAAGGGCTCCGACCTGACCGCCACCCGGGACGCCCTGATCAAGCGGGACGCCGCCGACTCCGGCCGCAAGACGTCCCCGCTCGCCAAGGCGAACGACGCCGTCGAGGTGGACACCACCGAGCTGACCCTCCAGCAGGTCATCGAGTGCGTCGTCACCCTCGTCGAGGGGAAGCGGGTCGCCGCGTGAGCGATGCCACAGGCGCGCCCACGCTGCGCGGAGCGGCCGTCGGGCGGTCCATCGGCATCGGCCTGATGTACGGGCTGTTCAGGCCCAGGGTCCTCGGCGCGTGGCGCGTGCCCGCCGCCGGACCCGTCATACTCGCGGTGAACCACTCCCACAACATCGACGGACCGATGCTGATGGGCACCGCGCCCCGGCCGGTGCACTTCCTGATCAAGAAAGAGGCGTTCGTCGGCCCCCTCGACCCGTTCCTGCACGGAATCGGACAGATCGAGGTGGACCGCCGGGTCGTCGACCGCACCGCCATCACCCACGCGCTCGGCGTGCTGGAGGACGGCGGCGTCCTCGGGATCTTCCCCGAGGGCACCCGGGGCGAAGGAGACTTCGCCTCACTGCGGGCCGGACTCGCGTACTTCGCGGTACGGGGCGGGGCGCCCATCGTCCCCGTGGCCGTCCTGGGAAGCACCGAGCGCCGCGGACGGTTGATAAAGGGGCTGCCCCCGCTGCGCAGCCGGGTCGACGTCGTCTTCGGCGACGCGTTCGACGCGAGCGCGGGCGACGGGCGGCGCACGCGCAAGGCGCTGGACGAGGCGACCCTGCGGATCCAGGCGAAGCTGACAGCCCACCTGGAAAGTGCCAAGCGCCTCACCGGGCGATAGGCGAGACTTGAGTAGTGGACCGCGCTGATCGCGGTCCATCGATGATGATGCAAAGAGGAACGGACTTCATGAACGACCAGATTCACTCCGACGGCTCGGGCCACGAGCACGGAGCACTTGGCGATGCCGAGTTCGCGGAGTTCATGGAGCTCGCCGCGCAGGAAGGCTTCGATCCCGAGGAGGTCGAGGGCGCCCTCGACGAGGCCGGCCACGGCCCGCTCCCCGTGCTCGCCGTCGTCGGCCGCCCCAACGTCGGCAAGTCGACCCTGGTGAACCGGATCATCGGCCGCCGCGAGGCCGTCGTCCAGGACAAGCCCGGCGTCACCCGCGACCGCGTCAGCTACGAGGCCGAGTGGGCCGGACGTCGCTTCAAGGTCGTCGACACCGGCGGCTGGGAGCAGGACGTGCTGGGCCTCGACGCCTCCGTCGCCGCCCAGGCCGAGTACGCCATCGAGACGGCCGACGCGGTCGTCTTCGTCGTCGACTCGACCGTCGGCGCCACCGACACCGACGAGGCCGTCGTCAAGCTGCTGCGCCGGGCCGGCAAGCCCGTCGTCCTGTGCGCCAACAAGGTCGACGGCCAGAGCGGCGAGGCGGACGCCAGCGCCCTGTGGTCGCTCGGCCTCGGCGAGCCCTACCCGGTCTCCTCGCTGCACGGCCGCGGCACCGGCGACATGCTGGACGCCGTCCTGGAGGCCCTGCCGGACGCCCCGGCCCAGAAGTTCGGCACCGCCCTCGGCGGCCCCCGCCGGATCGCTCTGATCGGCCGCCCGAACGTCGGCAAGTCCTCCCTGCTGAACAAGGTCGCGGGCGAGGACCGGGTCGTCGTCAACGAGCAGGCCGGCACCACCCGCGACCCGGTCGACGAGCTGATCAAGCTCGGCGGCATCACCTGGAAGTTCATCGACACGGCCGGCATCCGCCGCCGCGTGCACCTCCAGGAGGGCGCGGACTACTACGCCTCGCTGCGTACGGCCGCCGCCGTGGAGAAGGCCGAGGTGGCCGTCATCCTGATCGACTCCAGCGAGTCCATCAGCGTCCAGGACCAGCGCATCATCACCATGGCCGTGGACGCCGGGCGGGCCATCGTCGTCGCCTTCAACAAGTGGGACACCCTCGACGAGGAGCGCCGCTACTACCTGGAGCGCGAGATCGAGACGGAGCTCGCGCAGATCGCCTGGGCCCCGCGCGTCAACGTCTCGGCCCTCACCGGCCGGCACATGGAGAAGCTGGTCCCGGCGATCGAGACCGCGATCGAGGGCTGGGAGACCCGCGTCCCCACCGGCCGGCTCAACGCCTTCCTCGGTGAGATCGTCGCCTCCCACCCGCACCCGATCCGCGGCGGCAAGCAGCCGCGCATCCTCTTCGGCACCCAGGCGGGCACCAAGCCCCCGCGCTTCGTGCTCTTCGCCTCCGGCTTCCTGGAGCACGGCTACCGCCGCTTCGTCGAGCGCCGGCTGCGCGAGGAGTTCGGGTTCGAGGGCACCCCGATCCACATCTCCGTCCGGGTCCGCGAGAAGCGCGGCCGCAACAAGTAGCACCGGCCGGGGCGCGTAGCCCCGGGTACGACGAAGCCCCGGACCGCTCGCCTGTCGCGCGCGTGGTCCGGGGCTTCGTCGTACGGCTCAGGAGTCCCGCGACCCCGGTGGCAGCGCCGCGGGCCGGGGCCGCCCCGCGTGCCGCCCCACCCGCTGCCAGGAGCCGAGGCTCCCGGTGTGCTGGCTCTGCCCGCCGCTCCCGCTCTGGCCGCCCAGCCCGCTGTGCCCGCTGTGCCCGGAGGGGGCGGGGTGGCCGCTCAGCGGGGCCCGGGAAGCGAAGAACCCCGCGCCGAAGGCCGGGAAGTCGAGATTCTCCTCGCCGCTCCGGTCGCCCGGCAACGCCCGGAACGAGCGCCGGTACTCGGAGTACAGCGCGTCGTAGATCGGGGTGGGGGACACGCCCCCCGACGGATCCTGCGAAGGACGCATGGCAGGGATCTGACTCTGATGCTGGCGGGAGGAGTCGTATGAGTGCACGTAGGTGCCAACGACCTCACCGCCCGTCGGATGCGGCCCCGCCGGAGAAATCGCTGTTCGGCGGGGGTGTCCGAGCTGGGCGGACATGATCAGGTCCCGGCCAGCGGCATCGACGCGGCGACCAGGAGCCCGTTGACGGCGGCCTTCTCCAGAGCGTCCCGGAGCAGGTCCTCGCGCGGCTGCTGACCGATGGTGCCGGCCGGGGCGGCGAAGACGAGGACCGTCTGCGACTTGTTGACCGCGGCCCGCCAGCCGTCGGTCACCTGGAGCGGCTGGTGGGCCTGCCACCAGGCGACCGGGTTGCCGCCGCCGGCGCTCGGCTGGAGCACGGCGTGCAGCTGGCCCACCGCCAGCAGCACGGACCACCCCGGAAGGACCTCCGGCAGCCGGTTCATGTCGGGGGCGGGGCGAAAGCCCTGCTCCAGCAGCAGCTGGAGGAACTCGTCGCCCCCGCTGCCGTCGGTGCCGGGCCGGGCGACCGGGCCGGTCGGTTCGACGACCAGGGCCGGGCGGAGATCGTCCTCGATGAGGACGAGTCCGCTGGTGATGCCGAGGACGGCCTGTTCGGGCATGAGCCCCTCCGTAGTCTTCTGCTCGCTGCCGGTGATGCTGCGCACCGCGCCCTGGAGCTGGTCCTCCGCGACCTTGACGACCTGTGAGGGGATGCACGTCGCGTGGGCGAACGCGAGGACGGCGGTCTCGTCGCCGATGAACAGCACCGTGCTGGTGCGCTCCTGGTCGGAGTCGCCGGGGGTGCGGCAGGAGGTGCAGTCGTAACTGCCCGGGGCGTTGTCGCCGACGAGCAGCCGGTCGGCTTCGTCGTCGCCGATCTCGGCGCGTACGTCCTGACTGACGTCGAGCATGCGCGGCACGGGGGCTCCTCGAACTCGGTGCGTGGGCCGGGTGGTTCCCGGCTCATGAAGAGACAACGCGGGATCCGTGGCCGGGGTCACGCACCGGGGCGGACGGAAGTGCGGCACAGGTCGACACATCGGTACGTCGAGGAGTCGATGCACGGCCCGCCGCACCCGCCCGAAATCTTTTTACCCGGAGCCGGGCAACCGATCGGCGCCGCCCTACGTCAAGCTCGGAGGAAAGCGTTGGCGAAGGGATGGCGGGTAGTCGACCGATTTACCGCGCCGCCGGCCCGCGGGTGCGGTCCCGTCACTTCCGGGCCCCACGGCCATACGGATTCACGGATTCCGGAACCCGCAGGTCAGTGGTGGTTCCGGCGGCGGAACGGGGATCCTGTGCGTGATTTCGCGAACGCTCCGGGATTCCCGGTGTATTCCGGGCGGAAAACCGCCTCGAAGTACAGTCCTGACAGGTCAGGTCGACAGGGGGATACGGCGACACCATGCATATTTCTTTTCTTCTGCACAATGCCTATGGAATCGGAGGAACCATCCGGACGACGTTCACGCTCGCCCGTACGCTCGCCGAGCAGCACGACGTCGAGATCGTCTCCGTCTTCCGGCACCGCGACGCCCCGGTCCTCGGCGCGCCCGAGGGCGTGACGCTGCGCCACCTCGTCGACCTGCGGAAGAAGAGCGCGACCTACGACGGCGGTGCGGCCGAACACGCCCGGCCCGCGGTCGTGTTCCCGCGCGGGGACAGCAGGCACAAGCAGTACAGCAGGCTCACCGACGCCCGGATCGCCGCCCATCTCCAGGGGACCGCGGCGGACGTCGTCGTCGGCACCCGCCCCGGCCTCAACGTGCACCTCAGCCGCCAGACCCGCCGCGGACCGGTGCGCGTCGGGCAGGAGCACCTGACGCTCGACAGCCACAGCTACCGGCTGCGCCGCGAGATCGCCCACCGGTACACGCTGCTCGACGCGCTCACCACCGTCACGCGGGCCGACGCCGACGACTACCGCGGCCGGCTGAAGCTGCCGGGCGTGCGGATCGAGGCCATCCCCAACGCCGTTCCCGAACCCGCCTGTCCGCCCGCGGGCGGCGACCTGAAGTGGGTCGTCGCGGCGGGCCGGCTGCACCGGGTCAAGCGCTACGACCTGTTGGTGCGGGCCTTCGCCCAGGTGTCCGCGGCCCGCCCGGACTGGCGGCTGCGCATCTACGGTGGCGGGGACGCCACCGGCGACGAACAGGCGGCGCTGCGCACCCTCATCGACGAACTCGGCCTGCACAACCACGTGTTCCTGATGGGCTCGGCCAACCCGATGGAGGCCGAGTGGCCCAAGGGGTCCATCGCCGCCGTCACTTCGGACCGCGAGTCCTTCGGCATGACGATCGTGGAGGCGATGCGCGGCGGTCTGCCGGTCGTCGCCACCGACTGCCCGCACGGGCCCGCCGAGATCGTCGAGGACGGCGTCGACGGGCGTCTGGTGCCGGTGGGCGACCCGGACGCGATCGCCGCCGCGTTGCTCCAGCTGATCGAGGACGACGCGCTGCGCCACCGGATGGGCGGGGCCGCGCTGAGCGCCTCGGCCCGCTTCGACCCGGCGCGGATCGCCGAGCGCCACGAGAGCCTCTTCACCGAACTCGCCGCCCGCGGCGCCCAGGGGGGCGGGCACAGCGCCCTGCGCACCGCGCTGCACCGCACCCGGGGCAGCGTTCTCGACGGGGCCTACGCCCTGCGCTACAAGGCCGCCGACGTGCTCCGCAAGGGGAGGCCCTGATGAGCCCCACCGCCGTACGGGCCGACTGCGCCGCCGATCCGGCCGGGACGCTCACCTTCGACCTCACCGCCCCGGCCCCCGCCGCCGCGTCCGTGCTGCTCCTGCGGCGCCGGGGCGCGGCGGGCGGCAGGCCCGGCGGCACGGTGCGGATCCCGCTCAGCAGGTCCGGTCCCGGCCGGCTGCGGGCGGTGCTCCCGTCCTCCACCGAACTGCCCGAGGGACGCTGGGACGCCTATGTCGAGGAGCCGGGCTCCGAGACCGCCCGGACCGTGGAGCCGGGACTGCGGGACCTGCGGGCCCTCGTCGACCGCAGCCCGGACACCGGGGTCGCGAGCGTCAGCGCCCGGGTCCCCTACCCGACCGCCGACGGCCGGCTCGCCCTGCGCTGCTGGGTCCGCGCCCCGCACGCCGAGGCGGGAGCGGTCGTCGCCGGCCCGTCCGGCATGACGGTCCAGGGCGTGCTGTACGGCGTGGCCGTGGGGGAGGGGGCCGCCGTCGAAGCACGGCTGCCGGGCGACCCGGCCCGGACGCACCGCTTCCCGCTCACCTCCGCCGACGGGCCGTCCGGCGGCTTCGTCCTCACCCTGCCCTACGCCCCGCCGGCCGCCGGGCCGATGCCCGAGGCACAGCTCTGGCAGCTGTGGCTGGTCCCGGCGGAGGGCGCGGCCGGGGTCAGGATCTCCCGGATACTCGACGACGTCTGGTCGCGCCACAAGTCCTTCGTCTACCCGAGCGTCCCGGCGGCCCCCGGAGTGCTCGCCACTCCCTGTTACACCGCCGACAACGACCTCTGCCTCCGCCTGGAGCCGGGACCGGCGGCCCGCTGAGGGACCGGGGTTACGGACGGGGGCTGTCCGCATCCCCTGTCAGACTCGTGCGCATGTTGGAGACCTCGGCACGACTGCTGCGTCTGCTCTCGCTGCTTCAGGCCCACCGGGACTGGTCCGGCGCCGATCTGGCCGGCCGGCTCGGCGTCACCCCGCGCACCGTGCGCCGGGACGTCGACAAGCTGCGTGAGCTCGGCTACCCGGTGAACGCCAGCCGTGGCACCGGCGGCGGCTACCAGCTCGGGGCGGGGGCCGAGCTGCCGCCGCTGCTGCTGGACGACGACGAGGCCGTCGCGGTCGCCGTGGGCCTGCGCACGGCCGCCGGACACGGCATCGAGGGCATCGGCGAGACCTCCGTACGCGCGCTGGCCAAGCTCGAACAGGTGCTGCCGAACCGGCTGCGCCGGCGGGTGAGCGCGCTGGGCGCGTTCACCGTGCCGATGCTGCGCGGCCCGGACGCCTCCGCGGTCGACCCCGGCGTGCTCACCGACCTGGCCGCCGCCTGCCGGGACGCCGAGGGGCTCCGGTTCTCCTACCGGACCCACGGCGGGAAAGCGTCGCACCGTACGGTCGAACCGCACCGTCTCGTCTGCACCGAGCGCCGCTGGTATCTGGTGGCCTGGGACCTGGACCGGGCCGACTGGCGCACCTTCCGGGTCGACCGGATCACCCCGACCCCGCCGCACGGCCCCCGGTTCGCCCCGCGCACCCCTCCCGCGGAGGATCTGGCGGCGTACGTCTCACAGGGCGTCGCGGTCTCCGCCTACGCGGCCCGAGCCGTGATCCTGCTGAAGGCCCCGCTGGCGGAGGCGGCCCGGCGGGTGTCGCCGTCCGCCGGGGTGCTGGAGGCCGTGGACGCGGACACCTGCCGGCTGACCACGGGCGCGCCGGACCTCACCGTGCTGGTGGTCCATGTGCTGATGATGGGGATCGATTTCGAGGTCGTCGAGCCTCCCGAGCTCACCGAGGTGATGCGGGAGGCACGGGACCGGCTCACGCGTGCGCTCGACGCGTGAGGGGAGAGGGGAGAGGTACGAGAAGCGTGCGGAAAGGAAAGGCCGGTTTAAGGGGACGGGAAATCCGGGTGTCCCCGCCATTCGACGACGCTCCCCCCGCCGATGGAAAAGAAGCAGGTCACCCCCATGATTCCGGAAGGCCGCCGGCGCCTCCCGCGCACCGGTGAACAGGAGCTCCCGTTATTGCGTGATGATGCTTCCGGCCGGTCCGTTCGGGTGAATAGGACCGCGTATACGCGTGTGGGGATCCTGTGACACAAGCGTGACCGGCACGGCATGTGGAGATGCAGGGGGAAGCCCTTCCGGCCCGGCCTTCCGTCACGGTCCGGGGCCGCCTACGGTGAAGGCATGGCATCTCTACCGACCCCTCCAGCACAGCCGGACGACGCCGCCGAGTCGTACGTCGGCCTCGCCGCCGACACCGCCGAGCGGCAGGCCAGAAGCCGCGGCTGGGACGCGGTCCGGGCCGTCCCCCCGGGCACGTTCCTGACCATGGAGTTCCGCCACGGCCGCATCAACTTCCAGGTGGAGGACGACACCGTGACGCGCTGCTGGGTGGGCTGACCCGGCGCCGCGCCGGCCCCCGACAGCCGAAGGCCCCGACCGTGGTCGGGGCCTTCGGCGTACGGGATCGAGGCGGTGCGGACCGTCCCGGCGGAGCGGTGTCAGCCGCCGGTCATCGGGCGGGCCGGGCTGCCCGCGCCGCGCGGGCCCCGCTCCGTGTGCGGCGGCGGGCGGCGGACGCCCGCCGGGGCGACCGGCATGCCGCCCGGACGTGCGGGGTGGCCGCCGTGGGCCCGCGCCCTGGCGCCCGCCACCGGATGACCCGCGGGGAGCACCGGCTCGGCCGGGGCCGTCACGGACTCGGCCGCGAGAGCCTCGGTGGCCATCGCCTGCGGCAACAGCACCGGCTGCGGACCGGCTCCGGTCACGGGCGCCGGACGGGCGCCGCCGCGACGCTCCCGCCACCGCTCGCGCATCGCGAAGATCCAGGTCTCGGTCCGGGCGATCAGCGGCTCGAACCAGGGCAGCGCCAGCAGGATGAGCAGCCCGGCCGCCCAGCCCAGCACGACGTCGCTGAGCCAGTGCGTACCGATGTACACGGTGGTGAGGCCGACGCCCAGCGAGACCGTCGCGGACACCGCCGACAGATAGCGCCTGGCGCGCGGCGTGGTGGCCAGATAGGCGAGGATTCCCCAGGTCACGACGGCGTTCGCGGTGTGCCCGGAAGGAAATATATCGCCGCCGGCGAACATCTCGGCCGAGCCGATCTGGGTCGCGTAGTGCGGGCCCAGCCGCCCGAGCCCCAGCTTGACCGCGCCCACCGTGACATTGAGCAGCAGCAGGGAGGTCCCGAGGACCAGCAGCGGCCGGAGCGTGTGCTGACGCCAGGAGCGCCAGCCCAGCCAACAGGCGACCATCACCGCTGTGGGGCCGCGCTGGCCGAGCACGACGTAGTAGTCGAGGAAGGCGTGCAGTTCGGGCCACTGCTGGTAGGGCCGGAACAGCATGACCTTCCAGTCCAGGGCCACCAGCCAGGACGTGATCAGCACCGCCCAGACGATGGCGAGATAGAACGCCAACGTCCCGCCGAAGAGGGCGATGCGGTGACGACTCATCCGCGGTGCCTCTATCTTCGGCGGTTCCGGCTCCCGGTCCAGCCGGGCAAAGATGTCGGTACGCACCCAATCGACGTTACAGCGAGTGAGTGTGTGAGCAGGCCAATCCGGCCGCTTTGTGATGACGATGTGATGTGGACTTTGTCTCGGAACGGCGTCTTTTCGGGTGCGCAGAACAATCGCTGTGATCTTGCGCCCAATTGCCGGACGGTTCCGTTCGTAAGCGTGTTTGATCTCTCGGAAAAGGAGGCGGACCGGAATCCGCCGCAATTGATCCCGCCATTCGGGGGAGGCGCGCGCCGTCGCGCCGCGGTCCGCGCGGCCCGCCCGCGGCCCCGCCGCGACGGGCTCCGGCGCCCCTCGGGCGGGAGCCCCCGATCCGGCCCGGCATGGCGTACGCCACACTGTGCGGCGGACCGGGGTATGACGTGGACCACGTGTGACCACACCGAACTCGCGTACGCTGACGGCTCACTCGCCCGTCGATGCCGGGCCCGAGGGACGCGCACTCCACGTCACCGCCGGTCCGCCGAGCGCGAGGGACTCATCGGGAGGTACCTAGATGTCCGGGACGACCACGGCCGGGGGCCGGCTGCGCAAAGCCGCCGACGACGCCAACCGCTGGGTCGTCCTCGTGGTCCTCTGCCTCAGTCTTCTGGTCGTCGCACTGGACGCGACCGTGCTCCACGTCGCCGTTCCGTCGGTCACCGAGGATCTGCGTCCCAGCGGCACCGCCCTGCTGTGGATCGTCGACGCCTACCCCCTCGTCTGCGCCTCCCTGCTCATCCTCTTCGGCACGCTGGGTGACCGGATCGGCAGACGGCGGGTGCTGCTCCTCGGCTACGCGCTGTTCGGCATCGCCTCCGCGCTCGCCGCGACGGCCGACACCCCCGCCGTCCTGATCGCGGCCCGCGCGCTCCTCGGCGTCGGCGGCGCGATGATCATGCCCGCCACCCTGTCGATCCTGCGCCAGGTCTTCCCCGACCGCCGGGAGCGGGCGCTCGCCATCGGCGTGTGGACCGCGGTCGCCGCCGTGGGCGCCGCCACCGGGCCGGTCATCGGCGGCTTCCTCGTCGAGCACTTCTGGTGGGGCTCGGTCTTCCTGATCAACATCCCGCTGATGATCGTGATCCTGCCGCTGGCCCGCTGGCTGCTTCCCGAGTCGCGCGGCGGCGACGACGGCCCGTGGGACGTGCTGGGCGCGCTGACCGCCGTGGCGGGAGTGCTCGGCGTCGTCCTCGGCGTCAAGCGCCTGGGCGGCGGCGCGGGACTCCTGGACCCGCTCTCGCTGGGCCCCCTGGCGCTCGGGCTCGTGCTCCTGATCCTCTTCGTGCGCCGGCAGAAGCGCCGCCGGCATCCGCTGATCGATATCTCGATGTTCGCCCGCCCGGCCTTCTCCACCGCCGTCGGCTGCATCGTGCTCGCCATGCTGGCGCTGGTCGGCCTCCAGCTGATCGCCGTCCAGTACCTCCAGCTGGTGCTGGGGCTGAGCCCGCTGGAGACCGGCCTGCGGCTGCTGCCGCTGACCTTCGCCGCGATGGCCGCGGGCGCCACCGGCTCGTACACCCTGCGCCGCGTGGGCCCCCGCCGGATGGTGGGCTGGGGCTTCGTCCTCACCGCCGCCTCGGTGCTGCTGCTCACCTCGATGGGCCAGCATGACCGGCCCGGCCTGCTGACCGCCGCGTTCGTCCTGCTCGGCTTCGGGCTGCAGACGACGCTCTTCGGGGCGTACGAGTCGATGCTCAGCGACGCCCCGCCGGAGCGGGCGGGCGGCGCGGCGGCGATCGGCGAGACCTCCTACCAACTGGGCGCGGGCCTGGGCATCGCCCTGCTGGGCAGTGTCATGAACGCCGCCTACGCCCCCGGCCTCGCCGGTCTGCGCGAGCAGGGCGTCCCCGCCCACGCCGGGGCGGAGGCCTCCCACTCGCTGGGCGAGGCCTATCAGGTGGCCGCGCAGCTCGGCGGTCCGATGGGCGACCTGCTGCGCTCCACGGCCCGGCACGCCTTCGTCGGCGGACTCCACGTCACGCTCTTCGTCAGCGCGGGGCTGCTGCTGCTCGGGGCGCTGGCCGCCCTGCGGCTGCCGAAGGTCATGGACTGTCCGCCGAAGGAGCCCTGCCGCCGGGGCGAGGCCGACGCGGCCGCACCCCGGCCCGCCGAGTCCCGGCCCTCCGAGTCCACGGCCCCCGGATACCGGGCGGCCGAAGCGGTCCGGCCGGCCGGACGGGACCGCCCAGCCCCGCGCCCGATCCTGCCCGCGCGGCGCGAGCCGGCCGAGGCGACCGGCTCTGGACGAGCGGCACACTGAGCCGTAACGTCAGCACGACGCCCTGACTACCACTGCTAGTTTTCGGAGGGCGGGCGTCTCCCGGTCCCTCCGAGCACCGTGCGAGCCGCCGGAGGCACCCTCATGTCCAGCACCGAGTCCGCGAAGCCGTCGAAGCTCCCGCCGTTCGACGCGTCGGATCCCCTCGGCATCGACGACCTGCTCGGCCCCGACGACCTCGCGATCCGCGACACCGTCCGCACCTGGGCCACCGACCGCGTCCTGCCGCACATCGCCGAGTGGTACGAGCAGGGCGAGCTGCCCGGAATCCGGGAGCTGGCCCGCGAGCTCGGCGCACTGGGCGCGCTCGGCATGTCGCTGGACGGCTACGGCTGTGCCGGGGCGAGCGCCGTCCAGTACGGGCTCGCCTGCCTGGAGCTGGAGGCCGCCGACTCCGGGATCCGCTCGCTCGTCTCCGTACAGGGGTCGCTCGCCATGTACGCGATCCACCGCTTCGGCTCCGAGGAACAGAAGCGGCGATGGCTGCCCGGCATGGCCGCCGGAGAGATCATCGGCTGCTTCGGCCTGACCGAGCCCGACCACGGCTCCGACCCGGCCGGGATGCGGACGTACGCCAAGCGCGACGGCGAGGACTGGATCCTCACCGGCCGCAAGATGTGGATCACCAACGGCTCGGTCGCCGGGGTCGCCGTGGTCTGGGCGCAGACCGACGACGGCGAGGACGGCCGGGGCATCCGGGGGTTCGTCGTGCCCACCGACGCCCCCGGCTTCGCCGCCCCGGAGATCCGGCACAAGTGGTCGCTGCGCGCCTCGGTCACCAGCGAGCTGGTCATGGACGAGGTGCGGCTGCCGGCCGACGCGGTGCTCCCGGAGGCGAAGGGGCTGCGCGGCCCGCTCAGCTGCCTGGGCCACGCGCGCTACGGCATCGTCTGGGGCGCCATGGGCGCGGCGCGGGCCAGCTTCGAGTCGGCCCTCGACTACGCGAGGAGCCGGGAACAGTTCGGCCGGCCGATCGGCGGCTTCCAGCTCACCCAGGCCAAGCTGGCGGACATGGCCCTGGAGCTGCACAAGGGCATCCTGCTCGCCCACCACCTGGGCCGCCGGATGGACGCGGGCAGGCTCCGGCCGGAGCAGGTGAGTTTCGGCAAGCTCAACAACGTGCGGGAGGCGATCGAGATCTGCCGCACCTCGCGCACGATCCTCGGGGCCAATGGGATCTCGCTGGAGTACCCGGTGATGCGGCACGCCACGAATCTGGAGTCGGTGCTCACCTACGAGGGAACCGTGGAGATGCACCAGTTGGTCCTGGGCAAGGCGCTCACCGGTCTCGACGCCTTCCGGTGACCACGACGCGTCCGAAGGGGCGCGCCGACCGGAGACGCTGACCGGATCTTTCCGGCGAGCGCCCTGCTCAGCTCTGGTTGAAGAAGCCGTCGGCCTTGCGGCCGGCGGCTTCGCCCGCCACCACCTGGGTGTCGGCGGGGGACAGCAGGAAGACCCGGGTGGCCACCCGGTCGATCGAGCCGCGCAGACCGAAGATCAGCCCGGCGGCGAAGTCCACCACGCGCTTGGCGTCGGCGGAGTCCATGGCCGTGAGATTGACGATCACCGGGACGCCGTCCCGGAACAGCTCGCCGATGGCACGGGCGTCCCGGAAGCTGTCCGGGGTCACCGTCGCGATCCGGCGGTCCCGCTCCTCGGCCACCTCCGCGGCCACCTGCACCCGCGGGTCGGTGACCCAGGCCTGGTTGCCCGTGCCGGTCTCCGCACCCTCGGCGTACTCGTCGTCGTAGTACCGCTCGTCGTTGTCCTCTACGAGGCCCAGCCAGGCACTCGCCTTGCGCACCGATCCCATGGACGCCTCCTCTCACCGCGGTTCCTTGGCGTTCCGCATCTCTTTCGTATCCCTATGGTCGTCCATGATGCGGATACCGCGCCAAGGGGATAGTCGGCGCGCAGGTGATTCGTGACGGTACTGGTGCAGAAGATGTGGCGGTTCGTCAGGGTTCCTCCTGCATAAGGCGGCTTGCAGAAGGAAAATATGATGCTCCGGGCCGTACGGGTGACCAGGGGGACGTACGGGTGAACGGGTCACTCGATACGATGCACGACGCTCCGGTGCACGAGCGTCGCGCACCGGTTGAACGGCTCCCGGGGGATCGTCGTGTTCGGAATCGTCAGGCCCTGCACCCATCGGCTCTCCGAAGGCCTCCGGGTCGAGTGGATGGCCCATCTCTGCGGTCTCTGCCTGGCCCTGAGGGCGGATCACGGACAGTTCGCCCGTATCGTCACGAACTATGACGGTCTGATCGTCTCGGTCCTGACGGAGGCTCAGGCGGGCCGCACGCCCGAGGGGCGGCGCACCGCGGGCCCCTGCCCGCTGCGCGCCATGCGCACCGCGCCGGTCGCCAAGGGCGAGGGGGCCAGGCTCGCCGCCGCCGTGTCGCTCGTCCTCGCCTCGGCCAAGGTCCGCGACCACGTCGCCGACCGGGACGGCCTGTTGGCCCGCCGCCCGGTCGCCGCCGCCGCGCGCCGGGTCGCCGCCGGGTGGGACCGGGCGGGCGCGCGGACCGGGGCGGCCCTCGGCTTCGACACGGCCCTCCTGGTCGACGCGGTCGACCGGCAGACCGGGATCGAGACGCTCGCCGGGCTCGGCACTCCGCTGCTGACGGTCACCGAACCCACCGAGACGGCCACCGCCGCCGCCTTCGCGCACACCGCCGTACTCGCCGGGAAGCCGCAGAACGCCGCGCCGCTCGCCGAGGCGGGCCGGCTCTTCGGCCGGCTCGCGCATCTGCTGGACGCCGTCGAGGACCGGGAAGCCGACGCCGCGTCGGGCGCCTGGAACCCGCTCACCGCCACCGGCACCCCGCTCTCCGAGGCGCGCCGGCTCTGCGACGACGCCCTGCACGGCGTACGGCTCGCGCTGCGCGAGGTGGAGTTCACCGACGGCAAGCTCGTCCATGTCCTGCTCGCCCACGAGCTGCGGCGCTCGGTCGACCGGGCGTTCGGCACCACCTCCTGCTCGCACGGGAACGGCCAGGGGCTGCTGGTGCCCGACGCGTCCTTCGGGCCGCCGCCGGGAAACCCGTACGGCCCGGCGCCCGGCCATCCCTACGGTCCGCCGCCCGGCGGCCCGGCCGCCCCGCCTCCGCCGCGGCCGCCGCGCGACCGGCGCGGGCTGATCGCCGGGTGCCTGGTGTGGGCCGGGCTCGCCTGCACCTGCCAGATGTGCTGCGGGAGCTTCGAGGACCCCTGGAGCCGCGAGCGGCGCGATGGCCTGTGCCGCCAGTGCGAGTGCGAAGGCTGCTGCGAGGCCTGTGACTGCTGCGGCCAGTGCGGCGAGGGCTGCTGCTGTTGCGGAGACTCCTGCGGCTGCGACTGCTGAGCCGGCGTCAGATCACTTCAGCTCGGGGGGCGAGATCTCGGACGTCTCGATCGCGGAGGCGGAGGTGCCCCACTTCTTCAGGATGCGGTCGTAGGTCCCGTCCTCCTTGAGCCGGTTGACCGCGGCCTGGAAGGCGGGGGTCAGCGGGCTGCCCTTCTTGAAGGCGAAGCCCACGTCCAGCCGCTTGAACTCGTTGAGGAAGCGCAGCCCCTGCTGTTGGCTCACCGCGTAGCGCAGCCCGTTGATGGTGGACATCACCACATCGCTGCGGTTCTGCTGGAGCGAGATCCAGACCGCCGCCTGATCGGAGTAGGTCTTCACCCTGTAGGGCTTCCTGCCCGCCTCCGCGCACCGGGGCAGCTGGTCCTGGAGCGTCACCTCGAAGGTGGTGCCCGCCCCGGTGGCCACGTCCAGCCCGCACAGCTGGGTGAGGTCGGTGACCTTCTTCAGCTTGCTGTCCTCGCGGACCGCGAAGCCCTGCCCGTCGTTGATGTACGTCACGAAGTCGATCGTCTCGCGGCGTGCGTCGGTGACGCCGAAGTTCCCCGTGCCCAGGTCGTACTTCCCGCTGCCGAGCGCCGGCAGGATCGCCTCGAAGGACGCCACCTCGCGCTTCAGCTCCAGCCCCAGCACCCGGGCGGCGGCGTCCGCGAAGTCGATGTCCGCACCGGCCGGCGTGGAGCCGTCCTCCTCGTAGAAGGCCCCGGGCGGGGCGCCGACGGAGGCGCCGATCCGCAGGGTGCCGGCCTCGCGGACCCCGGCGGGCAGCAGCTTCGCCGCGGCCTCGTCCTTGCGCACCTTCGACACCACGTCCGTCGTCGGGGTCTTTTCCTCGGCGGCCCCCCGGCCGGATCCGCCGCCCGCCGCGTCGGTCGGCTCGGCGCAGGCGGTGAGCGTCAGTGCGGCCACGGTGATCAGGGCGAACAGGGCGGTATGTCGGGATCGGGACATGGCTGTGCTTCTCCGGGTTCGTCAGGGTGCGCCGACCGCCCCCGGGCCACGGCGGCACGGGGGGACAGCGAGAGCGTTCAGCGGTGCGAGGGGAGGGCAACGCGGTGCGGTGAAGGTGAAGTCACGCGAGGAACGGGGCTCGAACGCCGGAAGAAGGGGCGTGAGCGGGAAAATCCGGACAGCGGGGAGTCAGCTCAACAGGAAGACGACCACACGCGACCGAAGTCGATGTGGGAGCGGGTGACCAGCCACTGCTGCGGATGCATGGGCCAAGTGGAGCAGGCATCCGAGTGCGCGTCAACCAAGGTGAGATGTACGGCTCACAGTGTGGACAGGCTTGACAACGCCCCGTGCACGCCGCTTATCTCGAAGACGGACCGGCGCTGAGGGGCCCGGCCCACGTGTGGTTTCCGGTGTGAAGGCACGCCCCGTGTTCGATCTGAGCATCCACGGAGCTCCCCCATGCCCCCGCAGACCGTCTCGCTGCCCCCCTCCTCCTCCCCGTCGCTCGTCAAGGACGCTGCCGACGTGGTGCCGCGCATCGTCCCGGTACGCCGAACAGGCCGCTGGGCAGCGGCTGTCGCCGTCCTCGTGCTGCTCGGGCTGGCGCTGAACTCCGTCCTGCGCAACGACGCCTTCCAGTGGGACGTCGTGCTCTCCTACTTCGCCACCGTCCCCGTCCTGCGCGGACTCTGGCTCACCCTGTGGCTCACCGCGGTGGTCGTGGCGCTCGGCTTCGTGCTGGGAGCCCTGCTCGCCGTGCTGCGCCTCTCCGGCAACCCCGTTCTCCAGGCGGTCGGCTGGGGATACGTCTGGCTGTTCCGGTCCACCCCGATCCTGGTCCAGCTGTTGTTCTGGTTCAACATCGGCGCCCTGTACCCGCAGATCCTCGGCGTCTCCACGGTCAGCCTCCTCGGCCCGGTCACCATCGCCGTCATCGGACTGACCCTGCACGAGGCCGCGTACGCCGCCGAGGTGGTGCGCGGCGGGATCCTCTCCGTGGAGCGCGGACAGGTGGAGGCCGCCCAGTCCCTGGGCCTGGGACCCTGGCGGCGGTTCCGGCGCATCGTGCTGCCGCAGGCGATGCGCTCCATCGTGCCGCCGGCCGGGAACATGCTGATCGGCACCCTCAAGGGCACCTCCATCGTCAGCATCATCGCCGTGCAGGACCTGCTCTACTCCGTCCAGCTCGTCTACCACCGCACCTACCAGGTCATCCCGCTGCTGCTCGTCGCCACCGTCTGGTACGCGCTCGTCACCACGCTGCTGAGCATCGGCCAGCGCTATGTGGAGCGGTACTACGCCCGTGGCACGGCGGGCGCGCGATGAACCCCGCACCCAGCATCGTGGTGATCGGCGGCGGCCCCCGCGGCGCCGGAGTCATCGAGCGCATCGCCGCCAACGCCGGTGAGCTGTACGCGGACACGCCCCTGGACATCCACCTGGTCGACCCCTACCCGGCGGGCGGCGGCCGGATCTGGCGGCCGGACCAGTCGCCGCTGCTGTGGATGAACTCCATGGCCGAGGACGTCACCGTGTTCACCGACGAGACGGTGGAGCTGGACGGGCCCGTCGTGGCGGGCCCGGCCCTGGACGCCTGGGCCGAGGACGTCCGCACCGGCCGCGTCGTCCCGGACGCCGACCCCGCCGTCCTGGCCGAGATACGCGGCCTCGCCGGAGCGGACTTTCCCACCCGGCGCCTCCAGAGCGCCTATCTGCGCTGGGCCTACGAGCGGGCCCTGGCCGCCCTGCCGCCCGGCATCACCGTGCACGAGCACCGCACCACCGCCCTCACCGTCACCGGACCGCGCGGCGGCCGCCAGCGCGTCCGGCTCCAGGACCGCGCCGAACCGCTGCTCGCGGACCTCGTCGTGCTGACCGTGGGCCATCTCGACGCCGAGGAGGAACCCGAGCAGGAGCAGCTGGGCGGCTTCGCCCGGCGCAACGGACTGGTGCATCTGCCGCCCGACTTCACCGCCGACAGCGACCTCGACGCCCTGCGCCCCGGGGAGCCGGTCATCGTCCGGGGCTTCGGGCTCGCCTTCATCGACCTGATGGCGCTGCTCACCGAAGGGCGCGGCGGGCGCCACGAGAACGGGGTCTACCTGCCCTCCGGCCGAGAACCCGTGCTGCATGTCGGATCGCGGCGAGGCGTCCCCTACCACGCGAAGATCGGCTACGGCTGGACCGGCGAACGCCCGCCGCTGCCGCGGCATCTGGACCGGGCGTGGGCCGATGAGCTGCTGAGCCGGCCTGGGCCGCTCGACTTCCGGCGCGATGTCTGGCCGACGGTCGCCAAGGAGCTGGGCCACGCCCACTACCACCGGCTGTTCACCGTCCACCCCGAGCGCACCGCCCTGGCCCACGAGGTCTTCGCCGAGAAGTACGCCGCCGCCGACCCGGGCAGTCCCGAACTGGCCGGCCTGATCGCCGAGGCCGTGCCCGACCCCGCCGACCGGCTCGACCTCGACGCCCTCGACCGGCCTCTGGACGGCATCCGCCACGACTCGCCCGAGGCCCTCCAGGAGGCCCTGCGCGACCACGTCACCGCCGACCTGACCCGGCGTCACGACCCGGAGCACAGCGAGGATCTCGCGGTCTTCCTCGGGCTGCTCTCCGCCTACGCCCAGCTCACCCGGCTCGGCGACATCGGCGGGTGGTGGCACGGGTTCTTCAGCTACCTGGCCTCCGGCCCGCCGGGCCCCCGCCTGCACCAGCTCCTGGCCCTCTCCCGGGCCGGCGTCGTCCGCTTCCTCGGCGCCGACCTCACCGTGGAGACCGATGAGGAACGCGGCGTCTTCCGGGCCCGGAGCGCCACGGTCCCCGGCGCGCACACCGAGGCCCGCGCCCTGGTCGAGGCCCGTCTCCCCGACCCCTCGCTCCGGCACACCGCGAGCCCCCTGCTGCGCGCCCTGCGCGAGGACGGCGCCGCCGTCACCGACACCGGTCTGCTCGCCGTGGACCCGGCCGACAGCCGGGTGCTGGACCGCGAGGGCCGCCCGCACCCGCGCCGCTTCGCGCTGGGCCCGTTCACCACCGCCCGCAACAGCGGCGCGTTCACCCGGCCCCGTACCGGCGGACCGGCCTTCCGGCAGAACGACGCCGCCGCGCGCGCCGCGCTCGCCTTCCTGCGGGACCTCTCCTGTCGGGGATGTCCGGGGGACCGGCTCGCCTCCTGACCGGCCCCGCCCCGCCCCCCTTCCCGCACCACCGCCGCTTCCGCGCCCAAGGACTCCTCTCATGTCGCTGACCAGCGATCCACCCATCGACCCACCCATCGATCCACCCGTCGAACCGCCCGTCGGCCCACCCGCCGCGAAGGCGGCAGGCCCCGACGCGGACCCCGACGAGCTGACCGTCGTCCCCGTACGCCACCCGTGGCGGTGGGTCGCCATCGCCGCGACAGCCATCCTGCTGGCCCAGTTCCTCAACGGGCTGATCACCAACCCCGGCTGGGAGTGGGACGTCTTCGCGCAGTTCTTCACCGCGCCGACGATCCTCAAGGCCGTCTGGATCACGCTCCAACTGACCTTCTACGGCACGGCGATCGGCTTCGCGCTCGGCATCGGGCTGGCCTTCATGCGGCTGTCGGCGAGCGTGTTCCTGAGGACCGTCGCGTACGGCTACATCTGGGCGTTCCGCTCGATCCCGCTCATCGTGCAGCTGCTGTTCTGGTTCAACCTCGCCTATCTCTACAAGGAGTTGAAGTTCGGCATCCCGTTCGGGCCGGGCTTCTTCACCTTCGAGACGATGAACCTGGTCGGCGCGATGAGCGCCGCCGTCCTCGGCCTCGCACTGCACCAGGCGGCCTACGCGGCGGAGATCGTGCGCGGCGGCGTACTGGCCGTGGGAAGCGGCCAGTTGGAAGCCGCGGCCGCGCTCGGCATCCCCAAGTTCCGGCAGCTGCGGCGGATCGTGCTCCCGCAGGCGATGCGCTCCATCCTGCCCAACGCCGCCAACGAGATCATCTCGCTGTTCAAGGGCACCTCGATCGTCTCCGTCATGGCGATCGGCGAGCTCTTCTACCAGGTGCAGGTGGTCTACGGCCGCAACGGCCGGGTGGTGCCCCTGCTGATGGTCGCCACCGTCTGGTACATCCTGCTGACCACCGCGCTCTCCGTCCTCCAGTACTACGTCGAACGTCACTACGCCAAGGGGGCCGTGCGATGAGCGCACCCAGCGATGCCATGGTCGAGATCCGCTCCGTGCACAAGAAGTTCGGCTCCCTGGAGGTGCTGCGCGGGATCGACCTGTCGGTCCGGCCCGGCGAGGTGACCGTCATCCTCGGCCCCTCCGGCTCCGGCAAGTCCACCCTGCTGCGCACCATCAACCACCTGGAGAAGGTCGACCAGGGCTGGATCAGCGTGGACGGCGCCCTGGTCGGCTACCGCAGGGACGGCAACAAGCTCTACGAACTGCGCGAACGCGAGGTGCTGCGCCAGCGCACCAAGATCGGCTTCGTCTTCCAGAACTTCAATCTCTTCCCGCACCTCACCGTGCTGGAGAACATCATCGAGGCGCCGGTCTCGGCGCTGCGCCGCCCCCGCAGGGAAGCCGTGGCGGCAGCCGAGAAGCTGCTCGACCGGGTCGGCCTCTCCGACAAGGCGACGGCCTACCCCGGACAGCTCTCCGGCGGCCAGCAGCAGCGCGTCGCCATCGCCCGCGCCCTGGCCCTGGAACCCCGGCTGCTGCTCTTCGACGAGCCGACCTCCGCGCTCGACCCCGAACTCGTCGGCGAGGTCCTCGACGTCATCAAGGACCTGGCCCACGGCGGCACCACGATGATCGTCGTCACCCACGAGATCGGCTTCGCCCGCGAGGTCGCCGACACCGTCGTCTTCATGGACGAGGGCCGCATCGTCGAACAGGGCCCGCCCGGCGACGTGCTCGACCGCCCGACCCAGGAGCGCACCCGCGCGTTCCTCTCCAAGGTTCTCTGACCCGCCCTCATGATTCCGACCCTCGCAAGGAGTGCGCACGTGTCCGTCCGCCGCAGCATCACTCTCGCCGTCGCCACGCTCACCGCCACCGGTCTGCTCACCGCCTGCGGCGCCTCCGACCCCTCCACCGACCTGGCGGCCCCGAAGGGCCACCAGGACACCGGGGTCAACATCGGGCCCGACCAGGACCGCATCAGGGGCAAGAAGGCGGCGGCCGCCGCCGACCTCGTACCGGAGGCGATCCGCGAGCGCGGCACGCTGAGGATCGGGGCCAGCGCGGACGCCTCGCCGCCGCTCGGCTTCTATGCCACCGACGACAAGACCCGGATCGGTTCCGAGATCGACATCGCCACCCTCGTCGCCGACACCCTCGGCCTCGAGCCGCGGTTCGAGGAGGTCTCCTGGGAGAACCTCTTCGTCGGCCTGGACAGCTCCAAGTTCGACGCCGTCCTGTCCAACGTCACCGTGACCGAGGAGCGCAAGGAGAAGTACGACTTCGCCACCTACCGGCTCGACAACATCGCCTTCGAGGCACAGAAGGGCTCCGGCTGGAAGGTGAAGGGCCCCGCCGACGTCGCCGGGAAGACGATCTCGGTCTCCTCCGGCACCAACCAGGAGAAGATCCTCGTCGAGTGGAGCGAGGAGAACGTCGAGGCCGGGCGCAAGCCGGTGGACATCAAGTACTTCCAGAAGGACACCGACTACTACCTGGCCCTCCAGTCCGGCCGCATCGACGCCCACCTCGGCCCGAGCCCCACCGCCGCCTACCACGTCGCCTCGGCGGGCCAGTCCGAGATCATCGGCCAGCTCTCCGGCGCCGGCGGCGACCTCCAGGGCAAGATCGCCGCCACCACGAAGAAGGACAGCGGCCTGGTCGAGGCGTATGCCGCCGCGATCGACCACATCGTGCGGGACGGCTCGTACGGCAAGGTCCTCAAGCGCTGGGGGCTCGGCGGCGAGGCGGTGGAGAAGTCGGAGATCAACCCGCCCGGCCTGCCCAAGACGAAGAGCTGATCCAGGGAGCCCCCTGCCGGGCCCGCCGTCCCGGCCGCGCGTCCCGTCCGGCGCGCGGCCCGGGGCAGCGGACCCGGCGGGAGCCCCGACCGACCGTCGACCCGAGAGGTCCCCGCCATGTCCGCCCGAACATCCCTCCACCTGGCCGCCGAGATCGGCGGCCCGCCGCACTACGACGCCGGGCACTACCTCCGGCTCGCCCAGCTCGCCGAGGACGGCGCGCTCGACTACGTCACCCTCGGCGACTCGTTCGCCCGCCCGGGGCTCGACGCGCTCGCCGTCCTCGCCCGCGTCGCGCCCGCCACCGACCGCATCGGGCTCGTCCCGACCGTCACCACCACCCACACCGAGCCCTTCCACGTCTCCTCCGCCGTCGCCACCCTGGACTGGGTGAGCCGGGGCCGCGCGGGCTGGAGCGCGGACGTCTCCACCACCGAAGCGGAGGCCCGGCTCTTCGGCAGACGCCCGGCCGCGCCCCCCGCCGAGCTGTGGCAGGAGGCCGGGGAGGTGGCCGACGTGTCCGGGCGGCTGTGGGACAGCTGGGAGGACGACGCCGAGATCCGATCCATCGCCACCGGACGTTTCATCGACCGGGACAAGCTGCACTACGTCGACTTCGAGGGCTCCACGTTCACGGTGAAGGGCCCGGCGATCGTGCCGCGCCCGCCGCAGGGCCGCCCGGTCACCGTCATCGACGCCACCACCGCCCCGGCCCGCGAGGCGGCCGCCCGGCACGCCGACGTCGTCCACATCCGGGCCACCACCCCCGAGCAGGCGGCCGCCGTCCGCGACGAGGTGCGCCGCAAGGCCGCCGCCCACGGGCGCGACCCCGAAGCCCTGCGGGTCCTGGTCGCGCTCACCGTCGACCTCGGCGACGTCGAGACCGCGCCGGAACCCGGACTGGAGAGCGGACCGCGGCTCGCCGGGCGTGGCACCTACTTCCGGGGCGGCCCGGTCGACCTCGCCGACCTCATCGCCCAGTGGCACCGGGCCGGCGTGGCCGACGGCTTCCACCTCACGCCCATCACCCCCGAACGCGACCTCGAAAGGATCGTCAACGGCACCGTGGCCCTCCTCCAGCACCGCAGCCTCTTCCGTACCTTCCACCCCGGCGGCACCCTGCGCGAACACCTGGGGCTCGTACGCCCCGCCAGCCGGTACACCGTCGCGAAGGAGGTCTGACCGTGCCCCGTCCGATGCACCTCGCCGCCCATTTCCCCGGCGTCAACAACACCACCGTGTGGGCCGACCCCCGCTCCCGCAGCCAGATCGACTTCTCCTCCTTCGAGCAGTTGGCCCGGACGGCGGAGCGCGGGAAGTTCGACTTCTTCTTCCTCGCCGAGGGGCTGCGGCTGCGCGAGCACAACGGCCGTGTCCACGACCTCGACGTGGTCGGCCGGCCGGAGTCGCTGACCGTGCTGAACGCGCTGGCCGCCGTCACCGAACGGCTCGGCCTCGCCGCCACCGTCAACGCCACCTTCAACGAGCCGTACGAGCTGGCCCGCCGGCTCGCCACCCTCGACCACCTCAGCGCGGGCCGTGCCGCCTGGAACGTGGTGACCTCGTCCGACGCCTTCACCGGGGAGAACTTCCGCCGGGGCGGCTATCTGGACCGGGCCGACCGGTACACCCGGGCCGCCGAGTTCGTCGCCACCGCCCGCGAACTGTGGGACTCCTGGACGCCCGACGGCGCCTCGCGGCCGTTCGCCCACGAGGGGCCGCAGTTCTCGATCTCCGGTGAGTTCACCGTGCCGCGCTCGCCGCAGGGGTACCCGGTGGTCATCCAGGCCGGGGACTCCGACGAGGGACGGGAGTTCGCCGCCTCGGCCGCCGACATCATCTTCACCCGGCACGGCACCCTGGAGGCGGGCCGCACCTTCTACGCCGACGTCAAGGCGCGGCTGGCGGCCCACGGCAGGGAGCCCGAGGACCTCAAGATCATGCCCGGCGTCACCGTGGTGACCGGCGACACCGACGCCGAGGCCCAGGAGCGCGCCGCCGAGATCCGCCGGCAGCAGGTCTCCCCGCAGAACGCGATCCTCGCCGCCGAACAGATCTGGGGCACCGACCTCTCCGCGTACGACCCCGACGGGCCGCTCCCCGGGATCGACCCCGTCCCCGACTCCGAGATCACCCAGGGCCGGGTCCGGCACGGGGACCCCTTCGCGACCGTCGCCCGGTGGCGCGCGATCTCCGAGAGCAAGGGGCTCTCCCTGCGGCAGACCGTCATCGAGACGACCACCCGGCAGTCGTTCATCGGCTCGCCCCGGACGGTCGCGGCGGAGCTGACCGCGTTCGTCGACGAGCGGGCCTCCGACGGCTTCATCCTCGTACCCCATCTGACCCCCGGCGGCCTGGACGACTTCGTCGACCGGGTCGTCCCGCTCCTCCAGGAAAGCGGGGCGTTCCGCTCCGAATACACCGGCTCCACGCTGCGGTCGCACCTCGGCCTCGCGGAGCCGGTATGGAAAGGTTGACCGCATGAGCACGGACGCGACGCAGCAGGAGCAGGACGGCGGGCCGGACGCCGCGCGGGACTGGCAGCGGTGGCACGAAGGGCGCATCGTCGCCGTGGCCGCCCCGTACGGCCCCCTTTCCCTGACCGGAACCCACTGGCTCTCCGACTACCCGGAAGGGCGAATTCCGGCCGTCCCGGGGCAGTGGCGCGAGGACGGCGACGAGGTGGTCCTCACGGCCGCCGCCGAGGACGGCGTCGTCGTCGACGGCAAGCCGCTGACCGGCCAGATCCGGCTCGGCGCGGACCGCGGGCCCATCGACGACTCCCGGGTGGCGCAGGGGGCGCGGCGGCTGGTGGTGCTGCGCCGCGAAGGGCTCTGGGCGGTACGGGACTTCGACCCGGGTTCACCGGCCCGGCGCGCCTTCTCGGCCATCGAGGCCACCCCCTACGACCCCCGCTGGGCGCTGTCGGGGACCTTCCGTCCGTACGGCGGCGACCGGACCGTACAGGTGGCCAACGCGGACGGGGTCGAGCGCGGTCTCGGGCTCGGCGGGGAGATCGCCTTCACGGTGGACGGAGAGGAGCACACGCTCCAGGTCGCGGTCGAACCCGACGGTTCGCTGTGGGCCGTCTTCGCCGACGCGACCAGCGGGAACAGTAGCTACCGCTTCCGTTTCCTGCGGCCCGGCGCGCCCGCCGCCGACGGCCGGGTGAGCGTCGACCTCAACCGCGCGCTGCTGCCGCCGTGCGCCTTCGCCGATCACTTCATCTGCCCCTTCCCGCCACCCGGCAACACGCTCGCCGTGGCGGTCCCGGCGGGGGAGCGGAACCGGATCGACGCCTGACCCGCGAGAGGTCCCTCCGGCCCCGGCAGCCCCATGGTTCCCGGGGCCGGAGACGCGGGTGATCCGGGTGGCCGAAAGGCATGCTTGCGCCCCCTGTCCGGACCCCTCGATACTCCGGTCAGCGATTGTCAGGGGCACGGCAACTCCGGAATCCGGACAGGGCCCCCGACTGCGCCTCACGGGCCCGCCACCCCACAGGAGGGCCCCCGATTCCCCTCGGAGGAACCCGAAGTGTGGATCAAGCGCACCAACAACCGCTCGAACACGGCGAGACGCGTCCGGACCACGGCCGTACTCGCGGGGCTCGCCGCCGTCGCGGCACTGGCCATTCCCACCGCGAACGCCGAATCACCCCGTACGTTCAGCGCCAACCAGCTGACCGCGGCGAGCGACGCCGTGCTCGGCGCCGACATCGCGGGCACCGCCTGGAACATCGACCCGCAGACCAAGCGCCTCGTCGTCACCGTCGACAGCACGGTCTCGCAGGCCGAGATCAACCGGATCAAGAAGTCGGCCGGCGCCAACGCCGACGCACTGAGCATCGAGCGCACCCCCGGAAAGTTCACCAAGCTGATCTCCGGCGGCGACGCGATCTACTCCAGCACCGGACGCTGCTCCCTCGGCTTCAACGTCCGCAGCGGCAGTACCTACTACTTCCTGACCGCCGGTCACTGCACCCAGGGTGCGACCACCTGGTGGGCCAACTCGGCCCGCACCACCGTGCTCGGCACGACCTCCGGGTCCAGCTTCCCGAACAATGACTACGGCATCGTGCGCTACACCAACACCACCATTCCCAAGGACGGCACGGTCGGCGGCCAGGACATCACCAGCGCCGCCAACGCCACCAACGGCATGGCGGTCACCCGCCGCGGCTCCACCACCGGCACCCACAGCGGCTCGGTCACCGGACTCAACGCCACCGTCAACTACGGGGGCGGCGACGTCGTCTACGGCATGATCCGCACCAACGTGTGCGCCGAGCCCGGCGACTCCGGCGGCCCGCTCTACTCCGGCACCCGGGCGATCGGTCTCACCTCCGGCGGCAGCGGCAACTGCTCCTCCGGCGGAACGACCTTCTTCCAGCCGGTCACCGAGGCGCTGAGCGCGTACGGCGTCAGCGTGTACTGACCGGCCCCGCCGGCCAGGTACGGAGCACTCCGTACACACGTGCCCCCGTCCGGATTTCCGGACGGGGGCTCCCGCTCGCCCGGGGGCTCTTGAGAGGATGTCGCGACGACGGGTCGTCGTGACGGGGCGACGGGGGCGGACCCGCCCCCGGGGTGCGCTCCGCTGGCATCAGGGGGTAGCAGGTCCGTGAATCGCATCGGAGTGACCGGTCACCGCTCCATCCCCGCCGAGGCCCAGGCCCATGTGCTGGCGGGTCTGCGGGCCGCGCTGTGCGGCCTCGACGGCGCGACCCAGGCGCTCTCCAGCCTGGCGGTCGGCGCCGATCAGCTCTTCGCCGACCTCGCCCTGGCCTGCGGCGCCGAACTGACCGCCGTGATTCCCAGCGGCGACTACGAGGCCTGCTTCGAGAACGCCGCCGACCTCGCCCGCTACCGGATGCTCAAGGCGCGCGCGGCGCAGGAGGTCCGGCTCGACTTCGCGCACTCCACCGACGAGGCGTACTACGCGGCGGGCGCCTACATCGCCGACCACTGCGACCGGCTGCTCGCGGTCTGGGACGGCCTCCCGGCCCGGGGCCTCGGCGGCACGGGCGACATCGTCACGTACGCCCGCACCCTGGGCCGCCCGGTCACCGTGATCTGGCGGGACGGGGTGCTGCGCGGCTGACGGGCCGCCACCCGCGACAAGGATCCCTGCGGCGACCGGCTCACACGCGGTGTCTGACCAGCCAGTCGGTGTGCTCCGGCGACACGATCCGCTCGGTCTCGAACACCGCCGCCGGCCAGTGCCGCTCGGTGAGGGTGGTCTCCATGGCGGCCTGCATCGACTCCAGGTCCTGCTCCACCAGCGAGTGGGCCGAGATCAGCGGATGGTGGCGGCGCATCTCGTTCCAGGCGAGACAGGCGGCCGCCGCCGCGGACAACGCCCCCGTCAGGCCGAACGACCGCCCCACCCCGAAGGTCTGGAACACGCTCAGCACCAGCGCCGGGAGCGTCAGCGCGACCACCGCGCCCGACCACAGGAGCGCCCCGCGCCGGGAGGCCTGCTGACGTCTGCGGTACCACCGCCGCTGTTCGATGAGCCGGTCCCGTACATAGGTTTCCTTGCGGACCGTGTAGGCCTTGTTCCGTAACGCGCGCATCGACTCCGTGATGAGGCCGCCGGAATCCTTCAGGTCCTCGCGCGGGTCGGCCCAGCCCACTTTCCGCAGCTCCTGGAGGCCGTCCTCCAAGCGATGGGCGAACAACGCCTCGGGGTGTCCGGAGGCGCTGTCGAACGGCGCGCCGTGGACCGCGTAACGCCAGCAGTTGGACTTGATGAACTCGGCCGCCGAGCGGTTCAGTTGCCAGTGCGACTTTGCTTTCCGGCGGGAGGCGAGGAAGGTCGCGAGGAGCACGCCGAGGTAGGCCAGCGCCGCCACGCCGTACAGGGCCCGGACCGCCGGGCCGTCCTCGGCGCGCCAGGGCAGCGCCGCGGGCACCGTGCCGCCCACGAGCAGCGCCAGTTGGACCCGCGTGGTGTTCACGGCCTCGCGCTGGCGGGCCACGGCGACCGCGTCCGTGTGATGGAACAGCGCCGGCAGGTCATCGTTCCTGAAGACCATGGATCTCAGCGGCTCGGGCAGCGCCGTCATGGTCGCCTCCGTCTGCAGTTGTCGTGTGGCCCGGCCGGTCGTCGTGCCCCCGTCCGGGCCACGAGAGTAGGGGGGAGGGCCGGGCGCGGCAAGACCGTCCCGGCCCCCCGGGCGGTCACCACGGCGGGGTTCGGCCACTTCGGCGCAGGCGTCCTTCCTCGCCCCGCGACAATGTGGCAAGGTTGCCCAACTGGACTGACAGGCAGGTGAGTTGTCGCTTCTTCGGAGGCGCGGCCGCCTCCGGGCGGGGGAGGGGCCATCGAGGAGGACCGGCACGGAGGGGCGGAGGACGACATACCGCTCCAGGACAGCCAGAGCAGGGTGCGCCGCAGCCCCCTGCTCTTCACCGCTCCCCTGGTGCTGCTCGCCGTCCTGATCCTGATCCTTCTGTGGGAGGCCGTCCGGGCCAACGTCTCGCCCGGCGCCCGGAGCGACTGGCCCTGGCGCCTGCAACTGCTGGACATGGAGGCGCTCGGGAGCCTGCTGGCCGTGGCGGCGGGGGCCGTTCTGGCGAGGGCGCAGTACGCGCGTACGGTCCGGCCCTACCTCGGCTACCGGGGCTCCTGGCGCAAGGGGCTGCTCGCCGAGGGGGAACCGGCTTGGCGGGTGGGGATACTGAACGGCGGTCAGCACATCGCCGTGATCGACAGCTGGGACTGCCGTGTGGTCCTGCGCGGCAAGCCCGAAGGGGCGACGGCGCCCTGGGTCGCCGTCCCGGACGTCGTCGCGACCCTGGACGCGGGCGGGCTGACGGTGGGGCGGGACTACCAGCTCATCGCCTTCGGACAGGGCTTTCCGCTGGTCGGCACCGGGGGCTACGAGACCGTGCCGGTGGGGATCTTCTCGCAGCGGTTCGTCGGGAAGGTCGAGTCCCTCCACGTCCGGGTGCGGGTCACGGACGTCGTGGGCGACAGTCACGAACGCGTCCTGGACTGCATGCGCGGCTCCCGTGCGGGATACAACGTTCCCGGCGAGGAACCGCTGAACGAGTGAATGACATCACGCCGAGGCGTCCGGGCGAGCCGGGCCGGGGCTCCGGAAGGCGCGTCCCGGTTCGCTCTCCCGACACATCCGTGCACGGCTTTTCCGGCGGCGGGAAGTCTCCCACCTGCAAGGGCCGGCGGCTGGGCGGACCACTGCGCGGTCCGCCGCTTCCACCCCTCCACTTCCGCTCACCCGACCGGTCGAGCGGAGGGCGTGTTTCGACTTTTGAAACCCGTGGTGAAGGCTGGTCCGCCGGCATGTGTCAGGGGCCGCGCGGTAGTAAAGTGCGCGTGCCGGGCCGTGTGATGACACGGAATCCGGCAGCGTTTCAATGTCCGGAAACAGACCCCTTCAGGATCCCCCTAGGACGGCCGTGAAGACCTACGGAACCACCCCCGCCTTCGCCCTTGCGAAGACCCGCGCCACCCTCGCGGCGACCGACGTCCACAGCGCCGAGGCTGCCAGGAAGCTCAGCCGCGTGTGCGGTGCGACAACGGCCCGGTCCACACGGATCTCCACCTTCAGTTCGGCGCTCTGAACGGCCGTCAGGAGTGGCTAGAATGTCGGAATGACAGGACCCTTGGTCCCCTTCCGTGAATTCGTTCTCAAAGTGCACAGCAGGTGCGATTTGGCCTGTGACCACTGTTATGTCTACGAACATGCAGATCAGAGCTGGCTGACCCGCCCCAAGACCATCTCTGACGAGGCAATTTCCTGGACTGCCCGGCGCCTGGCCGAGCATGCGACCACTCATGCGCTTCCCTCCGTCACAGTGATCCTGCACGGCGGGGAACCGCTCCTGGCGGGGCCCGCGCGACTGCGACGGGTCTGCGAGGAGCTCGGCTCGGCTCTGAACGGCATCGCTGAGCTGGACCTCAGGATCCACACCAACGGCGTCCAGCTCAGCCCCCGTTACCTCGAACTCTTCGACGCCTTCCACGTCCGGGTCGGGATCTCGCTCGACGGCGACCGGGCGGCCAACGACCGCCACCGCCGATTCGCCAACGGACGCAGCAGCCACCCGATGGTGATGCGAGCGGTCGAACTGCTCCGCCAGGAGCGCTACCGCCATCTGGACCTCGGCCTGCTGTGCACGGTCGACATCCACAACGACCCGGTGGCCGTGCACGACGCCCTCGCCGCGCTCGAACCCCCGCTCGTCGACTTCCTGTTGCCGCACGCCACCTGGGACGACCCGCCGCCGCGGCCGGACGGATCGCCCACCGCGTACGCCGACTGGCTCCTGGCGGTCCACGACCGCTGGACGGAGCAGGGCCGCCCCATGCCCGTACGGATGTTCGCTTCGGTGCACTCCAGCCTGAGCGGCGGCCCGAGCCTCACCGAGTCACTCGGCCTGGCCCCCACCGACCTCGTCGTCATCGAGACCGACGGGCAGCTGGAACAGGTCGACTCGCTCAAGAGCGCCTACGAGGGCGCTGCCGCCACCGGGTTCGACGTCTTCCGCAACAGCTTCGACGAGGTCGCGGCCCACCCCGGCGTCCAGGCGCGACAGCTCGGTCTGGCCGGCGTCAGCGAGACCTGCCGCCGCTGCCCGGTCGTGCGCTCGTGCGGCGGCGGGCTCTACACCCACCGCTACCGCTCCGACAGCGGATTCGACAACCCGTCGGTCTACTGCGCCGACCTGGCCGCCCTGGTCCGGGGCATCGAGGACCGCACGGCCGCCGCCGCCGAGTCGCCCGCCGTCCGGTCGCCGGACGAACTGCTCGCCGCCCACCAGGACCTGACCCGGACGCTGCTCGCCGTGCTCCACGACACCCTGGACGGCCGGGGCGGAGCGCTCTGGGACGAGGCCTGGCGGCTCGCGGCGGCGCTGGAGGCGGACACCACGGGCGCCGAGGCGCTCGACGCGGTGCTCGCGCATCCCTACACCCGCACCTGGCTGGTCGGCGCCCTCGAGGACGTCCAGGCCGGCCGCGGCCTGACGGGGCCCGCCGCCGAACGGCTCGGCGCCTCCGTGGCCGCCGCCGCCGTCCGGGCCGGACGCGACCTGCCCGTCCCGGTGGCCCACCGGGACGGACGCCTGTATCTGCCCACCCTCGGCACGGTGCTCATCGGCGGCCCGGGGGAGCGGGGAACAGCGGTGGTGCGGGCCGCGGGCAACGGCTTCCTCGTCCGCGGCCAGGACGCCGCACCCGGAACGGAGCTGCACATCGCGCCCGGGAGCGCCGAGGGCCCGCACTGGCGCCCCGTGCGCCACCTGCGGCGGGCAGCGGCCCCCGCCCTTCTGCTGGACGACCTCGACCCCTTCCGCGACTGCTTCGACGCCCCGGCGGCCGGCCGCCTCGAAGCGGCGGGGGCCGAGGCCTGGGCGGACCGGATCGCCGAGGCCTGGGCGCTGCTGGAGGACGCCGTTCCGGACCAGGCCGCCGAGGCGGCCCGGACGCTCACCACGGTGACCCCGCTCGCCTCCGGTGCGGCCCGGCCCGGCCGGCACGGCCCCGGCGCACTCGGCGCCGGGGCGACATCCGACGCGAAAGAGCTGGCACTCGGCCTGCTGAGCGGATTCCGTCGGGCGAAGCTGCGGGCGCTCGGTGAAGTGACGGATCTTTACGCCTTGGACGGTACCTGGGAACATCGGACGCCCTGGGAGGGCGAACACGTGACGTTCTCCCGGCTGCTGGCCGAGACATTCGAACGGGCGGGGCTCGGGCTTTATGATCCGCGCTTCCTCACGGGTGTTCCGGAAGCACTCGACATGATCGAAAACGCGGCGGAGGTGACGGTCGACGGAAAACAGCTGATCGCCGCTGTCCGCAAGGAGATCAGCGGAACGCGGAGGACGGCCGGGAAGAATCGCGGCACGTACTCCCCGCCGTCCGGGTCGAGCATCGAACGTTCTGACGTCTGACCAAAAAGTGACGTTCGAATGACCGAACGGCAGGGGGGTGTAAAGCGGTCCGTTCCGGAATGATGAGTTCGCTTGCACTCCCTTCCTCCTTCTGGGATGCGAGTGCTCACACAGGACGGGGGTCGTGTGCACGCATCGACGCAACAGCGAGCGGTGGGCCATCGGCCGTATTTCTTTCTGAGTTACGCCCACACACCGGGGTATGGCGGGGGCACGGACCCCGATATGTGGGTCGAACGGCTTTTCCAAGATCTCTGCGGCCATGTGATGGCCATGACCGACTTACCCGCCGGCGCACCGGCGGGATTCATGGACCGGGAGATACGTTCCGGCGAGGGCTGGTCGGAACGGCTCGGCGATGTCCTCGCCACCTGCCGGGTCTTCGTCCCGCTGTTCTCGCCGCGCTACTTCGCCAGCGAGATGTGCGGCAAGGAGTGGTACGCCTTCGAACAGCGGGCCATCCACCACCGGGCCCGCTCCAACCAGCCGGCCGAGGCCATCGTCCCGGCCCTCTGGGTGCCGGTGCCGCCCAGCCAACTGCCGGGCTCCGCCGAGCGGTTGCAGTTCAACCACCGTGACTTCGGAGAACGCTACGTCAGCGACGGGCTCTACGGCCTGATCAAGCTCCGACTCTTCGCCGAGGAATACGAACGGGCCGTCTACGAACTGGCCAAGCGCATCGTCAGCGTCGCCGACTCGGTCCGCATCGACACCGGCCGGCCGGTCGACTACCGCCTCGCGCCCAGCGCCTTCGGCTCCCCCAGCAGCGGAGTCGGCGCCCCCCGGCCGATGCAGATCACCGTCGCCGCGCCCACCCGCCACGATCTGCCCGAGGGGCGCAACAGCGACCACTACGGCGACCACCCCCAGGACTGGAACCCCTACTACCCGGCCGCCGCCCGCCCGCTGGCCTATGTGGCCGAGGAACTGGTCCGATCGCTCAACTACCAGGCCGTCATCACCTCGTTCGACGAGGACCGGCACGACGGCAAGGCCCCGCCCAGCACCCCCGAGATCCTGCTCGTCGACCGCTGGGCCCTCAGGGACGAGGACCACCGCCGCAGGCTCGCCGCCTTCGACGCCGAGAACCGGCCCTGGGTGACCATGGTCGTCCCCTGGAGCCGCGACGACCACCAGAGCCGAGCGGCGGAGAACGAGCTCACCGAGAAGCTCGAAGCGACCATGCCGATCAAGATGGGCCAGGGCCGGGCCCTCTGCCGTGCCGCCGCGAAAGGAGTCCCCACCATGGAGGCGTTCGGTCAGCTGCTGCCCCAAGTGGTCGAGGTGGCGGCCCAGCAGTACCTCAAGCACGCGAAGGCCTACCCGCCCGGAACCGGCGGCGGATCCGGCGAGCGGACCCGGCTCACCGGCCCCATGGGCAGTACGAGCTACACCCCCGACCCGCACGACCCTGCGACGGAAGCGGAGGACCTATGAGTGCCGGTCGTGACGGGCGCATCGTCACCTTCTACTCGTACAAGGGCGGTACCGGGCGCACCATGGCGCTCGCCAACACCGCCTGGATCCTCGCGGCCAACGGCAAGCGGGTGCTGGCCGTCGACTGGGACCTGGAGGCCCCCGGACTCCACCGGTTCTTCCACCCCTTCCTCGACCCCGCCACCCTCGGCGCCACCACCGGCGTGATCGACCTGATCACCGAGTACGCCTGGGCCGCGACCAGCCCCGCCCAGCGCGCCGAGGACTGGCACCGCGACTACGCCCGCATCCAGCCGCACGCCGTCTCGCTGACTCCGGAGTCGCTCGGCTGGGAGTTCCCGCAGGGCGGCACGCTCGACTTCGTCTCCGCCGGACGGCAGAACCGCGAATACTCCGCGACCGTCTCCACCTTCGACTGGGACAACTTCTACGACCGGTTCGGCGGCGGCCACTTCTTCGACGCGCTGCGCGACGACATGAAGGCCAACTACGACTACGTCCTCATCGACAGCCGCACCGGCCTCAGCGACATCGCCGACATCTGCACCGTCCACCTCCCCGACGTGCTCGTCGACTGCTTCACCCTCAGCGACCAGTCCATCGACGGCGCGGCCTCCGTCGCCCGCCAGATCGCCGAGCGCAACACCGGCCGCCCCATCGCCCTCTACCCCGTCCCGATGCGCATCGACGAGGGCGAGAAGGAGAAGGCGGACGCCGGACGGGCGCTGGCCCGGCTCAAGTTCGACCGGCTGCCGCGCGACCTGTCCGGCGACGAACTCACCGCCTACTGGGGTGCGGTGGAGATCCCCTACCGCCCCTACTACGCCTATGAGGAGACGCTCGCCACCTTCGGGGACGAGGCCGGACTCACCAACTCGCTGCTCTCCGCCTTCGAACGGCTCACCGCGGTCATCACCGACCGGGAGATCACCTCGATGCCCCCGATCGGCGAAGAGGTCCGGCTGCGCATCCGCGACGCCTTCACCCGGCGCAGGCCCGCCCTGCCCGCCGATCTCTTCCTCAGCTATGTGGCGGAGAACCGGATGTGGGCCGACTGGCTCGAGTCGATCCTCACCCGGGCCGGCTTCCGGGTGGTTCCGCGCGACGTCTCCGCCGAACGCCCCCCGGAGGAGCCGGCTGACGCCACCGCATCGAGCGCCGTCCGTACCGTGGTGCTGCTCTCCAGCGCCTACCTGAAGTCCCAGCGCGCGGTCGAGCTGTGGGAACGGACCGCCGCCGAGGCCGTCGGCAGCGGCCGCCGCCGTCTGGTCCCGCTGCGGGTCGGCGACGTACGCCTGACCACTCCGTACATCGACCGCAATCCGGTCGACCTCTTCCGGCTGGACGAGGTGCACGCCACCACCGCCGTGATGCGGGCCCTGGACCGCCCGGTGCAGGTGGCCGACGGGGTATCGCCCGGCCCCCGCTTCCCCGGCACCGTGCCGAGGATCTGGAACGCACCGCCCCGCAACCCCGGCTTCACCGGCCGCTCGCTCGTCCTGGAGCGGATGCGCGACCAGCTCGGCGGCGGCCTGGCCGTCGTCCTGCCCCAGCCGCAGACCCTGTACGGACTCGGCGGCGTCGGCAAGACCCAGGTGGCTCTGGAGTACGTGCACCGCTTCATGGCCGACTACGACCTGGTGTGGTGGATATCGTCCGAGCAGCCCGACGACGTGGTCGCCTCGCTCGCCGAACTCGCCGTCCGGCTCGGCGCCCAGGGCGGCGACGACATGGCGGCCGCCTCGCAGGAGGCCGTCGACCTGCTGCGACGCGGCGTGCCCTCGGACCGCTGGCTGCTGGTCTTCGACAACGCGGACGACCCCGAACAGCTGCGCCGCTACTTCCCACAGGGCGGCTCCGGCCACATCCTGGTGACCTCCCGCAACCAGAGCTGGTCCCAGCACGGGGACGCGCTGCCGGTGGACGTCTTCCTGCGCGAGGAGTCGATCGAGCACCTCCAGCGCCGGGCCCCTGGGCTCAGCGACGAGGACGCCTCCCAGGTGGCGACCGCGGTGGGCGATCTGCCGCTCGCCGTGGAACAGGCGGCCGCCTGGATCGCGGAGACCGCCACCCCCATCGACGCCTATCTCGAACAGCTCGCCCGGCAGGCGCCCCAGGTCCTCGCGCTCAACCAGCCGGCCGGCTACCCGGAACCGGTCGCCGCGACCTGGAACATCTCCATCGCCCGGCTCAAGGAGCGCTCGCCCGCCGCCGTACGGCTGCTCCAGCTCTGCGCCTTCTTCGCCCCGGAACCGATCTCCGCGAACCTCCTCTACAGCAAGGAGATGATCGACGCGCTGAAGCCGTACGACTCCTCGCTCCAGGAGAAGCTGGTGCTGGGCCGGGTCATCCGGGAGATCGGCCGGTTCGCCCTCGCCAAGGTCGACCAGGTCTCCAACTCCATCCAGGTGCACCGCCTCGTCCAGGCCGTGATCAAGGCGCAGCTCAGCGAGGAGGAGCAGCGCGAGGCCCGGCACGTCGTCCACCGGATCCTCGCCGGCGCCCGACCCGACGACGACGAGCCGATCGACAACCCGGACACCTGGCCGCGCTTCGCGACGATCTGGCCGCACCTCGGCCCCTCCGACGCACGCAACTGCAAGGAGCCGGAGACCCGCAGGCTGCTGATCGACCGGGTCCGCTACCTCTGGAAGCGCGGCGACGTCAGGACCGCGGGGGCCCTCGGCGACGAGCTGCGGGCCATCTGGCACGAGAAGCTGGGGGAGCGGGACCTGCAGTACCTCTACCTCTGCTTCCACCTCTCCAACATCCTGCGCACCCGGGGGCGTTACGTGGAGGCGAGGGATCTCGACGAGTTCACCCTGGAACGGCAGCGGGCGGTGCTGGGACCCGAGCACCCGCACACCTACATGACCACCAGCAGCCTGGCCATCGACCTCGGTCTGCTGGGGGACTACGCGCGGGCGATCGAGATGGCGACCGAGGCCCACGAGGGGTTCGGGCAGATCTTCCACGACTCCCACCCCCGGACCCTTGCCGCCGCCAACAACCTGGCCCTGAACCTGCGCAGCGTCGGCCAGTACGCCCGCGCCCGGGAGATCGACCAGGATGTCTACGACCTCCGCTCCCAGGTGCTCGGACCGGAGCACCCCTACAGCCTGTCCTCCGCCATGAACCTCGCTCGTGACCTGCGGGAAGTGGGACGGTACGAGGACTCGGTGGGGCTGCTCAGCACGACGTACAACAGCTTCAAGGAGACGATGGGCCGCAGCTTCCCCGCCACGCTGAGCGCGGCGAAGAGCCTCGCGGTGTCGTTGCGCAGGGCGGGCCGGCTGGAGGACGCCCGCCGCCTCACGGTGGCGACCCGCGGCCGCTACCGGGCGAAGTACACCACGGCCAACCCCGATTCACTGGCCTGCGATCTCAACCTCGCCGCGGACCTGTTCGCGGCGGGCGAGAGCGCCGAGGCGAGGGCCACCGCGCAGGAGGTCGTCGACCAGTACATGAAGGTGCCGGGGGAGAAGCACCCGTACACCCTGGCGGCGCAGAACAACCTCGGCGTCTATCTGACGGGGGCCGGGGAGCCGGACCAGGCGGAGCGGGTGCTGAAGCTGGTGGTCGCCGCCATGCGGGAGACGTTCGGCCGGGAGCACCCCAACACCCTGTTCTGTGTGATGAACCTGGCCAGCGCGACAGCGGACCGGGGGGAGCTGGACATCGTGCTGGAGACCGAGCAGCGGCTGTCCGGGCAGTTGCGCGAAGCGCTCGGGGCGCACCATCCGGAGACGCTGGCCATGACCTCGAACATGGCGGTCACGCTCGATGCCATGGGCCGGGAGGACCAGGCGCTGCAGTTGCGGGCGGAGATCGTCGTCGAGCTGTCCCGCCAGCTCGGCGACGACCATCCGCTGACCCGGATCGCCCGGACCGAGGAACGGTTCCGGCGGGAACTGGAGCCGATGTCGGTGTGACCGCCCGTGCCGGGAGGGCTCACCCTCCCGGCACGGCCGCCGGTCGTCTCCTGTCCGGGTGCTCCCGGCCGTCCAGCAGCCAGTCGAGGATGCGGGGGAACACGGGGAACGCGTCGAAGTGCGCTGCCGTCGGTTCGAGTACGGCGGTGGCGCCCGGGATCTGCCCGGCCAGCCAGCGGGAGTGGCCGACCGGGGCGAAGACGTCCTTCACCCCGTGCCAGAGCAGCACCTTGCCGGTGATCCGGGCCGGCTCGAACCCCCAGGGGGCGCAGAACGCGATGGCGTCGTCGATCCAGCCGTAGGCCGAGGTGCGCAGCCCTTCGCTGTAGTTGCGCAGCAGCATGGACCGGATCCCCGCGTCGTTGACCACCACCCGGTCGGAGTCGGTCAGCTCCCGGCGCAGATCGTCCAGGAGCCGGACCGGGTCCCGCCGGATCTGCGCGGAGCGGACGATGAAGGACTCCGCCAGGCCGTCCGGGTCGTCGGCCGCCGTGGAGTAGGCCAGCACATTGGACGCGGTCATCCCGTCGAACCAGTCGAGACCGGCCGCGTCCGGGGGCGCGAGACTGACCAGAGCCGCGGTCCGGGTGATCCGCTCCGGCATCAGCGCCGCGCAGGCGAGCGCGTGCGGGGCCCCGCCGGAGCGGCCCACCACGGCGAAGCGCTCCAGTCCCAGCGAGTCGGCGATGGCCCGGACGTCCTCGACGACGTCCTTGATCCGGCGGCCCTCGTGCCGGTCGCTGCCGCCGTATCCCGGGCGGTCGTAGGTGATCAGCTGCGTATGGCGCTGGTAGAGCACCATGCCGCGTGGGGCGGGCCCGAGCCTGCTGCCCGGGGTGCCGTGGAGGAGGAAGACCGGTCTTCCCCGTGGGTCCCCCATCCGCTCCACCATCAGATGCCGGCCGTCCGCCGCGAGCACCCGATTGCGCACCCGTGCCTCCTCCCGCTCGGTCACCCGGCGGCGCACACCGCCTTTTCGATGATGGCCCATCAGAGGCGTTACGGGGACCGTTCGACGACAGGAACTGTGAAGGTCCTGGGAGGTCCCGGCGGGCGATTTCCGTCGGCATCCGGACGGGTGCGTACAACATCCGGACCGGCAGGGGCGAATATCGGACAGGACTAGTCCTCACCCAGGGGCCGCCGATCGTTGCACCGGGTGTTCGCGAATGGAACCGACGTGGCATGACGCCCGGGAGGTGAACGCCTCGCGTGCGAAGCGTCTGTGTCGTGTGCACGTCTGGAAGTCGGCCTTGTGTGCGTTTCCCGGCCTCGGAATAGTGGGCGCCCCATCCTCCGTGTACGGGCACCCCACTTGCTCCGTGCGCGGCCCCACAGGAGGTCGAAGTTGAAGCATCGACGCATATCCAGGAAGCGCGCGACGCTGGCCGGCTCGGCCGTCGTCGCTCTCGTCGCAGCGGGATTCACGTTCCAGACTGCGAACGCCAGTGACGATGTGCCGGAGTTCACGGCCAAGACCCTCAGCGCGGACGCGGCCGGAAAGCTGGCCGGCGCGCTCGACCGTGACCTGGGCGCGAACGCGGCCGGCTCGTACTACGACACCACGGCGAAGTCCCTCGTCGTGAACGTCGTCGACGAGGCCGGCGCCGAGCAGGTCCGCCAGGCGGGCGGCAAGGCCAAGATCGTGGAGAACTCCCTCGCCGAGCTGAAGTCGGCCCGGCAGACCCTCACCGACAAGGCGACGATCCCGGGCACCTCCTGGGCGGTCGACCCGGTGAGCAACAAGGTGGTCGTCACCGCCGACCGTACGGTCGACGGCGCGGCCTGGAAGAAGCTTTCGGCCGTGGTCGACGGCCTCGGCGGCAAGGCCGAGCTCAACCGGACGGCGGGCGAGTTCAAGCCGCTGATCGCGGGCGGCGACGCGATCTGGGGCTCCGGCTCCCGGTGCTCGCTCGGCTTCAACGTGGTCAAGGACGGCGAGCCGTACTTCCTGACCGCCGGCCACTGCACCGAGTCGGTCACCAGCTGGTCGGACACCCAGGGCGGCTCGGAGATCGGGGCGAACGAGGGCTCCAGCTTCCCGGACAACGACTACGGCCTGGTCAAGTACACCTCGGACACCGCGCACCCGAGCGAGGTCAACCTCTACGACGGCTCGACCCAGGCGATCACCCAGGCGGGCGACGCGACGGTCGGCCAGGCGGTGACCCGCAGCGGTTCGACCACCCAGGTGCACGACGGTGAGGTCACGGCGCTGGACGCCACGGTCAACTACGGCAACGGCGACATCGTCAACGGCCTCATCGAGACGACCGTCTGCGCCGAGCCGGGCGACAGCGGCGGCGCCCTCTTCGCGGGCGACACCGCGCTCGGCCTGACCTCGGGCGGCAGCGGCGACTGCTCCTCGGGCGGCACGACCTTCTTCCAGCCCGTACCGGAGGCGCTGGCCGCCTACGGCGCCGAGATCGGCTGACGCACCACAGCACCACGGCACGACAGCTCCACTGCTCCACAGCTCCACGGCTCCACAGCGACAAGGAGAGGCCCCCGGTTCGCCGGGGGCCTCTCCCCTGTGCGGGGACGGGTGCGGTGGAAGGTCAGGCGGCCTTGGGCAGGTTGTCGGCGTCCGCCTTGGCCGGGGAGATGCCGAAGACGCTCACGGCCTGGTAGTAGGTCCAGGCCGTGCCGTTGCACGACGTCTTCTTGGCGCCGGAGTAGCCGGAGCACACGCGCTTGAGGTCCTCGTAGAAGGCGGAGTCGATACGAGCCTTGTTGGCGGGGAAGATGCCGGCGGCCTTGTGGTTCCGGTAGCCGAAGTCATGGCGGGCGCAGGAGGTCTGGAAGGGGAAGCCGAACGGGTTGTCGGGGGAGCTGCTGCAGTAGTCCGTCGACCAGTCGAAGCCGTATGCGGACCAGGCGCCCTGGTTGTTGCGGGCGGCGTTCCAGGCGTTGTAGCTGGAGGCGCTCGTCTGGGTCCAGGAGCTGAGCACCTGAGGCTTGTCGGCCGGGGCGGCCGATGCGGAAGCGGCGGTGATCAGGGTGAGCGGCAGCGACAGCGCGACTGCGGCGAGCGGAGCCATGAATCGACGACGCATGAGCGACCTCCGTGGGGGTGTAAGGAGTGGTTTTCTGGCCGTGCTCCTCGTCGGGTGTACGAGGCGGCTCCAGCATGTCGTCATGTACCTGTCATGCCTAGTCATTACGTCGACCTGACATCAAGAATTGGGGCGCATGTCAGACGGGGCCGCCATCGGGACGGCCCCACAGACGGATCATCACGGAGGAAAGGGGCGAAGGGAGGAGAGGGGGAGAGGGGAGGAGAGGAGAGGGGGCCGGCCGCTCGGCGTCAGACCGCGGTCGACCCGCCGGCGCCCGGAGCCGGGGCGGCGGCCGGGTCCGCCGGGCCCGTCGGATCCGCTTCCGGCCGGTGGCGCATCGACAGCAGCAGGGTCAGCGCCGTGCCGACGACCGCCCAGGCGGAGAGCACCAGCAGCGGACCGGTGACCGCGTTGCCCCGGAAGTACGCGATCGAGCGGGCCACCCAGGTGCCCGCGCCCGGGGGCAGGGCCGGGCCGATCGCCCGCCAGAAGTCCGGGAGCATCGGGAGCGGGAAGGCGCCGCCCGCGCTCGGGTTGCCGGCGATGACGATGATCAGGACGGCCAGGCCGATGCCGACGACGCCGGTGAGGGCCTCCAGGGCGAGCGTGATCATGCCGACCGAGAAGACGACCAGGGCGCCGAGACCGGCCAGGCCCCAGACGCTGCCCGGCAGCGCGCCGAGGATCGGGCCGATGATGATCGCGCCGCCGATGCCGCCTGCGATCGCGTACAGCGCCATCACCGCGGTCCGGATCACCGCGCGTTGCCGGTTGGCGGGCTTGGCGCCGGCGCTGATCGCCAGGATCGAGGCGCAGAGGTAGCCGCCCACGCACCAGCCGACCACCAGGTAGAAGGACGAGAGCCCGTCGAAGTCCTCGGGCGAGGCCGGGGCCACGTCCACGGTCCGTACGGTCCGCTGCTGGGAGCCCTCGACCTGGGTGAGGATCCGCTCCAGGGCGCTGGAGAGAACGGTCCCGCCGCCGGAGGCGACCAGCAGGGTGTCGGTCCGGCCCTCCGGCGAGACGATCAGGGCGCCGTCGATGTCGCGGTTCATGATCTGCTCGCGCGCCTCGGCCGCGCTGCTCACCGTGCGGGGGTCCAGCGGTCCGCCGGGGAGCCCGTCCAGTTGGCTGACGAGCTGTTGGGACATCCGCTGCGGGGCCACCACCCCGAAGGCGACGTCCGTCGGCTTCGGCTTGTGGAGCGCTCCGACGTAGGACGCGATGAACAGCAGCTGCAGTCCGAGCACACCGATGACGAGCAGGGCGGCCCGTGGGGTGACGGCGTTCTTCACCTCGTCGACGAAAGTCATGCCCCCACCGTCCGGGCGGGGCGGAGTTCGCGCAGGCGGGGCGGGGCCGAACGGCTTAGGGGTCGGCGGCCGTGTCGGCCGCCGACGGGAAGCCGGCCGTGGGCTCCCGTGCGGTCCCGTGAGGGGTCGTGAGGGCCCGTGAGGTTTTTCCGGGTTTCCGTGAGGGTTTCCGTGCGGCGGGGCCGCCCGGCGCACGGCCTGAATCGTACGGTGGGCGCCTGCGGTGGTCCGCTGTGAGGCCGCGCCATCTTTTTACCGACGCGTAACTTCCCTCCGTACCTTACTCGTGCGTAAGTTGGCATGAGCACACAAAGCTTGTGGTCCGGGCCACAGGGCGCACCGCCATCGCACCCCCCTTGAGCCGCAAGGAGATCACACGATGCTGCCCTGGATCCGTGCTGCGCGCGTTCCCCGCGCGCGGAGTCTGTTCGCCGCCCTGCTCCTCGCCCTCACCGTTCTCGTCGCCCCCACGGCGACCGCGACCGCGGCCACCCCGGCCGCCGCCGCAGCCACCTCGCGTGGCTGGAACGACTACTCCTGCAAACCCTCCGCCGCCCATCCCCGTCCCGTCGTCCTGGTTCACGGAACGTTCGGGAACTCCATCGACAACTGGTTGGTCCTCGCGCCCTACCTGGTCAACCGGGGCTACTGCGTCTTCTCCCTCGACTACGGCCAGCTCCCGGGCGTGCCGTTCTTCCACGGCCTCGGCCCCATCGACAAGTCCGCCGAACAGCTCGACGTGTTCGTCGACAAGGTGCTGGACGCCACCGGAGCCCCGAAGGCCGACCTCGTCGGCCACTCCCAGGGCGGCATGATGCCGAACTACTACCTGAAGTTCCTCGGCGGCGCGGACAAGGTCAACGCCCTCGTCGGCATCGCCCCGGACAACCACGGCACCACGCTGCTCGGCCTCACCAAGCTGCTGCCGTTCTTCCCGGGCGTGGAGAAGTTCATCAACGACAAGACCCCCGGACTCGCCGACCAGGTCGCGGGATCGCCCTTCATCACCAAGCTCACGGCGGGCGGCGACACCGTTCCCGGCGTCCGCTACACCGTCATCGCGACCAAGTACGACCAGGTCGTGACCCCGTACCGCACGCAGTACCTGGACGGCCCGAACGTACGCAATGTGCTGCTCCAGGACCTGTGCCCGCTCGACCTGTCCGAGCACGTGGCGATCGGGACCATCGACCGCGTGGCCTTCCACGAGGTGGCCAACGCCCTCGACCCGGCCCACGCCACTCCGACCACCTGCGTCTCGGTCGTCGGCTGACCCACCGCGCAACGACGGGCCGGGGCCCGCCGTCCGATGCGGACGGCGGGCCCCGGCCTCGTCATGTCCTGCCGCGCCCGACGTCCCGGAGGGACGCGGCAGGGGTACGGAGAGGGGCGCTGCGGCGGTCAGCGGCCGTGGCGGCCCGTCGACGTGGCGGCCCGTCGGCGCTGCGAGGCGAACAGTACGGCCGCGCCGGCGGCGAGCACCCCGGCGCCCCCGATCGCCAGGTAGGTGCTGCTGCCGGAACCGCCCGTCTCGGCCAGCACCTCGTCCTCGCCCGCGGCGTTGACCTCGGGGGCGTTGCCCTCGGTCTTCTCCTCCGGGGCTGCCGGAGCGGCGGCGGTGACCTTCGCCCCGGTGTTCGCGTCGTCGTCGCCGTGGCCGTTGTGCTCGACGGACGACTTCTCGGCACCCTCGGCGATCGCGTCGTCGGAGGGCGCGGAGGGCGCGGGGGCCTCGGCGCCGGAGTCACCGCCGGTGCCTTGCTGCCCCTTCCCCTCTTCCTGCTCCGCCGCGCCGCCGCCCGCCGAACCGCCGCCGAACGTCACGTCGGAGCAGGCGTAGAACGCCTCGGGGGAGTCGGAACGCTGCCAGACCGTGTAGACCAGCTGCCGCCCCGAGCGCTCGGGGATCGTCCCGTCGAAGACGTACGAACCGTCCTCCAGCACCGGGTCGGTGGCCTCGGCGAACGGCTTCTCCTCCAGGTCCGACCAGGCCAGCGGCTTCGTGGCGTCGTAACCGGGCTTCGTCATGTACAGCTCGAACGAGCCCTTGTGCGGGGCCGTCGCGCGGAACCGGAAGGTGTGCTTGCCCGCCGCCAACGCGGTGGCCGGCCAGTCGGCGCGCGGGAGGTCGAGCCCCTTGAACTTGTCGTTGGCCGCGCTGCACAGCTTGCCGTCCGGGATCAACTCACGGTGCTTGCCCGCCGCGTTGGCGATGTTGACCCCGTTCCAGTCGTACAGCGCCTGCGTCCCGCCCGCCGCTACCGCCGCCTGGCACGCCGCCGACTTCGGGCTCTCCGGGCCCTCCGCGAAGCAGGCGGACACCCGGCTCACCGGATCGGTCAGCGAACCGTGCGCGACGGCCGGGGTGGCGCTCAGCCCGGCCAGCGCGAGCGGTGCGAACCCGAGGGCGAGGATCCCGGCGGCCTTGCGACGAGCGGTCATGGATGGATCTCCTTCTGAACGGCACGGCTGTGGGGGTGGCGATCAGCAAGCTAGTCGCTCGGAAGGTCGAAAAAGCCTGCTGGGACGGGGTGATGGCGATCCTTATGCTCCGGTTAAGGGGCGGTTAGGAGAGAGCTGAGGAAGCCCCGGATCCGGCAGCGTCCGACCGCTGTCAGTGGGGTGCGTGATACTCGATGAGGAAGGGCGCAGAGGCCTGATCGGGGGAGGGGGAACGGCGATGGCCGACCGATGGGGCGAGGACGAGCCGGTGCGGGACGAGAGCCTGCCGCTGGAGTACGCGGTGCTCCCCGGGCAGCGGCGGCTGTGGCGGTGGATCGCCGGGGGGTGGCTGGCGACCTATGCCCTCGCCGCTCTGTACCTGGGCGCGGGCAGCGCGGCCGCGCTGCCCCTGTGGGCGGCGGCTCTCGTCTGTCTGCCGGTGGTGGCGGGGGCGGTGCACTCGTGGCGCAGGTCCGCCGGGGGGACCCGCATCGACCAGGACGGGGTCACCACCGGAGTCTGGCCCACCCGGCAGCTGTGCCGCTGGGAGGAGATACGGACCGTCACCACCGTGCGGACCGGCCGGGGGCCGAGCGCCCGCACCTTCATCCAGCTCATACGCCAGGACAGCCGCGCCGTGACGCTCCAGGCCCCCGTCGATCTGGCGGAGGACCCCGATCACCGTTTCCGGCGTGCCCACGCGATCGTGCGCGGCACCTGGGAGGAGCGGTGCGCCGGCGGCGCCCCGTGAGGCCTCAGCCCGTCCAGCGGTAGCGGCGTTCGGGGCGGCCCGCGCCTCCGTAGCGCAGGGTCACCTCGGCCCGGCCCGTGCCGGCGAAGTACTCCAGGTAGCGCCGCGCGCTCACCCGGGACAGCGCCCCCGCCTCGGCGCACTCCGAGGCGGACAGGCCCCCGGGATGGTCGCGCAGGGTGCGTTCCACCAGCTCGGCCGTGGGGGCGGCCAGTCCCTTCGGCAGCTCGCGGGAGCCGGGCGGGCGGGTGCCGAAGATCTGGTCGACATCCTCCTGGCGGGCCTCTCCCAGCTCGTCCAGGCGGGTGCGGAGCGAGGCGACATGGCGCATCTGCTCCTGGAGGGCGGACCGGCTGAACGGCTTGATCAGGTAGTGCAGGGCCCCGGCGCGCAGCGCCGCCCGGATCACCCCCGCGTCCCTGGCCGCCGTGATGAACAGGGCGTCCGTGCTGGCGCGTGAGGCGTCCCGCTCCTCCGCCGTGCGCAGGGCGCGCAAGACGTCGATCCCGTCCATATCGGGCAGGTAGATGTCGAGCAGCACCAGATCGGGGCGCAGCCGCTCGGCCGCCCGCAAGGCGTCGGCGCCGTTGTGCGCCACCCCGACGACCGCGAAGCCGTCCATGGCGGACACATAGCGGCTGTGCAGTTTCGCGACCATGAAGTCGTCGTCCACCACCAGCACTGTTGTCACGCCGACACGCTAAGCCGCGACCGCAACGACCACAACATCCGTTGATTCCGGAAGAGAGACAGCTTCTCGACGCGCGGGCAACATGTGGGCCACTTCACAGCGAAAGGCGGAACCCGTGCGACTGCGCACTCCCCTCGCCCTGGTCGGGGCCGCGTTGCTGGTGCTGGTGGGGCCACCCCTGCTCTCCACCGGCGACGGCTCCGACACCGGCACCCAGATTCCCGGGCTCCGCTTCATGGTCCCCAACACTCCCGGCGGCGGTTATGACATCACCGCCCGCACCATGGCCAAGAACGCCGAGGACGCCGGACTCACCCACAACATCGAGGTGTTCAACCTGCCGGGCGCCGGCGGAACGGTCGGCCTGACCCGGCTCGTCGGCGAACACGGCAACGGCAAGCTCGCGCTCTCCATGGGCCTCGGCGTCGTCGGAGCCGTCCACACCAACAAGTCCCCGAGCACGCTCGCCGACACCACCCCCATCGCCCGGCTCACCGAGGAGCCGGACATCGTCGTCGTCGGCAAGGACTCCCCGTACCGGACCATCGGTGAACTGCTCGCCGCCTGGAAGAAGAACCCGGCCGCCGTGCCGGTCGGTGGCGGCTCCTCGCCCGGCGGCCCCGACCATCTCGCCCCGATGCTCATGGCGCGGGCCGCCGGGATCGCACCGAAGGCGGTCAACTACGTCCCGTTCGACGGCGGCGGCGAGCTCCTCGCCTCCGTCCTCGGCAACAAGGTCGGCTTCGGGGTCTCCGGCCTCGGCGAGTACCGCGACCAGATCGAGGCCGGTGAGCTGCGGCTGCTCGCGGTGACCGGCCCGAAGCGGGTGCCCGGACTCGACGCCCCCACCCTGCGCGAAGCCGGACTCGACACCGAGTTCACCAACTGGCGCGGCATCGTCGCCCCGCCCGGTCTCTCGGCGGCCGAACGCGACAAGCTCACCGGCCTGATCCGCGAGCTCCACGACTCGAAGCAGTGGCAGGAGTCGATGAAGAAGAACGGCTGGGACGACGCCTTCCTCACCGGCGAACCCTTCGGCGACTTCCTCGACGAGCAGGACCAGCGGGTCGCCACCGTTCTCAAGGAGCTCGGGCTGTGACCACCGAACCCACCGGACCCACCGGACCTACCGAACCCACCGGACCTACCGAACCCACCGGACCTACCGAACCCACCGGACTCACCGACCTCGCGGGGCAGTCGGGCGACGAAGCCGCTCGGCAGGAGAACACCACCCGTTCCTGGCTGCGCGAACACTCCGAACTCGGCGTCTGCGTGCTGCTGTTCGCCCTCGGCGCGCTCGTCCTCGTCGACGCCCTCACCATGAGCGTCGACATCGCCCAGCGCGGACCCATCGGCCCCCGGACCGTGCCCTTCGCCGTCGGCGCCGGGCTCCTCCTCGTCGCCGCCCTCCTCGCCCTCGACGTCCTGCGCGGCGGCCGCGGCGAGGCCGAGAGCGGCGAGGACATCGACCTCGACGAACCGGCCGACTGGCGCACCGTCCTCCTCCTCACCGGAGTATTCCTCGCCGCCGCCGTCCTCATCGGCCCCCTCGGCTTCCCGATCGCCGGGGCACTGCTCTTCTGGGGCTCCGCCTACGCGCTCGGCAGCCGGCACCACGGCCGGGACCCGCTCATCGCGGCCGGACTCTCCCTCGCCACCTACTTCGTCTTCGACAACCTGCTCGGTGTCCCCCTTCCCGGCGGCCCGCTGATGGGGGTGCTCTGACCGATGGATTCCCTCAACTCCCTCCTCGACGGCTTCGGCACGGCGCTCACCCCGATGAACCTGATGTGGGCCGCGATCGGCGTCCTGCTCGGCACCGCGATCGGCGTGCTCCCCGGCATCGGCCCGGCGATGGCCGTGGCGCTGCTGCTCCCGGTGACGTACGGCCTCGATCCGACCGGCGCGTTCATCATGTTCGCCGGGATCTACTACGGCGCGATGTTCGGCGGCTCCACCACCTCGATCCTCCTCAACACCCCCGGGGAGAGCGCCGCCGTGGTCGCCGCGATCGAGGGCAACCCGATGGCGAAGGCAGGACGCGGCGCCCAGGCGCTCGCCGCCGCCGCGATCGGTCACTTCGCGGGCGGCATGATCGGCACGATCCTGCTGGTCGTCCTCGCCCCGACCGTCGCCTCCCTCGCCATCGGCATCGGCGCGCCCGACTACTTCGCCATCATGGTGCTGGCCTTCATCGCCGTCACCTCCGTCCTCGGCGCCTCCCGCATCCGCGGCATCGCCTCCCTCCTCATCGGCCTCACCATCGGCCTGGTCGGCCTCGACCAGATGACCGGCCAGCAGCGGCTGACCTTCGGCTCGCTCCAACTGGCGGACGGCGTCGACGTGGTGATCGTCGCGGTCGGGCTCTTCGCGATCGGCGAGGCCCTCTGGGTCGCCGCCCACCTGCGCCGCTCCACCGGAAAGCCGATCCCCGTCGGACGCCCCTGGCTCGGCCGGGCCGACCTGAAGCGCACCTGGAAGCCCTGGCTGCGCGGCCCCGTCATCGGCTTCCCCTTCGGCGCGATCCCGGCGGGCGGCGCCGAGATCCCCACCTTCCTCAGCTACGTCACCGAGAAGCGGCTCTCCAAGCACCGCGACCAGTTCGGCAAGGGGGCCATCGAAGGCGTCGCCGGACCGGAGGCCGCCGCCTCCGCCTCCGCGGCGGGGACCCTCGTCTCGATGCTCACCCTCGGGCTGCCCACCACCGCCGTCGCCGCCGTGATGCTGGCCGCCTTCCAGCAGTACGGAATCCAGCCCGGCCCCCTCCTGTTCGAACGCGAACCGGAGCTGGTCTGGGGCCTCATCGCCTCGCTCTTCGTCGGCATGGTCCTGCTGCTCGCCCTCAACCTCCCGCTCGCCCCCGTCTGGGCGAAGCTCCTGCGGATCCCGCGCCCCTATCTGTACGCGGGCATCCTCTTCTTCGCCGCCGTCGGCGCGTACGCGGTCGGCGGCGAGTCCCTCGACCTGGTGATCCTCCTGGTCATCGGGCTGATCGGGTTCGGGATGCGGCGCTACGGGCTGCCGGTGCTGCCCGCCGTCATCGGGGTGATCCTCGGCCCGGCCGCCGAACAGCAGCTGCGCCGCGCGCTCCAGATCAGCGACGGGAGCGTGTCCGGCCTGGTCAACACCCCGTTCTCCGTCACGGTCTACGCGATCGTGGCGCTGATCGTGGCCTGGCCGCTGATCAGCCTGCTGATCGCACGGCTGCGCGGAGGCCGGAAAACCGCGGAGGAGTCCCGCACGGCCGGTGACGGCTGAGAGCATCGGAACCATGACCACGATCGACTGGGACGCGGCGGCCGGATCCTTCGACGAGGAGCCCGACCACGGGCTCCTCGACCCCGCCGTGCGCGACGCCTGGGCCGGGCGGCTGGAGAGCTGGCTGCCCGCCACCCGCGGCGACGTGCTGGACCTGGGGTGCGGCACCGGCAGCCTGTCCCTGCTCGCCGCGGGCCAGGGCCACCGCGTCACCGCCGTGGACCGCTCGCCCCGCATGGCCGAACGGGCCCGTGCCAAGCTCGCCGGGACCGGCTCGGAGGTCCTCGTCGGGGACGCCGCCCGGCCCCCGGTCGGGGAGCGGGCGTTCGACGTGGTCGTGGCCCGGCACGTGGTCTGGCTGCTGCCCGACCCGGCGGCCGCCCTGGAGCACTGGTTCGGCCTGCTGAAGCCGGGCGGGCGGCTCGTCCTGATCGAAGGGGTGTGGGGCGGCGCCGGCCTGTCCGCCACCGCGCTCACCGCCCTGCTCTCCGCGCACACCGAGCGCATCCACCACGAGGACCTGGCCACCGACGCCAGGCTGTGGGGCAAGGAGGTCGACGACGAGCGCTATGCGCTGGTCGCCCGCGCGATGCCGCCGCACCGGCACACCGAGGTCGTCGACGTCCATCTGATCCTGCGCCGCGGCCCGGACGTCCTGCTCGCCCGCCGCTTCAATACGGGATACGCGGACGGCCTGCTCCACATGCCCTCCGGCCACGCGGAGGACGGCGAGGACGTCCGCGAGGCGATGATCCGGGAGGCCGCCGAGGAGATCGGCCTCGACCTGGATCCCGACGAGTTGCGGGTGGCCCTCGTGATGCAGCACCGGGGCCCCGGCGGCGGGGCGCGCATGGGCTGGTTCTTCGTCGCGGAGTACGACCCGGCCCGCCCGCCGCGCAACGCGGAGCCCGAGAAGTGCTCCGAACTGGCCTGGGTCCCGCTGGACGCGCTGCCGGACGACATGGTCGCGTACTGCCGTGCGGGCCTGGACGGCTACCGGGCGGGCGAGCACTTCATGATCCACTGGCATCGGGACGGGGAGCCGATCGCGTATGTGCCGGACGGCGTCCGCCGGGCCGTCCCGCTGCCCGCCGCCGGGGAGGTCACCGGACGGGTGCACCACATCGAGCTGTGGGTGGCGGACCTGGCGGAGGCGGAGCGCGGCTGGGGCTGGTTGCTGGGCCGGCTCGGCCATGTCCCCTATCAGCACTGGGCCCACGGCCGCAGTTGGCGGCGCGGCGATGCGTACGTGGTGCTCGAACAGTCGCCGGACCTGGTCGCCGGCGGTCACGACCGCCGCCGCCCCGGCCTCAACCACCTGGCGTTCCATGTCGCGGACCGGGCCGCGCTCGCGGCCCTGACGGCCGAGGCCCCGGCGTACGGCTGGCGGCTGCTGTTCCCCGACCGCCATCCGTACGCGGGCGGCGACGGGCACCACGCCGCCTATCTGGAGGACCCGGCGGGGCACGAGGTCGAGCTCGTCGCCGACTCCCGGCCCCACCCCTGATCCGGTCTGCGGTCCCTCGGCGGTCCCGTCAGTCGGGGAGGCCGGTCAGACCGGTCAGGCCCTCGGTCCTGGCCAGGCGTTCCAGCTCGTCCAGGGCCGACACCGCTGCCCCCGCCGCCGCCGGATCGCGCCCGGCCAGACCGCTCGCGGCGAACTCGTCCTCGTCCAGCCGCAGTACGCGGGAGCCGTCGGCCGACACCCACAGGTCCAGGTCCAGGTCCTCGACCGCCAGCACCCCGTCCGCCAGCACGGCGGGCCGGGTGATGTCGCAGTACCAGCCCTTGAGCGCGCCGTCGCCGGTGCGGACCTCCTTCACCGCGAACCACCGGTCCCGCCAGTAGTGCTCGGTGAAGACGTCGCCCGGCACGAACCGGACGAAGCCGAAGTCCCGCACCCCGGGCGCGGCCCACGGGGCCCGGACGGTGACGCGGACGCCGTCGTCCCGGACCAGCTGCGCGGGATACCTGATCTTGGTGCGGCCCGCCTTGGTCAGGGCTACGACCACCCCCTTCGAACGGGCCGCGAAGGGCTCAGGGGAGCGTGCGGACATGGCGGACCTCCGTCGCGCAGATCGTGTAGCCGAACCACGCGTTGACGGCCAGCATCGGGCCGTTGCCGGTGTCGTTCGAGGTGTAGGCGTCCGTGTACCCGGCCGCCCGCGCCCGGTGCAGCGAGTCGTTCTTCGCCAGCTTCGCCAGGCCCCGCCCCCGGAACTCCCGCAGCGTGCCGGTCATGTTGCTGGTGTACGTCCGCAGACCGTCGGAGCCGGCCGCGCTGAACGCCGCCACCTTCCCGTCCACCAGCACCACCGAGGTCAGCCCCGGGTCGAAGGACGGATGCCGCCAGACGTTCGCCAGCCAGTCCTCGTAGTCGTCCAGCTCGACGGCGACGTCGCTCGGCTCGTCCGCCGTCACCTCGGCGTCCGCGTCGAACAGCGGCCGGGGATCGCCGGCGAAGTCGGACCCGGGCCTCAGCTCGACGCCCGCCGGAGGCTCCCGCCGCGGCGGCAGTGACCCGCCCGCGAGGTCGAGGTGCTGGAAGTGCGCGGAACGGCTGGGCCGGTAGCCGCGGCCGCGCGCGAACTCCAGACTCTCCGCCGTGTCCATCGCCCAGGCGTACACGACGGAGGCGCCCGCCTGGGTCAGGTGCTCCTCCGCCGCACGCAGCAGCAGGGAGCCGGCCCCGCGGCGGGTGCGGCCGGGGAGCGTGTGCGGGGTGCAGAACCCCTGCCCCGGCTCCGCGCTGTCGTGGGCGATGCCGGCCTGTGCCGTGCCGATGATCTCGCCGTCCTCCTCGGCGACCAGCAGTCGGTAGTGCCGGTCGGGATGCGCACGGTCCAGGTCGTGGAGGACCTGCTCGGGGGTGGCCACCATGTAGGGGAGCGAGGCCCGGCGGACACGTGTCCACGCCTCGGCGTCGGACGTCCGGAAATCGCGCACGATCACAGTCATGCGGAGGACCGTATGCGCAGCCCCGCCCCGAACGCCTCCTCTTTTTCCGGCGGTGGGGGAGAATCGGCCCGTGATGGAAAAGATCGTCCTCGACCCGGACTCCGGCATCGCGCCGTACGAGCAACTGCGCACCCGGCTCTCCGAACTGGCCCGCTCCGGCGCCCTGCCCGTGGGCCACCGGCTCCCGACCGTACGCGGCTTCGCCGAGGAGCTGGGGCTGGCCGCCAACACCGTCGCCAAGGCCTACCGGGCCCTGGAGGCGGACGGGGTGATCGAGACCCGGGGGCGCAACGGGACCTTCGTCGCGGCCGCCGGGGGAGCGGCCGAGCAGCGGGCCGCGACCGCCGCACAGCTGTACGCCGAGACCGCCGAGCGGCTCGGCCTCACCCGGCAGCAGGCGCTGTCGCTGGCCACGGACGCGGTGCGGGCGGCGTACGGGGACTGAGCGTTCGGGCCGGCGGCGCGGACATCGCCCGCCCCGACCGCCTCTCGGGCCGCGAACCGCGCCCGGAGTAACCGCTACAGGTACAGCCCCGCGTCGGCCCCCGCGTCCTGCTTCGGCACCGAGGCGGGGCCGAAGCCCCGGCGCAGCGCGTACAGCTCGGCGAGCGAATTGCCCTCCCGGTTCACCCCTTCGTCCGTGCCCAGCCAGGCCACCGACTCCTGGCGGGTCAGCGGGCCGACCTCGATCCGGGCCAGGCAGCGGCCGGGCCGGACGACCGCCGGGTGCAGCCGTTCCAGGTCCTCGTTGGTGGTGACCCCCACCAGGACGTTGCGGCCCTGGCCCAGCAGACCGTCCGTCAGGTTCAGCAGCCGGGAGAGCGCCTGGCCCGCCGTGTGCTTGGCCTCGCCGCGGATCAGCTCGTCGCAGTCCTCCAGCAGCAACAGCCGCCACCGGCCCTTCGCCGTACCGTCGTCCTCGCCGATGGCGATGTCCATCAGATAGCCGACGTCGTTGAAGAGCCGCTCGGGGTCCAGCACGCAGTCGACCTGGCACCAGTCGCGCCAGGAGCGGGCCAGGGTGCGCAGCGCGGACGTCTTGCCGGTGCCGGGCGGGCCGTGCAGCAGGAGCAGCCGGCCCGCGATGTCGTCCGGGGTCACCTTCATCAGCCGGCCCATGGCGTCGGCCACCGGCGCGGTGTAGTTGGGGCGGACCTCGTCCCAGCTGCCGGCGGCGATCCGGCGGGTGGTGCGATACGGGCCGCGGCGCGGGGAGACGTACCAGAAGCCCATGGTCACGTTGTCGGGCTGGGGCTCCGGCTCGTCCTGCGCCCCCTCCGTGGCCTGGCCGAGGACCTTCTCGGCCAGCTCCGCGCTGGTCGCCGTCACGGTGATGTCCGCGCCCCGGTTCCACCGGGAGGCCAACAGGGTCCACCCCTCGCCCTCCGCGAGCGTCGCGCTGCGGTCGTCGTCGCGGGCGGCCCGCAGCACCGTGGCGTCCGGCGGCAGCAGCGTGGCTCCGGTCCTGACCCGGTCGAGGGAGGAGCTGTGCGAGTACGGCTGCTCGCCCGTCGCGAAGCGGCCGAGGAGGAGCGCGTCGACGACGTCGGACGGTGAATCGCTGTCGTCGACGGTGAGCCGGATCGGCAGAGCGGATTCGGGGGAGTCAGACATGGCGCCCATGATCCGCCACGGGGACACCCGGTGCACCCGGGTTTCGCAGGCTCCGGCCGGGCCCGCGCCCCGGCCGACGGGGCGACAGCGGCGCGTCAAGGAGCGGCCGTTGAACCTCCGGGGGCGGACGGAAGCATTCGAGCCCTATTTTTGGCATGAACACTTCCACAGCAACGGGCCTGCTGCTACTACGGAGTAGGCAGATACCCCCTGCTCAAGGAGGTTCCATGAAAATGTCCAGACTCGTGGCGTTCTCGTCCTCTCTCCTGCTCGGCGCCGCCCTCGCCCTCACCGGTGCGGGGGTCGCGAACGCCGACTCGTCCGCCGCGGCCGTCGACTACGTCGCCCTCGGCGACTCGTACTCCTCCGGCGTCGGAGCCGGCAGCTACGACGGCTCCAGCTGCAAGCGCAGCAGCCGCGCCCACCCCGCCCTCTGGGCGGCCGCCAACTCCCCCTCCTCGTTCGTCTTCGCCGCCTGCTCCGGCGCCCGGACCGGAGACGTCACGGGCGGTCAGCTCGGCGGGCTGAACGCCTCGACCGACCTCGTCTCGATCTCCATCGGCGGCAACGACGCGGGCTTCGCCGACGTCATGACGACCTGTGTCCTGCAGTCCGAGGCCACCTGCCTCAGCCGGATCGCCACCGCCCGCGCCTATGTCGACTCCACCCTGCCCGGCAGACTCGACTCGGTGTACTCGGCCATCCGCTCCAAGGCCCCCGCCGCACAGGTCGTCGTCCTCGGCTACCCGCGCTTCTACCAGCTCGGCGGCGGCTGCATCGCCGGTCTGAGCGAGAAGGAGCGCTCCGCCATCAACGGGGCCTCCGACCACCTCAACACGGCCACCGCCAAGCGTGCGGCGGACCACGGCTTCACCTTCGGCGACGTCAGGACGACCTTCGCGGGGCACGAGATCTGCTCGGGCAACTCCTGGCTGCACAGTGTGAACTGGCTCAACATCGGCGAGTCCTACCACCCCACCGCCGCCGGACAGTCGGGTGGCTATCTCCCGGTCCTCAACTCCGCTCTCTGACACGGGAAACCGTTCCGCCGCCCGCCGTCCCCCGCGCGGGAGGCCTCGCTCGTCGAGGCCTCCCGCGCCACGGCCGAGCGGCCGGTGACTCCGGGGCAAACCGGTTGAACTGTCCCAAGTCGCCCTGGAATCGCGCGGATTCGGTAACGGGCCGTCAACCTCCGTATGTGTGTGCGCAATCCTGTGGCCGGGATACACGGGTGTCACCGCGGGACGATAGGGTTAACCTGCCCGGACCGGGTGCCCTTGTACGGGTGGGGAGTGACATGGAACAGATAACGGTGCGGAGCAGGCCGCGGGTGCCTGCCATCACATGCGGGAGCGGTGCGACCAGTACGCGCCTCGACCGCCATCTCGCGGTGCTCGGCGGCCCCGTCGTCCCGCAGCGCGAGTCGGCGGAAGCGACGCTGCTGATGCGCGAGCTGACCTCGCGTGATGCCGCGCACACCCGCCGGAGCAGGAGCGCCCGCGTGTCGCTCTTCGCGCCGCTGCGGCGACTGCGACGCTCGCTCTTCGGCAGCCGCCGCTGACCCACGGCACGGCATCGCCCGTCTGGACCGGCCCGCCGCTCGGGACGGCTCAGGCGATCACTCCGTCCCGGCGCAGCGCCGATGTCTGCTCGTCCGTCATCCCCAGGGCTCGCAGCAGCGCATCGGTGTGCTCACCCAGCGCCGGTACGGCACCCATGAGTGTCTCCGCACTCCCCGGCAGCGTGATCGGCGGCAGCAGCGCCCGCAACGGTCCCACCGGTGAGCCCACCTCCCGCCACCGGTCCCGGGCCGCGAGCTGCGGATGCGCCGCCACATCGGCCACCGTGTTCAGCCGGGCACAGGCGATGCCCGCCGCTTCGAGCCCGGCCAGCGCCTCCCGACCCGTCAGGCCCGCCAGCGCCCGGCCCACCGCCTCATCGGTCCGCGCCCGGTTCGCGGTGCGTGCCGCGTTCGTCGCGAAGTGCGGATCGTCGGCCAACTCGGGCCGTCCGAGCACCTGTTCCGCCAGCCGACGCCACTCCCGGTCGTTCTGCACGGAGAGCAGCACCTGCTCGCCGTCGGCCGTGGAGAAGGCGTCGTACGGGGCGATCACCGAGTGCGCGAGACCGGTACGCGCCGGGGGAGCGGAGCCGTGCATCCCCTGGTGCAGCGGGTGGCCCATCCACTCGGCCAGCGCGTCCAGCAGGGAGACCTCCACCGGGCCGCCCCGCCCGGTCGTGGCCCGCCGCAGCAGCGCCGCAAGCACCCCGGAGAACGCGTACATCGCCGCCGCGATGTCCGCCGCCGGAATGCCCGCCTTCACCGGCTGCTCCGCCGTCCCCGTCACCGAGACCAGACCCGCCTCGCACTGCACGAGCATGTCGTAGGCCCGCTTGTGCGCGTACGGCCCGTCGGCCCCGTAGCCGGAGATGTCGACCGCCACCAGCCGTGGGTGCGCCGCGCAGAGCGAGGCGGCGTCGAGCCCGAGCCGGGCCGCCGCCCCCTGTGCCAGGTTCTGGACGAACACATCGGCCCCGGCGACGAGCTCCCGGACCACCGCGAGGCCGCGCGGGTCCTTCAGGTCGACGGCGAGGGACTCCTTGCCCCGGTTGCACCAGACGAAGTGCGAGGCGAGCCCGCGCGCCGCCGTGTCGTAGCCGCGCGCGAAATCGCCGCCGTCCGGGCGCTCCACCTTGATGACCCTGGCTCCGAGATCGGCGAGCTGTCGGGTGGCGAAGGGAGCGGCGACCGCCTGTTCGACGGCCACCACGGTGATGCCGTCGAGGGGGAGTGGAAAGGTGTTCATGGCCCCGTGCTTACCCTCTGACCGGCGCTTTCGCCACCCTCCGCCCCCCCGGGCCGCCGCTACAGCAGCGCGAACTGTCCCTCCGGGCCCTCCTCCTGGTGCCCGAGCACCGAGGCGGGACGCCGGGCCGAGGCGGGAACCGGCAGCACCCCCGCCGCCCGCAGCTCGGCGGGGGCGATCAGCTGCCCCGCCTCCAGCCGGTCCCGCAGGTCCTTCCGGGGCCCCGCCGTGCCGTCCAGCAGGGCCAGCACGGTGATGAGTTCGAGCAGCTCCGAGGTCCACTCCCGGGGCCAGCCGCGCGCGCCGACGGCCTCGAGACCGTCCGGGGCCGCGCCGTCCGGCCCCCGGCCCGCCGCCGACGCGGCCCGGCGCCCGAACCAGAGCTCCAGCACCCGCACCCCGCCCACCGTGAACGCCCAGGCCGCCGCGGGCACCGGCGAGATCCGGCCGTCGCCGACGATCAGCGCCTCGTCCCCGGCGTCGTAGGACAGCTCCGAGGGGCGGGCCGGGAGGGCCGCCCGCACATAGGGCCTGCGCCCGCCCGGCAGCCGGGGGCGCTCGCCGCCCCGGGCCCCGCGCAACTGGAGCCGTGTCAGCTCCCGGCCGAGCGCCACCCCCGCCGACCACGCCTGCGCGTCGGCCGGCAGCGGGACCCGGGGGCCGGTGGCGGAGGGCCGGGCGGCCGCCAGGATCCAGGCCAGCACCGCCTGCGGGGTGAAGTCGCCGGTGTCCGCCCCGCCGCCGAGCCGCCCGCGCAGCAGGTCCAGGAGCCCCGGCGCCAGATTGGGTTCCGTGCCGCCGGGCCTGCGGAAGAGCGGCCTGATCCGGCCGGGCCGCCCGGCGGGGGAGTGCCCGTCGGGCAGCAGCGCGGTCACCGACAGGGCGGGCCCGGCATCCTCGGGGGCGGCGCTGTGCTCGACCGCGAAGAGCTGCTGCCCGTCGGCGACCCGCCACAGCTCGGGGCGGGCCGCGTCGATCAGCCGGTGGTCGGGCAGCAGCCACTGTTCGTCGTAGGGGCCGTGCAGGATCCGTACGGGGTCGGGGCAGGGGCCCGGCGTCCGGGCGAAGCGGCCCGTCCCGGCGGACCGGCCGGGCAGCGCCGCGACCGAGGTGCGCGGCGTACGGGAACGGGTGGACGCGAACAGCCGCTCCTGCTCGGCGGCGCCGGCGGCGGCCAGCCGTTCCCAGCGGGCCCGGAGTGCCGCGGGGTCGGGGCCGCTCACCCAGGCGCGACCGGTCCGCAGCGGCCGTACGGACCACGGCATCAGCTCGTCCAGCGGGACGAGCCCGTCCAGCGCCGAGGGCGTCCCCGGCGGCGTGGACGCCGTGTCCCCGTCGCGGCCGGCCGTCCCCTCCCCGCCCACTCCCACCTGCCCGTCCTCCCCTGTCCGCGGTGACCCTTTCGCATCGTAACGGCGGGCGGCGTCCCCGTGGGGCGGGGTCAGTGGGCGTCCACCGTCACGGAGAAGGAGAACCGGTCGCCCCGGTAGCGGATCCGGGCCACGTCCACCACGCGCCCCTCCGCGTCGTACGTCACCCCCGTGTAGTGCAGGATCGGGCTGAGCAGCGGGACCTGGAGCAGCTCGGCGGTGACGGGATCGGCGAGCCGCGCCTCCACCGTGTCGGTGATCCGGGAGATATTCACCCCGGCGACGTCGCGCAGGACCTTGGTCATCGGCCAGCGTTCGAGGGCGGCCAGCTCGATCCGGGCGGCGACGTCGGGGCGTACCGCGTTCTCCGCCCAGTTGGTGGGCTCGTCGCTCTGGCCGTCGCGGCGCAGCCGCCGGTAGCTGATCACCTCGGCGCAGTCCGGGAAGAACTCGGCGAACTCACCGGGCACCGGCGTCGGGCCGTGGCTGAGGACGGTCGTCGCGTCCCCGGACTGCTGGGCCACGATCGCGTCGACCGAGCCCAGCAGCCGGACCGGGGAGACCCGCCGGGCGCGCGGCTCGATGAACGTGCCGCGCCGCCGGTGCCGGCTGATCAGCCCCTCCGTCTCCAGCTCCTTGAGCGCCTGGCGCATGGTGAGGACGCTGACGCCGTAGTGCGCGGCCAGCTGCTCCTCGGTGGGCAGCCGGGCGGGGGCGTCCTGCGGGCGGCCCAGTACGGAGGCCCGCAGGGACTGGGAGACCTGGTACCAGAGCGGCAGCCTCCGGTTCAGGACGAGGGAGTCGGGGGCGAAGGCGGGCGGTTGCGGCGCCCTGGCCGCCTTGGCGTCCGGGCCCGGCCCGGCCGCCGTGGCGCCCGCCGTGGTGTTCGCGCCCGGCCCGGCCGGGACGTCCGCATCCGTGTCTCCCCGGGCGTCCGCCCCGGCTCTCTCGTGGCTCTTTGTCACGTCGTCCCCGTCCCTGTGGCCCTTCCGCCGTCTACGGCCGGAAGTTGCGGCTCAGACCCTGCCACACGTCGTCGTAGCCGCGCTGCAGCCGGTCGGACCCGGCTGCCTGGGCGGTCGCCGTGACCGGCCAGCGGGTCTCGAACATGAAGGCCAGGCCGTCGTCGATCTTCTGCGGCCTCAGCTCCGCCGCGCTCGCCCGGTCGAAGGTCTCCCGGTCCGGTCCGTGGGCCGACATCATGTTGTGCAGGGAGCCGCCGCCGGGGACGAAGCCGTCGGCCTTCGCGTCGTACGCCCCCTCGATCAGGCCCATGTACTCACTCATCACGTTGCGGTGGAAGTAGGGCGGGCGGAAGGTGTTCTCGCCGACCAGCCAGCGCGGGGCGAAGACGACGAAGTCCACTCCGGCCAGCCCCGGGGTGTCGGACGGCGAGGTCAGCACCGTGAAGATCGACGGGTCGGGGTGGTCGTAGCTGATCGTGCCGATCACATTGAACCGGCGCAGGTCGTAGACGTACGGGGTGTGGTTCCCGTGCCAGGCGACCACGTCGAGCGGCGAGTGGTCGTACGTCGCCGACCAGAGGTTCCCGCAGAACTTGTTGACCACCTCCACCGGGCCCTCGTGGTTCTCGTACGCGGCGACGGGGGCGAGGAAGTCCCGGGCGTTCGCCAGGCCGTTGGCGCCGATCGGGCCGAGGTCGGGCAGCGCGAACGGGCGGCCGTAGTTCTCGCAGACGTATCCGCGCGCGGTATCCTCCAGCAGCTCCACCCGGAAGCGGATGCCGCGCGGGATCAGCGCGATGTGGCCCGGTTCGACGTGCAGCAGGCCCAGTTCGGTCCGCAGGAGGAGTCCGCCGCGCTCGGGGACGATCAGCAGCTCCCCGTCGGAGTCGCTGAACACCCGGCCGTTCATGGAGGAGTTGGCGCTGTAGAGATGGATCGCCATGCCGGCGCGCTGGGCGGCGTCGCCGTTGCCGCCGAGCGTCCACAGGCCGCTCAGGAAGTCCGTGCCGGGCGCGGGGTCGGGCAGCGGGTTCCAGCGCAGCCGGTTCGGGTCCGGCACGGTCTCGGTGAAGGGCGCCGAGCGCAGGCCCCCGTTGTCGGTCCGGGTGAACGCCGGGTGGGCGGCGGAGGGGCGGATCCGGTAGAGCCAGGAGCGGCGGTTGTCCGCGCGCGGCTCGGTGAAGGCCGAACCGCTCAGCTGCTCCGCGTACAGCCCGAGCGGGGCGCGCTGGGGGGAGTTGCGGCCGTGCGGCAGCGCCCCGGGCACCGCCTCGGAGCCGTGCTCGTTGCCGAAGCCGGAGGAATACGTCAGCCCCTCGGCCGTCTTCCTCGCCTCGTCGATCGCGCTCATCCCGCACTCCCGGTGCCCAAGAAAGCCCTCGGATCCACCGGACGGCGAATCCTATGTACTACCGTAGGAATAGGAGAGGGGTGCGTCAACGGCATACATCGCGCCATTCGGGGCCTGTGCGGGGAAGGGGCTCTCCCGCGTCGGGTACGGCTGCCGTCCGACGGGCGGAGGGGGCACGGCATCATGGGGCCCGTGCCTCCTGTCAACCCGAACCTCCGGCGCGCCCCCGTGCAGCAGCGCAGCGCCGACCGCCTGGCCCGGATACTCGACTCCTGCGCCGGCCTCCTCGACGAGACCGGCTACGAGCAGCTCACCACCCGGGCCGTCGCCGAGCGTGCCGAGGTGCCCATCGGCTCCGTCTACCGCTTCTTCTCCAACAAGCGCGCGCTCGTCGACGCCCTCGCGCTGCGCAACCTGGACACCTACGCCGACCGCATCGCCGCCCGGCTCGCGGGCCTCCCCGCCGCCGACTGGCGCGCCGCCATCGACGCGGTGCTCGACGAGTACCTGGCGATGAAGCGCAGCGTCCCCGGCTTCGCCCTCGTCGACTTCGGTCCGCCGTTCCCGGCGGAGGGGGCGGCGGACGACGCCAACCGTCGCCTGGCGGACCGGCTCGCCGCACTGCTCGCCGGCCACCTCGGCCGCCGGCCCGACGAGGGGCTGTCCCGGGCGATCCTGGTGAGCGTCGAGGCCGCCGACGCGCTGCTCCAGCTCGCCTTCCGCACGGATCCGTCGGGGGACGCGGCCATCGTCGCCGAGACCCGGACCCTGGTCAGGTCCTACCTCGCCCAGACGCTCGACTGAGCGGCGCCCCCGCGTCCGCCCTTTGCTCCGCTCGACACCTCCCCACCATGCGTACCGGTCGGTATGCTCGGCCGTGCCGGGGCTCCCACGCCCGCCCGGCCCATGTCCGCGCGCCGTCGCCGCAGCAGCCCCGGGGAGGGCCCATGTCCCACGAATCCCGCACCGCTCCGCGTATCTGCCCCCTCTGCGAGGCCACCTGCGGCCTCGTCCTGACCATCGAGGGCAATTCCGTCACCGGGGCGCGCGGCGACCGCGACGACCTCTTCAGCCAGGGATTCATCTGCCCCAAGGGCGCTTCGTTCGGAGGGCTCGACGCCGACCCCGACCGCTTGCGCGTCCCGCTCGTACGCGGCGACGACGGGGAGCTGCGCGAAGCCACCTGGGGCGAGGCGTTCGACCTGATCGCCGCACGGATACCGGCCCTGACGCAGGCCCACGGGTCAAGGGCCGTCGGCGTGGTCCTCGGCAACCCCAACGTGCACACGATGGCGGGCTCCCTCTACCCGCCCCTGCTGCTCGCGGCCCTGCGCACCCGCAACGTCTTCACCGCGAGCACCCTGGACCAGATGCCCAAGCACGTCTCCAGCGGCCTGCTCTTCGGCGACGCGCAGGCCATTGCCGTACCGGATCTCGACCGCACCGACCACCTCCTCCTGATCGGCGCGAACCCGCTGGAGTCCAACGGCAGTCTCTGCACCGCCCCCGACTTCCCCGGCCGGCTCAAGGCCCTGCGCCGGCGCGGCGGCACCCTCACCGTCATCGACCCGCGCCGCACCCGCACCGCCCGCATCGCCGACCGGCACGTCGCGATCCGGCCCGGAGCCGACGCCCTGCTGCTGGCCGCCATCGCGCACACCCTCATCGACGAGCAGCTCGCCGACCCCGGACCGCTCGCCGAGCACCTGGAGGGGATCGACCAACTCGCCCCGGCCCTGGCGGACTTCACCCCGGAAGCGGTGGCCGCCGCCTGCGACGTGGACGCGGACACCATCACCGCGATCGCCCGCGAACTCGCCGCCGCCCCCACCGCCGCCGTCTACGGCCGCATCGGCAGCTGCACCGTCGAACACGGCACCCTCGCCAGCTGGCTGGTGGACGTCCTCAACATCCTCACCGGCAACCTGGACCGTCCGGGCGGCGCGCTGTTCCCGCTCTCCGCCACCGCGCGCGCCCCACGCGCCGCCGCCCCGGGCAAGGGGTTCGCGCTCGGCCGCTGGGCGAGCCGGGTCTCCGGGCACCCCGAGGCCAAGGGCGAACTGCCCATCGCGGCCCTCGCCGAGGAGATCGAGACCCCGGGCGAGGGCCGCATCCGCGCCCTGCTGGTCCTCGCGGCCAACCCCGTGCTCTCCGCGCCCGACGGCGACCGCCTCGACGCGGCCCTCGCCGACCGGCTCGACTTCATGGTCAGCGTCGACCCGTATCTCAACGAGACCTCCCGCCACGCCGACGTCGTCCTGCCGCCGCCGCCGCCCTCGCAGAGCGCCCACTTCGACTTCGCGCTCAACTCCCTGGCCGTGCACAACCAGGTGCGCTACACCCGCGCCGCGCTCCCCCTCCAGGACGGCCGGATGGACGAGAGCGAGATCCTCGCCCGGCTCGTCCTCGCCGTGAGCGGCATGCACGGCGCGCCGCCCTCCGCCGTCGACGACCTGGCCATCGACACCGCGCTCACCCGGGCCGGAGCCCCGAAGGAGCTGGCCGCCGAGCTCACCGGGGACAGCGGACCCGAACGGCGACTGGACCTGATGCTGCGCCTCGGTCCGTACGGGCTGACCCTGGAGCAGCTCCTCGCCCACCCGCACGGCATCGACCTCGGCCCGCTGAAGCCCCGCGTCCCGGAGATCCTGCGCACCCGCTCCGGGCGCATCGAACTGCTCCCGGAGCCGATCGCCGCCGACCTGCCGCGCCTGCGCCGCGCGCTGGGCGACCGGCCCGCCCCGCTCGTCCTCGTCGGCCGCCGCCACCTGCGGTCCAACAACAGCTGGATGCACAACATCGGCTCGCTCTCCGGCGGGTCCAACGTCTGCACCCTCCAGATCCACCCCGACGACGCGGCCCGCCTCGGGCTCGTGGACGGGGCCACCGCCCGGATCGAGTCGGCGGGCGGCGGGATCGAGGCCCCCGCCGAGATCACCGACTCGGTGCGCAGCGGAGTGGTGAGCCTGCCGCACGGCTGGGGCCACAGCCGCCCCGGCACCCGGCTGTCGGTCGCCGCCGCCCGGCCCGGGGCGAACGTGAACCAGCTGCTCGACGGCACCCTCCTGGATCCGCTGTCCGGCACCGCCGTGCTCAACGCCATTCCGGTCTCCGTGACCCCCGCTCTCTAGCATCACCGTGTTGACCTGGGGTTTTGCTCGTATTGCTCACGCGTCAACATCTTGTTAACGCTGCGAGGGGGCCCCTAACGTCGTCCGGACCGCCGAGACCGGTGGGAGTTCAAGGATGAACGTTAGGTATCCCCCATGCTGACAATCCTCGGCTTCGCCATGATCGCGACCTTCCTGGTCCTGATCATGACGAAGAAGATGTCGCCGATCGCGGCGCTGGTACTGATCCCCGCACTGTTCTGTGTCGCCGTCGGGCAGGGAGCGCAGCTCGGCGACTACGTCATCGAAGGCGTCGGCAACCTCGCGCCCACCGCCGCCATGCTGATGTTCGCCATCGTCTACTTCGGCGTGATGATCGACGTCGGCCTGTTCGACCCGATCGTCCGGGGCATCCTGAAGTTCTGCCAGGCCGACCCGATGCGGATCGTCGTCGGTACGGCGGTGCTCGCCGCGATCGTCTCGCTGGACGGCGACGGCTCCACCACCTTCATGATCACCGTCTCGGCGATGTATCCCCTCTACAAACGCCTGAAGATGAGCCTCGTCGTGATGACCGGTGTCGCGGCCACCGCCAACGGCGTCATGAACACCCTGCCCTGGGGCGGCCCCACCGCCCGTGCCGCCACCGCGCTCAAGCTGGACGCCTCCGAGATCTTCGTGCCGATGATCCCGGCGCTGGCCGTCGGGCTGCTCGCCGTGTTCCTGCTGGCGTACGTGCTCGGCCGCCGGGAGCGCACGCGCCTGGGCATGCTCACCCTCGACGAGGCGCTCGCCCGCGAGCCCGAGCCGCAGACCGTGTCGGCCGGCGCGGCCGGGACCGGCGGCGAGGACCGCCTCCGCAAGGGCGCCGCCGCCTCCGGCTCCGGTTCCGCGTCCGGCCACCCGGGTGCGGGCGCCGGCGGCGCGAGCGCAGGCGACGAGAACGACGAGAGCGACGAGGACGAGGAGGAGTTCAAGGGCCTCGACCCGAACCGGTCCACCCTCCGTCCGAAGCTCTACTGGTTCAACGCCGGACTCACCGTCGCCCTGCTGACAGCGATGATCATGGAACTGCTGCCGATCCCGGTGCTCTTCCTCCTCGGCGCGGCCCTCGCCCTCACCGTCAACTTCCCGCACATGCCCGACCAGCGGGCCCGGATCGCCGCCCACGCCGACAACGTCCTCAACGTCTCCGGCATGGTCTTCGCCGCCGCCGTGTTCACCGGCGTCCTCACCGGCACGGGCATGGTCGACCACATGGCCACATGGGTCGTCGGCGCCGTCCCCGACGCGATGGGCCCGCACATGGCCATCGTCACCGGCGTCCTCAGCCTGCCGCTCACCTACTTCATGTCCAACGACGGCTTCTACTTCGGCGTCGTCCCGGTCCTCGCCGAAGCCGGGGCCGCCCACGGCGTCTCCCCGCTGGAGATCGCCCGCGCCTCCCTGGCCGGACAGGCCCTGCACATGTCCTCGCCGCTCGTGCCCGCCGTGTACGTGCTCGTCGGCATGGCGAAGGTCGAGTTCGGCGACCACACCCGCTTCACCGTCAAGTGGGCCGTGCTCACCTCACTCGTCGTGCTCGGCGCGGGCATCCTCTTCGGCACCATCTGATGGTTCGGCGCCCTGGGGCGGCACCCGCACCGCGACCCGGGCCCGGCAGGGGCTGGCTGCTGCGCCTCGTCATCGCCTTCGCCTTCGCGCAGGGGGCGGTGTCCATGGCGCGGCCCGCCGTCTCCTACCGGGCCCTCGCGCTCGGCGCGGACGAGGCCGCCATCGGCGTGATCGCCGGGGTGTACGCCCTGCTCCCGCTGTTCGTCGCGGTGCCGCTCGGCCGCCGTACCGACCACGGCCGCTGCGCACCCCTGCTGCCGCTCGGCGTTCTGCTGATCTCCGGCGGCTGCGCGCTCAGCGGCATCGCCTCCTCGCTGCCCGCGATGGCCGCGTGGAGCGGGGTGATGGGCCTCGGCCACCTGTGCTTCGTGATCGGCGCGCAGTCGATCGTGGCCCGGCAGTCCGCGCCCGAGGAACAGGACCGCAACTTCGGGCACTTCACCATCGGGGCCTCGCTCGGCCAGCTCGTCGGCCCGGTCGCGGCGGGTGCGCTGATCTCCGCCGAGGGCGGTGCTCTGGGCCGTACGAGCGCCCTCGCGCTCCTTGTCTCGGCAGGGGTCTGCGCGGTCGCCCTCACCTCGCTCCGGCGCATCGAACACCGCCGGGCGACCGGCTCCGGGGGCAAGCCCGGCCGGCGGGTCCCGGTCCGCGCGATCCTGGGCGCACGCGGCGTCCCGGCGGGCATCCTCATCAGCATGGCGGTGCTGTCCGCCACCGACATCCTCACCGCCTACCTGCCGGTCGTCGGCGAGCACCGCTCCATCGCGCCGCTCACCGTCGGACTGCTGCTCAGCCTCCGGGCCGCCGCGACGATCGCCTGCCGGCTGGTGATGACGCCGCTGCTGCGGCTGCTGGGCCGCAGAGCCCTGCTGGCCGGCAGCTGTCTGCTCGCCGGGCTCCTCTGCGCGGGCGTCGCCCTCCCCGTGCCCGTCCCGGCCCTCGCCGTCATGCTCGCCGTGCTCGGCTTCTGCCTCGGCGTCGGCCAGCCGCTGTCCATGACCACGGTGGTCCGGGCCGCCCCCGCCGGGGCCCGGTCCACCGCGCTCGCCCTCCGGCTGACCGGCAACCGGCTCGGCCAGGTCGCCGCCCCCGCGGTGGCGGGCCTGATCGCGGGCGCGGTGGGGGTGGCGGCCCCGTTCGTGCTGCTCGGGGTGGGGCTGTTCGGCGCGGCGGGACTCGGGCTGCGCGACGGCGGACGTACGAAGTCCGCACCCGTGCCGCCGGATTCCGGGCCCGCTCCCGGTGGCCCCGCCGACGCCGTGCCACCGGACACCGCGCCGGCCGCGGAACCGCCGACCGTCCGGAGCGGGACCGAGCCCTCCGGCTGACCGTCCCACCCGACACCCACGCCCCAACCTTCGCGCGAGTCATTCCCACACCCCGCCCGGTGGGCTAGCTTCCCCACAACGCCGCTCCCCACCGCGATGCCACCACTTCCCTTCGGGCGGACCCTCATGACGCGCGCGATCTCCCTGCACCATGTCAGCAAGACCTACGGCCGGGACCGGCGGGCCGTCGACCGGTTCACGCTCTCCATCGACCCGGGCGAGTTCGTCGTGCTGCTCGGCCCCTCCGGCTGCGGCAAGTCCACCGTGCTGCGCATGATCGCGGGCCTGGAGGAGATCACCGAGGGCGACCTGTTCCTCGACGGGGAGCACGCCAACCACACCCCGCCGCGCGAACGCGGCATGGCGATGGTGTTCCAGAACTTCGCGCTCTACCCGAGCATGACCAACCGGGCCAACATCGGATTCCCGCTGAAACTGGAGAACCCCCGCGAGGACAGCACCGCCCGCGTCGAGGCCACCGCCCGGATGCTCGGGATCGGGCACATCCTCGACCGCTACCCGGCGCAGCTCTCCGGCGGTGAGCGCCAGCGGGTCGCGATGGGCCGGGCGATCTCCCGCCGGCCCTCCGTGTTCCTGATGGACGAGCCGCTCTCCAACCTCGACGCGAAGCTGCGCAGCCATCTGCGCGCCGAGATCGCCCTGCTCACCAAGGAACTCGGCGTCACCACCGTCTATGTGACGCATGATCAGGCCGAGGCGATGTCCCTCGGCGACCGGGTGGCCGTGCTGCGCGGCGGGGTCCTCCAGCAGGTCAGCTCGCCCCGCGAGGTCTACGCCCTGCCGGACAACGTCTTCGTGGCCGCCTTCATCGGCACCCCGCGCATCAATCTCCTCCAGGCCGTCGTGCACGCGCCGCTGGAGGGCCGGATGTCGATCGACCTCGGCCGGCAGCGGCTCGCCCTGCCCGAACCTCTCAGCCCCGACCACCAGTTGCTCCGGATCCAGCAGGGCCGGCGGATCATCGTGGGGCTGCGCTCCGAGGCGGTCCGGATCGCCCCGCCCAGCCAGGCCCGCCCCGGCGAGGTCGCCCTGAGCGGCATCGTCGAGCACGTCGAGTACCAGGGGCACGAGGCGCTGGTCCACCTCAGGACCGGCTCGCGGCCCGCCGTGGTCCCGGACCTGGAGTCCGCCCAGCCCCGGGCGATGCCCCGCCGTCGTAGGGCGGCGGCCGGCGGGGGAGGCGGGGTCGGCGTCCTGGAGCGGCTCAGGGGCCGGGCCGCCGGCCGGATCAGCGGACCCGTCGTCACCCTCGACGAGCCCGCCGCCGACCCCACGGAGCTCCGGGGCCCCGACCACCCCGCCATCCCCTCGGGCGACCTGGTCGTGCGGACCGGACCCGATATGCGGCTGCGGACCGGGGGGCAGGTGCCGCTGCTGGTGGACCTGGCCCACCTGTACGTCTTCGACCACTACGGCCGCCGCATCTGCCCGCTGCCCCAGGACGCCCCCGGACTGGACGACGCCCCCCGGGCGCATTGACCGGCGTCGGCCTCCGCGACCGATCGCGCCGGGCGTGACCGGGGTCTCGGGTGGCTCCCTGGCGTCAGAAAACTAACGGCGCTAGTTTGGGCGGGTGCGACGTGTGCCCCGCGCCGCACGGCTTCGGCGCTCCGCACAGCCCGTCCGGGAGGAAAAAGCCATGAAGGCCCACGACCAGATGTACATCGACGGCGCCTGGCGGCCCGCCGCAGGCCAGGACACGATCGCGGTCGTGAATCCGGCCGACGAGCAGGTCATCGCCCACGTGCCGGCGGGAACGGCCGAGGACGTCGACGCGGCGGTGCGGGCCGCGCGCGCCGCCTTCCCCGCGTGGGCCGCGACCCCGCCCGCCGAGCGCGCCGCCCGGCTCACGGCGCTGGCCGACGCGCTGGCCGCCCGCAAGGACGCGCTGGCCGAGACGATCACGGCCGAGCTGGGCTCGCCCCTGCCGCTGTCGCAGATGGTCCACGCGGGCGTGCCCGTGCTGGTGGCCGCCTCGTACGCCGAACTGGCCGCCCGCCACGCCTTCGAGGAGCGGATCGGCAACTCCACCGTGCTGCTGGAGCCGGTCGGCGTGGTCGGCGCGATCACCCCCTGGAACTACCCGCTCCACCAGATCGTCGCCAAGGTCGCCCCCGCGCTCGCCGCGGGCTGCACCGTCGTCCTCAAGCCCGCCGAGGACACCCCGCTCACCGCCCAGCTCTTCGCGGAGGCCACCGAGGCGGCCGGACTGCCGCCCGGGGTCTTCAACCTCGTCACCGGCCTCGGACCGGTCGCCGGCCAGGCGCTCGCCGCCCACGAGGACGTCGACCTGGTCTCCTTCACCGGCTCCACCGCCGTCGGCAGGCAGATCGGCGCCACCGCCGGGGCCGCCGTCAAGCGGGTCGCGCTGGAGCTGGGCGGCAAGTCCGCCAACGTGATCCTGCCCGGCGCGGACCTCGCCAAGGCGGTCAACGTCGGCATCGCCAACGTGATGACCAACTCCGGCCAGACGTGCAGCGCCTGGACCCGGATCCTCGTCGACGCCGAGCGGTACGACCAGGCCGTGGAGCTCGCGGCGAACGCCGTCACCAAGTACGTGCCCGGCGAGCGGGTCGGCCCGCTCGTCAACGCCAAGCAGCAGGCCCGGGTGCGCGGCTACATCGCCAAGGGCGTCGAGGAAGGCGCCCGGCTGGTCGCGGGCGGTCCGGACGCGCCCCTGGAGACCGGCTACTACGTCAGCCCCACCGTCTTCGCCGACGTCACCCCGGACATGACGATCGCCCGCGAGGAGATCTTCGGCCCGGTGGTCTCGATCCTGCGGTACGAGGACGTGGACGACGCCCTGCGGATCGCCAACGACACCGTGTACGGGCTCGCCGGGGCCGTGTGGGCCGCGGACGACGAGGAGGCGGTGGCCTTCGCCCGCCGGATGGACACCGGGCAGGTCGACATCAACGGCGGGCGCTTCAACCCGCTGGCCCCGTTCGGCGGTTACAAGCAGTCGGGCGTGGGGCGCGAGCTGGGGCCGCACGGTCTGGCGGAGTACCTCCAGACCAAGTCGCTCCAGTTCTGAGCCCCCTCAACCCTTCGCGTCGACACCAAGGAGTCTGTTCGTGGTCCGCGCCGCCGTACTGCCCGCCGTCGGAGCTCCGTTGGAGATCACCGACATCGTCCTGCCGGAGCCCGGCCCCGGCCAGGTGCGTATCGCGCTCGCCGCCGCCGGGGTCTGCCACTCCGACCTGTCCCTGTCCAACGGCACCATGCGTGTCCCGGTGCCGGCCGTGCTCGGCCACGAGGGCGCGGGGACGGTCCTGGCGGTCGGCGAGGGCGTCACGCAGGTGGCCCCCGGCGACGGCGTGGTCCTCAACTGGGCCCCCTCCTGCGGGGCCTGCTTCCACTGCGGGATCGGCGAGGTCTGGCTCTGCGCCGACGCCCTCAAGGGGACCGCGGGCCTCCACGCCCGTACGGCGGACGGAGTCGACCTCCACCCCGGCCTCAACGTCGCGGCCTTCGCGGAGGAGACCGTCGTCGCCGCGAACTGCGTGCTCCCCGCCCCCGAGGGCATCCCGCTCACCGACGCCGCCCTCCTCGGCTGCGCGGTCCTGACCGGCTACGGGGCGATCCACCACAGCGCCCGGGTCCGCGAGGGCGAGAGCGTCGTCGTCTTCGGGATCGGCGGCGTCGGCCTCGCCGTGCTCCAGGCCGCCCGGATCGCGGGCGCCTCCCGGATCATCGCGGTCGACGTCTCCCCGGCCAAGGAGGAGCTGGCCCGGAAGGCGGGCGCCACCGACTACGTCATCGCCTCCGCCACCACCCCGCGCGAGATCCGCAAGCTGACGGGCGGCCAGGGCACGGACGTCGCGGTGGAGTGCGTCGGCCGGCCGGCGACCATCCGGGCCGCCTGGGAATCCACCCGGCGCGGCGGGCGCACCACGGTCGTCGGGATCGGCGGCAAGGACCAGGAGGTCACCTTCAACGCCCTGGAGATCTTCCACTGGGGCCGGTCCCTGACGGGCTGCGTCTACGGCAACAGCGACCCGGCCCGCGACCTGCCCGTCCTCGCCGAGCACATCCGCGCCGGCCGCTTCGACCTGTCGATGATGGTCACCGAGCACATCGGCCTGGACGGCATCCCCGCTGCCTTCGACAACATGATCGAGGGCAGGGGCGGCCGCGCTCTGGTCGTGTTCCAGGGGCGGCCGGATACCCCCGGGGCCGAGAGGCCCGGCGTGCCCGGCTGACCGTGCCGCCCCCGCCCGCCGCGTCCCGCCCCACCCCGGAGAGGATCACGAGGTCCGTTCCGCTCGGCGCTCCTCGGCCGGGCGGGGGGCCTCCACCGGCCGGTCCGGCTGTCCGGGGGCGGGCACGGTCCGCTGACGGCTCCGGGAGACCGCCACCCCGGCCAGGCACAGCACCCCGCCGGCCACGCCGAGCAGGGTCGGCACCTCGTCCAGCACCGCCCACGCCATCGCCACGACGAGCGCGGGAACCGCGTACGTGGTCGCGCCCATCCGGCCCGCGGTGGTCCGGGCCAGCGCGTAGCCCCAGGTGGTGAAGGCCAGCGCGGTCGGGAAGACGCCCAGGTAGACCATGTTCAGGGTGGCGGACAGCGGCGCGTCGGCCGCGTCGGAGATCAGCATCCCGGTGAACGGGAGGCAGGCGACGGCCCCGATCAGGCAGCCGAAGGTGTTGATCTGGAGCGAGGAACCGTGCGCGAGGGCCGGCTTCTGGCTCACCACGCCCAGCGCGTACACCACCGCGGCCAGCAGGCACAGCGCCACGCCCAGCACGGAGGAGCCGCCGTGCCCGGACATCGCGAGGCCGACGACGACCGCGCCCGAGAACGAGATGCCCATCCCCAGCAGCAGGCGGCGCGGCAGTCCCTCGCCGAGCATCCGGGCGCCCAGCAGCGCCATCAGGATCGGCCCGATGTTCACCAGCATCGCCGCCGTCCCGGCGTCGACCTCCTGCTCGCCCCAGTTGAGCGCCACCATGTACAGCCCGAACCACAGCACGCCGGAGGTGACGATCCCCCGCCAGGCGCCGCGCCCCGGCAGCCCCTCCCGGCGGACGAGCAGGATCGCCCCGAGCACCAGGGCGCCGGTCGCCAGCCGCCCCAGGGCCAGGGCGCCGGGGGAGTAGGCCTCGCCCGCGCTGCGGATCGAGACGAAGGCGGAGGCCCACAGCACGACGGTGGTGCAGGCGGCGGCGGGGGCCCGCCAGCGGTGGGCCGGCGGGGAGACCGGAAGGGGCGTCGGGGTCGTCGTCATGGCCACGACCGTAGAGCCGGAAACGCTTCGGACCCCACCGAATTGTCGAGGACCGTCAATCGACGGGTCTCGGTCAGGGGCGGTTCGGGGCCGGCCGAACCGTCGCCGGGCCGGCGGACCCCGTCCGTCCGTGCCGCTCCGGGAGCTGCTCGTACTGGAGCGCCAGGCCGTCCAGCAGGGCCCGCAACCCGGTCTCGAACGCCCCTTCGTCGACCTGGCGGCGGTGGTCGGCCAGCAGGTGGGCCTGGCCCAGGTGCGGGTAGTCGGCGGGGTCGTAGGCGGTCTCGTCGTCGACGAATCCCGCGGCGAAGGAGCCCAGCGCCGAGCCGGTGATGAAGTAGCGCATCAGGGCCCCGATCCGGGTGGCCTGGGCGGGCGGCCAGCCCGCGCCGGTCATCGCCCCGAACACCGCGTCGGCGACCCGCAGCCCGGCCGGGCGGCGCCCGGGGCCCCGGGCCAGGACCGGGACGATGTGCGGGTGCGCGGCGAGGGCGGCCCGGTAGGACAGTGCCCAGTCGTGCAGGGCCGCGCGCCAGTCGCGCGGGTCCGACTCTTCGAACATCGACAGATCGACCTGTACGGAGACCGCGTCGGCGACGGCGTCGAGGATCTCCTCCTTGTTGCGGAAGTGGTTGTAGAGCGAGGGCCCGCTGACCCCCAGGACGGCCGCCAGGCGGCGCGTCGAGACGGCGTCGAGCCCCTCGGAGTCCACGAGCGCGCTCGCCGCCCCGACGATGCGGTCTCTGCTGAGGAGGGGCTTGCGCGGTCGGGCCATGCGGCTCATAGTAGGGCCTGCGAACCAGAAACTAGCAGTGCTAATTAAAGTGGCGCTCAGAAGAAGCGAGTGGGGTGGCGCACGATGGACCTGACGCTCAGCGAGGAGCAGGAAGCTGTCCGGCGACTGGCCGAGGACTTCGTCGCCCGCGAGGTCGCCCCGCATGTCGTCGCGTGGGATCGGGCCGAGAATGTCGACAGGTCGATCGTCGGCAAGCTCGGGGACCTCGGCTTCCTGGGACTGACGGTCCCCGAGGAGTACGGCGGCTCCGGCGGCGACCACCTGTCCTACTGTCTGGTCACCGAGGAGCTGGGGCGCGGCGACTCCTCCGTGCGCGGCATCGTCTCCGTATCGCTCGGTCTGGTCGCCAAGACCCTCGCGTCCTGGGGGAGCGAGGAGCAGAAGCGCGCCTGGCTGCCCCGGCTGACGTCGGGCGAGGCGATCGGCTGCTTCGGCCTCACCGAGCCCGGCACCGGCTCGGACGCCGGAAACCTCGCCACCAGGGCCGTCCGCGACGGCGGAGACTACGTCATCAACGGCACCAAGATGTTCATCACCAACGGCACCTGGGCCGATGTCGTCCTGCTCTTCGCGCGGACGAACGACACCCCGGGCCACCGGGGCGTCTCCGCCTTCCTCGTCCCCACCGACGCCCCCGGCCTCACCCGCCACACCATCCACGGCAAGCTCGGCCTGCGCGGCCAGGCCACCGCCGAACTGGTCCTCAGTGACGTCCGGATACCGGCGTCCAGCCTTCTCGGACCCGAGGGCAAGGGCTTCTCCATCGCCATGTCCGCCCTGGCCAAGGGGCGGATGTCGGTCGCGGCGGGCTGTGTGGGCATCGCCCAGGCCGCCCTGGACGCGGCCGTGCGGTACGCCGGGGAGCGCGAGCAGTTCGGCAAGACCATCGCCCGCCACCAGCTCGTCCAGGAACTGCTCAGCGACATCGCGGTGGACGTGGACGCCGCCCGGCTGCTGACCTGGCGGGTCGCCGACCTGATCGACCGGGGCCAGGAATTCGCCACCGCCGCGTCCAAGGCCAAGCTGTACGCCTCCGAGGCCGCCGTCCGCTGCGCCAACAACGCCCTCCAGGTCTTCGGCGGCTACGGCTACATCGACGAGTACCCGGTCGGCAAGCTGCTGCGGGACGCCCGCGTGATGACGCTCTACGAGGGCACCAGCCAGATCCAGAAGCTGATCATCGGCCGCGCGCTGACGGGCGTCTCCGCGTTCTGACCGGCGCCCGGGTTCGTACGGGTGTCTGAGTACCGGCCTGAGTAGGGGCACGGATGTGGCCTGCGCCACCTCGGCGGATGCTGAACCCATGAGTGACACGACATCGGTCAAGCAGCAGAGCACCGCCGCCTTCTACGGCCAGGCCGTCGCCTCCTTCATGGTGGCGATCGGCGCGGTGGCCCTCGGTATCTTCTTCCTCGACGCGGACGGCTGGGTGCGCGGCTTCCTCGCCATCGGCGTGCTCTACCTCGTCACGTCCTCCTTCACGCTGGCCAAGGTGATCAGGGACCGCCAGGAGGCCGGGCAGATCGTCAGCCGGGTGGACCAGGCCCGGCTGGAGAAGATCCTCGCCGAGCACGACCCCTTCCAGAAGCTCTGACCGGCAGGACCGGCGGGGCAACCCCTAAGCGCTTGCTCAGGTTCGGGGTATGGTGTGCGTCCTGCTGACGGAGAGGGGTCCTGGGCGATGAGTGCGGCGGAGGGGACGAGCGGCGAGGACGTGCCGTGGGGCGAGGTCACGCCGGAGGCGGCCCGACGGCTCCTCGTCGCCGCCGTGGACGCCTTCGCCGAGCGCGGGTACCACGCGACCACCACCCGGGACATCGCCGGCCGGGCCGGGATGAGCCCGGCCGCGCTCTACATCCACTACAAGACCAAGGAAGAGCTGCTCCACCGGATCAGCAAGATCGGCCACGAGCGGGCCCTGTACGTCCTCGACGCCGAGGCCGAGCGGGACGGCACGGCCACCGAACGGCTCGCCGAGGCCGTCCGCTCCTTCGTCCGCTGGCACGCGGAGCGCCACACCACCGCCCGGGTCGTGCAGTACGAGCTGGACGCCCTCGGTGACGAGCACCGCACCGAGATCGTCGCGCTGCGGCGCAGGAGCGACGCGGTGGTGCGCCGGATCATCAGCGAGGGGGTGCGGGACGGTGAGTTCGACGTCCCCGACGTCCCCGGCACGACGCTCGCGGTGCTGTCCCTCTGCATCGACGTGGCCCGCTGGTTCAACGCCCAGGGCAGCCGTACGCCCGACGAGGTCGGCGAGCTGTACGCCGACCTCGTGCTGCGGATGGTGGGGGCCCGGCAGGATCAGAAGTAGTAGCGGGACACCGACTCGGCGACACAGGCCGGCTTCTCGCTGCCCTCGCGCTCGACCGTGACGACCGCCGTGACCTGCACGCCGCCGCCCACCTCGGTCACGTCCCGGAGCACCGCCGTGGCCCGCAGCCGCGAGCCGACCGGGACGGTCGAGGGGAAGCGGACCTTGTTGGTCCCGTAGTTGATGCCCATCTTCATGCCCTCGACCCGCATCACCTGCGGTACCAGCGCGGGCAGCAGCGAGAGCGTCAGATAGCCGTGCGCGATGGTCGTGCCGAACGGCCCGTCCTTCGCCCGTTCCGGGTCCACGTGGATCCACTGGTGGTCGCCGGTCGCCTCGGCGAACCCGTCGATCCTCTGCTGCTCGATCTCCAGCCAGTCGCTGTGTCCCAGCTGCTCGCCCACCCCGTCCCGCAGCTCCTGCGCGGACGTGAAGATCCTCGGCTCTGCCATGTTCCCGGTCCCTGCCTTCCGGCTCGACGCGCTGTCCGGCGCGATGTCTAAGCGCTTGCTCAGCATCGTCGTGCGCCGCGTTCCTGTCAACGACATGGCAGTAGGTTTGGGGGGTGCCCCAGATCCCGCAGACACTCCACGAACTCTCGGTCGGCCAGCTGTCGGCGCGCAGCGGCGCCGCCGTCTCGGCCCTGCACTTCTACGAGTCCAAGGGCCTGATCAGCAGCCGCCGCACCAGCGGCAACCAGCGCCGCTACTCACGGGACGCACTGCGCCGGGTCGCCTTCGTCCGGGCGGCCCAGCGGGTCGGCATTCCGCTGGCCACGATCCGCGACGCGCTCGCCGAACTGCCCGAGGGGCGCACGCCCAACCGTGAGGACTGGGCCCGCCTCTCCGAGGTCTGGCGCAAGGAACTCGACGAACGGATCGCGCAGTTGCACCGCCTGCGCGACCATCTGACCGACTGCATCGCCTGTGGCTGTCTGTCGCTGGAGACCTGTGTGCTGTCCAACCCCGACGACATCTCCGGCGAGCGGATCACCGGCTCCCGCCTGATGCCCGAGCGCAAGCAGCCCTCCTGAACACCGTCTCACGCCGCGGCGGCGGCCTGCCTCCGGTGCCACGGCAGCCGGGCCCTGGCCAGCGTGCGGTCGGTCAGCGCGGGCTGCGGCACCGCGATGCCGCAGCCCGTGCACACCGGGCCCGCCCACGGCTGCTCGCCCCGCTCCTGCCGCCACTCGATGCCGGTGCCCGCGCAGACCGGGCAGGCGGAGCCGGGGCCGGAGCCGAGCGCCGCGATCAGGCGGCGCAGGACCTCGGCGAGCGGCTCGGTGGGGTGGATCCCGGGGTCGCAGCAGCGGGCCACCCCGTGACCGCCCCAGGTGCGGCGGTGCCAGTCGTCGAACGCGCCGGGCCGCCGCACCCCCGCGTGCTTCTCGCGCCGCCGCCGCTCGGCGAACCCCGCCTCGTACGCGAGCCAGACGGCCCGCGCCTCCTCCAACTCGTCCAGCGCGCGCATCAGACGCGCCGGATCGGGCGCCCGGTCCTCGGGACCGATCCCGTGCCGGGCACACAGATGGTCCCAGGTCGCCCGGTGCCCGTACGGGGCGAACCTCTCCAAACACTTGCGCAGGGAATACCGCCGCAGGGCCAGGTCACCCAGCGGATCGCGGACCTGTCTCGCAAGACTCCGGAAACCGGCCATGACACCGCCACCTCCGTCGCTCGTCCTTGGACGTCAAGGAATGGACGTACGCCTGCCCGTTTCGGCTCCATCGAAAGATGAAATCCGTCCATTGGCTGAGATTCCCCATGTGGGGCGGGGTATCGCGGGAGGGAGCGGAACGGCGCGCGGGCGGGTGGTGCGAGGGCGTGCGGTCCTCGCGCCCCTGCCCGAAACCCGTTGGCGGCATCACGGTTCGTGCGGTTGGGTTCCCCCATGACTGCAGTTCGCCCGTGCCTGGAGAAGGTCACCCGCGACAACGTACTCGCCGCCTGTCGGCTGGAAGTCGCACCCGAGCAGCGCGAGTTCGTCGCCCCGGTCGCCCGGTCCCTGGCCGAGGCCTACGTACATCCCGACATCGCCTGGCCCCGGCTGATCTGTGACGGCGAGCGCATCGTCGGCTTCGTGATGGCCTTCTTCGACGTGCCGTTCGACTTCGACGCCGCCGTGCCGGACGCCCCGCCCCGCTCCGGCCTCTGGCGGCTCGCCGTGGCCGCCGGCGAGCAGGGCCGGGGCTACGGGCGGTTCGCCGTCGGAGCGGTGAACGAGGAGATCCGCCGGCGGGGCGGGACCGTCTCGACCGTGACCTGGCACCCCGGCGAGGGCGGGCCGGAGGAGTTCTACCTCCGGCTCGGCTACCGCAGGCGGGGCCTCACCGACGACGGCGAGTACCTCGGCGACCTGGACCTGACCGGCTGAACCGCCGGCCGGGTCCGGGCCGCCCGCGCTATCCGCCGTACCGCAGATACCTCCGCCGCTTCGCCCGGAACGCCGACAGGTCCTCCTGCCAGGCCCGTACCACCGTGTCGGTGTCCGCGCCCGCGTCGATCAGCGTGCGGACCCGGGTGTTCCCGGTGAGCTTGTCGATCCAGTGGTCCGGCCGCCAGGCGAAGCCGCTCCACGTCTGCTTCGCCGTCACCAGCAGGGCGATCCCGGTGCGGACCGGGTCGAAGACCTCCCGGTCCTGGACGTGCACCTGCACCCCGCCCACCGTCTTCCCCTCGAACTTGGAGAACACCGGCGCGAAGTACGCCTCGCGGAAGGCCACCCCCGGCAGCTCCAGCGCGTTCGCCGCGGCCGCCCAGCGGTGGTCGATGCCCTCCGCGCCCAGCAGCTCGAAGGGGCGTGTGGTGCCCCGGCCCTCGGAGAGGTTCGTGCCCTCGAAGAGGCAGGTGCCGGAGTAGACGAGAGCCGTCTCGGGCGTCGGCATGTTCGGGCTCGGCGGCACCCACGGCAGCCCGGTCTCGTCGAAGAAGTCCGAGCGCCGCCACCCCGACATCGTCACCACGTCCAGCCGCACCGGATTCTCGTGCAGGAACTCCGCGTTGAAGAACAGCGCCAGCTCCGCCACCGTCATCCCGTGCGCCTGGGCGATCTCCCGGCGGCCGACGAACGTGGCGAACGCCGGGTCCAGCACCGGGCCCAGCGCCGCCCGCCCGGTCACCGGGTTCGGCCGGTCCAGGACGACGAGACGCTTGCCCGCGAGCGCGGCCGCCTCCATGCAGTCGTACAGCGTCCAGATGTACGTGTAGAAGCGGGCCCCCGCGTCCTGGATGTCGAAGACGACGGTGTCCACGCCCGAGGCGGTGAAGACGTCCGCCAGCGGCTGCCCGCTCTTGAGGTACGTGTCGTAGACCGGCAGCCCGGTCGCCGGGTCGTCGTAGCGGCCCTCGGAACCGCCCGCCTGCGCGGTGCCCCGGAAACCGTGCTCGGGCCCGAAGACGGCGGTCAGGTTCACCCGCGCGTCCGGGTGCATCACGTCGACGATGTGCCGGACGTCCGCGGTGATGCCGGTCGGGTTGGTGACGATCCCGACCTTCTGGCCCCGCAGCAGCCGGTAGCCGTCGGCCGCCAGCCGGTCGAAGCCGGTACGCACCCGGCCGCGCCCAGGCCCCGAGCCGCGTCCGGGTGCGGCCGACGCGGCGGCCGGGCCGGTGCCCGCCGCCGTCGCCGCGAGCGCCCCCACGGCGCCTCCCGCGGCCAGCAAACCACGTCGGGACAGGCTCATTCCGCTACCTCCATGATCGCGCCGACTGTCATGGCCACGCACGCTAGCGCGGGCCGGGGCGCTACGGAACGACCTGGGCCGCGCCGATTCCGCCGGCCGGTCCCGGTCCTGGCTCCCGGGCTCCGGCGGGCCTGTTCCGGGCCCTTCCCCGATCACATACCGACCGGTTAGTCTGCCGATGCAGCCGGATGGGAAAGGCGGGATGACGATGGGTACGGTGCAGGGCGCCGGCGTGGTGGTCACAGGGGCCGGAGGCGGCATCGGAGCCGCTCTGGCCCGCAGGTTCGCCGCCGGGGGTGCGCGGGTCGTGGTCAACGACCTCGACCTCGCGCGGATCGAGCCGCTCGCCAAGGAGATCGGCGGCTTCGCCGTCGCCGGGGACGCCTCGGGCGTCGTGGACGCGGCCCGGGAGGCGCTGGGGGGCACGGTGGACGTCTACTGCGCCAACGCGGGCCTGGCCTCGCCCGGTGACGCGTTCGCCGACGAGGAGGTCTGGGCCGCCGCCTGGGACGTCAACGTGATGGCCCACGTCCGCGCGGCCAAGGCCCTCCTGCCGGACTGGCTGGAACGCGGCAGCGGCCGTTTCGTCACCACCGCCTCCGCCGCCGGGCTGCTGACGATGATCGGCGCGGCCCCCTACAGCGTCACCAAGCACGGGGCGGTCGCCTTCGCCGAGTGGCTCTCGCTCACCTACCGCCACCGCGGGATCAAGGTCCACGCGATCTGCCCGCAGGGCGTGCGCACGGACATGCTCACCGCCGCCGGATCGGCCGGCGAACTGGTGCTCGCGCCCGGCGCCATCGAGCCGGACGCCGTCGCCGACGCGCTGTTCGAGGCGATGGACGCCGACCGCTTCCTGGTCCTGCCGCACCCCGAGGTGGCCGGCTACTACCAGGCCCGCGCCGCCGATCCCGACCGGTGGATGGGCAACATGAACCGCCTCCAGCAGAAGTGGGAGGCGAGCGGCGCATGAGCGACCCGACCTCCGGCGCCCCGGCCCCCGGCGACCCGACCTCCGGCGACCCGGTTTCCGGCGCCTCCGCTTCCGGCGGCTCGATTTACGCCGCCCAGCCGTGGCTCGCCCTCCTCAGTGACGCCCAGCGCGCTCCCGTCACCCCGCCCGCGACCCTGCTGCACGCCTTCCGGGAGGCCGTCCGGCGCGCGCCCGAGCACCCGGCCCTGGCCTACTTCGACGGCCGCCTGAGCTACCGCGAGACCGACGCGCTCTCCGACGCGGTGGCCGGGCGCCTCGCCGGCCGAGGACTGCGGCGCGGCGACCGGGTCGCGATCATGCTGCAGAACAGCCCGCACTTCGTCCTCGCGCTGCTCGGCGCGTGGAAGGCGGGGGCCACCGTCGTCCCGCTCAACCCGATGTACAAGTCCGGCGAGGTCGGCCATGTCCTCCAGGACGCCGGGGTCACCGCGCTGATCTGCTCGGACCGGGCGTGGGAGGCGTATCTCCGGGACACCGCGGCGGCGGCCCCCGGCCTCACCATCGCGCTCACCGCCTGCGAGCTGGACTTCCAGAGCGTGAACGACCCCCGTGTCCTCGGCTTCGAACGCCTCCCGGCGCCCGGCCCCGACGACCTCGCGGAGGACCTGCTGACCTTGGCCCGCGCCGGGGACCCGGCCCCGGAGGGACGGGAGCTCACCGCCGCCGACGTGGCGCTGATCAGCTACACCTCCGGGACCAGCGGCACCCCCAAGGGCGCGATGAACGCCCACGGCAACATCATGGTCAACGCCGAACGCCAGCGCACCGGCCACCCGATCGCCGAGGGCTCCGCCTACTTCGCGCTCGCCCCGCTCTTCCACATCACCGGCATGGTCTGCCAGCTCGCCGCCTGCGTCGCCAACGCGGGCACCCTCGTCCTCGCCTACCGCTTCGAGGCGGGCGTCGTCCTGGCGGCCTTCGCCGCACACCGCCCCGCCTACACCGTCGGGCCGTCCACCGCCTTCATGGCCCTGGCCGCGCACCCGGACGTCACCCCGGACCACTTCGCCTCGTTCCGGGTGATCTCCTCCGGCGGCGCGCCCCTGCCGCCCGCGCTCGTCGAGAAGTTCCGCGCCGGCTTCGGCCCGTACATCCGCAACGGCTACGGACTCACCGAGTGCACCGCCCCCTGCGCCGCCGTCCCGCCGGAACGCGAGGCCCCCGTCGACCCGGTCTCCGGCACGCTCTCCGTCGGCGTCCCCGGACCCGACACCGTCGTGCGGATCCTCGACGAGGACGGCCGGGAGGTGCCCTTCGGGGAGCAGGGCGAGATCGCGGTGCGCGGCCCCCAGGTCGTCTCCGGCTACTGGAACCTCCCCGAGGCCACCGCCGCCGCCTTCCCCGACGGGGAGCTGCGCACCGGCGACATCGGGTTCATGGACGCGGCGGGCTGGCTGTACGTCGTGGACCGCAAGAAGGACATGATCAACGCCTCCGGGTTCAAGGTGTGGCCCCGCGAGGTGGAGGATGTCCTCTACACCCACCCGGCGGTGCGCGAGGCGGCCGTCGTGGGCGTGCCCGACGCGTACCGGGGGGAGACGGTCCGGGCCTACGTCAGCCTGCGTCCGGGCGCCGCCGTGGACCCCGGCGAGCTGGGCGCGTACTGCAAGGAACGGCTCGCCGCGTACAAGTATCCGCGCGAGGTGGAGATCCTGACCGAGCTGCCGAAGACGGCGAGTGGGAAGATCCTCAGGCGGGAACTGCGTTCCCCCCGTTAGAACCGCGTCGAACAGCGTATGCACGGAACGAAAGGAAGGTGGCGGCTCATGGCCAAGGCGACGGATCAGAACGGCGCTCCCGTCCCCCAACGGCTGCTGGCCGCCGCCACCCGGCTCTTCGCCGAGCGGGGGTACGACCGCACCTCGGTCCAGGAGATCGTCGAGGCGGCGGGCGTCACCAAGGGGGCGCTCTACCACTACTTCGGCTCCAAGGAGGACCTGCTCCAGGAGGTCTACGCCCGGGTGCTGCGGCTCCAGCAGGAGCGCCTGGACGCCTTCGCGAACGCCGAGGCGTCCATCGAGCAGCGGCTGCGCGACGCGGCGGCCGACGTGGTCGTCACGACCATCGACAACCTGGACGACGCGGCGATCTTCTTCCGCTCCATGCACCACCTGAGCCCCGAGAAGAACAAGCAGGTGCGCGTCGAGCGCCGCCGCTACCACGAGCGCTTCCGGGCCCTGATCGAGGAGGGCCAGCGCGGCGGCGTGTTCTCCTCGGCCACCCCCGCCGACCTGGTCGTCGACTACCACTTCGGCTCGGTCCACCACCTCTCCACCTGGTACCGCCCGGATGGCCCGCTCAGCCGCCAGGAGGTCGCCGACCACCTCGCCGACCTGCTGCTGCGCGCCCTGCGCCCGTAGGGGGCCGCGGCGGTACGGAGCCGAGCCGGGGCCACCCGGTGGCCCGCTCCACCGGTCGGGGTGAGTCTGGATATATGACGTATGTCCTGCCTCCCGATGAGGCGCCAGGGTTCGCGGGCACGACTCTGTTCGTTAATAGAACGGTTCTGTCCGGTTTCCGCTCTTGACGGAGCACTGTCACTTCCTTGAGCATCGGTCACGCATTGCGCACCTCTGGGCCCCCGGGGCCTCTCGTCCCCGGGCCCATGCTCCAGGACCCGGCCGGATCACCACACGGCCGGGGACCCCCCGCACGTTCCGTCAGTCCCCAACGGAATCCGGAGCTCGTGAATGAGACCGAACCGCTTCACCCTGCGCAGATCTCCCGCGGCCGTCGCGGCCGTCGCCCTCGCCGCCGTCCTCGGAGCCGGGGCGCCGGCCGCCCAGGCCGTCGGCCCGGCAGCGCCGGCAGCCGCCGTGGCCGCCCCCGACATCCCGCTGGCGGCCGTCAAGGGCCACCTCACCCAGTTCTCGACGATCGCCGCGAACAACGGCGGCAACCGCGCCCACGGCCGCCCCGGCTACAAGGCGTCCGTCGACTATGTGAAGGCCAAGCTCGACGCGGCCGGATACACCACCACGCTCCAGCAGTTCACCTCCGGCGGAGCCACCGGATACAACCTGATAGCCGACTGGCCCGGCGGCGACCCGAACCAGGTCCTGATGGCCGGGGCCCACCTCGACTCCGTCTCCTCCGGTGCCGGGATCAACGACAACGGCTCCGGCTCGGCCGCCGTGCTGGAGACCGCACTCGCCGTCGCCGGCACGCAGTACCAGCCCGACAAGCACCTGCGGTTCGCCTGGTGGGGCGCGGAGGAGCTGGGCCTGGTCGGCTCGAAGCACTACGTCAACAACCTGCCGTCCGCCGAACGCTCCAAGCTCTCCGGCTATCTGAACTTCGACATGATCGGCTCGCCCAACGCCGGCTACTTCGTCTACGACGACGACCCGGTCATCGAGAAGACCTTCAAGGACTACTTCGCCGGCCTGTCGATCCCGACGGAGATCGAGACCGAGGGTGACGGCCGCTCCGACCACGCCCCGTTCAAGAACGTCGGCGTCCCCGTCGGCGGCCTCTTCACCGGTGCCGGCTACACCAAGTCCGCCGCCCAGGCGCAGAAGTGGGGCGGCACCGCGGGGCAGGCCTTCGACCGCTGCTACCACTCGTCCTGCGACAACACGAGCAACATCAACGACACCGCGCTGGACCGCAACAGCGACGCCGCCGCCCACGCCGTCTGGACGCTGTCCTCCGGCACCGGCGAACCGCCCACCGGCGAGGGCGTGTTCAGCAACGCCGCCGATGTCGCCATCCCGGACGCGGGAGCGGCGGTGACCTCGCCGATCGCGGTCACCGGGCGAACGGGCAACGCCCCGGCCACCCTTCAGGTGGGCGTCGACATCAAGCACACCTACCGCGGTGACCTGGTCGTCGACCTGCTCGCGCCGGACGGCAGCGCCTACCGGCTGAAGAACTCCAGCAGCGGCGACTCGGCCGACAACGTCGTCGCGACGTACACGGTCAACGCCGCCGGCGAGGTGGCCAACGGCTCCTGGAAGCTCCGGGTCCAGGACGTGGCCCGTCAGGACACCGGCTACATCGACAGCTGGAAGCTCACCTTCTGACCGTCGACCGACCGGCAGCGGCCCCCTCCCGAAGAGCACCTCGGGAGGGGGCCGCACCGCTGTCCCTCACACGTACCGCTTGATCTCCCGCCTGGCCAGCGACCGCTGGTGCACCTCGTCCGGCCCGTCCGCCAGCCGCAGCGTCCGCGCCGAGGCCCACAGCTCCGCCAGCGGGAAGTCCTGGCTCACCCCGCCCGCGCCGTACAGCTGCACCGCGGAGTCCAGGATGTCCACCACCGCACGCGGAGTGGCGATCTTGATGGCCTGGATCTCGGTGTGCGCGCCCTTGTTGCCCACTGTGTCCATCAGCCAGGCCGTCTTCAGCACCAGCAGCCGCAGCTGCTCCACCGTGACCCGGGCGTCCGCGATCCAGTTCTGCACGACGCCCTGCTGGGCCAGCGGCTTGCCGAACGGCGTACGGGCCACCGCCCGCCGGCACATCAGCTCGATGGCCCGCTCCGCCATCCCGATCAGCCGCATGCAGTGGTGGATCCGCCCCGGACCCAGCCGCGCCTGCGCGATGGCGAAACCGCCGCCCTCCTCGCCGATCAGGTTCGCCGCCGGCACCCGCACGTCGTGGAAGACCACCTCGGCGTGACCGCCGTGCGAGTGGTCCTCGTACCCGTACACCCGCATGGCGCGCCGCACTTCGAGGCCCGGGGTGTCGCGGGGCACCAGGATCATCGACTGCTGGCGGCGGATGTCCTCGCCGTCCGGGTCGGTCTTGCCCATCACGATGAAGACCGCGCAGTCCGGGTTCATCGCCCCGGAGATGTACCACTTGCGGCCGTTGACGACGTAGTCCCCGCCGTCCCGGACGATCCGGGTCTCGATGTTCGTCGCGTCCGAGGACGCCACGTCCGGTTCCGTCATCGCGAACGCGGAGCGGATCTCCCCGTCGAGCAGCGGCTCCAGCCACTGCTTCTTCTGCTCATCGGTGGCGAACTGGAAGAGCACCTCCATGTTCCCGGTGTCCGGGGCCGCGCAGTTCAGCGCGGTCGGCGCGAGATGCGGGGAGCGTCCGGTGATCTCCGCGAGCGGCGCGTACTGGAGGTTCGTCAGCCCGGCCCCGTACTCCGCGTCGGGCAGGAAGAGGTTCCACAGACCCTGCCGCCGGGCCTCGGCCTTCAGTTCGCCCACGATTGCCGGGGTGTCCCACGGCGAGGAGAGCAGCGCCCGCTGTTCCTCGGCGACCTGCTCGGCCGGATACACGTGCTCGTCCATGAACGCGAGCAGCCTGCTCCGCAGGTCCTCGGTACGGGCGTCGAATGCGAAGTCCATGGGTTCAGCCTTCCTGGAGGGTGGTGAGGCCGTGCTCGATGAAGACGGGGACCAGATCGCCGATCCGGTCGAACCCCGGGCCGACGGTCCGGCCCAGGGTGTAGCGGTAGTGGATGCCCTCCAGGATCACGGCGAGCTTGAACCACGCGAACGCGGTGTACCAGGAGATGGCGGAGGCGTCCCGGCCCGAACGGGCCGCGTAGCGCTCGATCAGCTCGGCGGGGGACGGATGCCCGGCCGCTCCGCTGGTGGTGGAGACGGGCGACTCCGGTAGCCCGAGGTCGGAGCTGTACATCACGAGCAGCCCGAGGTCGGTCAGCGGATCGCCGAGCGTGGACATCTCCCAGTCGAGGACGGCCTTGATCCGGTCGTCGGAGCCGAGCAGCACGTTGTCCAGGCGGTAGTCGCCGTGCACCACGGTCGGGGCGGGGGAGGAGGGCAGCTCACGGCCGAGCGCGGCGTGCAGCTCGTCGACGCCCGACAGCTCCCGGTTGCGGGAGGCGTCCAGCTGCTTGCCCCAGCGCCGCAACTGCCGGTCCAGGAAGCCGTCCGGCCGCCCGAAGTCCCCGAGCCCCACCGCCCGCGGGTCCACGGCGTGCAGGTCGACCAGGGTGTCGACGAGCCCGAGGACCGCCGCCCGGGTGCGCTCGGGTCCCAGCGGGGCGAGCTGCTCGGCGGTGCGGTACGGGGTGCCCTCGACGTACTCCATCACGTAGAACGGAGCGCCGATCACCGTGTCGTCCTGGCAGAGCAGCAGCGGCTCCGGCACCGGTACGGCGGTGGGGTGCAGCCCGCTGATCACCCGGTGCTCGCGCGACATGTCGTGCGCGGTGGCCAGCACATGGCCGAGCGGAGGTCTGCGCACCACCCACCGGCCCGTCCCGTCGCTGACGACATACGTGAGGTTCGAGCGGCCGCCCTCGATCAGCCGCGCTTCCAGGGGTCCGCTCACCAGCCCCGGCCGCTCGCGGTCGAGATGGCCGCGCAGCAGCTCCGGGTCGAGTCCTGGTGGGGGGACTGGGCTCATGGTGCGTACCTCCGGAGTGACGGAACGATCGGGAACCATGATGCCGACCAGTCGGTATGTCGTCCAGTGCCTTCCGTGATCCGGCGGCGGGAAGTCCGCCCCGACCCTGGTGGGAAAACGCATCCCTGAATAGGGTTCACGTATGAATACAGCTCTGGTGATCGAAGACGTCCGGCTCACCCCGATCCTCGTGGCCGATCCGCCCCTGCTGAACACGCAGGGCGTCCACCAGCCGTACACCCCGCGCCTGATCGTGGAGGTCGTCACCCGGGGCGGAGCGACCGGCGTGGGAGAGACCTACGGCGACGCCGCCTACCTGGAGCCCGCGCGCTCCCTCGCCGAGGCGCTCCCCGGCCGGGCGGTCACCGATCTGAACGGGCTGTTCGCCCTGGCCGAGCAGGTGTGCGGCGTAGCGCGCGCGGCCGACGACCGGGTCGACGCCGGAGGACTGCGCGGAGTCAGGAACGCCGAGAAGATCCGCCTCTCGGTCGCCTCCGCCTGCGAGGTCGCCTGTCTGGACGCCCTCGGCAAGGCGCAGGGCCTGCCGGTCCACGCCCTGCTCGGCGGCAAGGTCCGCGATGCCGTCGAGTACAGCGCGTACCTCTTCTACCGCTGGGCCGCCCACCCCGGCGCGGGGGAGGCCGACGACTGGGGCGCGGCGCTCGACCCGGCCGGCGTCGTCGCCCAGGCCCGGCGCTTCGCCGACACCTACGGCTTCACCTCCTTCAAGCTCAAGGGCGGCGTCTTCGAGCCCGACCGGGAGATCGCCGCGATCCGCGCCCTGGCCGAGGCCTTCCCGGGCCGCCCGCTGCGTCTGGACCCCAACGGCGCGTGGTCCGTCCCGACCTCGCTGTACGTCGCCGACCAGCTGAAGGGCGTCCTCGAATACCTGGAGGACCCCACCAGCGGCACGGAGGGCATGGCCGCCGTCTCGGCGGGCACGGACGTCCCGCTCGCCACCAACATGTGCGTCACCACCCTCGCCGAGGTCCCCGAGGCCTTCGCCCGCGACGCTGTCCAGATCGTCCTGAGCGACCACCACTACTGGGGCGGACTGCACCGCACCCGGGAACTGGCGGGCATCTGCCGCACGTTCGGCGTCGGGCTCTCCATGCACTCCAACACCCACCTCGGCATCAGCCTCGCCGCGATGACCCAGGTCGCCGCCACGGTGCCGGACCTCGCGTACGCCTGCGACAGCCACTACCCGTGGCAGACCGAGGACGTCATCACCGAGCGCCACACCTTCACCGAGGGGCGGCTGACCGTCTCCGACGCCCCCGGCCTCGGCGTCGAGCTGGACCGCGACCGGCTCGCCGCCCTGCACCGGCGCTGGCTGGCGGACGACGGGACCTGCCGCGAGCGCGACGACGCGGCGGCGATGCGCGCCGCCGACCCGCAGTGGAGGACCCCGGCGGTCCCGCGCTGGTGACAGCGGGGCCCACGGCCGTACCCCCTGAGTTGCGAGGACCCTGACCTGCACGGAAGGTCGAGGAATGAAGGCGATCAGCTACAGCGCGTACGGCTCCGCCGACGTCATGGAGTACGGCGAGCGGCCCGACCCCAAGGTCGGCCCCGACTCGGTCCTGGTGAAGGTGCGGGCCGCCGCCGTGAACCCGGTCGACTGGAAGGCCCGCGAGGGCTATCTCCAGGGGGGCCTCGAGGCCGTCTTCCCGGTGATCCCCGGCTGGGACGTCTCCGGAGTCGTCGTGCAACCCGGCGTCGCCGTCGACGAGTTCGCGGTCGGCGACGAGGTCATCGGCTACGTGCGCGAGGACTTCCTCTCCCGGGGCACGTTCGCCGAGTACGTCGCCGCCCCCGTGCGCACCCTCGCCCGCAAGCCGCTGCGCCTGAGCTTCGAGGAGGCGGCGGGCCTGCCGCTGGCCGGACTGACCGCGTACCAGGTGCTGCACCGCACCCTGAAGGTCCGCGAGGGCGACACGGTCCTGGTCCACGCGGCGGCCGGCGGCGTCGGATCGCTCGCCGTCCAGATCGCCCGGCACGCCGGCTGCCGGGTCGTCGGCACCGCGAGCCTCCGCAACCACGACCACCTCCGCAGCCTCGGCGCGGAGCCCGTGGAGTACGGCGAGGGGCTCGTCGACCGGCTGCGCGAACTGGTCCCGGACGGCTTCGACGCCTCCTTCGACACCGTCGGCGGCGACGCCCTGCGCGCCTCCGCCGACACGCTCGCGCCGGGCGGCCGGCTCGCCTCCGTCGCGGACGCCGAGGTCTTCTCCTACGGTGGCCGCTACGCCTTCGTGCGCCCCGACGCGAACGACCTGGCCCAGGTCGCGGAACTGGCCGAGCAGGGCATCGTCAGCGTCCACGTGGACCGCGTGTTCCCGCTGGAGCAGGCCGCCGACGCCTACCGGCTCAACCAGGAGGGGCGGACCCGCGGCAAGATCGTGGTGACGGTGGACTGGGACACCTCGGCAGCCCTCGACACCTGAGCCGTCCGGAGACCTGAACAGCCCGGACGGGCCGGGCGGGCGAGGCGGGCGGGGCGGGCCGGGCCGTCCGGGGTCAGAACAGCATCGCCGCCGCGAACACCGCCAGCGCCACCGTGCACAGCGCTGCCGTCAGCGCGTCGCGCGGCGCGAGCGGCGCCGGCCGCGCCACCTCCATCCGCAGCATCCGGCGGTGGGCCACCATCAGGAAACCCAGCCAGGCCAGGGCGCACAGCGCCAGCGCGACCAGGGCGGCCGGGGTCGCCCCGCTGTGCAGCGCCTGCCGTCCCGCCAGCAGCGCGACCACCGTGGCGGACAGCGTCGTGCGCCGCCAGGCCAGCCGGGTCCGCTCGGGCTGCAGCCCGGGATCCCGGTCCTCGGCCGCCGTCACACGCCCTCCCAGCCGAAGAGGACCACCACCACCATCGCCACGGCCACGACGGCGACCACCAGACTCAGCAGGGTCGGGAACCGGGACACCGGCAGGTCCTCGCCCCGCCGCATCGCCCGCTCGCACCGCACCCAGTGGTTGACCGCCCGCAGCGCGCAGAGCACCCCGGCGGCCAGCAACCCGAGCGCGAGCCCGGCCCGGACGCCCCACACCAGCTCCGGCAGGAACTGATCGACGGCGAAGCCACCGCCGATCAGGGCCAGAGCGGTCCGGATCCAGGCGAGGAAGGTCCGCTCGTTGGCCAGCGAGAACCGGTAGTCGGGAGTGTCCCCCTCGTCCCGGATCCGCTGCGGCGCGAACCACAGCCGTACGCTCTGCGCGATCTTGTTCACACCGCGCACCCTAAGGGCTGTCCCGGTCAGGCTGCCCGGAACTCCCGCAGCCGCCGGTACGCGTCCACCCCGTCGGGCACCCAGGGCCACTCCCCGAGCCGCTCCTCGATCTCCGCGTCGTCCAGGAAGGAGTGCCAGGCGACCTCCTCGACCTGCGGGACCACCGGCAGCTCGCACCGCACCTGGTAGACGGCGGACCACCAGGTGTGCGCTGCGTCGGCGAAGAGGAACCGGAACAGCGGCTCGGGCTTCGGTAGCCCCGAGACCCCCAGCTCCTCCTCCGCCTCGCGCAGCGCCGCCTCGTCGTAGCTCTCGCCCGCGCCCACGACCCCGCCGACGAACATGTCGTAGTGCGAGGGGAAGACCAGCTTCGTGGCCGTACGGCGGTGGACGAACAGACGCCCCTGCGCGTCGCGCACCTCGATGAACACGCAGCGGTGCCGCAGCCTCCGTGCGGTCGCCTCCCCACGCGGGGCCTGGCCGATGACCTCGTCGTTCTCGTCGACGATGTCCAGAATCTCGTCAGAGGGTGTCATGCGTTTCATCCAACAACACCCGGAAGGTTGACGTGGCCCCGGCGGGTATCCAAGATCTGACGCACGGGTAACTTGAGCGTTGCTCCACATCGCCCCGAACGGCCCCGCCCGCCCCGAGCCTCCCCGGAACAGGATGGAACCCATGGCGTACGACGCTGATGTGATCGTGATCGGGGCAGGTCTCGCCGGGCTCGTGGCCACCGCCGAACTGGTCGACGCCGGCCGTTCGGTGATCCTCCTCGACCAGGAGCCCGAGCAGTCCATCGGCGGCCAGGCGCACTGGTCCTTCGGCGGCCTCTTCTTCGTGGACTCGCCCGAACAGCGCCGGCTGCGGATCAAGGACAGCCGGGAGCTGGCCCTCCAGGACTGGTACGGCACGGCCGGCTTCGACCGCGAGGAGGAGGACCGCTGGCCGCGCAGGTGGGCCGAGGCGTACGTCGACTTCGCCGCCGGTGAGAAGCGCTCCTGGCTGCACCAGCAGGGGCTGCGCGTCTTCCCGGTCGTCGGCTGGGCGGAACGCGGCGGCTACGACGCCACGGGCCACGGCAACTCCGTACCCCGCTTCCACATCACCTGGGGCACCGGCCCCGGCGTCGTCGCCCCCTTCGAACGGCGGGTCCGCGAGGGCGTCGCCAAGGGGCTCGTCCAGCTGAGGTTCCGCCACCGCGTCACCGGCCTCGCCCGCACCGCGGGAGACCTCGACACCGTCACCGGCGAGGTCCTGGAGCCCAGCGCGGCCGATCGCGGCACCGCGAGCAGCCGGGAGGTCACCGCCCCCTTCGAGCTGAAGGCCCAGGCGGTGATCGTCACCTCCGGCGGCATCGGCGGCAACCACGACCTGGTCCGCGCCCAGTGGCCCGAACGCCTGGGCACCCCGCCCGAGAAGATGCTGTCCGGGGTGCCCGCGCACGTCGACGGGCTGATGCTCGGCATCGCCGAGAAGGCGGGCGCGCACCACATCAACCGCGACCGGATGTGGCACTACACCGAGGGCATCGAGAACTGGAACCCGATCTGGGCCCGGCACGGCATCCGGATCCTGCCCGGTCCCTCGTCCCTCTGGTTCGACGCGCGCGGCAAGCGGCTGCCGGTCCCGCTCTTCCCGGGCTTCGACACGCTCGGCACCCTCGAACACATCATGGGCTCCGGCCACGGTTACACCTGGTTCGTGCTCAACCAGCGCATCATCGGCAAGGAGTTCGCGCTCTCCGGCTCCGAGCAGAACCCGGACCTGACCGGCAAGTCGGTCCGCGACGTGATCGGCCGGGCCCGCGCGGACGTGCCCGCACCGGTCAAGGCGTTCATGGACCACGGCGTGGACTTCGTCGTCGAGAAGGACCTCGGCGCCCTGGTCCGCGGCATGAACGCGGTCACGGGGGAGGACCTCATCGACGAGGAGAGCCTGCGCCGCGAGATCACCGCCCGCGACCGGGAGATCGCCAACCCCTTCACCAAGGACCTCCAGGTCACCGCGATCCACGGGGCCCGCGCCTACCTGGGCGACCGCCTCATCCGCACCGCCAAGCCGCACCGCGTCCTGGACCCGGCGGCCGGCCCGCTGATCGCCGTCCGCCTCAACATCCTCACCCGCAAGTCCCTGGGCGGACTGGAGACGGACCTGTCCTCCCGCGTCCTGACCGCCGATGGCACCCCCCTCCCCGGTCTGTACGCGGCGGGCGAGGCGGCGGGGTTCGGCGGCGGCGGGGTCCACGGCTACCGCTCCCTGGAGGGCACGTTCCTGGGCGGCTGCATCTTCTCGGGCCGAGCAGCGGGCCGAGCGGCAGCGGAAGCGGTCACCTCCTGAAATCGAGCCCCTCCGGCGATTGAGGAGCGGGGTCCGGGCCAGCGCCCCGGCCGAAGGCCCCGCCCTCACCCCCCGGTCGGACCGACGTCCGCGGACGGACCCAACCGCCCGACTACCCGAAACCGCTCCGCGACAATCAGTGTCCCGTCGTTCACCGTGAACGCCGGATCCCCCATCGCCTCCCGCATCTCCGCACCGTGCCAGAACGCCTCGTGCCCCGCCCGCCACTCCGCCACCGAGGCGTAACCCTCGCCCTCGTCCAGCGCGTGCCGCAGATCGACGGCCCCCAGCGGCAGCACCCGTACATCGGTCACCTCGAGGACCGCGACCTCCCGGCCGTCCGAGTCGATCAGCGCGGAGCGTTCACCCACCGGCGGCAACTCCTCCTGCTCCAGCTGGTATTCGGCCAGCAATCCGGTGGTGGACACCTTCTCGCCGGAGAGGACGGCCGCCACCAGCCGGTCCCGCAGCGGGCCGGGAAAGGCGAGGAGAAAGGGCTTCAGGGGTTCATGTCGCTCCATGCGACCAGTGTGGCAGGCGTCACCTCGCTCCACCCGTCCCGCCCGCACGCTGCGCCGATGCCCCCGACGGCTCGATCAGATCCAGCCAACTGGCTGGGACGCCCAAGCTGTTGACGGACGACGCCCCTTGACGTGGAGCACGGCCTACCGGTTTGCTGTGCGCGATCATCTGCTCGCACACTGCATCGAAAGAAGCCTGCGGCATGCCCCCGCCTCCGCCGCCCCTGGGCCGCTCCCGCCGTCGGGGCAGCCGCTCGGACCACGTCTTCGACCCCGCCCTCGACGACGACGAACTCATTGCCGCACGCGGCCGGTTCACCCAGGGGAGATGGTCCGAGGCCCGCACCCTGCTGGTGGACACCGGTCGGGACTGGGACCGCCGCGGACACCGGTTTCTGGCCCTCGCCGAGACCCCGTCCGCCGTGGACTGGGCCGGTGACTGGCTGCTCGTCGAACCCGAGAGCGCCGATGCCGCCACCCTGCTCGCCTGCGCCCGGGTCGCCCGCGCGTTGCGGCCCAAGGCCAAGGCGGGGGAAGCCTCCCGCGCCCGGGAGGCCTGCCTGGCCGCCGCCCGCCTCCTCCCCGAGGACCCGACCCCGTGGCTCGCGCTGCTCCTCCTGGACCGGGGCCGCGACGACGGGGCCGACGAGACCGGCCGGCTCTTCGAGGAAGTGCGCTCCCGCCACCCGGACCACCACCACGCCCACCACGTGATGACCGGTCTGCTGGCCGAGAGCAACCCCGGCAGCGGCCACGACCCCCTCCACGAGGTGTACGACTTCGCCGCCTGGGCCGCCGAACTGGCCCCCGCCGACTCCCCGCTGGCCGTGCTCCCGGTCGTCGCCCACGCCGAGCGCTACCGCGTCCTGGTCGCCGCCGGCATCGAGCCCGACGACCCGGCGGTCTCCGAGCACTGGTCGGGACGCCGGGCCCGCCAGGTGATGAAGGCCGCCTTCGACTGGTGGCTGGAATGGGAGCGCGAGGACCACCCGCGCCACCGCCTCGACCTGAACTTCCTGGCGCACGCCAAGGTCTGCGAGGGCCGGCCCGCCGAGGCCGCCGCCCTCTTCCACCGCATCGGCGCCTACGCCACCGCCGCGCCCTGGTCGTACTCCGGCCGGGAGCCCCACGCCGCGTTCACCGCCGCGCGCGCCTACGCGCTCGGCACCCCGTGAAGCACGAAGGGCACCACCCCACCCCACCACGAAGAAGGGACCCATCCCGCCATGTCGAGGGGCAGTTCATTTTCCAGCGAGCCCGGCACCACCAGGGGGACGGCCGATACCGGCGGGATCAACACCTACAAGGGTGAGGAGCGCGCCCTGCGGGCGAATCGGCTCGGCACCCCCGGCCTCCTGCTGTCGGTGGTGGCGGCCAGCGCCCCCCTGATGGTGGTCGCCGGAGTGATGCCCACCGTCTTCGGCGTGATGGGCATCGTCGGCCAGCCCCTGCTCTACATCATCCTGGGCATCGTCCTGATGCTGTTCAGCGTCGGTTACGCGGAGATGAGCCGGCACGTCCACAACGCCGGCGCGTTCTACGCGTACATCGCCCGCGGGCTCGGCCCGACCGCCGGCGCCGGCGCCTCCCTCGTGGCGCTGGTTGCGTACAGCGCGATGCAGGTCGGCATCTACGGGATCCTCGGCTTCGAGGTCTCCGGGATCTTCGCCACCTACCTCGACATCGAGGTCGCCTGGTGGATACCGGCCCTGGTCGCGGCGGCCGCCGTCGGCGTCCTCGGCTGGCTGAAGATCGACCTCAACGCCAAGGTGCTCGGCGTCCTGCTGGTCATCGAGTGCGCCCTCGTCGTGATCTTCGACATCGCCGCCGTGAGCAAGCCGGGCCCCGAGGGCCTGTCGCTGCACGCCTTCAACCCCGAGACCCTCACCGGCGCCGGGCTCGGCACCGCGCTCTGCTTCTGCATCGCCGCGTTCGTCGGCTTCGAGCAGGCCCCGGTGTACGCCGAGGAGACCAGCCGCCCGCAGATCGTGGTGTCCCGGGTGATGTTCCTCGCGGTGGGCTACGCCGCGCTGTTCCTGGCGATCAGCTCCTGGGCCCTCACCGTCGCCGCCGGGCCCGGCTCCATCGCCGAGACCTCCCTCAAGGAGGGCCCCGGCATGCTGTTCGGTCTCACCGAGGACCGACTCGGCTCCACCTTCACCGACATCCTGCACATCCTCTTCGTCACCGGGATGTTCGCGGCGCTCCTCAGCTTCCACAACGTGGTGGCCCGCTACGCGTTCGCGATGGGCCGCGAGGGCCTGCTGCCCTCCCGCTTCGGCCGCACCAACCGGGCGAGCGGCGCCCCCGGCACCGGCTCGCTGCTCCAGACCGCCGTCTCCGTGGTGATCGTGCTGGCCTTCGCCCTCACCGACGACAACCCGGTCGGCGACCCCACCGCCCCCGTGCTGCGGCTCTTCACCTGGATGGGCAACGTCGGGGCGCTCGGCGTCATCCTGCTGATGGCCGCCGCCTCCTTCGCCGTCATCGCCTTCTTCGTCAAGCGTGGCGCCGGCCGCGCGCAGGCGCCGCGCCTGGTCGCCTCCGCCCTCGCCGGACTCGCACTGCTGTCGATCGCCGTCTTCACCGTCCGCGACTTCGACGTGCTCGTCGGCTCCGGCCCCGGCTCGGCCCTCAACTGGCTGCTGCCGGGCGTGATCATCCTCGCCCTCGTCGGCGGCCTCGTGTACGGGGAGGTGCTGCGCTCGGTCAAGCCCGAGGTGCACGCCCGGATCGGCCTCGGCAACGAGGCGTTCCAGCTGGAGAAGGCGGCCGAGAGCGAGTCCGCCCGCCGCTGACCGCGCTTCCGGCAGCGCCCCGAAGTCTTACCGAACGATGACGGGTTCCCGCGTTCCCTGGTGACGGGGGAGCGCGGGTGCTCGAATGGTCGGGTGGACAACCCCCCGACCGATACCGAAGGCGCCCCCGTGGGCCGCCGCCTCGTCCTGTCCATGCTGGGGCTGGGAGCCGCCGGCGTCGCGGCGGCCCCGCTGCTCCAGCGGGGTCTGGAGGCCGGACTCGGCGCGCTCGCCGACAAGGACCCGACCGGGCTGACGGGGCTGCTGCCCAACGGCGGCGGATTCCGCTACTACTCCGTCGCCTCCTCCGTGCCGAAGAAGGGGCCCGCCGACTACCGCCTCACCGTCGACGGACTCGTCGCCCGCCCCTCCACGTACACCCTGTCCGCTCTCCGGGCCCTGCCGCAGACCCGGATGGTCCGGGACGTCCAGTGCGTCACCGGCTGGCGGGTCCCCGACACCCCCTTCGAGGGCGTCAGGCTCTCCGAGATCCTGGACGCGGCCGGTGTGCGTCCCGGGGCGAAGGCCGTCCGCTTCACCTGCTTCGACGGCGCCTACAGCGAGAGCCTCACCCTCGACCAGGCCCGCCGCCCCGACGTGCTGGTCGCCCTGCGCATGCAGGACCGGGACCTGACCCACACGCACGGCGGGCCGGTCCGGCTGTACGTGGCCCCGATGTACTTCTACAAGTCGGCGAAATGGCTCTCCGGGATCACCGTCACCGACTCGGTCCGGCCCGGCTACTGGGAGGAGCTCGGCTATGACGTCGACGCCTGGGTGGGACGGTCCAACGGCCGTGACGACGCCCCCACCGTCTGAGCCGGCGCCCAGGGTGCACCGGTTCGGACCCGCGCAGCGACGGGTGCACCGGGCGACGTCCTGGCTCGTGCTCCTCTGCGTGGCGACCGCGGCCTGCCTCTACGTTCCCCAGCTGGCCGAACTCGTCGGCCGCCGCCGGCTCGTGGTGACCGTCCACGAGTGGTCCGGCCTGCTCATCCCCGTACCCCTGCTCCTCGGTCTGGCCTCCCGTGAGCTGCGCGCCGACCTGACCCGGCTCAACCGGTTCGGGCCGCACGACCGGCGCTGGCTGCGGGCGGTGCGCCGTCGGGACCGCCGGGCGTCGGCACGGCCCGCGGGCAAGTTCAACGCGGGCCAGAAGCTCTACGCGTCGTGGATCGCCGGGGCCCTCCTGGTGATGCTCGGCACCGGGCTGCTGATGTGGTTCACCTCGCTCGCGCCGCTGGTGGTGCGCACGGGAGCCACCTTCGTCCACGACTGGCTGGCCCTCGCCGTCGGCATCGTGCTGGCCGGTCACATCGCGATGGCGTACGCCGATCCCGAGGCGCGGCGCGGCATGCGGACGGGGTCGGTCGACCCCCACTGGGCCCGGACCGAACACCGGCTGTGGCAGCGGGAAGGGGAAGGGAAAGGGGAAGGGGGCCGGTCCCCCGCTCCCTCCCGGGCGGGCGACCGGCCCCCTCGGGAGCCCGGTGCGTAGCGGGCGCGCTACAGCAACAGCGACAGCAGCAGGATGAAGGCCATGGCCACCACGGAGATGATCGTCTCCATCACCGACCAGGTCTTCACCGTCTGACCGACGTCCATGCCGAAGTACTCCTTCACCAGCCAGAACCCGGCGTCGTTCACATGGCTGAAGAAGAGCGATCCGGCGCCGACGGCCAGCACCAGCAGGGCCGCGTGCGAGGTCGACATGTCGGCGGCCAGCGGGGCGACCAGACCGGCGGCCGAGATGGTGGCGACGGTGGCCGAGCCGGTGGCGAGGCGGATCGCGACGGCGATCAGCCAGCCGAGCAGCAGGGCGGGGATCGACCAGTTCTCGGAGAACTCCAGGATCATCTGGCCCACCCCGGCGTCGATCAGCGTCTGCTTGAAGCCGCCGCCGGCGCCGACGATCAGCAGGATTCCGGCGATCGGGACGAGGGACTTCTCCACCGTGCCGGCCAGCCGGTCCTTGGTGAACCCGGCGGCCCGGCCGAGCGTGAACATCCCGACGATGACGGCCGCGAGCAGGGCGATCAGCGGTGAGCCGACGACCATGGTGACCTTCTGGAGGCCGTTCTCGGGGTTGTCGACCACGATCTCGACGAGCGCGTTCAGCAGCATCAGGACGACCGGCAGCAGGATGGTCGCCAGGGTCGCGGGGAAGCTCGGACGGCGGTCCAGGTCCTCGGAGGGGCGCTGCGGGACCATGTTCTCCGGCGGCTTGATGTCCACCCAGCGCGCGGCGTAGCGGGAGAACACCGGACCGGCGATGATCACCGTCGGGATGGCGACCAGCACGCCGAGGGCCAGCGTCACGCCGAGGTTGGCGTCCAGGGCGTCGATCGCGACCAGCGGGCCGGGGTGCGGCGGGATGAGCCCGTGCATCACGGAGAGCCCGGCGAGCGCCGGGATGCCGATCCGCATCAGGGAGTAGTTGCCGCGCTTGGCGACGAGCAGGACGACCGGGATCATCAGCACGATCCCGACCTCGAAGAACAGCGGCAGCCCGATGATCGAGGCGATCAGGACCATCGCCCAGGGCATGGCCCGGCCGCTCGCCCTCGCCAGGATGGTGTCGACGACCTGGTCGGCCCCGCCCGAGTCGGCGAGCAGTTTGCCGAGGATGGCGCCGAGCGCGATCAGGACGCCCACGCTCGCGACGGTGGAGCCGAGGCCCGTGGTGAAGCTGAGGATCGTATCGGCCGGTGCGGCTCCGGCGAGGGAGCCGAGCGCCAGCGAACCGATGGTCAGCGCCAGGAAGGCGTGCATCTTGAATCGGGTGATGAGGAGAACGATGACGGCGATGCCCGCCAGGACGGCGATGCCCAGCTGAGCGTTGCCTGCCGAGGTGATCGGTTCGGCGGCGTCCGCTGCCAGCATCTCGACGCTGAGACTGGTCACGGTGATGGTCCTTAGTCTTCGAGCCGGCGCAGCGCGGCGACGGCTCGCTGGGTGATTTCCTCGGGAGTGCCGGACACGTCGACGCTCACTCCGGCCTCGTCGGCCTGGAGCGGCTGCAACGTCGCGAACTGGGAGTCGAGCAGCGCGGTGGGCATGAAATGGCCCGTGCGGTCCGCCATCCGCTCCTCGATCAGCGCCCGGTCACCGGTCAGATGAAGGAAGACGGCGTCCGGCGCCCCGTCCCGCAGCCGGTCCCGGTAGACCCGCTTGAGCGCGGAACTGGAGACGACCCCGCCGAGCCCCGCCCGTCCGTGCGACCACGAGCCGATGGCGTCCAGCCAGGGCCACCGGTCGTCGTCGTCCAGGGGGGTGCCGGCCGACATCTTGGCGATGTTCGCCGGGGGGTGGAAGTCGTCGCCCTCGGCGTAGGGAACGCCGAGTTCGGCGGCGAGCAGGGGACCGATCGTGGTCTTGCCGGTTCCTGCCACGCCCATCACCACGACGACGTGGGGGGTGCTCATGGGTGCCTCGCTGTCTTCTTCGACATCGGTCCGTCGCGCTACTGAAACCTATTAGGTACGACGTATTCAAGAGGCTGTGACATAAACGTCGTACTTTTTGTTCCCGAGGGCCGCCCCGTAGGCTTGACCCATGACCACACAGAGCCAGGGGCTGCATACCCATGTGCTGGACACCCTGGGTCTGGAGATCTCCTCCGGCCTGTTCCCGCCCGGCAGCGTCCTGCGCACCGACGAGCTCGCCCAGCGCTTCGACGTCTCCCGTACGGTCGTCCGCGAAGTGGTCAGGGTCCTGGAGTCGATGCACCTGGTCGAGTCCCGCCGCCGGGTCGGCGTGACCGTCCGCCCCACCGAGACCTGGAACGTCTACGACCCCCAGGTCATCCGCTGGCGCCTCGCCGGCGCCGACCGCCCCCGCCAGCTGCGCTCCCTGACCGTGCTGCGCTCCGCGATCGAACCGGTCGCGGCCGGCCTCGCCGCCCGGCACGCCACCGCGGCGCAGTGCGCCGAGCTCACCGAACGCGCCCTCGGCATGGTCGCCACCTCGCGCGGCCAGCAGCTGGAGGGCTACCTCGAACACGACATCGCCTTCCACCGCATCGTCCTCAACGCCTCCGGCAACGAGATGTTCGCCCGTCTCGGGGACGTGGTCGCCGAGGTCCTCGCCGGCCGCACCCACCACCAGGTGATGTTCGAGGACCCCGACCCGGCCGCCGTCACCCTGCACGTACGGCTGGCCGACGCGGTCCGCGAGGGCGACCCCGAGGCCGCCGAGCGGATCACCAAGGAGATCGCGGTGGGAGCCCTGCACGAACTGGACGTGCTCGCTCCATAGCGGGTCTCCCAAGGCGTACGGTGGTTCGCGATCGATCTTCGCGAAGCGCGGGAGCAGGGAGAGCAGGGCTATGGCACAGCAGGTGCAAGCGGTCATCGCACCGGGGAAGAACGAGCCGGTCAGGGTCGAGACGATCGTGATCCCGGACCCCGGCCCCGGCGAGGCGGTCGTGAAGATCCAGGCGTGCGGCGTCTGCCACACCGACCTGCACTACAAGCAGGGCGGCATCAACGACGAGTTCCCCTTCCTCCTCGGCCACGAGGCCGCGGGCGTCGTGGAGTCGGTCGGTGAGGGCGTCACCGACGTCGCCCCCGGCGACTTCGTCATCCTCAACTGGCGTGCGGTGTGCGGCCAGTGCCGGGCCTGTCTGCGCGGCCGCCCCTGGTACTGCTTCGACACCCACAACGCGAAGCAGAAGATGACGCTGCTGGACGGCACGGAGCTGTCGCCCGCCCTCGGCATCGGCGCGTTCGCCGAGAAGACCCTCGTGGCCTCCGGCCAGTGCACCAAGGTCGACCCCGCGGTCTCCCCGGCCGTCGCGGGCCTCCTGGGCTGCGGTGTCATGGCGGGCATCGGCGCGGCCATCAACACCGGCCAGGTCGGCCGCGGCGACTCGGTCGCCGTCATCGGCTGCGGCGGCGTCGGCGACGCGGCCATCGCCGGGGCCCGGCTGGCCGGCGCGGCGAAGATCATCGCGGTCGACATCGACGACCGCAAGCTGGAGACGGCGAAGACGATGGGCGCGACCCACACCGTCAACTCCCGCTCCAGCGACCCGGTCGAGGCGATCCGCGCCCTCACCGACGGCAACGGCGCCGACGTCGTCATCGAGGCCGTCGGCCGCCCGGAGACCTACGAACAGGCCTTCTACGCCCGCGATCTCGCCGGAACGGTCGTCCTGGTCGGCGTCCCGACCCCGGACATGAAGCTGGAACTGCCGCTCCTGGACGTGTTCGGCCGCGGTGGCTCGCTCAAGTCCTCCTGGTACGGCGACTGCCTGCCCTCCCGCGACTTCCCGATGCTCGTCGACCTCCACCAGCAGGGCCGCCTCGACCTCGCCGCCTTCGTCACCGAGACCATCGGACTCGGCGACATCGAGCAGGCCTTCGCCCGCATGCACGACGGTGACGTCCTGCGCTCGGTGGTGGTCTTCTGATGACCGCCCGCATCGACCACCTGGTCACCTCCGGCACCTTCGCCCTCGACGGCGGTGAGTGGGAGGTCGACAACAACGTCTGGATCGTCGGCGACGACACCGAGGCGATCGTCATCGACGCCGCCCACGACGCCGCCGCCATCGAGGCCGCGCTCGGCGGCCGTACGCTGCGCGCCATCGTCTGCACCCACGCGCACAACGACCACATCGACGCCGCCCCCGCCCTCGCGGACGCCACCGGCGCCCCGATCCTGCTCCACCCGGACGATCTGCCGCTCTGGCAGCAGACGCACCCCGACCGCACCCCCGACGGCACCCTGACCGACGGCCAGGAACTGACCGTCGCCGGCACCGCCCTCACCGTTCTGCACACCCCGGGCCACGCCCCCGGCGCGGTCTGCCTGTACGCCCCCGGGCTGGCCACCGTCTTCACGGGGGACACGCTCTTCCACGGCGGGCCCGGCGCCACCGGGCGGTCCTTCTCGGACTTCCCGACGATCATCGACTCGATCCGGTACCGGCTGCTCACCCTGCCGGGCGACACGGCCGTCCGCACCGGCCACGGCGACCCCACCTCCATCGACGCGGAGGCCCCGCAGCTCGACGTGTGGATCAAGCGCGGCCACTGACGACGGCGTGCGTCACCGGTCCGGCCAGGCGGAGAGCCGCAGCCCGCTCTCGAAGCGGCGCGGCTCCCCGCTGACCGGATCGGTGAACTCCAGCCGCCGCGCCAGTAGCTGGAGGGGCCGCGAGAAGTCATCGGCGGACGCCTCCGCGGCCACCGCGGGATACAGCGGATCGTGGACGATCGGCAGCCCCAGCGCGTTCATATGGACCCGCAGCTGATGGGTCCGCCCGGTGGCGGGCACCAGCCGATAGCGCCCGAGCGGCCCCCGGCGCCCCACCAACTCCACCCGGCTCTCGCTGTTCGCCTCGCCCGGCTCCTCGCGGGCGGCCAGCACCCCGCGCTCCTTCACGATCCGGCTGCGCACGGTCCGGGGCAGGGCCACCGAGGGGTCGTACGGGGCCACCGCCTCGTACTCCTTGCGCACCAGCCGGTCCCGGAACAGCGTCTGGTACGCGCCCCGGTCCTCGGGCCGCACCACGCACAGCACCAGCCCCGCGGTCAGCCGGTCCAGCCGGTGCGCGGGCTGCAGCGCGGGCAGGCCCAGCTCCCGCCGCAGCCGGGCCACCGCGGTCTCGGTGATGTGCCGGCCCCGGGGCACGGTCGCCAGGAAATGCGGCTTGTCGGCGACCACGAGACGCTCGTCCCGGTACACGATCCCGACCGGGAAGGGCACCGGCTCCTCCGGCGCGAAGTCCCGGTGGAACCAGAGATACCGCCCGGCGGTGTACGGCTCGGCGCCCCGCACGGCGACCCCGTCGGCCCCCACGAACCGGCCGGCGTCGAGCATCGCGGCCACCCGCTCCGCCCCGATCGCCCCACCGAACCGCGCGGCCAGATGCTCCCCGACCGATGCCCAGGCCCCGGCGGGATCCTCCGGCAGCCGCACCCGCACCGCGTCGATCCCGTTCCGCTGGGGGAGCGGGGCGGCAGGCGGCTTTCTGCGACCTCGCATGGCCGCCCCTCTCCGTGGTCGCCCGGTGACGCAAAAGAGCCCCACGGAAGTGGGGCTCCTGCTGGTGTCCGAGGGGGGACTTGAACCCCCACGCCCGATAAAGGGCACTAGCACCTCAAGCTAGCGCGTCTGCCATTCCGCCACCCGGACAAGGTGTCTGTCTCGCGGGCCAGTGCCCGTTCCGACGTGGAAAACCATAGCAAACATTCGGGGGTGCTCGATCACGCCCCGATGGCTGTGAACGGTGCGTGACGGGGGGTGTGCGGCCTTGGGTGTTCGCCGTGGGCGCGGGAGGATGAGAGAGGAGCACCGCAGCGACAGTGGAAGGAAGCAGCGTGAGCGAGAGCAGCACGGGCAGGACCGTCTCCGGTGGCAACGCCGAGAGGGAGGTCGTCGACCTCTGTCGTGACCTGATCCGGATCGATACCAGCAACTACGGCGACCACTCGGGCCCCGGTGAGCGGCTCGCGGCCGAGTACGTGGCGGAGAAGCTCGCGGAGGTCGGCCTGGAGCCGCAGATCTTCGAGTCGCACAAGGGGCGGGCCTCCACCGTCGCCCGGATCGCGGGCGAGGACCCCTCCCGCCCGGCGCTCCTCATCCACGGGCACACCGACGTCGTCCCGGCCAACGCGGCGGACTGGACGCACGACCCGTTCTCCGGCGAGATCGCGGACGGCTGTGTGTGGGGCCGGGGCGCGGTCGACATGAAGGACATGGACGCGATGACCCTCGCGGTCGTCCGCGAGCGCATGCGCACCGGCCGCAAGCCCCCGCGCGACATCGTGCTCGCCTTCCTCGCCGACGAGGAGGCCGGCGGCACCTACGGCGCGCGCTACCTCGTCGACAACCACCCCGGGCTCTTCGAGGGCGTCACCGAGGCGATCAGCGAGGTCGGCGGCTTCTCCTTCACGGTCAACGAGAATCTGCGGCTGTATCTGGTGGAGACGGCCCAGAAGGGCATGCACTGGATGAAGCTGACCGTGGACGGCACCGCCGGGCACGGCTCGATGATCCACAAGGACAACGCCATCACCGAGCTGTCCGAGGCGGTCGGGCGGCTGGGGCGGCACAAGTTCCCGGTCCGGGTCACCAAGACGCTGCGGCACTTCCTCGACGAGCTCTCCGACGCGCTCGGCACCGAGCTGGACCCGGAGAACATGGACGCGACACTCGCCAAGCTCGGCGGCATCGCCAAGCTCATCGGCGCCTCCCTCCAGAACACCGCCAACCCCACGCAGCTCGGCGCCGGCTACAAGGTCAACGTCATCCCGGGCCAGGCGACCGCCCACGTCGACGGCCGGTACCTGCCGGGGTACGAGGAGGAGTTCCTCGCCGACCTGGACCGGATCCTCGGCCCCAACGTCCGGCGCGAGGACGTGCACGCGGACAAGGCCCTGGAGACCACGTTCGACGGCGCCCTGGTGGACGCCATGCAGACCGCGCTGGTCGCCGAGGACCCGATCGCCCGTGCCGTGCCGTACATGCTCTCGGCCGGCACCGACGCCAAGTCCTTCGACGACCTGGGCATCCGCGGCTTCGGCTTCGCCCCGCTGAAACTGCCGCCGGAGCTGGACTTCGCCGGGATGTTCCACGGTGTCGACGAGCGGGTCCCGGTCGACGGTCTGCAGTTCGGCGTGCGGGTGCTCGACCGCTTCATCGACCATTCCTGACCGCGCGGCGACCGAGGGGGCGTCGATTCGCCCACCTGTACGGGCATGTCCGAACGAGTGAAACGAGCCGTTCACACGTAGCCCCGCCACATCCTCCTCGTTACAAGGTGTGCGGTCCGCGGCTGGGACCGCATTTCCAACTAGGAGGAATAATGATCAAGAAGGTCGTCGCAGTTGCGGCTGCTACGGGTGGCCTCGTTCTCGCGGGTGCGGGCATGGCTTCCGCCGACGCGGGCGCCCAGGGTGCTGCCATCGGCAGCCCCGGCGTGCTCTCCGGCAACGTCGTCCAGGTTCCGGTCCACGTGCCGGTCAACGTGTGCGGCAACACGGTCTCCGTGATCGGTCTGCTGAACCCCGCCTTCGGCAACACCTGCGTCAACGCGTGACGTTGAACGTCAACCCGTAAGGGTTTGAGCTCGACCGGTCCCGGAGTGCACTCCATGCACTCCGGGACCGTTCGGCATTCGGCTCCCGCACGGTCATGTCCGGGGGTTTTTCGGAAGGCAGAAGGCAGGAAACGAACCTATGCGACAGGTCACTCGTAAAGGCCTGATCACCATGGCGGCGGCGGGCGGAGTGCTCGCGCTCAGTGGCGGATACGCCCACGCCGACTCCGGCGCGGCAGGCACCGCGTCCGGCTCGCCGGGCGTGCTGTCCGGCAACTCGGTCCAGGTCCCGATCGACATCCCGGTCAACGTCTGCGGCAACTCCGTCAGCGTCGGCGGACTGCTCAACCCCACCGGCGGAAACGACTGCGGAAACGGATCAGCAGCATCCGACCGCTCCGGTGACCGCTCGGCCGACCGCTCGGCCACCCCGGAGACCCGCTCGGTCCCCGGCGGCTCCGGGAACAGCGCCCAGGCAGGCGACACCACCACCACGGACCGGCACTCCGAGCCCGGCACCGGACGGCACCGGGCCCCGGGCGGTGGCGCCACAGCCGAAGGGACCGCCCAGGGCTCGCCCGGCATCCTCTCCGGCAACCTGATCCAGGCGCCGATCGACATTCCCGTGAACCTCTGCGGGAACAGCGTCACCATCGGCGGACTGCTGAACCCCGCCTTCGGCAACAGCTGCTCCAACGACGCCGAGGTTCCGCCCCCGCCGCCCGAGGAGCCGGAGGTTCCCCCGGTCACGCCGGAGAAGCCGGTCACCCCGCCGGCCAACCAGCCGCCCGAGCCGAACGCTCCGGAGACCCAGCACCTCCCCGAGGAGCAGCTCGCACAGACCGGTGGGGGAGGGCTCGAACTGCTCATCCCGGCCAGTGCCGGACTCCTGCTGGCCGGTGCGGGATCGGTTCTCTACCGCCGCTCGCGCAGCGCCGCCTGATCCGGGCGGACACAGCACGGCACACCCCGGAAAAAGGGGGAGCGGGCCCCGCGACCGCGGGGCCCGCTCCCTGTCACCAGGTGGCCCGTAGCTGACGGATGATCCGCCTGCGCAGCCGCACCCTGCGGCTGCCGTCGCGGCGGAGCGTCAGGCGGTCCAGCTCCCAGTGTCCGTACTCGGCGTGGTCGGTCAGAAGTCGGGCCGCCTCCTTGCGGGAGACCCCGCGCGGCACGTACACGTCGATGAATTCGTATTCCGGCATCGCATCTATTGTGCGGGCAGAGCCCCCGTACGGATAGCGTCTGCACTATGTCTGATGCTGCGCAGCCCACCGCTGCCGAGGTACGTGCCGCCGCCGAAGCGGTCAAAGCCGCGATCGACCGTCACCTCGACGCGGTCGAACGCCGTACCGGGGACGACGACCCCGCCGTCTACGACGCGTTCAACGCCCTTGCCGCTGCCGCCGAGGTCTACGACGAGCTCCTCTACGACCGCTACGACGAGGTCACCCCCTTCGAGATCCCCGGCGCGGACGATTCCCTGCCGACCTACGCCGGTCCCGCGGAGCCCAGCGCGCTCAGCGTCCTGATCCGGCGCGACTACGTGGTCGTGGAGCCCCCGCGCCTGCTCGCACAGGCTCAGCGCCTCGCCGACCTCGACGCCGGTCCGGTCGGCGGACAGGAGACGGCCCCGGTGGTCGGCACCAGCGTCCACGCCGCGCTCGGTGTGCTCTTCGGCGAGTACGAACCGGACGAGATCGCCTCCCGGCACAAGGAGTTCGGTCTGGAGGAGGGCGACTCCACCCTGTGGGTCTCGGCCGGCGAAACCCCGCCGGAGCCGGGGGAGTGGCTCGGCGCCCCGTTCGAGGACGCCGACCCCGAACGGGTGGTCTGCCGCTTCGACGTCAGCGCGGTCTTCGACGAGGAGGACGAGTCGGACGAGGACTTCGCCGGGCCCGCGGTGGGCGGCCTCTGACCCTCTCCCTCCCCCCTCCCCGCACCGGACGTGACGGTGGGGCCCCGGTGCACGCACGACGCACCGGGGCCCCACCGCTGTCCGGATCCGCTCAGGAAGCCGCGTCGGGCGTCGGGAGCGCCTCCAGCAGCGGGCGCAGCCTGGTCGTCCGCTCCTGGGCCGGAACCTGCGCCACCGCGTGCGGGAGCGCCTGGTCCACCCCGTGGACCACGGACAGATGCCGCTCGCCCCGGCCGAAGGCGGTGTACACCCACGGTCGGCTGAGCCCCTGGGCGGCGTCGCCCGGCAGCACCACGACCGCGGCGGGCCAGCGCATCCCGGCCGCCTGGTGGGCGCTGAGCGCCCAGCCGTGCCGCACCGACGACTCCACCTGCTCCTGCGGTACGACGACGGGGACGCCCCCGCAGTCCAGCCGGAGCCCCTCGGCGTCGGCCGAGCGGACCACCCCGGGCACCGCACGGCCGGGCGCGGGCACATGGACCACGCGGTCGCCCGGGTCGAAACCGCCGAACCGGCCGGGGCCCGGGTTGAGCCGTTGCTTCAGCGCCTCGTTCAGTGCCCGGGTCCCGGCGGCCCCGCCGTGGCCCACGGTGATCACCTGGGTCTCCTCGGCGGGGATGGAGAACGCCCGGGGCACCGAGTCGGCGACCAGCTGCACGGTGCGGTGGACCGCCTCGCCCGCGTCGCGGACCGGAACGATCACCACCTCCTTGCCCGGGGCTTCGACCTGGTTCAGCTCGCCGATGCCGATGCCGGAGACCAGCTCGCCGATCGGCCCGGGGTCCGGGGTGCGCGAGACGACCTGCGGGCAGGCGCGGGCGGCCAGCACATCGGCGAACACCCGCCCCGCGCCCGCCGAGCCGAGCACGCCGGGGTCGCCGCTCAGCACCAGCCGGGCGCCGTCGGCCAGCGCCTCGACCAGGACCGCCGCACTCTCCACGTCCAGCTGCGGGGCGTCCAGGACCACCAGCAGGTCCAGAGCGAGCGCCCCGTCCTCGTCCCGGCCGGGGCCCTGCGCGCCGGACAGCAGACCGGCCAGGGTGACCGCCGTGTCCGGGTCACCGGTGGCCGCCGCGAGGCGCCGGCGGCCGTCCTCGCTGTGGGTCGCGCCCAGGGCCCGCAGGCCCAGGCCGCGCGCCGCCGCGATCAGGGCGGCGGGCTCGGCCCGCGCCGCCTCCCCGCCGCTGTGCGCGACCAGTCCGGCGGCGGCGGCCGTACGGATCAGCTCGGCGGCCGAGGGCGACGGCGCGGCCGCGGCCGCCTCCGCCCAGTCGGCGGCCTTCTCACAGGCGTTGACCAGCCGGGCCAGGCCGTCGGCGAGGCTCTCCTCGGCCAAGGCGTAGCGGTCCAGGCCCAGCAGCACCTGGACCGGCTCCCGGGCCGCGTCGGCGTCCTCCGCGAGGCCCGCCCCGTCCGTCTCGTCGCTCTCGCCGTCCGCCGCTTCGGCGTCGTCCGGTTCCAGGTCGCCCCCCTCCTGGAAGACCAGGGCGACGCCTTCCTCGACGGCGTCGCGCACCGCCGCGTCCGGGTCGCCGACCGCACGCTCGGCGAGCGCCGCCCGCACCGTCCCGGCGTCCAGCGCCGTGTGGCCCTGGAGGGCGGCGCGCTCCAGCAGCCAGCCGACCAGGGCCGCCGTCCTGCGCCCGTCGTCCGGACCGCAGTCGGCGCCCAGCAGGGCCCGTGCGAAGCCGTCGGCCTGCTCCGGCCGCACGCCGGGCACGGCCAGCAGCTGCCAGGGGTCGGCGCGCAGCAGCTCGGCGGCCTGCTCGCCCAGGACGCCGACGGCCGGGCGGGCCAGCGCCTCGGGGCCCCCGCCCTCCGCGAGCACCGCACGCACCGCGTCCAGGGCCTCCGGGGAGGAGGCCCGCTGTGCAGCGGACGCGGCCTCGGGCACGGGAGCCCGGGGCGGCTGCGCGGCGGCCGGAGCGGGACGCCGGGGCGCCGGGGCAGCGGCGGGCGATGCGAAGAACTGGGTGCCCGCCTTCTCGCCGCTCTCCACGGCCCGGACGGCCGCGAGCAGATCGGCGGCCGTGCCGCTCAGACCGGTGCCGGCGGCGATGGGCGCGGCCTTCTCCGCCTTGCGCTTCTCGATCCGCTCCCGCAGCTCGCGCTGCGCGGCCAGCTCGGCCTGCGCCTCCGAGAGCTCGGCGGCGGACGACGCGTCGGCGGCGCCCTCAGCGGGCGCGGCATCGGCGGCCGGGCCGTCCTCCGCGTCGGCAGCCTCGGCCGGGCTGGCCGCCTTGGCAGCCTCGGCCGGCGGCTCGGTGGCTTCGGGCGCTTCGGCGTGCGCGGGGCCCTCGGCACCGGGGTCCGGCGGGGACACCGCGTCCTGTGGTGTGTCCGTGCCGACGGTGCCGGGGGTCTCCCCGGGAAGCGCAGTCACAGCGTGCTCCAGTCCTGGTCGGGATAGCGGTGCACGGGCGCCGACACATCGTCGAGCGCCTGGCAGATCTCGTAGGGAAGACTAAGCGCCTCCACTGACAAAGCCTCCGCCAGCTGACCGGCGTTGCGTGCGCCGACGATCGGCGCGACCACTCCGGGCCGGTCCCGGACCCAGGCGAGCGCCACCTGGAGCGGGCTCGTCGCCAGGCCGTCCGCCGCCGTCGCCACCGCTTCGGTGATCCGGGACGCCGCGTCGTCGAGATAGGGCTCGACGAACGGGGCGAGCCGCTCGGACGCGCCCCGGGAGTCGGACGGGGTGCCCTGGCGGTACTTGCCGGTGAGCACACCGCGCCCCAGCGGCGAGGACGGCAGCAGGCCGATCCCGAGGTCCAGCGCGGCGGGCAGCACCTCGCGCTCGATGCCCCGCTGGAGCAGCGAGTACTCCATCTGCGTACTGGCCAGCCGGGTGCGCACCCCGGGCGCGGCGAGCTGCCAGGTGGCGGCCTTCGCCAGCTGCCAGCCGCAGAAGTTCGAGACGCCCGCGTAGCGGACGCGGCCGGAGGACACGGCCAGGTCCACCGCCTGGAGGGTCTCCTCCAGCGGGGTCGCCGGGTCGAAGGCGTGTATCTGCCACAGGTCCACATAGTCCGTGCCGAGCCGCTCCAGGGAGGCGTCGAGGGCGGCCAGCAGGTGCCCGCGCGAGCCGTTGAAGCGGCGGTAGGGGTCCGGGACGTTGCCCGCCTTGGTGGCGATGACCAGATCCTGGCGGGGGACCAGGCTGTCGACGATCCGCCCGAGCAGATACTCGGCCTCGCCGCCCCCGTACACGTCGGCGGTGTCCACCAGGGTGCCGCCCGCGTCCCAGAAGGCCTTGAGCTGGTCGGCGGCGTCGTGCTCGTCCGTGTCCCGGCCCCAGGTGAGGGTGCCGAGCCCGATCCGGGACACGCGAAGGCCGGTACGGCCGAGATGCCTCTGCTCCATGGGCGCTGAGATTACTGGCCGGGGCCCCACGGGGTGGAGGCCTGTGGACAACCGGAGGTCCGCCGGGCCTGCCGGATCGCCGTCACCCGCGCTAGAGTCCGGAGAAAGGGACGTTACTGATCAGTAAGGGGAGCGGTTATGCGGCTCGGCATCAATCTCGGTTACTGGGGCGCCGGCATGGACGGCGACAACCTCGCCGTCGCGCAGGAGGCCGACCGGCTCGGCTACGACGTCTGCTGGGCGGCCGAGGCGTACGGCTCCGACGCCCCGACCGTGCTGACCTGGGTCGCGGCCCAGACCGAGTCGATCGACGTCGGCTCCGCGATCATGCAGATCCCGGCCCGTCAGCCCACCATGACGGCGATGACGGCCGCCACCCTCGACTCGCTGTCCGGCGGCCGTTTCCGGCTCGGCCTCGGGGTCTCGGGCCCGCAGGTCTCCGAGGGCTGGTACGGCGTGAAGTTCGACAAGCCGCTGGCCCGCACCCGCGAGTACGTGGAGATCGTCCGCAAGGCGATGACCCGCGAGCGCCTGTCGTACGAGGGCGCGCACTGGACGCTGCCGCTGCCCGGCGGCCCCGGCAAGCCGATCAAGCTCACCGTGCACCCCGAGCGCGAGCACATCCCGCTCTACATCGCCGCGATCGGCCCCAAGAACCTGGAGCAGACCGGTGAGATCGCCGACGGCGCGCTGCTGATCTTCCCCTCCGCCGAGCACCTGGAGGAGACCGCGATCCAGCCGCTGCGCGCGGGCCGGGAGAAGGCCGGGAAGACCATGGAGGGCTTCGACGTCAGCCCGACGCTGCCCCTCGCCGTCGGCGACGACGTGAACGGCCTGGCCGACATGTTCCGCCCGTACACCGCCCTGTACGTCGGCGGCATGGGCAGCCGGAAGCAGAACTTCTACAACCAGCTCGCCCAGCGCATGGGGTACGAGAAGGAGGCCGCCGAGATCCAGGACAAGTACCTGGGCGGGGACAAGGCCGGGGCCGCCGCCGCCGTACCGCACCAGCTGATCGACCAGACCTCGCTGCTCGGCTCCGTCGAGCGGATCGCCGAGCGGATGCAGGCGTACGCCGCCGCCGGGGTCACCACGCTCAACCTCGCCCCGGCCGGCTTCACCCTGGAGGAGCGGCTCACCGCCCTGCGCGCCGGCACGGACGCCCTGGAGCGCTCCGGACTCGCCTGACGGACACCGGGACAGCACTACGGCCGTGGTGGGGGCTCGGGGGTCTTCCCCGCCACGGCCGTCACCCGGAACAACGCCCCGCACGCCCGGGGGTTACGCCGTCCCGGCGGGCGCTGTCCGTGACCGCTCCGGTTGCCGACTGCCGCGCGGCACATTTGACTCTCCCTGCGGACTACTGCTCGGCGGACCTCGGCTCCGCGGGCAACGGGTACGGAGGTGGCCCTCATGCTCTCAGCGCAGACCCTGTTCCAGGAGATCCTGGACAACGACGAGTCGTACCGGCTCTTCTGCTCCATCGCCGCGAGCGGCGAGGCGCAGGGCGGCTGGGAGAACGCCCGCATCGCCGCCCTCGTCCCGGAGGGCCGCCGCGACCTGGCCCCCAAGATCGTCCGGCACGGGGCCGACGAGGACAAGCACGGCCGGATCTTCAACGCCCTCCTGAAGAAGCGCGGGCTGCCGCCCGTCGAGGTCCCGCCGGAGACCGACTACACGATGCTCCTGGAGCAGCAGGGGATCGGCCTCGCGCACTCCCGGCTGCGGGGCGAGGAGCGCCTCACCGAGCGCGACATCATCACCTACCTGGCCCACAGCCGGGTCACCGAGCAGCGCGCCTCGGAGCAGATGCGCCTGCTGCGCCGGTACTTCGCCGACCACCCCGACCTGGGCCGCGCGGTGAAGATGATCTCCAACGACGAGGACAACCACCTCGCCTACTGCCACGAGGAACTCCTCGGCCTCGCCCGCGCCGGACACGGCCGGACCATCCAGCGGATCATGCGCGAGTGCGCCCTGGCCGAGATCCGGGTCTACCGCGACGTCAGCCTCGCCGTGATGGCCGCCATGGGACGCGTGCTCGGCTGGTCGCGCCCCAAGGCCGCCGTGCTCGCCGCCGGCATCCACGCGATGTACGCGTACGAGCGCCTCGTCGGCTGGCGGCGCATGGTGAGCCTGGAGATGCCGCAGCGGCGCGACGCGCTCGGCAGCCCCGCCGTACCGGAACACGAGTACGCCTGAGGGTTCCCGCGACGCGCGGCCGCCGGGCCGTCAGAGCCAGCCGCGCCGCTTGAACAGCCGGTGGAGGCCGAACACGGCGCAGCCCATCAGCGCGACCACCGCCGGGTAGGTCCACACCCAGTGCAGCTCCGGCATGTGGTCGAAGTTCATGCCGTAGACGCCCGCCACCATCGTCGGGACGGCGGCCATGGCCGCCCAGGCCGAGATCTTGCGCATGTCGTCGTTCTGCCGCACGCCCATCTGCGCCAGATGCGCCGACAGGATGTCCGAGAGCAGCCGGTCCAGCCCCTCCACCTGCTCGTTGGCGCGCGTCAGGTGGTCGGCCACGTCCCGGAAGAACGGTTGCGCGTGCTCATGGACGAACGGCACGCCCGCCCCCGCGAGCCGGGCCATCGGCGCGGTCAGCGGACCGGCCGCCCGGCGGAACTCCAGCACCTGCCGCTTGAAGGTGTAGATCCGGGCGGCGGTGTTCTTCGAGTCGCCGCCGCTCGGGGCGAAGACCTGCGTCTCCAGCTCCTCCAGGTCGACCTGGAGCTCGCCTGCCACGTCCATGTAGTGGTCCACGACCGCGTCGCTGACCGCGTACAGCACCGCCGTGGGGCCGTGCTTCAACACCTCGGGCTCGGCCTCCAGCCGGCGGCGCACGGCCGCCAGCGGGGCGCCCTCGCCGTGCCGGACCGTCACCACGAAGGAGTCCCCTATGAAGACCATCAGCTCGTCGGCGCTGACCGTGTCGCTCTCGGGCTCGTAGACGACCGGCTTGAGCACCGCGAACAGCGAGTCGTCGTACACCTCCAGCTTGGGGCGCTGGTGCGCCCGCAGCGCGTCCTCCACGGCCAGCGGGTGCAGCCCGAACTCGTCCCGTACGAGGTCGAACTCCGCCTCCGTCGGCTCGTGCAGCCCGATCCACAGGAACGCGTCCTGCGAGGCGCGCGCCTCGTCCAGGGCATCGGAGAAGTCGTCGGGCCGTTCGGTGCGGCGCCCGTCCCGGTAGATGGCACAGTCCACGATCACGGCGGGCATTCTTCCCCGTGACCGCCCCGCGCGCACCTTCGCCTCCCCTCTAGGCTGGCGGACATGCCCACGCTGATCCTCGTACGCCACGGACGCTCCACCGCCAACACCGCCGGAGTGCTCGCGGGCCGCACCCCCGGCGTCCTCCTCGACGAACGGGGCGCGGCGCAGGCCGCGGCCCTGCCCGCACGGCTCGCCGCCCTGGCCCCGGCCCTTGCCGTCAGCAGTCCGCTGGAGCGCTGCCGCCAGACGCTCCAGCCGCTCCTCGACGCCCGCCCCGGCCTGCCTCTGCACACCGAGGACCGCATCAGCGAGTGCGACTACGGCCACTGGTCGGGACGGAAGCTGGCCGAACTCGCCGACGAGCCCCTGATGTCCGTCGTCCAGCAGCATCCCTCCGCCGCCGCCTTTCCCGGCGGCGAGTCCATGCGCGCGATGCAGGCCCGCGCCGTCGACGCCGTACGCGACTGGAACGACCGCGTCGAGAAGGAGCACGGCGAGGACGCCACGTACGTCATGTGCTCGCACGGCGACATCATCAAGTCCCTCGTCGCCGACGCGCTCGGCATGCACCTGGACCTCTTCCAGCGCGTCCACGTCGACCCCTGCTCGGTCACCGCGATCCGCTACACGCGCCTGCGCCCCTTCCTCCTGAGGCTCGGCGACACCGGCGATCTCGCCCCCCTGGCCCCCCGCGAACACTCCGTCGGGGCGGACGCCGCCGCGTCCCCCGCGGGCGACGGCACGGCGGACGCGACGGTCGGGGGCGGCGCGGGCGCGCCGTGATCGCTCCGGGCAGTAGGGTGGACGCGCCGTAGCGCCCCCCCCAACCACCTTCGAATCTCAAGGGAGCAGGACGTGTCCCGTCAGGTGTTCCTCTACGACCCACCGGACCGATTCGTGGCCGGTACGGTCGGGTTGCCTGGCCGCCGTACGTTTTTCCTGCAGGCGTCCTCCCAGGGCCGGGTCACCAGCGTGGCCCTGGAGAAGACCCAGGTCGCCGCTCTCGCCGAGCGGATCGACGAACTGCTCGACGAGGTCGTGCGCCGCACCGGGGGCAACTCCCCGGTGCCCGCGGTGGCCCCCACCGACGTCTCCGACACCGCGCCGCTCGACGTTCCGGTCGAGGAGGAGTTCCGGGTCGGCACCATGGCCCTGGCCTGGGACGGCGAGGAACAGCGCATGATCGTCGAGGCGCAGGCCCTCGTCGAACTCGACGCCGACTCCGAGGACGACCTCGCGGAGGCCGAGGAGAAGCTCCTCCAGGACGAGGAGAACGGCCCGCCGATGCTCCGCGTCCGGCTCAGCGGGGCCCAGGCCCGCGCCTTCGCCAAGCGGGCCCTGGAAGTCGTCAACGCGGGCCGCCCGCCGTGCCCGCTGTGCAGCCTGCCGCTCGATCCGGAAGGACACGTATGCCCGCGCCAGAACGGATACCGTCGCGGAGCCTGACGGACACCGAGCTGCTGACCCTGCTCACCGAGGGCGCGATCACTGTCCTCGGGCAGGTCGGCGGGGCGTCCAACGCGGTGCTGCACTGCACGGTGGCGTACGAGGGCGAGGAGCGCACCTGCGCGTACAAGCCGGTCGCGGGGGAGCAGCCGCTCTGGGACTTCCCCGACGGCACGCTCGCCCAGCGGGAGGTCGCCGCGTACGAGATCTCCCGGGCGACCGGCTGGGACCTCGTGCCGCCCACCGTGCTGCGGGAGGGGCCCTACGGGCAGGGCATGTGCCAGCTCTGGATCGACGCCCCCGAGCCCTCCGGCGACGGCGGCGGCGAACCGCCGTTGCTGGCGCTCGTCGAGGACGAGGAGCCCGGGGAGGGCTGGAAGGCGGTGGGCCTCGCGGACGTGGGGGAGGGGAGGACCGCGCTGCTGGTCCACGCGGACGACGCCCGGCTGCGGCGGCTCGCGGTGCTGGACGCGGTGATCAACAACGGCGACCGCAAGGGCGGGCACCTGCTCCCCGCCCCCGGCGGACGGCTCTTCGGCATCGACCACGGCGTCACCTTCAATGCGGACGACAAACTGCGCACCCTGCTGTGGGGCTGGGCGGGCGAGCCGCTGACCGAGGAGGCCCTTCAGGTGCTGGGCCGGCTCGCCGCGGAGCTGGCGCCCGGGACCGTCCTGACCACCCGGATGGCCGAGCTCATCACACCGGCGGAGCTGGAGGCCCTGCGCGAACGGGTCGACGCGCTGGTCAAGGGCGCCGTCCACCCGCAGCCGAGCGGCCAGTGGCCGCCGATCCCCTGGCCGCCGGTGTAGCGCGGCCGACGGCGGAGCCGGGCGCTAGCGCCTGACGGAGCTCGGCGCAAGAAGGCCTCTTCGGACAGGATTACGGATCCGGTTCGTATCCGGAAGCATCGTCCGGTTACGCTCATGACATGCATGCCTGGCCCGCTTCTGAGGTCCCCGCCCTGCCTGGCAAGGGCCGCGACCTTCGGATCCACGACACCGCGACCGGCGGACGGATCACCCTTGACCCCGGTCCCGTCGCCCGCATCTATGTCTGCGGCATCACGCCGTACGACGCGACCCACATGGGTCATGCGGCGACTTACAACGCGTTCGATCTCGTTCAGCGCGTGTGGCTCGACACCAAGCGGCAGGTCCACTATGTCCAGAACGTGACCGACGTGGACGATCCGCTGCTGGAGCGGGCCGTGCGCGACGGTCAGGACTGGACCGAGCTCGCGGAGCGCGAGACGGCCCTCTTCCGCGAGGACATGACCGCCCTGCGGATGCTGCCCCCGCAGCACTACATCGGAGCGGTCGAGGCGATACCGGGCATCGTGCCCCTCGTCGAACGCCTCCGGGACGCGGGCGCCGCCTACGATCTGGACGGCGACGTCTACTTCTCCGTCGACACCGACCCGCACTTCGGCGAGGTCTCCGGCCTCGACGCCGAGGCGATGCGCCTGCTCTCCGCCGAACGCGGCGGCGACCCGGAGCGCCCCGGCAAGAAGAACCCCCTCGACCCGATGCTCTGGATGGCCGCCCGCCCCGGCGAGCCGAGCTGGGACGGCGCCTCGCTCGGCGCCGGCCGCCCCGGCTGGCACATCGAGTGCGTCGCCATCGCGCTCGACCACCTCGGCATGGGCTTCGACATCCAGGGCGGCGGCTCCGACCTCGCCTTCCCGCACCACGAGATGGGCGCCTCGCACGCCCAGGCCCTCACCGGCGAGCACCCGTTCGCCCAGGCCTACGTCCACGCCGGAATGGTCGGCCTGGACGGCGAGAAGATGTCCAAGTCCCGCGGCAACCTGGTCTTCGTCTCGGCCGTGCGCCGCGACGGCGTGGACCCGGCGGCCATCCGGCTCGCCCTGCTCTCCCGCCACTACCGCTCCGACTGGGAGTGGACCGACCAGGTGCTGACCGACGCCGTGGAGCGCCTCGCGCGCTGGCGGGCCGCCGTCTCGCGCCCGGACGGACCGTCCGCCGACGCGCTGGTCGAGGAGGTCCGCGAGGCCCTCGCGGACGATCTGGACAGCCCCGCGGCGCTCGCCGCGGTGGACCGCTGGGCCGTGCTCCAGGGCGCGGAGGGCGGCACCGACGAGGGCGCGCCCGGCCTCGTCTCGCGTACGGTCGACGCCCTGCTGGGAGTCGCGCTGTAGGACGGAGCGCGGCTCCCGCCGCTCGATCCGGCCATCCGGACCGGCCTCGGACTTCTCTACGAAGTTCGGGGCCGGTTCCTTTTTGTCCATGGTCATGTGCTCGAAGTTGCGCTAAAAGCTCACTATGCAATCATCAACGCGCATGAGAGCGGCAGCCGTTGCTGCACTGCTCGGACTGTTCGCGCTCCTCGCGGGGCCCGGCGGGGCCCACGCCGACGAGGCCCCGCCGGAAGCCACCACCGTCGGGGACGTGACCGGATTCCGGGCGGACGGGGCGGTGTACCGGCTGAGCGCCGGGCCGGCCGAGGCCCGCGTCAGCTTCGTCTCCGAGGAGACCTTCCGCATCGAACTGGCCCCCGACGGCACGTTCGCCGACCCCACCGGCGACGACATCGTCCTGCCGCAGAGCAAGCCGCCCCGCACCCGCTGGAAGGACCGCGGCGACCGCTACGAGCTGTCGACGGCCGAGGTCACTCTGCGCGCCTACAAGAAGCCGCTGCGCTTCGCGCTGCACCGGGCCGACGGCAGCCGGATCTGGTCCGAGGAGAAGGGCCTGAGCTGGACCGGCGACCGGACGGTCCAGACGCTCGCCCGGGGCGCCGGTGAGCAGTTCTACGGGGCCGGAATGCAGAACGGCCGGGGCAACACCTCCCACCGCGACCAGACCGTCGAGGTCGCCGTCGACTACAACTGGGACGACGGCGGACACCCCAACTCCGTCCCGTTCTACCTCTCGTCGGCCGGCTACGGCGTCTTCCGCAACACCTACGCCCCCAACACCTACGCGTTCACCGACCCGGTGACGACCAGCGCGAAGGAACAGCGCTTCGACGCCTACTACTTCGCCGGCGACGGGGCCAAGGACGTCATCGGCCAGTACACCGACCTCACCGGCAAGCCGTTCCTGCCGCCCGTCTACGGCATGGAGATCGGCGACGCCGACTGCTATCTCCACAACGCCAACCGCGGCGAGCGCCACACCCTGGACTCGCTGGAGGTCGCCGACGGCTACGTCGAGAACGACATGCCGAACGGCTGGATGCTCGTCAACGACGGCTACGGCTGCGGCTACGAGGACCTGGAGGAGACCGCCCAGGGCCTGAAGGACCGCAAGATGGAGCTCGGGCTGTGGACCGAGGACGGCATCGAGAACCTCGCCGCCCAGGTGAAGGCCGGACAGCGGGTCGCCAAGCTGGACGTCGCCTGGGTCGGCGAGGGCTACAAGTTCGCCCTCGACGGCTGCAAGGACGCCTACCAGGGCATCGAGGACAACAGCGACGCCCGCGGCTTCACCTGGGCCCCCGAGAGCTGGGCGGGCGCACAGCGCTGCGGAGTGCAGTGGTCCGGCGACCAGTCCGGCACCTGGGAGTACATCCGCTGGCAGATCCCCACCTACGCGGGCGCCACGATGTCCGGACTCGCCTACACCACCGGTGACGTCGACGGCATCTTCGGCGGCAGCGCCAAGACGTACGCCCGCGACCTCCAGTGGAAGATGTTCCTCGGCACCACGATGACCATGGACGGCTGGGCCGCCATGGACAAGCAGCCGTTCCGGTACGGGGAGCCGTACACCTCGATCAACCGCGACTACCTCAAGCTCAAGGAGTCGCTGCTGCCCTACCAGTACAGCTACGCCCACGAGGCGACCAAGACCGGTGTCGGCATGGTCCGCCCGCTGGTCCTCGAATACCCGGACGACCCGAAGGCCTCGACGGAGACCGCGAAGTACGAGTTCCTCTCCGGCGAGCACTTCCTCGTGGCGCCCGTCTACCAGGACACCACCGAACGCAAGGACATCTACCTCCCCAAGGGCACCTGGATCGACTACTGGAGCGGCCGCACCTACGAGGGCCCCACCACCATCGACGCCTACAGCGCCCCGCTCGACACCCTGCCGCTCTTCGTGAAGGCCGGCGCGGCCGTCCCGATGTGGCCGGGGATCCGCTCCTACCTCGACCGCACCGCCGACTCCCCGCTGGCCTGGGACGTCTACCCGCAGGGGAACACCTCCTTCACCCTGTACGAGGACGACGGCGTCACCCGCCGGCACCGCGACGGCCAGTACGCCACCCAGCGCGCCGACGTCCGGGCCCCCAAGCACGGCGGGGGCGACGTCGCCGTCACCATCAACGAGAGCCGGGGCAGCTTCACCGGCAAGCAGAGCGAGCGCCCCTACGAGTTCACGGTCCACACCGGCTCCGAGCCCCGCTCGGTGAAGCTGGACCGGACGCTGCCCGAACTGACCTCGCAGTCCGCCTACGACCGGGCCCGGCAGGGCTGGTGGTACGACCGCGACGACCGGGGCGGTGTGGTGCACGTGAAGACCGCGCCCCTGAGCACCGCGAAGAAGTTCACCGTGAAGCTCCTCGGCACCAGCGCGGTCGGCGGCAAGAAGGCCTCGCAGGCTGCCGCGCTCACCGCTCCCACCGGCCAGGAGGCCGGAGCCGGGACGCCCGGCACGGTCCTGGTCGACGTGACCGCGGGCAGCTCCGCCCTGACCGACACCTCGGTCTCCCTCCAGGTCCCCGAGGGCTGGCGGGCCGCCACGGCGAAGGTCCCGGACCGGATTCCGGCGGGCGCCACCCGCCGGGTCGAGGTGGCGGTCACCCCGGCGAAGGACGCCGAGGTGCGCGAGACCACGCTGACGGCGCTGGCCCGCTACCGGGCCGGCGGCGACGCCCGCACCGGCGAGCAGCGGCTCGCCGTCTCCGTACTGCCGCCGGCGCCGGAGGGGGAGGCCTGGGCGAGCGATCTCGTCTGGCTCTCCGAGACCAACGGCTACGGTCCGCCCGAACGCGACCGCTCCAACGGGGAGTCGGGCGCGAGCGACGGGAAGACACTCACGCTCGCGGGAACGACGTACGAGAAGGGGATCGGCACGCACGCCGACTCCGACATCGCCGTCCATCTCGGCGGCCGCTGCACCGCGTTCACGGCCGACGCCGGGATCGACGACGAGATCGACGGCTACGGAGAGGTCGCGTTCTCCGTGGAGGGCGACGGCAAGGTGCTGTGGACCTCGCCGAAGCTGACCGGAGCCTCGGCGACCCTGCCGGTGGACGTGCCGCTCGACGGCGTACGGCAGGTGCGTCTGAAGGTCACCGACACCAACGGCTCCAAGACCGGCGACCACGGCGACTGGGCGGCGGCGAAGTTCCACTGCGCCTGAGCCGTACCCGGTGAACGGACCGGGGCGCCGCACGGGACCGATCCCGTGCGGCGCCCCGTCTCACCGGTCGCGGGGGTCAGTCCTCGTCGGGGGCGTCCCCGGACTCGCCGTCGGCACCGCCGTCCTCGTTCCCGTCCTTCTTCCTGCCCTCGGCGGGCGGGGTCGGCCCGGTCTCCGGACGCGGCGGCTTCGGCGGGCGGGTGCGGCCGCTGGGGGGATCGCGCAGATACGACACGTCCCCGGTCTCCGTCGCATGGCCGCCGGGCCCCTGCCCGGGGCCGCCGTCCCGCCGCCGCAGATACCGCTCGAACTCCCGGGCGATGGCCTCGCCGGACGCCTCGGGCAGCTCCGCGGTGTCCCGCGCCTCCTCCAGCGTCTGCACGTACTCCGCGACCTCACTGTCCTCCGAGGCCAGCTGGTCCACGCCGAGCTGCCAGGCCCGCGCGTCCTCGGGCAGTTCGCCCAGCGGGATGCGCAGCCCGATGAGGTCCTCCAGGCGGTTCAGCAGGGCGAGCGTCGCCTTGGGGTTCGGGGGCTGCGAGACATAGTGCGGGACCGCCGCCCACAGGCTGACCGCGGGCACCCCGGCATGCGTGCACGCCTCCTGCAGGACCCCGACGATGCCCGTGGGGCCCTCGTACCGGGTCTCCTCCAGGTCCATCGTCCGCGCCAGGTCCGCGTCGGAGGTGACCCCGCTCACCGGTACCGGCCGGGTGTGCGGGGTGTCACCGAGCAACGCGCCCAGGATGACGACCATTTCGACGCCCAGCTCATGGGCGAACCCGAGGATCTCGTTGCAGAACGACCGCCAGCGCATCGACGGTTCGATGCCGCGCACCAGGACCAGGTCCCGGGGCTTCTCCCCGCCGACGCGCACCACGGACAGGCGCGTCGTCGGCCAGGTGATCTTCCGCGTTCCGCCGTCCAGCCACACCGTGGGCCGGTTGACCTGGAAGTCGTAGTAGTCCTCGGCGTCCAGCGCCGCGAACACCTCGCCCTTCCACTCCCGGTCCAGATGACCGACCGCTGTGGAGGCGGCGTCCCCGGCGTCGTTCCAGCCCTCGAACGCGGCCACCATGACCGGGTCGATCAGCTCGGGCACCGACTCGAGCTCGATCACCCGGGCCTCCTTCCGATGTCTCCATACGTACGGAGCAACCTTACGGCTTCCCGGGCCCCTTGCCGCAGCCCTCTCGCACGGCCGGGTGAACCCTGTTCGATCACTCCCAGAGCGAGGACGGGGCCTCCCGCCGCACGACCGGGGCGATCTCCTCCGCGAACCGCTGGAGCGTCTCCGACTGCTCCGCCCGGCCGAGCCCGAAACCGTCCACGGTGACCGACTGGAGGTCGTGGCGGTAGACCGTGTGCCAGCCGAGGATCTTGTCGATGATCTGCTGCGGACTGCCGATCAGCTGCGGGCCGTCCTCGATCGCGTCCTCGATGGTGCGGAACGGGGTGTTGTAGCCGGCCCTGCCCGCGAGATGCGGCTTGAAGGTCTGCCGCACCCGCGCCTCGTACAGCTCCTTGTACTGCGTGACGGCCGCCTGCGAGCTGCTCGCGATGAGCAGCCCGCCCGATCCCGCCGCCACCTTCGCGTCCGCCGGATCGTGCCCGTACGCCTCGAACCGCTCCCGGTAGTGGGCGATGAGCCTGGCGTACGCCTCACGCGGCTGGATGGCGTTCGCCGTGAACAGCGGGTCGCCGTGGAGCGCGGCCAGCTCGGGGGAGTTGAGGCTGGTCGCCGAGCCGTGCCAGATGCGCGGGAGCCCGTCGTAGGGGCGTGGCACCGTCGTCACGTTCTTCAGCGGCGGGCGGAACTCGCCCTCCCAGTCGACGCCCTCCTCGCTCCACAGCCGGCGCAGCAGCTCGTACTTCTCCTTCTGGAGGTCCCACTGCCGCTCCTCGTCGAGCCCGAACAGGTCGAAGTGGCCCGCCTCCGCGCCCTTTCCGACGACCAGTTCGATACGGCCCCGGGATATCTGGTCGAGCGTCGCGAAGTCCTCCGCCACCCGGACCGGGTCGAGGATCGCGACGACGGTCACCCCGGTGAGCAGCCGGATGGTGCTCGTGCGGGCCGCCACGGCGCCCAGCACCACGCTCGGAGCGGAGGAGAGGAAGGCTCCGGCGTGCCGTTCGCCGACGGAGTAGGCGTCGAAGCCGAGCCGCTCCGCCACCGAGGCCGTGTCGATCACCTCTTCGAACCGGTCGGCGGCGGAGGGAAGGCCACCGGTCAGCGGGTGCGGGTCGTGACCGATCAGGGAGAGCACGGAGAATCTCATGAACTCCACTGTCCCCGCGGCACATTGCGCGGGTATGGCGGGAGTGTGGCACCTGCCCGGTGCGGGCGGGCACGGCGACGGGGGCGGCTCCCGTGCGGAAGCCGCCCCCGTCGCCGTGCCCCCGACCGGCGGGGGGACGGGTCAGTCCCGGTCGGCCAGCAGCTTCTCGACGCCGTCGCGGACGTCGTCCGTCGCCAGGCCGCGGATCGTCAGCGTGGTCCGGCGGCGCAGCACGTCGTCCGCCGTCTCGGCCCACTCGTGGTCGCGGGCGTAGGCGACCTGGGCCCAGATCTCCGGGGCGTCCGGGTGGACGCGCTTCGCCAGTTCGGGGTTCTCGTTCGCCAGGCGCGCGATGTCGAAGGCGAGCGAGCCGTAGTGCGTGGCCAGGTGCCGTGCGGTGTCCGGCGCCATCCGCGGGCCGGGGGCGGGGCCGTCGATGAGCAGCCGGTGTGCGACGGCGTTCGGGTTGGCGATGCCGGGCAGCGGCAGCTTCCTCGGCAGCCGGTTCATCGGCTCCATGTCCTCGGCCAGCGGGTGCCCCGGGAGGGCGGCCAGCTTGTTCATCACCGTGCGGCCGATGTGGCGGAAGGTCGTCCACTTGCCGCCGGCGATCGACAGCATTCCGCCGCGGCCCTCCGTGACGACCGTCTCGCGCTTGGCCTTGGCGGTGTCGCCGGGCCCGCCGGGCAGCACCCGCAGACCCGCGAAGGAGTACGTGATCAGATCGCGCGACAGCTGCTGGTCCTTGATCGAGAACGCCGCCTCGTCCAGGATCTGCGTGGTGTCCGCCTCGGTCACCGCGACATCGGCCGGATCGCCCTCGTACTCCTCGTCCGTCGTGCCGAGGAGCAGCATGTCCTCCCACGGCAGGGCGAACGTGATGCGGTACTTGTCGATCGGGGTGGCCAGCGCCGCCCGCCACGGCCGGGTCCGCTTGAGGACCAGGTGCGCGCCCTTGGACAGCCGGATGGAGGGGGCCGCGTTCGGGTCCTCCATCTTCCGCAGGTGGTCGACCCACGGTCCGGTCGCGTTCAGCACCAGGCGGGCGGTGACGCCGAACTCGGTGCCGTCCGTGCTGTCCTTCAGCTCGGCGCCCGTGACCCGGCCCCGGGTGAAGCGCAGCCCGGTGACGGCCGCGTGGTTGAGCACGACCGCGCCCGCCTCGGTGGCCGCGCGGACCGTCATCAGCGCCATGCGGGCGTCGTTCATCTGGCCGTCGCCGTAGACCGCGACGGCCTTCAGGTTGTCGGTGCGCAGTTCGGGGACGTCGCGCTGGGCCTTGGCCGGGGAGATGACGTGGCCGACGCCGTCGCCGAACGCGGACAGCGCGGAGTAGGCGAAGACGCCCGCGCCGAGCTTGGCCGCGCCGTGCGGGCCGCCCTTGTAGACCGGCAGGTAGAAGGTGAGCGGGTTGGCCAGGTGCGGGGCCACCTCGCGGGAGACCGCGCGGCGCTCGAAGTGGTTCTCCGCGACCAGCTTGACCGCACCGGTCTGGAGGTAGCGCAGACCACCGTGGAGAAGCTTGGAGGAGGCGGAGGAGGTGGCGCCGGCGAAGTCGCCGGCGTCCACCAGAGCCACCCGCAGCCCGGACTGCGCGGCATGCCAGGCGGTGGAGATGCCCAGGATGCCGCCGCCGATGACCAGGAGGTCGTACGTGGCCCGGGACAGCTGGTCCCGGGTCTCGGCGCGACTCGGCAGCGAGCCGGAGGCCGGGTGCGTTCCGAGGGCGGGAACGCTCTGCAGGGTGGTCATGGAATGCTCCTCGTCAGCTTTCTTCGTCCTCGATCCAGCTCATGGTCCGTTCGACGGCCTTGAGCCAGCTCTTGTACTCGCGGGCACGGGTGTCCGCGTCCATGCGGGGGGTCCACTCGGCGGCCCGGCGCCAGTTGGCGCGCAGTGCGTCGGTGTCCGGCCAGAAGCCGACGGCGAGACCGGCGGCGTAGGCGGCGCCGAGGCAGGTGGTCTCGGCGACCATGGGGCGCACCACCGGCGCGTCCAGGAAGTCGGCGAGCGTCTGCATCAGCAGGTTGTTGGACGTCATGCCGCCGTCGACCTTGAGCGCGGCCAGCTCGACGCCGGAGTCCTTCGTCATGGCGTCGCTGATCTCGCGGGTCTGCCAGGCGGTGGCCTCCAGGACGGCACGGGCGATGTGCGCCTTGGTGACGTAGCGGGTGAGACCGGCGATCACCCCGCGGGCGTCGGGACGCCAGTAGGGGGCGAAGAGACCGGAGAAGGCGGGCACGAAGTACGCGCCGCCGTTGTCCTCGACCGAGGAGGCCAGCGTCTCGATCTCGGCGGCCGACTTGATCAGGCCCATCTGGTCGCGCATCCACTGCACCAGCGAACCGGTGACCGCGATGGAGCCCTCCAGCGCGTACACCGGGGGCTTGTCGCCGATCTGGTAGCCGACGGTGGTGAGCAGCCCGTTGTACGAGTTCACCGGGGTGGAGCCGGTGTTCATCAGCATGAAGGTGCCGGTGCCGTACGTGGACTTGGCCTCGCCCTCGGCGAAACAGGTCTGGCCGAACAGGGCCGCCTGCTGGTCGCCGAGTGCGGAGGCGACCGGTACGCCGTCGAGGACGCCGCCCTTGGCGTGGCCGTACACCTCGGCGGAGGAGCGGATCTCGGGGAGCACCGCGGCCGGGATGCCGATGGAGGAGAGGATCTTCTCGTCCCAGGCCATGGTGTGCAGGTTCATCAGAAGGGTGCGCGAGGCGTTGGTGACGTCGGTGACGTGCACCCCGCCCTCGGGACCGCCGGTCAGGTTCCAGATGACCCAGGAGTCCATGGTGCCGAAGAGGATGTCGCCGGCCTCGGCGCGCTCGCGCAGCCCCTCGACGTTGTCGAGCAGCCAGCGGACCTTGGGCCCGGCGAAGTACGAGGCGAGCGGCAGCCCGGTCTCGCGGCGGAACCGGTCCTGGCCCACGTTGCGGCCGAGCTCCTTGCAGAGCGCGTCGGTGCGGGTGTCCTGCCAGACGAGGGCGTTGTGCACCGGCTCACCGGTGTTCTTGTCCCACATCAGCGTGGTCTCGCGCTGGTTGGTGATGCCGATCGCCTTGACGTCGGCGGAGGTGATGCCGGCCTTGACGATGGCCCCGGCGACGACCTCCTGGACGTTCTCCCAGATCTCGGTCGCGTCGTGCTCGACCCAGCCCGGCTTCGGGAAGATCTGCTCGTGCTCCTTCTGGTCGACGGAGACGATCCGGCCGTCCTTGTCGAAGACGATGCAGCGGCTGGAGGTGGTGCCCTGGTCGATGGCCGCGATGAACGGCCCGGTGCCATGGGTCCCGGTGGTGTGTGCGTCGGTCACGGTGTGCTCCCGGAAGTCTGTGAAGTGGTGAGGATGCGGCTCGGGCTACGCGAAGGCGAGGTTGTAGAGCCCGCCGGCGAGGGCGCCGCCGATGAGCGGACCCACGATGGGTACCCACGCGTAGCCCCAGTCCGAACCACCCTTGTTCGGCAGCGGCAGCCGGGAGTGCACGATGCGCGGACCGAGGTCGCGGACCGGGTTGATCGCGTAGCCGGTCGGGCCGCCGAGCGAGAGCCCGATGCCGACGACGGCCAGGGCGGTGATCAGCGCGCCGAGCGTGCCGAGACCGGTCCCCTCGTTGTTGAGGCCCTGGGTCAGGATCGCGAGGACCAGTACGAGGGTCGCGATGACCTCGGTGATGACGTTCTGCACGCCGTTGCGGATCTCCGGACCGGTGGAGAAGATCCCGAGCACCGGGCCCGCCTTCGGGGCGGCGGTCTGGTCGACCATGCCCTCGTCGGCGGACTTGGTCCCGACGATCTCCGGGTCGGTCAGATGGGCGTGGAACTGCCCGTAGTAGACCGCGTAGACCAGGACGGCGCCGATCATCGCGCCGAGCAGCTGGGAGGCGAAGTAGACGGGCACATCGCCCCACGCGGTGCCGCCCTCGATGGCGAGGCCGAGCGTGACCGCGGGGTTGAGGTGGGCGCCCGATACGCCGCCGGCGAGATACGCGCCGGTCAGCACGGCGAAACCCCACCCGAAGGTGATGGCCAGCCAGCCCGCGTCCCGGGCCTTCGAGCGCTTCAGCGTGACGGCGGCACAGACACCGCCGCCGAGCAGGATGAGTACGGCGGTACCTATGGTCTCGCCGATGAAAATGTCGGAGCTGGACACCCGCGACTCCTTTGTCCTTCGTCCAGGGGGAACGGATCACCGGGTCCCTCCGGTGTTCCACGCCCCAGGTGGGTATCCACGAAGCGTGGACAGTCCACCTGTGAGGGCTTGACCGGCCCTTGGCACTGTCACACCCTAACGCGTATTGCCGTTAGGTGTTCGACAATGCCGACCGTTGAACGGCAGTGTTTCCCCCGAGTGAAGGAAGCGTCAAGGGTTCTGTGGCGCACGACTCGGTGCGCGACGCGATCGTTACCGCGAACGCCCGGAGGTGTCGGGGCGGGGGCGTGCCGGGGTGGGCGCCGGAGGGGGGTGCGCCGCCCTCAGAAGCGGCCGGCGCCCAGGTCCCGGGAGACCGCGCGGGCGCAGTCCCGTACGGCCGCGATCAGCTCGGGGCGCAGTGTCCCGCCCGGGGCCACCCGCTCCACCGCGCCGGTCACGGCCACCGCCCCGACCGGCATCCTGCGCCGGTCGTGGACCGGGGCGGCCACGGCGGCCACGCCCTCCCAGGTCTCCTCGGCGTCGGCGGCCCAGCCCTGGGCCCGGATCAGGTCGAGCATCGACTCGAACGCGTCGGCGGCGGTGACGGTGCGCCCGGTGAAGGAGCGGCGCTCCGCCTCCATCACCTCGCTGTGGGCCACCGGGTCGTACGCGGACAGCACCTTGCCCAGCGCCGTGGAGTGCAGCGGCTGCATGGCCCCGACCTCCAGCACCTGGCGGCTGTCGTCGGGCCGGAAGACGTGGTGGACGATCAGCACGCCGTGCTGGTGCAGCACCCCGAGGTGGACGCTCTCGCCACTGGAGCGGGCCAGGTCGTCCGTCCAGACCAGGGCGCGCGCCCGCAGCTCGTGGACGTCCAGATAGCTGTTGCCCAGCCGCAGCAGCTCCGCGCCCAGCTGGTAGCGCCCCGACGCCGCGTCCTGCTCGACGAAGCCCTCCAGCTGGAGGGTGCGCAGGATGCCGTGCGCGGTGCCCTTGGCCAGCCCCAGCGAGGAGGCGATGTCGGAGAGCCCGAGCCGGCGCTCGCCGCCCGCCAGCAGACGCAGCATCGCGGCCGCCCGCTCCAGCGACTGGATGTTCTTGGCCATCGCGCCGTACTCCTCCACCTCGGTTCGACAATGCTGAACACTATCGGTCGATGCCGACCTGCGCCGGACTCCGGGGGAAAGTCTCCGCCACCGTGCCGTGCGCGCCGCACCCCGCACAGCATGCAGTCCGTCCCATGGACGTCATGACGGCCCCGGACGCCGTCCGGCTACGCTGGCGATGTGCGCCTTCCTCCAAGAAGGACGCAAAGCCGACAGCCGTCGCATCCCTGGGAGATCATCCATGGCCTCGTTGCCGACATCCGCCGCCGACAGCCGGACCCGCGCAGACGCGCTCCGAGAGGCACTCGCCACCCGCGTGGTGGTGGCCGACGGGGCGATGGGCACCATGCTCCAGGCGCAGGACCCCACGCTGGAGGACTTCGAGAACCTCGAAGGCTGCAACGAGATCCTGAACGTCACACGGCCCGACATCGTGCGCTCGGTCCACGAGGAGTATTTCGCGGTCGGCGTCGACTGCGTCGAGACCAACACCTTCGGCACGAACTACGCGGCGCTCGCCGAGTACGACATCCCCGAGCGGGTGTACGAACTGGCCGAGGCCGGCACCCGCATCGCCCGCGAGGTCGCCGACGAGTTCACGCACTCGACCGGACAGCAGCGCTGGGTCCTCGGTTCGATGGGTCCCGGCACGAAACTTCCCACCCTCGGCCACGCCCCCTACGTCACGCTGCGCGACGCCTACCAGCAGAACGCCGAAGGCATGATCGCGGGCGGCGCCGACGCGCTCCTGGTGGAGACCACCCAGGACCTGCTCCAGACCAAGGCCTCGATCATCGGCGCCCGGCGCGCCATGGAGGCCACCGGCACGAACCTCCCGCTGATCTGCTCGGTGACGGTGGAGACGACCGGCACGATGCTCCTCGGCTCGGAGATCGGCGCGGCCCTCACCGCCCTGGAGCCGCTCGGCATCGACATGATCGGCCTGAACTGCGCGACCGGCCCCGCCGAGATGAGCGAGCACCTGCGCTACCTCGCCCGGCACTCCCGCATCCCGCTCTCCTGCATGCCCAACGCCGGTCTGCCCGTCCTCGGCAAGAACGGTGCGCACTACCCGCTGGGCCCGGCCGAGCTCGCGGACGCCCAGGAGACCTTCGTCCAGGAGTACGGCCTCTCGCTGGTCGGCGGCTGCTGCGGCACGACGCCCGAGCACCTGCGCCAGGTCGTCGAGCGGGTCCGCGGCCTCACCCCCACGGCCCGTGAACCGCGCCCCGAGCCCGGCGCCGCCTCGCTCTACCAGACCGTCCCCTTCCGCCAGGACACCTCGTACCTCGCGATCGGCGAGCGGACCAACGCCAACGGCTCCAAGAAGTTCCGCGAGGCCATGCTGGACGCCCGCTGGGACGACTGCGTGGAGATGGCGCGCGACCAGATCCGCGAGGGCGCGCACATGCTCGACCTCTGCGTCGACTACGTCGGCCGGGACGGCGTCGCCGACATGGCGGAGCTGGCCGGCCGCTTCGCGACCGCCTCCACCCTCCCGATCGTGCTGGACTCCACCGAGCTGCCCGTCCTGCGCGCCGGCCTGGAGAAGCTCGGCGGCCGCGCGGTGCTGAACTCGGTGAACTACGAGGACGGCGACGGCCCGGAGTCGAGGTTCGCGCAGGTCAGCGCACTGGCCTCGGAGCACGGCGCGGCCCTGATCGCGCTGACGATCGACGAGGAGGGGCAGGCCCGCACGATCGAGCACAAGGTCGCCATCGCCGAGCGGCTGATCGAGGACCTCACCACCAACTGGGGCATCCACGAGTCCGACATCCTCATCGACACCCTGACCTTCACCATCTGCACCGGTCAGGAGGAGTCCCGGGGCGACGGCGTAGCCACCATCGGGGCGATCCGCGAACTCAAGAAGCGCCACCCCGACGTCCAGACCACCCTGGGCCTCTCCAACATCTCCTTCGGCCTGAACCCGGCCGCCCGGGTCGTGCTGAACTCCGTCTTCCTCGACGAGTGCGTCAAGGCGGGCCTCGACTCCGCGATCGTGCACGCCTCCAAGATCCTGCCGATCGCCCGGCTGGAGGAGGAGCAGGTCAAGGTCGCCCACGACCTGATCTACGACCGTCGCGCCGAGGGCTACGACCCCCTCCAGAAGCTCATGGAGCTGTTCGAGGGCGTCAACATGAAGTCGATGAAGGCGGGCAAGGCCGAGGAACTCCTCGCCCTCCCGCTCGACGAGCGCCTCCAGCGCCGCATCATCGACGGCGAGAAGAACGGCCTGGAGGCCGACCTCGACGAGGCGCTCCAGAGCGCCCCCGCCCTCGACATCGTCAACAACACGCTGCTGGAAGGCATGAAGGTGGTCGGCGAGCTGTTCGGCTCCGGCCAGATGCAGTTGCCGTTCGTCCTCCAGTCGGCCGAGGTGATGAAGACCGCGGTGGCCCACCTGGAACCGCACATGGAGAAGACCGACGCCGACGGCAAGGGCACCATCGTGCTCGCCACCGTCCGCGGCGACGTCCACGACATCGGCAAGAACCTCGTCGACATCATCCTGTCCAACAACGGCTACAACGTCGTCAACCTCGGCATCAAGCAGCCCGTCTCCGCGATCCTGGAAGCCGCCGAGGAGCACCGCGCCGACGTGATCGGCATGTCCGGCCTCCTCGTGAAGTCGACGGTGATCATGAAGGAGAACCTCCAGGAGCTCAACCAGCGCAACATGGCCGCCGACTACCCCGTCATCCTCGGCGGCGCGGCCCTGACCCGGGCCTATGTCGAGCAGGACCTCCACGAGATCTACGAGGGCGAGGTCCGCTACGCCCGCGACGCGTTCGAGGGCCTGCGCCTCATGGACGCCCTGATCGCGGTCAAGCGCGGCGTCCCCGGCGCCACCCTCCCCGAACTCAAGCAGCGCCGGGTGCCCAAGCGGGACACCCCCGTGATCGAGGTCGAGGAGCCGGAGGAGGGCGTCCGCTCGGACGTCTCCACCACCAACCCGGTGCCCGAACCGCCGTTCTGGGGCACCCGGGTCGTCAAGGGCATCCAGCTCAAGGAGTACGCCTCCTGGCTGGACGAGGGCGCGCTCTTCAAGGGCCAGTGGGGCCTCAAGCAGGCCCGCGACGGCGACGGACCCACCTACGAGGAGCTGGTGGAGACCGAGGGCCGCCCGCATCTGCGCGGCTGGCTCGACAAGCTCCACACCGAGAACATGCTGGAGGCGGCCGTCGTCTACGGCTACTTCCCCTGCGTTTCCAAGGGCGACGACCTGATCCTGCTCCACGAGGACGGCTCCGAGCGCACCCGCTTCACCTTCCCGCGCCAGCGCCGGGGCCGCCGGCTCTGCCTCGCGGACTTCTTCCGCCCCGAGGAGTCCGGCCTGCGGGACGTCATCGGCCTCCAGATCGTCACGGTCGGCTCCAGGATCGGCGAGGCCACCGCCGAACTGTTCGCCGCCAACTCCTACCGCGACTACCTGGAGCTGCACGGCCTGTCCGTCCAGCTCGCCGAAGCCCTCGCCGAGTACTGGCACGCCCGGGTCCGCAGCGAGCTCGGCTTCGCCGGGGAGGACCCGGCGGACGTCGAGGACATGTTCGCGCTGAAGTACCGGGGCGCGCGGTTCTCACTCGGTTACGGAGCGTGCCCGAACCTGGAGGACCGGGCCAAGATCGCCGACCTCCTCCAGCCGGAGCGGATCGGGGTCCACCTCTCCGAGGAGTTCCAGCTGCACCCCGAGCAGTCCACCGACGCCATCGTCATCCACCACCCCGAGGCGAAGTACTTCAACGCCCGGTAGGACGGACTTCGCCCCGCCGTCACGCGCCCTTCGCGCACCGCGGCGGGACACGTCGTACACTGGTCGGTCCAGCGCAGGCCGGTCGCCCTCCCACTTCTGGGAATGGCGGCCGGCCTTCTCGTCCCTTACGGAAGGTGTGCCGGATGACCAGTACGGTCCCCGCGTCCTTGACCCGCACGGCCGAAGGCGCCGCCCTGCAGGCGGTCCTTCTCGACATGGACGGAACCCTGGTCGATACCGAGGGCTTCTGGTGGGACGTCGAGAAGGAGGTCTTCGCCGGCCTCGGGCACCGGCTGGACGAGTCCTGGCGGGACGTCGTCGTCGGCGGCCCGATGACCCGCAGCGCCGGCTACCTCATCGACGTCACCGGCGCGAACATCCGGCTGGAGGAGCTGACCGTGCTGCTCAACGACGGGTTCGAGAAGCGCATCGAGCGCGGGGTGCCGCTGATGCCGGGCGCCGAGCGGTTGCTCGCCGAGCTCGCCGTGTACGAGGTGCCCACCGCGCTCGTCTCGGCCTCCCACCGGCGGATCATCGACCGGGTGCTGGAATCGGTGGGCCGCCACCACTTCGCGCTCACGGTCGCCGGGGACGAGGTCGCCCGGACCAAGCCCCACCCCGAGCCCTACCTCACCGCCGCCGCGGGTTTCGGCGCCGACCCCTGGCGCTGCGCCGTCATCGAGGACACCGCGACCGGCGTGGCCGCCGCCGAGGCCGCCGGATGCCGGGTCGTCGCCGTACCGTCCGTCGCCCCCATCGCCCCCGCCGCCGGACGGGTGGTCGTCGGCTCCCTCGAAGAGGTCGACCTCGCCTTCCTCCGCAAGCTCATCACCGGAGCGGGCGGTACGGGCTGACGCCTGCCGAACGCGCACCCGCACCCGATCGCGCACTTGTGAACGAACAGCGGATTTTCTGCCGCGGTCCGTGTGTGTTCCGGCAACGTTCCGTGGATGTGGATCAGTAGCAGGGTGCATATGTGAAGAGGGCAACCGGGTGACCTTCCTCACCCGGAGACCCCTGACGGTCCACCGTGATGGGGTGGGCTGTCCGCAATGATGATCGTATGTCGCCCGCTCCGGCCGCCGGGGGAGCGGGGGCCCGCATCCGGACGGTCGGTCGGGCCGGCCACGGCTACTAACTTTGATTCCTCACCTGCCGGGATGAGGGAGAACGCCCAGATGAACCGCAAGACCCTGGTGCTGCCGGCCATTGTCGGCCTGCTCGCCCCCGTGCTCGCCGCCTGCGGCAGCACGGACAGCGGCGCCGGTGGCAACGATGCCATCGTCGTCGGCACCACGGACCAGCTCGTGGCCTCCAAGGAGAACCCCGCGCCGCTCGACCCGGCCATCGGCTACGAAGCGGGCGTCTGGAACGTCCTGCGGCAGACCGTGCAGACCCTGACCGCGGTGCCCAGCGGCGGCGGCGAACCGGTGCCCGAGGCCGCCCGCAGCTGCACCTTCACCGACACCGCGAACGAGAGCTACCGCTGCACCCTGCGGGCGGGCCTCACGTTCGCCGACGGGACCCCCGTCACCGCCGAGGACGTGAAGCACTCCATCCAGCGCGTCATCGACATCGGCGCGGACAGCGGACCGGTCGGTCTCCTCGCCAACATCGACATGATCGAGACCAAGGGCGAGGACCAGGTGATCTTCCACCTGAACACGCCCGACGCGACCTTCCCGTACAAGCTCGCCACCCCCGCCGCCGGCATCGTCCCGAAGGCGCAGTACCCGGCGAAGAAGGCGCGCACCGGCTTCCAGGTCAACGGCTCCGGCCCGTACACCATGAAGCCGCAGGTCGAGGACGGCCGCGTCGTCAAGATCGCCTTCACCAAGAACCCCTCGTACAAGGGCGAACTGGAGGTCCTCAACGACAAGGTCGAGATGGCCCTCTTCCCCGACGCCGAGGCCATGGGCAAGGCGCTCGACGAGAAGAAGATCCACATGATGACCCGGGCCATGTCGCCCGAACAGGCCCACGACATGCTCGTGGACCCCAAGGAGGGCGTCGAGCTCACCGAGATGCCCGGCCTGGCCATCAGTTACCTCGGGTTCAACACCAAGGACCCCGTGGTCGGCAAGCCCGTCCGGCAGGCGATGGCGCAGATCATCGACCGGGGCGAGATCGCGGGCAAGGTGTACGGCACCACCGCGGAACCGCTCTACTCCCTGATCCCGTCGAGCATCGCCGGGCACACCAACGCCTTCTTCAACAAGTACGGCGAGCCCAGCACCGGCAAGGCCGCGGCGATCCTGCGCGGCGCCGGGATCAAGACGCCGGTGAAGTTCACCCTGCACTACACCAGCGACCACTACGGCTCGGCCACCGCCGAGGAGTTCAAGGCGATCCGGCAGCAGCTGAACAGCTCGGGCCTCTTCGACGTCTCCGTCCAGGGCAAGGAATGGTCGAAGTACCGCCCCGAGCAGAAGCGCGGCGACTACGCGGCCTACGGCATGGGCTGGTTCCCCGACTTCCCGGACCCGGACAACTACACCGCGCCCTTCCTGGACGAGAACAACTTCCTCAACTCGCCCTACCGGTCGCGCGAGGCGCAGCGGGTGCTCATCCCGCAGTCCCGCAGCGAGGCCGACCGCAGCGCGGCCGCCGCCACGTACGAGAAGCTCCAGGACATCGTCGCCACCGACGTGCCGGTGCTCCCGATCTGGCAGGGCAAGCAGTACGTGGCCTCCCGCGACGGGATCGCCGGCGTGGAGCGGTCCGTCAGCGCCACCTCCGAGCTCCAGCTCTGGGAGCTCAACCGGCCCGGCGCCTGACGCCCGGAACGCCTTCGGACCACCGAAGCCGTCCGGCCCGCCCCTCCTGAACCAACAGGCCGGGCCGGACCGGACGGCTTCGCCGTATGCCGTATGCCGTATGTCGAGTGCCGTCCACGGAGAACGGCCGCCGGGGCCGCTACTGCGCGCCGGGGCGCACCAGCCCGCTCTCGTACGCGTACACCGCGGCCTGCACCCGGTCGCGCAGGCCCAACTTCGTGAGCACATGGCCCACATGCGTCTTGACCGTCGTCTCGCTGACGAACAGGTCCGCGGCGATCTCCGCGTTGGACAGGCCGCGCGCCACCAGCTTCAGCACCTCGACCTCACGGTCCGTCAGCGTGTGCAGCGCGTCCGGCACCGGCTCCTCACCGGAGGGCAGGTGGTCCGCGTACTTGTCCAGCAGCCGGCGCGTGATGCTCGGCGCGAGCATCGCCTCGCCCGCCGCCACCACCCGGATCGCCTGCACCAGCTCGGCCGCCGGAGCGTCCTTCAGCAGGAAGCCGCTCGCCCCCGCACGCAGCGCCTCCACCACGTACTCGTCGAGATCGAAGGTGGTCAGCACCAGCACCTTCGCCGGGCCGTCCTTCCCGGGGCCGGTGATCTGACGGGTCGCCTCCACCCCGTCCATCCGCGGCATCCGGATGTCCATCAGCACCACATCGGGCTGCAGCGCCCGCACCTGATCGATGGCCTGCAGACCGTCACCGGCCTCGCCGACCACCGCCAGATCGCCTTCGGCCTCCAGAATCATCCGGAAACCGGTGCGCAGCAGAGGCTGGTCATCGACCAGAAGGACGCGGATCGCCACAGGAACTCCTTAAGGGCCCTCAAGGGCCACGGCTCGGCCGGCCTCGGCCTGGACCGGTCCCATTCTGCCCTGGTCATCCTCACCCGAGCCCGTCGGGCGGACCGACAGCGGGTAGACCGGGGGAGTCCCGCCGAATTCCGGACAGACCGCCTGGTGGTCGCACCAGCCGCACAACTTCGTCGGCCGGGGCCGCCAGTCACCGGTCTCCGTCGCCAGCGCGATCGCGTCCCACAGCGCCTGCAGCTTGCGCTCCACCCGCTCCAGGTCCGCCACCACCGGGTCGTACGTCAACACGTCCCCGCTGCCCAGATAGACCAGCTGGAGGCGGCGCGGCACGACGCCCTTCAGCCGCCAGATCACCAGCGCGTAGAACGTCATCTGGAACAGCGGCCCCTCGGAATACTCCGGCCGCGGTGCCTTCCCCGTCTTGTAGTCGACGATCCGGACCTCGCCGCTCGGCGTGACGTCCACCCGGTCGATCACCCCGCGCAGCCGCAGCCCCGACGCCAGCTCCGTCTCGACGAACAGCTCGCGCTCCGCCGGCTCCAGACGCGTCGGGTCCTCCAGCGAGAACCACCGCTCCACCAGCCGCTCCGCCTCACCCAGCCAGCGTGCGAGCCGCTCGCCCTCGGCGTCCTCGGCGAACAGCCCGGTCAGCTCCGGCTTCGACTCCAGCAACCGGTCCCACTGGCCGGGAATCAGCGCCCGCGCCCGCGGCGCCGTCCGGTCGGCCGCCGGGGCGTCGAAGAGCCGCTCCAGCACCGCATGGACCAGCGTGCCGCGGGTAGCCGCCTCGCTGGGCTTCTCCGGCAGCTTGTCGATGACCCGGAAGCGGTAGAGCAAGGGACACTGCATGAAATCACTCGCCCGCGACGGCGACAGGGACGAAGGCGGCTGGGGCGGCCGCGGCACGGAAGTCATGTCTCCAGACCCTACGGCCCGCCACTGACAGCGAGCGGCATACCATCGACGGCACACCCTCGAACACTGCATGATCGTGGCAAAGGCCACACACCGAACCGAAGGGACCTCGTGGACGAGAGCGGCGACAGCGGGCGGCCGCAGCCCGGCGCAGGGGGAACGGACCCCGGCGCCGCCCCCGACAACGGCAAGCCGAAACGCCCCGCGGAGCCCGGCGGCGGCCTGCTCATGGGCCGCCCCTTCGGCGTGCCCGTCTACGTCGCCCCCAGCTGGTTCGTCGTCGCCGCGCTGATCACCTGGGTGTTCGGCGGCCAGCTCGACCGCGTGCTGCCCGAGCTGGGCGGGGCCCGCTACCTCGTCGCCCTGTTCTTCGCGATCGCCTTCTACGCCTCCGTACTCGTCCACGAACTGGCCCACACGGTCGCGGCCCTGCGCTACAAACTCCCGGTCCGCCGTATCCAGCTCCAGTTCTTCGGCGGCGTCTCGGAGATCGAGAAGGAGAGCGAGACACCCGGTCGCGAGTTCGTCCTCGCCTTCGTCGGACCGCTCCTGTCCCTGGTCCTGGGCGGGGTCTTCTACGGCGCGATGCAGTTCGTCGAGCCCGGCACCGTTCCCGGCGTCCTCCTCGCGGGCCTGATGATCTCCAACCTCATCGTGGCCGCCTTCAACCTGCTGCCCGGCCTGCCCCTCGACGGCGGCCGGATGCTCCGCGCCGTCGTCTGGAAGATCACCGGTAAGCCCATGAGCGGCACCATCGCCGCCGCCTGGGTCGGCCGGGGCCTCGCCGTCGCCGTCCTCGTCGGACTGCCGCTGCTCACCCACACCGGAACGCTGGGCGGCACCGCCCAGGACATCGGCGGCGTCGAGACCGTCATGGACGCGCTGCTCGCCGCGATCCTCGCCGGCATCATCTGGACCGGCGCCGGGAACAGCCTGCGCATGGCCCGCCTCCGTGAGCACCTGCCCGACCTCCGGGCCCGCACCCTGACCCGCCGCGCCGTCCCCGTCGAGTCCGCCACCCCGCTCTCCGAGGCGCTGCGCCGGGCCAACGAGGCGGGCGCCCGCGCGCTGGTCGTCGTCGACGGACTGGGCAACCCCAAGGGCGTCGTCCGCGAGGCCGCCATCGTCGGCGTCCCCGAACACCGCCGCCCCTGGGTCGCCGTCAGCGGCCTCGCCCAGGACCTCACCGACGGCATGAAGGTCCCCGCGGAACTGGCCGGCGAAGCCCTCCTGGACCGCCTCAAGGCCACCCCCGCCACCGAATACCTGGTCGTCGAGGAGACCGGCGAGATCTACGGAGTCCTCTCCACCGCCGACGTCGAGCGCGCCTTCGTCAAGGCCATGGCCCGCCCCGGCGCCTGAGCCCCCGGTCGCGGGCCCGTCGCCGCACCGGCCGGGCGGTCGGCGGTCCGGGAATCACCGGTAGGCTGGTCACATGTCTGAACCGACCGGTGCCGCCCGCCGACGTGGGCCCTTCAAGGTCGGGGACCAGGTCCAGCTCACCGACCCCAAGGGACGCCACTACACCTTCACGCTCGAGGCCGGAAAGAACTTCCACACCCACAAGGGTTCTTTCTCGCACGACGAGCTGATCGGTGCTCCCGAGGGCAGTGTTGTCCGAACCACGGGAAACGTCGCCTATCTCGCGCTGCGCCCCCTGCTCCCCGACTACGTCCTGTCCATGCCCCGCGGCGCCGCCGTGGTCTACCCCAAGGACGCCGGCCAGATCCTGGCCTTCGCCGACATCTTCCCCGGCGCCCGCGTCGTGGAGGCCGGGGTCGGATCCGGCTCGCTCAGCACCTTCCTGCTGCGCGCCATCGGTGAGCAGGGCATGCTGCACTCCTACGAGCGCCGCGAGGACTTCGCCGAGATCGCCCAGCAGAACGTCGAGCGCTACTTCGGCTCCCCGCACCCCGCCTGGCAGCTGACCATCGGCGACCTTCAGGACAACCTCTCCGACACCGACGTGGACCGCGTCGTGCTGGACATGCTCGCCCCCTGGGAGTGCCTGGAGGCCGTCTCCAAGGCCCTGGTCCCCGGCGGCATCCTCTGCGCCTACGTCGCCACCACCACCCAGCTCTCGCGCACCGTCGAGTCCATCCGCGAGATCGGCTGCTTCGCCGAACCGCAGCCCTGGGAGTCGATGATCCGCAACTGGCACGTGGAAGGCCTCGCCGTCCGCCCCGACCACCGGATGATCGGCCACACCGGCTTCCTGGTCACCGCCCGCCGCCTCGCGGACGGCGTCGAGCCGCCGCTGCGCCGCCGCCGCCCCTCCAAGGGCGCCTACGGCGAGGACTACGACGGACCCGGCAGCCGGAGCGGCTCCGCCGCCTCCCGCGACTGATCCGTACAACGCGCCGACGCCGCCGCGCAGTTCCCCGACCGACCGGGGAACTGCGCGGCGGCGTCTTTTCGTTGGCACCCCGCCGTTCCGCCCGGGTGTGAGGTGTGGCACGATGCTGGCCACCCCTCAGGGGTGTTCCCCACCCCCCCACCGGGCTTCCAGGAACCATCAGGAGACATACCGCGTGCAGACCTCCGCGCTCCCGGATCTCGCCCACACCGCGGCCAAGCCGGTGCACTGGCTCGCCACGGCCGCGGCGATGGCGGGAGTCGTCGCGCTGGCCGGGCTGCTCCAGCCCCGTACGGCCACCGCGACCGCCACCGCCCCCGAGCAGCGGACCACCACGCAGCACGGCGCTCCCCTGCCCGCCCCGGACCCGGCCGGTGCGGACTTCCCGCTGGAGTGCGGCGGAGCCGGGACGACCGTCGCGCGACAGGCCCCCGGGGACCTGGACGGAGACGGGCGGCCGGAAACCGTCGCCGTGGTGCACTGCGCCGCCGGATCGGGGACCCCGCCCGGCGGCATCTACGTCCTGACCCAGACCGGCCGGGCCGCGCCCCGGGTCGTGGCGACCCTGGTGGATCCCGCTGACAAGAAGACGGTCGGGGACTTCGCCGTACGCGACGGCGTCGTCTCGGCGACCCTGCTCGGCTACTCCTCGCTCGACGTGCCCCGCTGCTGTCCCGACCAGGAGGAACAGGCTTCCTGGCGATGGAAGGGGCAGACGTTCGTCCGCACGTCGGGAGCGCTCGCGCGCAGCGTCTGAGCGCGCCCCCAGGGCCTTCGCTCAGCCGCCGGGCGCGAGCCCCCGCGGGCTAGCCGGCGTCCGGCCCGTACACCTCGACGTTGTCCTTGACGCGCCGCACGTGGATGCAGTCCCCGGGGCACTCCTTGGCCGAATCGACGACGTCCTGGAGCAGCGGCAGCGGCACCGGAGTGGTCGCCCCCGGGTTCTGCAGGAGCTCGTCGTCGCCGCTCTTCACATACGCCAGGCCGTCGATGTCCAGCTCGAAGACGTCGGGGGCGTACTGCACACAGATGCCGTCCCCCGTGCAGAGGTCCTGGTCGATCCAGACCTCCAGGTCCTGCGTGTCACTGTCGCCCGGCGAGTCCTGCTGCACGGTCATGTGTCCTGCCGTTCCTGCGTATCTGAACCAATTGGAGCCAGCCCTGACGGGTGTTGAACACTTCGACGATACAACCGGCGGCTTTCCGGTGCCGCAGGGTGGGTATTCCCTTGACGTGAGGGAGATCGCAAGGGTGAAGATCGGACACGCCCCGCAGTCTTTGTGATCTAGGGGTTTCAATCATCACCCACCCAGGTAGGGTCAGGAAGCGTCCAGCTCCCCATGGAGGAGGTGAGGACCGTGGCAGCCCACGACGACGACATCAACCGCGGCACCCGGCCCGCGCGAGGGTCAGAAGACCCAGCCGGCCAGGTTGCCTATCTCGAGCAGGAAATCGCCGTCCTGCGACGTAAGCTCGCCGACTCTCCGCGTCATACGAGGGTTCTCGAAGAGCGGATCGTCGAGTTGCAGACGAACCTGGCAGGCGTGTCCGCACAGAACGAGCGGCTCGCCAACACGCTCCGCGAGGCGCGTGACCAGATCGTGGCCCTCAAGGAGGAGGTCGACCGGCTCGCGCAGCCGCCGGCCGGCTTCGGTGTCTTCCTGCAGGCCAACGAGGACGGCACCTGCGACATCTTCACCGGGGGCCGCAAGCTCCGGGTGAACGTCAGCCCCAGCGTCGAGCTCGAGGACCTCCGGCGTGGTCAGGAGGTCATGCTCAACGAAGCGCTCAACGTGGTCGAGGCCATGGAGTACGAGCGGGCCGGGGACATCGTCACCCTCAAGGAGATCCTGGAGGACGGCGAGCGCGCCCTGGTGGTCGGGCACACCGACGAGGAGAGGGTGGTGCGGCTCGCCGAGCCGCTGCTGGACATCACCATCCGCTCCGGCGACGCCCTGCTCCTGGACTCCAGGTCGGGTTACGTCTACGAGGTGGTCCCCAAGAGCGAGGTCGAGGAGCTCGTCCTCGAAGAGGTCCCGGACATCGACTACGACAAGATCGGCGGCCTGGGCGACCAGATCGAGCTGATCCGCGACGCGGTCGAGCTTCCGTATCTGCACCCCGACCTCTTCAAGGAGCACGAGCTCCGCCCGCCGAAGGGCATCCTGCTCTACGGTCCGCCCGGCTGTGGCAAGACCCTCATCGCCAAGGCCGTCGCCAATTCGCTCGCCAAGAAGGTCGCCGAGGTCACCGGGCAGCCCACGGGGAAGAGCTACTTCCTCAATATCAAGGGTCCCGAGCTCCTCAACAAGTACGTCGGCGAGACCGAGCGGCACATCCGCCTGGTCTTCCAGCGTGCGAGGGAGAAGGCGAGCGAGGGCACCCCCGTCATCGTCTTCTTCGACGAGATGGAGTCCCTCTTCCGCACCCGCGGCAGCGGCGTCAGCTCGGACGTGGAGAACACCATCGTCCCCCAGCTGCTCGCCGAGATCGACGGGGTGGAGGGCCTGGAGAACGTCATCGTCATCGGCGCCTCCAACCGCGAGGACATGATCGACCCCGCCATCCTGCGACCCGGCCGTCTCGATGTGAAGATCAAGATCGAGCGTCCGGACGCCGAGGCCGCGAAGGACATCTTCGCGAAGTACCTGACCCCGGGTCTCCCGCTGCACGCGGACGATCTGGCCGAGCACACCGGCTCCCGGCCGGCCGCCGCGCACGCCATGATCCAGTCCGTCGTGGAGCGGATGTACACGGAGTCCGAGGAGAACCGCTTCCTCGAGGTCACGTACGCCAACGGCGACAAGGAAGTCCTGTACTTCAAGGACTTCAACTCCGGCGCGATGATTCAGAACATCGTCGACCGGGCAAAGAAAATGGCCATCAAGGCATTCCTGGAACAGGGCCAGAAGGGGCTGCGGGTCGCTCATCTCCTGCAGGCCTGCGTGGACGAGTTCAAGGAGAACGAGGACCTGCCGAACACCACCAACCCGGACGACTGGGCCAGGATTTCCGGCAAGAAGGGCGAGCGGATCGTCTTCATCCGCACGCTCGTCACCGGAAAGCAGGGCGCGGACACCGGGCGGTCCATCGATACGGTGGCCAATACCGGCCAGTACCTGTAATACGCGGACCGGCTGCGGAAGCCCCCAGGGGCCTCCGCAGCCGGTTGCATTCCCCCGTTCCGGCCATGCCGGAGCAATGTCGTAATGGAGCTCCCCACCGGCGCAGAGGCGCTCTAGGCTCTGCGGTACCGCCGAGTCGCGCAGTGCGGTGACGGGCACCGCACAACGCACCGGACTCAGCAGCGGTACTTGAGCGTCGCTCCCGGAGGGGACCGACGCCGGGCAAGGAGGGCCGCATGACCGTACGGCGAGTAATGGGCATCGAGACGGAATATGGGATCTCCGTCCCCGGCCACCCCAACGCCAATGCCATGCTCACCTCGTCCCAGATCGTCAACGCCTACGCGGCGGCGATGCACCGGGCACGACGCGCCCGCTGGGACTTCGAGGAGGAGAATCCGCTGCGTGACGCGCGAGGCTTCGACCTCGCCCGGGAAACCGCCGACTCCAGCCAGCTCACCGACGAGGACATCGGCCTGGCCAATGTCATCCTCACCAACGGCGCCCGGCTGTACGTCGACCACGCGCACCCCGAATACAGCTCCCCGGAGATCACCAATCCGCGCGACGCGGTGCTCTGGGACAAGGCCGGCGAACGGATCATGGCAGAGGCCGCCGAACGGGCGGCCGCCATCCCCGGCGCACAGCCGATCCACCTCTACAAGAACAACACCGACAACAAGGGCGCCTCCTACGGCACGCACGAGAACTACCTCATGCAGCGGGAGACGCCCTTCTCGGACATCGTCCGCCACCTGACGCCGTTCTTCGTCTCGCGCCAGGTCTTCACGGGTGCGGGCCGGGTCGGCATCGGCCAGGACGGCCACGAGCACGGCTTCCAGATCAGCCAGCGCGCCGACTACTTCGAGGTCGAGGTCGGCCTGGAGACCACGCTCAAGCGCCCCATCATCAACACCCGCGACGAGCCCCACTCCGACGCCGAGAAGTACCGCCGGCTCCATGTGATCATCGGAGACGCCAACCTGTCGGAGATCTCCACCTATCTCAAGCTCGGCACCACGTCCCTGGTGCTGTCCATGATCGAGGACGCCTTCATCAACGTCGACCTCGCGGTCGACCAGCCCGTGCGCACCCTCCACCAGGTCTCCCACGACCCGGACCTGCGGCAGCTGATCACGCTCCGCAACGGCCGGACACTCACCGCGGTCCAGCTGCAGATGGAGTATTTCGAGCTGGCCCGCAAGTACGTCGACGAGCGGTACGGCGCGGACGCCGACGAGCAGACCAAGGACATCCTGATCCGCTGGGAGGACACCCTCAACCGGCTGGAGACCGATCCGATGAGCCTGTCGGGCGAGCTGGACTGGATCGCCAAGCGGGAGCTCATGGAGGGCTACCGCCGCCGCGACGCGCTGGACTGGGACGCCCCCCGGCTGCATCTGGTGGACCTCCAGTACGCGGACGTACGGCCCGACAAGGGCCTCTACAACCGACTGGTGGCCCGCGGGAAGATGAAGCGGCTCCTGGACGAGGACGAGGTCACCAGGGCCCGTACGAAGCCCCCGGAGGACACCAGGGCCTACTTCCGGGGCCGCTGCCTGGAGCAGTACGCCGACGATGTGGCGGCGGCCTCCTGGGACTCGGTGATCTTCGACCTGCCGGACCGCGACTCCCTGCAGCGGGTGCCCACCCTGGAGCCGCTGCGCGGCACGAAGGAACACGTCAAGGATCTGCTGGACCGCTGTCGTACGGCGGAAGAGCTGGTCCGGGTGCTGTCGGGCGGCTGAAAGGCCTCCGGGCTGGGAATCAATCACCTGAGGCGCGGGCGTTGACACAACTACCGGGTCAAATGTCGGACCCCGTGGGTAGGGTCTGATCAAGAGCTTCGATTGCTTCGAACCGAGCGGGGTGAGCTACATGGCGACCAAGGACACCGGCGGCGGACAGCAGAAGGCGACGCGTTCCACCGAGGAGGTCGAGGAGCAGGCGCAGGACGCGCAGGCGTCCGAGGACCTTGCGGAGCGACAGGAGAAGCTGAGCGACGACGTCGACTCGGTTCTGGACGAGATCGACGATGTCCTCGAAGAGAACGCCGAGGACTTCGTCCGCTCCTTCGTTCAAAAGGGCGGACAGTAGTTCACCGATGTGAACGCCCGATAGCGTTCCGGGCGCTCGCGCACCCACCCGCGCAGACAACGGGGGAGACGGAGTGACGGCGTCCGCCACGGCGTGCGCCGTCGCCCCGCCGGCCGGGGGGTCGTTTTCCGGCCCCGCCGGATCCGTGCGGATATCCCCCGCCGAACATGTGGATCACTCCCGCCGGACGGGTAGGGTCCCTGGCGTACGTACCTGCTTCAACTGCAATTCGGCCATCGGCAAGTTGGGGGATGATCCTGACTCTCTTGCGCAGGGCCATCGCATACCTGGAGGGAAACGCGTGGAAGCCAACACTCGTAGCACCGGGCGTCTACCAGCTGCCTTCCTGACGCCGGGTTCGTCCTCGTTCATGGACTTCCTGTCCGACCAGTCGCCCGAGATGCTCCCGGGCAACCGGAGCCTGCCGCCGCTCCAGGGGACCATCGAGGCGCCGCACGGGACGACCATCGTCTCGGCGTCCTTCCCCGGTGGCGTGGTCCTGGCCGGTGACCGGCGCGCCACCATGGGCAACGTGATCGCGACGCGCGACATGCAGAAGGTCTTCCCGGCCGACGAGTACTCGGCGGTGGGCATCGCCGGCACCGCCGGACTGGCCGTGGAGATGGTCAAGCTGTTCCAGCTGGAGCTGGAGCACTTCGAGAAGGTCGAGGGCGCCCAGCTCTCCCTGGAGGGCAAGGCCAACCGGCTCTCCACCATGATCCGCAGCAATCTGGCCATGGCCATGCAGGGCCTCGCCGTGGTGCCGCTCTTCGCCGGATACGACGTCGACCGCGAGAAGGGCCGCGTCTTCTCCTACGACGTCACCGGCGGCCGCACCGAGGAGAACGGTTACGCGGCCACCGGCTCCGGCTCGGTCTTCGCCCGCAACTCGATGAAGAAGCTCTACCGCGAGGACCTGACGGAGGAGCAGGCCCTCACCCTGGTCGTGCAGGCGCTGTACGACGCGGCGGACGACGACTCGGCGACCGGCGGCCCGGACGTGGCCCGCCGTATCTACCCGATCCTCACCGTCATCACCGACGAGGGTTTCCGGAGGCTGACCGACGAGGAGTCCGCCGAGATCGCGCGCTCCATCCTGGAACGCCGACTCGAGCAGCCCGACGGCCCGCGCGCCGCGCTGCTCTGATCCGGACCCCGAGCCTCCCCAGACGCACTCGTCACTGACAGAAAGGGACGGATAGCCGGTGTCGACGCCGTTCTATGTCTCACCCCAGCAGGCCATGGCCGACCGGGCGGAATACGCCCGCAAGGGCATCGCCCGTGGTCGCAGCCTCGTTGTGCTGCAGTACGCCGACGGCATTGTGTTCGTCGGCGAGAACCCGTCCCGTGCGCTGCACAAGTTCAGCGAGATCTATGACCGGATCGGCTTCGCGGCCGCCGGCAAGTACAACGAGTACGAGAACCTCCGCATCGGCGGTGTGCGCTACGCCGATCTGCGCGGATACACCTACGACCGGGACGATGTGACGGCCCGTGGGCTGGCCAACGTCTACGCCCAGACGCTCGGCACCATCTTCTCCAGTGCGGCCGAGAAGCCGTACGAGGTGGAGCTGGTGGTCGCCGAGGTCGGCAGCGACCCCGACGGCGATCAGATCTACCGGCTGCCGCACGACGGTTCGATCGTGGACGAGCACGGCTCGGTCGCGGTCGGCGGCAACGCCGAACAGATCAGCAGCTTCCTCGATCAGCGTCACCGCGACGGCATGACCCTCGCCGAGGCGCTCAAGCTGGCCGTCCAGGCGCTCTCGCGGGAGCCGGGCGGTGGCGAGCGGGAGATCCCCGCGGAGCGGCTGGAGGTCGCGGTCCTGGACCGCACCCGCCCCCAGCAGCGCAAGTTCAAGCGGATCGTGGGACGTCAGCTGGCCCGGCTGCTGGACACGGAGGCCGCGGGCAGCACGCCCACGGACGCCCCGTCCGACACCGAGGACAACGACACCGCCGACACCACTCCCGACTCCACGGAGGAGACGGAGAAGTAGGCGGAGCGCCCTCGGTGCCCCCGGGCCACGGCCCGGGGGCACCGTCACGCCCGAACGGCGGGCGGCGGCCCCGTGGAGCCGCGTACGACGAGCCGGACCGGCAGACCGCCCGGCGCGACGGGGCGGCCGTCCAGCACGGCGAGCAGCGCCTCCATGCCCCGCTCCCCGACCTGCTCGGCCGGCAGCCGCACCGTGGTCAGCTCCGGCTCCAGCGCGGTGGCCAGCGCCAGATCGTCGAATCCGGTCACCGACAGCTCGTCCGGCACCCGCAGCCCGAGCCTGCGGGCGGCCTTGCAGGCGCCGGCGGCCAGGATGTCGTCGTCGCAGACGATCGCGGTGGGACGGTCCCCGGTGACCGCCAGCGCCTGTTCGGCCGCCTCGCGCCCCGCCCGTACGTCCAGCGGGGCCCGTACGGTGCGCATCGTCGCGTCCCCTGCCGCGCGCAGCGCGTCGTGCAGGGCCTCGGCGCGCACCGAGAACGTCCAGGTGTCCACGGCGGACGCCAGGTGCAGGAAGCGCCGGTGGCCGAGTCCCAGCAGATGGTCCGTCACCTGCCGCATCCCGTCGGCGATGTCGAGGTTCACATGGGCGGCGGGCCCGGTGTCGGACGGGTCGCTGTCCAGCATCACCAGCGGCAGGTCCGCTCCGTGCAGCGCGCCCAGCGCGTCGGCGGCCATCGAGGACGCGATGACCCCGTCGAGCGCCGCGCGGGCCGAGGCGAACGGGTCCCGGGCCGGGCCCGTGCCGTCCGGCGAGGGATAGAGCACCACGCCGAAGTCGTGCTCGGCGGCGAGGGCCGCGGCCCCGGCGTACACCCGGGCGAAGAACTCGTTGGTGAGCGCGGGCACCACCAGCAGCGCGGTCCTGGTGCGTCCGAGGCGCAGGCTGCGGGCCGCCAGGTTGGGGCGGTAGCCGATCTCCGCCGCGGTGTCCCGGACCCGCTGGGCCGTGGCCTCCGACACCCTGCCCGGCCACTTCTCGCCGAGCACCAGGGACACCGTCGCCTGGGAGACACCCGCCGCACGGGCCACGTCGCGGCTGGTGGGCCGGGCGGGGACGGGCTGCTGCGCGCTGGTCACTTCGGCCTCCGTGCGGGATGTTTCCGTGATGCCGCGAGGTGGACCCGCGAACTGCGCACATGGTACGTATGAGCCTCGACGTTATACGTAACACCTCGGTGGCGGCGCAGCCGGACCGGGCGGAGAGGGGCGTAGATGGCCGCGGGATATCTGGACATCCTCCGGGCGCGGCATGCCGCCCGGCTGCTGACGGGCACCCTGGTGGGGCGGCTGCCCAACGGCACCGCGCACATCGCGATCGTGCTGTTCACCCGGGCGGAGGGCGGCAGCTACACGCTGGCCGGCGCGCTCGCCGCCGCCTACGGGCTGGCCACCGCCGTGGGGCAGCCGCTGCTCGGCCGGGCGGTGGACCTGTACGGGCAGCCGCGCGTCCAGCTCCCGGCCGCCGTGGTCTCCGCGCTCGGCATGGCCCTGCTGGCCTTCACCGGCCTCGGGTCGCTCCTGCCGGCCTACCTCGCCGTCATCGTCGCCGGAGTCGCCACACCGCCGCTGGAGGGCGGCCTGCGGGCCCTGTGGCCCAGTGTCCTCAAGGGCGAGGACCAGGTGCACCGGGCCTACGCCCTGGACGCCGTGGCGCAGGAGATCATGTTCACCGTCGGGCCGCTCCTGGTGACGCTGCTCGTCTCGCTCTGGTCCCCGGCCGCCGCCCTGCTCGTCATCAACGTCATCGGCGTTCTGGGCGCGCTGTCGGTCGTCCTGTCCGAGCCGTCGCGCGCCTGGCGCTCCGCGCCCCGCGAGGCGCACTGGCTCGGCGCCCTGCGCTCGCCCGGACTCCTCGCCCTCCTCGGCGCGTTCTTCTTCGTCGGACTCGCCCTCGGCTCGATCACGGTGGCCGGGGTGGCGTACGCCGACGACCACGGCCGGGAATCGGTGTACGGCTGGCTGATGGCCGCACTCGGCCTCGGCGCGCTGGTCGGCGGCCTGGCCTACGGGGCGCGGCAGTGGTCCGGTGCGCCCGAGAAGCGGTTGCGGCTCATCGTCGGGCTGCTGGCGCTGGGCTATCTGCCGTTGACGCTCACCCCCTCGGTGCCCGTCATGACCGCCCTCGCCGCCCTCGCCGGAGTGTTCCTCGCCCCGGCCATCGCCTGCTCCTTCATCGTGGTCGACCGGCATGCCCCGCGCGGCACGGTGACCGAGGCGTTCTCCTGGCTCGTCACCACGTTCGGCGTAGGCGCCGCGGCGGGAACGGCCGTTGCGGGACCGGCCGTCGAGCTCGGCTCCACCGCCTGGAGCTTCGCGGTCGCGGGGGCCGGGGGAGTGGCGGCTCTGACGGTCCTGCTGGCCACCGGACGGGTCCTCGCGGCTCCTGGCCGTACGCCCGCCGTGGTGGCGGGATCGGAAAATGATCGAAACGGTGCCGTCGAACCCGGTTTCAGCTCAGGCCATAAGGCGTAATGTTCAGTCATGGACCGCCGCATTTTCGGGCTGGAGAACGAGTACGGCGTCACGTGCACGTTCAGGGGACAGCGCCGACTGTCACCTGACGAAGTGGCGCGCTACCTCTTCCGCCGTGTTGTGTCATGGGGCCGCAGCAGCAATGTCTTTCTGCGGAACGGCGCCCGCCTCTACCTCGATGTGGGATCGCATCCGGAATATGCAACCCCCGAATGCGACAATGTGACCGAACTGGTCACGCACGACAAGGCGGGCGAGCGCATTCTCGAAGGCTTGCTCGTCGACGCCGAACGCCGCCTGCACGAGGAGGGAATCGCGGGCGACGTCTATCTCTTCAAGAACAACACCGACTCGGCGGGAAACTCCTACGGCTGCCACGAGAACTACCTCGTGGCCCGGCACGGAGAATTCTCCCGGCTCGCGGACATCCTCATTCCGTTCCTCGTCACCAGGCAGCTGATCTGCGGTGCGGGCAAGGTGCTCCAGACCCCGCGCGGCGCGGTCTACTGCGTCAGCCAGCGTGCTGAGCACATCTGGGAGGGCGTCAGCTCCGCGACCACCCGCTCCCGGCCGATCATCAACACCCGCGACGAACCCCACGCCGACGCCGAGCGGTACCGCCGCCTCCACGTCATCGTCGGTGACTCGAACATGTCCGAGACGACCATGCTGCTCAAGGTCGGCGCCACCGACCTGGTGCTCCGCATGATCGAGGCGGGCACGGTGATGCGCGACCTGACCCTGGAGAACCCGATCCGGGCGATCCGCGAGGTCAGCCACGACCTCACCGGACAGCGCAAGGTGCGCCTGGCCAGCGGCCGGGAGGCCTCGGCCATCGAGGTCCAGCGGGAGTACTACGAGAAGGCCGTGGACTTCGTCGAGCGCCGGGGCATCCGCACCGGCACCGTCGACCAGGTCCTGGAGCTGTGGGGCCGCACCCTGGACGCGATCGAGGCCGAGGACCTCGACCGGATCGGCACCGAGATCGACTGGGTCATGAAGTACAAGCTCATCGAGCGGTACCGGGCCAAGCACAACATGACCATGTCGAATCCGCGGGTCGCCCAGATAGACCTCGCCTACCACGACATCCACCGCCGCCGAGGCCTCTTCTACCTCCTGGAGCGCAAGGGGCAGACCGCCCGCATCTGCAACGACCTGAAGATCTTCGAGGGCAAGTCGGTGCCCCCGCAGACCACCCGGGCGCGGCTGCGCGGCGACTTCATCCGCAGGGCCCAGGAACAGCGGAGGGACTTCACCGTCGACTGGGTCCACCTCAAGCTCAACGACCAGGCGCAGCGCACGGTGTTGTGCAAGGACCCGTTCCGTTCCGTGGACGAGCGGGTGGAGAAGCTCATCGCCGGCATGTGAGCCGACGTCACCGCACCACGGCCCCGGCCCCCAGGACCCACCGGTCCTGGGGGCCGGGGCCGTCCGTGCGGGGTCCGGCCCCAACCGAATCAAAGGGCCTAGAGTGTTGCGGGACTGATTCACCGTGCCCCCTGAGATCTGAGGAACCAGTGCGCCGAATTGCCGGCCTTCTTCTCGCCCCCCTCCTGCTGCTGTCGGCAGTGGCGTGCGGCAGCGACGACAAGGCCTCCGACTCCGCCTCGTCCAAGAACGGCTTCCCCGCGATCACCGCGGGCGCCAAGTTCGGCGAGAAGCCCACGCTCTCCAAGGGCGAGGGTGATCCGCCCAAGGAGCTGAAGACCGACGTCGTCAGCGAGGGGGACGGCGCGAAGCTCAAGAACGGCGACGCGATCCAGGTCAACTACCTCGGCCAGGCGTGGGACTCCACCAAGCCGTTCGACAACAGCTTCGACCGCAAGCAGCCCTTCGACCTGACGCTCGGCGCCGGAATGGTCATCCAGGGCTGGGACAAGGGCCTGGTCGGCCAGAAGGTCGGCAGCCGCGTCGAGCTGGTCATCCCGCCGGAGCTCGGCTACGGCGACAAGGGCCAGGGCGACATCAAGCCCAACGCCACGCTCGTGTTCGTCGTCGACATCCTGAAGGCCACCCAGATCCCGGCCTCCGCCAAGGGCACCGAGGTCGCCCAGGACAACATCGACCTGCCCAAGGTCGGCGTGAAGGCCGACGGCAAGGCCCCGACGGTCACCATCCCCAAGGGCGACCCGCCGAAGAAGCTCGTCTCCAACTACGTCCTGGAGTCCGACGGCGACGTGGTCAAGGAGTCCGACAGCGTGGTCGTGAACTACGTGGGCATGATCTGGAAGGGCGCCAAGGAGTTCGACAACACCTACACCACCGGCAAGACCCAGACCTTCCCGCTGTCCCAGGTCACCCTCAAGGGCCTGAAGAACGGCCTGATCGACAAGAAGGTCGGCAGCCGGGTGCTGCTCGTCATCCCGCCGGACCAGGCCTTCGGCGACCAGCAGCAGCAGGCCATCCCGAAGAACTCCACCCTGGTCTTCGCCGTGGACATCCTGGCCAAGGTGTAAGACTGTCCCGGTTGCCCAGTTCATCATTTAGAGGAGCAGTTCAGTGAGCATCGAGAAGCCCGAGGTCGACTTCCCGGGCGGCGAGCCGCCGGCCGACCTGGAGATCAAGGACATCTGGGAGGGCGACGGCGCGGTGGCCCAGGCCGGCCAGAACGTCTCCGTCCACTACGTGGGTGTGTCCTTCTCCACCGGCGAGGAGTTCGACAGCTCCTGGAACCGCGGCACCCCGCTGCAGTTCCGGCTCGGTGGCGGCCAGGTCATCTCCGGCTGGGACCAGGGCGTGCAGGGCATGAAGGTCGGCGGCCGTCGCCAGCTGACCATCCCCGCGCACCTCGCCTACGGCGACCGCGGCGCCGGCGGCAAGATCGCCCCCGGCGAGACGCTGATCTTCGTCTGCGACCTCGTCGCGGTCTGATCCGTTCCGCTTGCGCGATCGAGGGCCCCCGCCGCACGGCGGGGGCCCTCACCGTTCTCCGGCGGGGCCGCGCACCGCTCTTCGGACAGCGGGCCCGGCTTTTGGTCCCCACACCCCGGGGCGGTACGGTCGACGGTCGTAGCGCACAAGAGAAAGGGCGTCGATGGCGATTGCCAAGGCCGAGCGGTTGATGAACCTCGCACTGTGCCTGCTGGGGACCCGGCGCCCGCTCAGCAAGCGCGAGCTCCGCGGATCCATCGAGGCCTACCTCGAGGCGGGCTCCGACGACTCCTTCAACCGGATGTTCGAGCGCGACAAGGACGATCTGCGCGAGCTCGGCCTCGTCATCGAGACCGTCGAGAACCTCGACGGCGACACCGGCTACCTGGCCCGCCGCGACAGCAACCGGCTGCCCCCCATCACCCTCGACGCCGAGGAAGCGGCGGCCCTCGGCCTCGCCGCGAAGGTCTGGCAGCAGGCCCGCCTCGCCGGAGCCGCCAGCGGCGCCCTCCAGAAGCTGCGGGCCGCGGGCATGCCCGAGGCCGAGGACGACTACGAGGTGCACAGCGCCCTCGAACCCCGCATCCCTGTGCACGAGGCCGCGTTCGAGCCCCTGATGCTGGCCTGCCGTGACCGCCGCCCGGTCACCTTCGACTACCGCAAGGCCAACTCCGCCCGCCCCGAACAGCGCCAGGTCGAGCCCTGGACCCTCGAATGCTGGCGCGGCCACTGGTACCTCGCGGGCTGGGACCGCGAGCGGGGGGCCGAGCGCGTCTTCCGGCTCTCCCGCATCACCGGCAAGGTCCGCTCCCGCGCCGGCGCCTTCAGCGCCGAGGTGCCCGACGTGGTCACCGTCCGCGAGACCGTGGAGAGCTGGGCCGGCGAGACCGCGACCCGTACCGCCCGGATCCGCCTCCGCGCCGGAGCCGGCTACCCGCTGCGGTCGCGCGCGATGACCGTCAGGGAACGCGGCGACGGCTGGGACGAGCTGGAGATCCCGTACGGACACGGCCTCGACGCCTGGCTCGTCGAGTTCGGCCCGGACGTCGTCGTGGAGGAACCCGCCGATCTGCGGGCCGATGTGGTGGACCGGCTGCGCGCCGTGGCCAAGGACTAGGGGTACGGAAACGATGGCTACGAACGCGATCGACCAGACCCGCCGGATGCTGTCCCTGGTGACGTATCTGCGTGAGCGCCCCGGCGCGCACGTCCAGGACGTGGCACGGGCCTTCGGGATCACCGAGGACGAGCTGATCTCGGACCTCGACGTCCTGCCCATGTGCGGCACCAGCTTCCGCGGCGGCGACCTCCTCGACATCGACACCGACGGCGACCGCATCTGGTGGCACAACCCGGACGACGTCGCCGAGCCGCTCCGCCTCGCCGCCGACGAGGCCACCGCGCTGCTCGTCGCCGCCCGTGCCGTCGCCACCCTGCCCGGCCTGCGCGAGAGCGACCGGCTCGCTCTCGTCCGCGCGACCGCCAAGCTGGAGACGGCCGCCGGCGAGTCCGGCGCGGCCAGCTCCCGGCTCTCGGTGACCTTCGAGGCCGAGGGCGGCGTCTTCGCCGACGTCGACCGGGCCATCTCCGAGCGCCGCCGGCTCTGGCTGCGCTACTACTCGCCCGCCCGCGACGAACTCACCGAGCGCGAGGTCGACCCGATCCGGCTCTTCGCCGTCGGCCACACCTATATGGAGGGCTGGTGCCGGCTCTCCGAGGCCCGCCGGACCTTCCGGCTGGACCGGGTCGCCGAGATCCGGCTCCTGGACGCCCCCGCCGCCCCGCCCGAGCTGGAGCTGCGCGACCTGTCCGCGGGGCTGGTCCAGCCCGCGGCCGAGGACCCGGAAGTCGTGATCGAGGTCGGCACCGGCGGCCGCTGGGTCGCCGAGTACTACCCGCACGACTCCGCCGAGGAACTCCCCGACGGCGGCCTCCGGATCACCCTGCGCACCCCCGACCCGGCCTCGCTGCGCCGGCTCGCCCTGCGCCTCGGCGGCGACGGCCGCATCGTCACCCCGCCCGAGCTCGCGGACAGCGCCCGCGAGGCGGCCCGCGAAGCGCTCGCCGCCTACGAGGACTCGCTCTGAGACCCGGGGGAGGGGAGACGACGATGAACCGGACGCCCCTGTCTCCGGCCGCCGCCACCGGGATCCGCCCGACGTCCCAGCCCGGACCCGTCCCCGTGCCGGTCACCGCCGCCGTGCGCTTCCGGGCCGCCTGCCCCGACTGCCGCGGGCGCTTCGAGCTGGCCGCCGCGGCGCTGCGCCTGGCGATCGGCGCCAGCAGCCGCACCACCTTCTACACCTTCACCTGCCCCGAGTGCGGCGCCTCGGTCCGCAAGCCCGCCGGGGAGCGCATCATCGAACTGCTCACCGGGGGCGGCGTGCGGACGCTGCGCCTGCACACCGCTCTGTAGCGACCCGACCGCAGCGCCCGTGGAAAGCCCTGTGGGAAGCCCCGAAGGAAGAGGCACCGCCGTATGTTCTGGCCCATGCTCGCCATCGCCCTCGGATTCCTGGGCATCGCCGTGCTCGGCGTGCTCGCCATCAAGGTCTTCGTCGAGGCCCGGCGTCTCGGCGTGCAGGTCACGGACACCACCGAGCGCATCAACCGGGCGTCCGAGGACCTGGAACGGGCGGCTACCCGGCTGGCGGCCACCGGTGACGGCCTGCGATAACGCGCCCGGGGGCCTGATGTTCGACAGCACCGGGGGGTACGCTGCAGGGGTCGGCCCAGGCAGGGAGGTGCGGGCCGCAAGCCGGAGTACGCACGGGCATTGCCTCGCGTTTACCCCTGCGGGTTACGATCGCTGCCAAGCGCAATGATCGGACGTATGCCCGGTCGAACGGGTAGCGAGCCCACCCTCCAGCCGCCTCAGTGAGAAGGAAGTCGCCCATGATCGGCAATCTGAAGCCCCTCGAGATCGTTCTGATCATCGCCGTCATCCTGCTGCTCTTCGGTGCCAAGAAGCTTCCCGACATGGCGCGCTCGCTCGGCAAGTCGGCCCGCATCCTCAAGAGCGAGGCCAAGGCGATGAAGAAGGAGGACGCCACGACCGCGGCGCCCACCACCGAGACCGTCGAGGACCCGGCCCCGCCGCAGTCCACCACCGCGCGCACCATCCAGGCCGCGCCGGGAGACGTCACCAGCTCGCGCCCGGTCAGCGAGGCCAAGCCCACCACCCAGAGCTGACAGCTGACGCGTTCCGCCGACAGCCGCCGCACGAAACGAGGGAAGTGGGTTGCTCAAGTCTGCCCGCAAGCAGGAGAAGGACGACGAGGGGCGGATGCCTCTCCTCGATCACCTGCGTGAGCTGCGTAACCGGCTGCTGAAGGCCGTGCTGGCGATCGTCGTGGTGATGATCGTGGCGGCGTTCTACCAGAAGGAGATCTACGAGTTCCTTCTGGCTCCCATCCAGGAGTCCGTGGGCTGCAAGGACGGCGTGGTCATCACGGTCGACGGCAAGTCCTGCGCACTGCTGAAGACCGACACCTTGATCGGGCCGTTCACGAACGCCCTCAAGGTCGCGCTCATGTCCGGCGTGCTGCTTGCCACTCCGGTCTGGCTGTACCAGCTGTGGGCGTTCGTCGCCCCGGGCCTGCACAAGGGCGAGAAGCGCTACGCCTACGCCTTCGCCGTCGTCGGCGCACCGCTCTTCCTGGCCGGTGGCTACCTCGCCTACGCGATCCTGCCGCAGACCGCCGAGATCATGCTCGGGTTCAGCCCCGATGACGTACAGAACCAGATCGGGCTCGACAGCTATCTGGATCTGCTGGTCCGGATGGTGATCGTCTTCGGGCTCGCCTTCGAGCTCCCCCTGCTTCTCATCGCGCTGAACATGACCGGAATCGTCTCCGGGAAGCGGATGCTCACCTGGTGGCGCGGGATGATCGTCGGCCTCACCGCCTTCGCGGCCATCGCCACTCCCGGTGGCGAGCCCATTTCGATGCTGCTGCTGGCCGGTCCGCTCGCACTCCTCTACTTCATCGCCGTCGGCTTCTCCCTGCTGAACGACAAGCGGCGCAACCGCAACAACCCCGACGCCGAGCTCAGCGACGACGAGGCCTCGGATCTCGATCTGACGCCCGAGCCCGTCGGCAGCGTGGAGAACGTCTCCGGCTCCCGCCCCGCACTTCCGGAGCAGGCTTCCGGTGAGGCGGACGGATCGGGAACGCACCGGCTCAACGGTTACGACGACATCACCTGACCTTGTAGGGTCCGCTGGTGACCAGCGAGATCACCCTCTTCGTCAATCCCACCGCGGGACGCGGCCGGGGCGCGCACGCCGCGCAGCCGGCCGCTTCCGCGTTGCGGGACGCCGGATTCTCCGTCCGTACGGTGCTTGGCGAGGACGCCGACGACGCCCTGCGCCGAGCCCGTGAGGCCGTGGCCGCGGGGACCGGGGCACTGATAGCCGTGGGCGGGGACGGGCTGATGTCCCTCGCCCTCCAGGCCGTCGCCGGGACCGCCACCCCGCTCGGTGTCGTCGCCGTCGGCACCGGCAACGACTTCGCCCGCGCGCTCGGTCTGCCGATACGTGACCCGGCCGCCGCCGGACGGCTGGCCGCGCGGGCGCTCAAGGAGGGCGGCCACCGCGACATCGACCTCGGGCGGGTCGGGGAGCGCTGGTTCGGCTCCGTCCTCGCCTCCGGCTTCGACTCCCGGGTGAACGACCGGGGCAACCGGATGCGCTTCGTCGGCGGCCGGTTCAAGTACGACCTCGCGATCCTCGCCGAACTGGCCGCCTTCAAGCCGATCCCGTACCGGATCCGGCTCGACGGGGGAGAGGCCCGCGAGATCGAGGCGACGCTCATCGCGGTCGGCAACGGAACCACCTACGGCGGGGGCATGCGGATCTGCGCCGGGGCGGAGATGGACGACGGGCTCTTCGACGTGACCGTGGTGGGGCGGTGCAGCCGCACCACGCTCCTCAAGGTCTTCCCGAAGGTCTACCGGGGCACGCACCTGGACCACCCCGCCGTCACCGTGCACCGGGTCTCCTCGATCGAGCTGGCGTCGGCCGGGGTCACGGCGTACGCGGACGGCGAACCGCTCGGCGCGCTGCCGCTCACCGCCACCTGCGTGCCGGGTGCCGTGCGGGTGCTCACCGGGCGCTGAACCGGTCCTCACCGGTGAATGGCCAAGGGCATTTAAAGATCGCGCTGAGTGTCAGAGGTGGCGGGTAGGCTCGTATCAAGATGACAGAGGACCTCTCACCAGCTGAGCGATACCAGGCTTCTCAGGTCCGTGCGGCCGAGATGGCGACGGCCCTCGGGCCCTTCCGAGAGATGTACGAGTTCGGACTGGACCCGTTCCAGATCGAGGCCTGCCAGGCCCTGGAGGCGGGCAAGGGGGTGCTGGTCGCGGCCCCGACCGGGTCGGGCAAGACGATCGTCGGCGAGTTCGCCGTGCATCTGGCCCTGGAGCAGGGCCGCAAGTGCTTCTACACCACGCCGATCAAGGCGCTCTCCAACCAGAAGTTCGCCGATCTGGTCAAGCGGTACGGCGCGGACAAGGTCGGCCTGCTGACCGGGGACAACAGCGTCAACTCCGAGGCTCCGGTGGTCGTGATGACCACCGAGGTCCTGCGGAACATGCTGTACGCGGGCTCCCAGTCGCTGTCCGGCCTCGGCTATGTGGTCATGGACGAGGTGCACTACCTCTCCGACCGCTTCCGGGGCGCGGTGTGGGAGGAAGTGATCATTCACCTCCCGGAGTCGGTGACGCTGGTCTCGCTGTCGGCCACCGTCTCCAACGCGGAGGAGTTCGGCGACTGGCTGGACACCGTGCGCGGCGACACCGAGGTGATCGTCTCCGAGCACCGCCCGGTGCCGCTCTGGCAGCACGTGATGGCCGGCCGCAAGATGTACGACCTCTTCGAGGAGGCGACCGACCACGGCGGCCGGGGCGCCGGACGCCGTGAGGTCAACCCGGACCTGGTCCGCCTCGCCCGGCAGGAGAACCAACAGGGCTACAACCCGCGCGAGCGCCGCCGGGGCAAGATGGTGCGCGAGGCCGACCGCGAGCGCGAGAGGCGTCAGCGCAGCCGGATCTGGACGCCCGGCAGGCCCGAGGTCATCGACCGGCTGGACAACGAGGGCCTGCTGCCCGCCATCACCTTCATCTTCAGCCGGGCCGGCTGCGAGGCCGCCGTCCAGCAGTGCCTGCACGCCGGACTCCGGCTCAACGACGAGGACAAGCGCCGGCTGGTCCGCGAGATCGTCGAGGAGCGGACCGCGTCCATCCCCGGCGAGGACCTGCACGTCCTGGGCTACTACGAGTGGCTCGAGGGCCTGGAGCGCGGCATCGCCGCCCACCACGCGGGCATGCTCCCGACCTTCAAGGAGGTCGTCGAGGAGCTGTTCGTCCGCGGCCTGGTGAAGGCCGTCTTCGCCACCGAGACGCTGGCGCTCGGCATCAACATGCCCGCGCGCTCGGTGGTGCTGGAGAAGCTCGTCAAGTGGAACGGCGAACAGCACGCCGACATCACCCCCGGCGAGTACACCCAGCTCACCGGCCGGGCCGGACGCCGCGGCATCGACGTCGAGGGCCATGCGGTGGTCCTGTGGCAGCGCGGCATGGACCCGACGGCGCTCGCCGGCCTCGCCGGCACGCGGACGTATCCGCTGCGCTCCAGCTTCCGCCCCTCGTACAACATGGCGGTCAACCTGGTGCAGCAGTTCGGGCGGCACCGCTCGCGGGAGCTGCTGGAGACCTCGTTCGCCCAGTTCCAGGCGGACAAGTCCGTCGTCGGGATCTCCCGGCAGGTCCAGCGCAACGAGGAGGGCCTGGAGGGCTACAAGGAGGGCATGACCTGCCACCTCGGCGACTTCGAGGAGTACGCGCGCCTGCGGCGCGACCTCAAGGACCGCGAGACGGAGCTGGCCAAGCAGGGGGCGGCGCAGCGGCGGGCGGCGGCGGCCTCCTCGCTGGAGAAGCTGAAGTCCGGGGACATCATTCATGTGCCGACGGGGAAGTTCGCCGGCCTCGCCCTGGTGCTCGATCCCGGTCTGCCCGCCGGGCGGGCCAACGGCCACCGCGGGTTCGACCATCACGACGGCCCGCGTCCGCTGGTGCTCACCGCCGAGCGGCAGGTCAAGCGGCTGGCCTCGATGGACTTCCCGGTGCCGGTCGAAGCGCTGGACCGGATGCGGGTGCCGAAGTCGTTCAACCCGCGCTCACCGCAGTCCCGGCGCGATCTGGCCTCGGCGCTGCGGACCAAGGCCGGGCACATGGCGCCCGAGCGGCACCGCAAGCAGCGGGCGGCGGCGGCCGACGACCAGGAGATCAGCCGCTTGCGGACCGAGCTGCGGGCGCACCCCTGCCACGGGTGCGACGAGCGGGAGGACCATGCGCGGTGGGCCGAGCGCTACCACCGGCTGCAGCGGGACACCCGGCAGCTGGAGCATCGGATCGAGGGGCGGACGAACACGATCGCCCGGACCTTCGACCGGATCGTCGCGCTGCTGACCGAGCTGGACTATCTCCGGGGCAACGAGGTCACGGAGAACGGGCGGCGGCTGGCCCGGCTGTACGGGGAGCTGGACCTCCTCGCCAGCGAGTGTCTGCGCGACGGCGTCTGGGAAGGGCTCAACCCCGCCGAGCTGGCCGCGTGCGTCTCGGCGTTGGTGTACGAGGCGCGGCAGGCCGATGACGCGGTCGCGCCCAAGTTGCCGTCCGGACCGGCCAAGGTCGCCATGGGCGAGATGGTGCGGATCTGGGGGCGGCTGGACGCCCTGGAGGAGGACTTCAAGATCAACCAGACGGAAGGGGTCGGGCAGCGCGAGCCCGATCTCGGCTTCGCCTGGGCGGTCTACATGTGGGCCTCCGGCCGGACGCTGGACGAGGTGCTGCGCGAGGCGGAGATGCCGGCGGGCGACTTCGTACGGTGGTGCAAGCAGGTGATCGACGTGCTGGGGCAGGTGGCCGCGGCGGCACCCCGGGACGCGGGGGCGGGGGCAAGCGGCGTGGCGAAGAACGCCCGTAAGGCGGTGGACGCGGTGCTGCGGGGTGTGGTGGCGTACAGCTCGGTCGGCTGACGGTGAGGGAAGGGCGGGGGTGGGGCGCCTGCGGCGGGCTGTTCCCCTCCCCGCCCCTTCCTGGAACCGGGGCTCCGCCCCGGACCCCGCTCCTCAAACGCCGGAGGGGCTGAGGAAAGCCGGAGGGGCGGGGCCGTCGGTGTCGCGGGGGTGTCCTCCGGTCACGTGTTGCGGGTTCTTGTCGCGGCTCCCGCGCAGACCATGCCCAACAGCACGGCCAGCCCGCCGACGATGATGTTGTTGATCACGATCCCGGCGTCCGGGCTGCTGCCCACCACCCAGCTCGACACGATGATCCACGCGCCGATGGCGCAGATCGCCCAGCTCAGGCCGTACATGCGCTCGGGCATCACGGTGAAGCCGAGGGCCAGTACCGCGATGGCGATGCCCATCACCAGGTTGTGCGTGACCAGAGCCGGCTGGCTCGCCGTGAAGTGGAGCACCCACGGGGAAACGGCGCAGTAGAGGCCGAGGAGGAACACCGGCGCGTCCACCAGCGCCACATCACGACCGCCCATCACGCGGTCGTACCGCGCACGCATTTCGGAGGCATCGGGGTGGCCCGATATATCGCTCCTCGCGTGTGAGACGTTGCTCATGAGATTTCGTCTCCTTCGGAACTGCGGGCCCCGCCGCCGTGCGGATGGATGCGGCAGGCACCCTTCCCTCCATAGTGCTCTTATCTGGAACTTATGTGTACATATGGGGCGATATTGCTTGGGGGATTCTCAGGAGGCCCGGGGGCCCTCGGCGTCCAGCCGGCCGGACAGGGCCAGGAGGTCACCCGCGGTCAGGCGGCGGTCCCCATGGCCGGGCAGCGGTACGTGCAGGAGCTCGGTCCAGCGGTCCGGGACCGCCCCGATGCCGTACACCGCACCCGCCAGGCCGCCCGTCACCGCCGCCACCGTGTCGGTGTCCCCGCCCACGTCGACGGCGGCCGCCAGGGCCCGCTCAAGGGTGTCCGTCGTGCGCAGTGCCCAGAGCGCCGTGCCCAGACAGGGCCACACCGCACCGTTGAACTCGGTCGCCAGGCCCGGGTGCCAGTCGGGCGCCAGTACCGTCGCCCAGCGGGCCCGGTGATCGGCGTGCACCTCGGCCGGCGCCCCGGGGACGGCGGCGAGCGGATCCTCGCCCGCCGGCGCCACCCGGACCAGCTCGTGGAAGACGGCGGTTCCTTCCCAGGCCGCCCGGTCGCCGTGGGTCAGCGCCGCGATCCGGCGGGCCGCCCCCATCGTCGCCGGGCGCCCGGCGTGCGCGAAGTACACCGCCGAGGTGGTCGCCCGCATCAGTGAACCGTTGCCCGCGGCCCGCCCGTTGAGCTGGAAGTGCAGGCCCGCGGCCACGTCCCACGGCTCGCCGTTGGTCAGCACGTCCTCGGTCTGGATGCCGATGTCCTTCGGGGTGCCCGCCGCCCACCGCTGGAACCGGTCGAACACGTCCGGCAGGTCCAGGCCGCCGCGCTCCAGCAGGGACTCCCCTACCAGCACAGCCATCTGCGTGTCGTCCGTCGCCTCGCCCGGATCCCAGCCGCCGCCCCCGCACAGCGTCCCGACGCCGTCCGGGAAGCGGGCGGTGAACACCCCGGCGGGGCCGAACTCGAACGGGGCGCCGAGCGCGTCCCCGGCGGCGGACCCGATCACGGCTCCGGCCACGCGGTCGCCACGGCCCACGGATTCACGGCGTGTCATCCGGTCAGGCCAACGCCGCGCCCGCGCACGACGAGGGGCGGGGAGCCGCGGCGTACGCGGCTCCCCGCCCCTCATCCGTGGGGGATCAGCGGGAGTTACTTCGGGGGCATCAGGACCGAGTCGACGATGTAGACCGTCGCGTTGGCGGTCGGGACGTTGCCGCAGACGACCTTCGAGGCGTCGTTCACGGTGTACTCGGTGCCCGAGCCGGCCGTCGTCAGCTTGCTCTTCTCCAGCGTGTCGAAGGAGCCCTTCTCCAGCTGCTGCGGCGTCAGCTTCTCGCCCACCACGTGGTAGGTGAGGACCTTGGTGAGCTCGGCCTTGTTCGCCAGCAGCGCGTCCAGGTCGGCCTTCGGGATCTTCGCGAAGGCGTCGTTGGTCGGGGCGAACACCGTGATGTTCTCGGCGTTGTTGAGCGTGTCGACCAGGCCGGCCTGCTTCACGGCGGCCACCAGCGTCGACAGCTCCTCGTTGTTCGAGGCGGCCGTGGCGACCGGGTCCTTCGCCATGCCGTCGAACGAGCCCGCGCCTTCCTTGGGCACCGACGAACAGGCCGGGCCGAACGGCTCGTCCATGGTCATCGAGTCGTCGGCCGAAGGGCTGGCCGGTGCGGACGCGCTGGGCGTCGAGCCTGCCGCGGAGTCCTTGGAGGAGTCGTCCGAGGAGCAGGCGGTCAGCGTCAGCGGCAGCACGGCGGCTGCGGACACGGCCACGGCTGCACGGCGGAAGAGGAGGGTGTTCATGGTGTTCTCCTGGATCGAAGGTGTTGAGCGAAGAAGGGAAGGGGCGAGGCGAAGGTCAGGGGGCGAGCCGGCGGCCGCCGGAGGCCGTTCGGTGACCGGGGAACCGGGCCCGTCTGCCCAGCCGCGGAAGACGGACCCGGCGCCGGGGCGAGCCGTCCGGCCAGGAGAGAGCACACTCCTGCGGCTCGTGCGGCGCCACGGCCGGAGGCGGTGAACCACCCGGACGGCTCCCCGGCCGTCCCGGCGGCGTCACACCCCCGGCCGCGCCGCGGACCGGAACCGCCGACGGGCGCTCCGCCGCCGCCCCGCCCCGGCCGCCGCGGGGACCGGCGCCGGCCGGTTCCGTACGGCATGCCGGGGAGACGCGACGGCCCGTCCCGCATCCGGCGGCCGGGCCGCCGGGCGCGGCGATCATGGCGCGCGCCGAGCGGGACCGCCGGGGCGGGCGAGCCCCGTGCATCCGCGCATCGTTCCGGTCTGTTCTCACACAGGGGGTTCGACGCCGGTCGGCCGGCGGATTGGTCCCGGATGCTCATTCACCCGTTCGGAGCAGAGTCGATGATCGACCAATCCTTTCGGCCACCGGCCACGAATGGAGGGTGAGGAGCGCTCCAGGAGCGCTCCGAACCGTGCGGAAGGACCTGAGGGAGCCGGGATGCCAGGGGAACGGCGGCGGACTGCCGTGGTGGGAGCCGGAGTGGCGGGACTGACCGCCGCCCATGTTCTCCGGGATGCTCATGAGGTGACGCTGTACGAAGCCGACGACCGCGTCGGGGGCCACGCCCACACCCACGATCTGGACGGGTCCGACGGCCGGGTGCACCGCGTCGACTCCGGGTTCATCGTGCACAACCGGCGGACCTACCCCCACCTGCTGCGGCTCTTCGACGAACTCGGCGTCGCCACCCAGGAGTCCGAGATGTCGATGTCCGTACGGTGCGAGGGCTGCGGTCTGGAATACGCCGGCGCCCGCGGACCCGCCGGGCTCTTCGCCCAGCCGCGCTCCGCCGTGCGCGGCCGCTATCTGCGGATGCTCGCCGAGGTGCCGCGCTTCCACCGTGCGGCCCGGACCCTGCTGGCACTGCCGGAGAGCGCCGCGGGCGGCCTGACGCTGGGGGAGTTCGCCCGGCGCGGGCGCTTCTCGCCGTACTTCCACGCCCACTTCCTGACGCCCATGGTCTCCGCCGTCTGGTCCTGCGACCCGGTCACCGCCCTGCGCTACCCGGCCCGCTACCTCTTCCGGTTCCTCGACCACCACGGGATGCTCGCCGTCGGCGGCTCACCGGTCTGGCGCACCGTCACCGGCGGCTCGCGCGCCTACGTCGACCGCGTCGTCAAGCAGCTCGCCGCCGTGCACACCGCGACCCCGGTACGCGCGATCACCCGGCACGCGGACGGCGTCGACGTCACCACCGAGGACGGCACGACGACCCCGTACGACTCGGTCGTCATCGCCACCCACCCCGACCAGGCGCTACGGCTGCTCGCCGACCCGAGCGACGCCGAGCGCGGCACGCTCGGCGCGTTCCGCTACTCCCGCAACCCGACGCTGCTGCACACGGACACCACCCTGCTGCCGCGCGCCCGGGGCGCGAGGGCCTCCTGGAACTACCTGATGCCCTCCTGCGCCGCCGACGCCGACCGCGTCACCGTCAGCTACGACATGAACCGGCTCCAGCGGCTCGACGCCCCGGAGAGCTTCGTCGTCACGCTGAACGGCGCCGACCGGGTCGCCCCGGACACCGTCCGCGCCCGCATGGTCTACGAGCACCCCGTCTACACCCCCGAGTCCGTCTCCGCCCAGGCCCGCCTGCCCGCCCTGTCCGGTCCCGTCACCGCCTACGCGGGGGCCTACCACGGCTGGGGTTTCCACGAGGACGGCTGCCGTTCGGGGGTCGAGGCCGCCGCCGCCCTGGGGGTGGCCTGGTGACCGCCCTCTACCCGTGCACCATCACGCACGTACGGACCCGGCCCGGGAAGTACGCGTTCCGGCACCGTACGTACCTGTGGCTGATCGACCCCGACCGGCCGCCCCGGCTGCCGCGCGCCCTGCGACCGCTGGCCCGCTTCGACCCCCGCGACCACTTCGGCGGCACCGCCCCCACCATCCGGTCCGGCCTGGAGCGCTTCCTGCGGGCCCGGGACGTCGAACTCGGCGACGGCACCGTCACCATGCTCACCCAGGCCCGGGTGTTCGGGTACGTCTTCAACCCGATCACCGTCTACTGGTGCCACCGCGCCGACGGCAGCCCGCTCTGCGTCGTCGCCGAGGTCCACAACACGTACGGCGGACGGCACGGCTATCTCCTGCGTCCCGACGGGAACGACCGGGCTGTGACCGGCAAGGAGTTCTACGTCTCGCCGTTCTTCCCGGTGGACGGCGGCTACCGAATGCGGCTGCCCGAGCCCGGGTCCCGGCTCGACCTGAGCATCCATCTGGAGCGCGACGGGGCCCGCCCCTTCACCGCGACCGTACGGGGAGGCCGCCGCCCGGCCACCCCCCGGGAGCTGGTGCGCCTCGCCCTGCGCCACCCCCTCTCCACCGTCCTCGTCTCCGCCGCGATCCGCCTGCACGGCATCCGGCTCTACCTGCGCGGGCTCCCCGTGCAACCCCGTCCCCCTCACCGCCCACAGGAAGGCATGCAGTGACCGCTCCCACCTCGGCGCTGCCGGCAGAGCACACCCCCGGTACCGACCCGGAACGCTGGCCCGACATCGTCACCCTGCCCCGGGTCTCCCGCGCCCGGACCGCCGTCGCCGAACGCATCGTGCGCCGCGCGCTCGCCGGGCTCCCGCTGCGCGCCCGGCTCGCGGGCACCGAGGACATCGGCCTCGGCGGCCCGCTCATGGACATCCGGAACCCCGACGCCTTCTTCCGCCGGATCGGCGCGAGCGGGCTCATCGGCTTCGGCGAGTCCTACATGGCCGGCGAATGGGACACACCCGACCTGGTCGGCGTGCTGACCGTGCTGGCCGACAACGCGGCCGACCTCGTCCCCCGGCCCCTGCAACGCCTGCGCGGCATCTGGGCGCTGCGCAGGCCCACCGCCCACATGAACACTCCCGAAGGCTCCCGGGACAACATCAGCCACCACTACGACCTGTCCAACGAGCTCTTCGCCCTCTTCCTCGACGAGACGCTCTCCTACTCCTCGGCCGTCTTCCGCGGCTTCCCCGCCGAGCACGCCCTGCTGCCCGCCGCCCAGCACCGCAAGATCGACCGGCTGCTGGACGCCGCCGGGGTCGGCGAGGGCACGCGCCTCCTGGAGATCGGCACCGGCTGGGGCGAACTGGCCGTCCGCGCGGCCGCCCGGGGCGCGCGGGTCGTCACCGTCACCCTCTCCGCCGAACAGCGCGAGCTGGCCCGCACCCGCGTCCGCGAAGCCGGGTTCGAGGACCGCGTCGAGGTACGGCTGAGCGACTACCGCCAGGTCACCGGCGATTACGACGCCATCGTCAGCGTCGAGATGGTCGAGGCGGTCGGCGAGGAGTTCTGGCCGGTCTACTTCGAGACCCTGGACCGGCTGCTCGCCCCCGGCGGCCGGATCGCCCTCCAGGCCATCACCATGCCCGACGACCGGCTGCGCGCCAGCCGCTCCACGTACACCTGGATCCAGAAGTACATCTTCCCCGGCGGACTGCTGCCCTCCACCGAGGCCGTGGAGCGGATCACCGCCGACCACACCCGGCTGCGCACCACCCACCGCATCCGCTTCGGCGCGCACTACGCCGAGACGCTCCGGCTGTGGCGGGAGAGGTTCACCGGCCGGGCGGCCGAGGTCGACGCCCTCGGCTTCGACGCCGTCTTCCGCCGGATGTGGACCTTCTACCTCGCCTACTCCGAAGCGGGCTTCCGCTCCGGCTATCTCGATGTGCAGCAACTGCTCCTGACCCGAGAGGAGACCGCGTGACCACGACCGCGGCCAAGCCCCCCGCCCGGCGCACCCCGACCGGGGCCGCCCAGCGCGTCGAACCGCTGATCGAGCGGCTCCTCGGCGGCCCGCCGCCCGTCCGGGTGCGGATGTGGGACGGCAGCGAGACCGGGCCCCGGGACGCCCCCACCGTCCATGTGCGGACCCGCAGAGCGCTGCGCCGCCTCCTGTGGGAGCCGGGCGAACTCGGTCTCGCCGAGGCCTACATCACCGGCGAAATCGACCTCGACACCGATCTCGGCGACGGGCTGCGCGCGATGCGCCGCGCCGTGCGCGACCGCGGCCTCACCCCGCCCGCGCCCGCCCTCGGCGACCGGGTCAGGGCGGCGGGTCTCGCCCTGCGCCTCGGCGCGGTCGGCCCCCGCCCCCCGGTCCCCGCCGCCCGCGCCGGACTGCGCGGGACCCTGCACAGCAAGGCCCGCGACCGGGCGGCGATCAGCCACCACTACGATCTGTCCAACGCCTTCTACGCCCTGCTCCTCGACGAGACGATGGCGTACTCCTGCGGCTACTGGACCAGCGACGCACCCGGCTACGGCGCGGTGGACGCGCAGCGCGACAAGCTGGAGCTGATCTGCCGCAAGCTCGGACTGCGGTCCGGCGCGCGGCTGCTGGACATCGGCTGCGGCTGGGGATCGCTGACCCTGCACGCGGCCGAGCGCCACGGCGTGCACGTCACCGCCGTCACCCTCGCCGCCGAGCAGGCCGCGTACGTACGGGAGCAGGTCGCCGAACGCGGCCTCGACGATCGCGTCGAGGTGCTGAACATCGACTACCGGGACATCGCCGGACGCCCCGGGACCCTCGGCGTCTACGACGCGGTGTCCACGATCGAGATGGGCGAGCACGTCGGGGACGCCGAGTACCCGGCGTTCACCGCGATCCTGCACGACGTGCTCCGGCCGCGGGGCAGGGCGCTGGTCCAGCAGATGTCGCGGGGGACGACCGCGCCGGGCGGCGGCGCGTTCATCGAGTCGTACATCGCCCCCGACATGCACATGCGCCCGCTCGGCGAGACCGTCGCCCTGCTGGAGGGGGCCGGTCTCGAGGTCCGCGACGTCGAATCGCTGCGCGAGCACTACGTCCGGACGGTGGAGGCCTGGCGGCGCACCCTGGAAGAGCGCTGGGCGGAGTTCGTCGCGCTGGTGGGGGAGGAGACCGCGCGGGTGTGGCGGCTCTATCTCGTCGGCGGCGCGCTCGCGTTCGAGGAACGGAGGATGGGCGTCGACCAGATCCTCTCCGTACGGCCCGATCCGGTCGGCTCCGCGGCGATGCCCGCCACCCGGCGTGACTGGTACGCGCCGGGGGACCCGGGATCGGACCGGTGAGCGGCTTCGCCTGGGCCGCGTTCGCGAACGGACTCGCGGGCGCGGCCGTCGCCGCCCTCGGCGTCATGCTCGTCACCTTCGCCGTCGCCCTGAACAAGGGCGTGCACCGGATCGTCGACGTCGCCTGGGGCATCGGGTTCGCCGCCGTCGCCCTGGTCTCCTACGGCCTCTCGGCGGGTGCGGGCGACGACGGCCGCCGGCTCCTGGTGACCGCGCTGACCGTGATCTGGGGGCTGCGCCTGGCCGTCCACATCGGGCGGCGCGGCCGGGGCCACGGGGAGGACCCGCGCTACGCGAAGATGCTGGCCAAGGCCCCCGGCAACCCGAACCTCCATGCCCTGCGCAAGGTGTATCTGCTCCAGGGGGCGCTGGTCTGGCTGGTCTCGCTCCCGGTGCAGGCCGCGCAGTACCTCACCGCGCCGCTGGCCTGGTGGGCCTGGGCGGGGGCGGTCCTGTGGGCGGTCGGGCTGGCCTTCGAGGCGATCGGGGACGCGCAGCTCGCCCGGTTCAAGGCCGACCCGGCCAACAAGGGGAAGATCATGGACCGGGGGCTGTGGTCCTGGACCCGCCACCCGAACTACTTCGGCGACTTCTGCGTCTGGTGGGGTCTCTTCCTCTTCGTCTGCCAGGCACCCGCCGCCGCTGCCGCCACCGTCGTCGCCCCGCTGGTGATGAGCTTCCTGCTGACCAAGGGCAGCGGCGCGGCTCTGCTGGAGCGGCACATGGCCGACCGGCCCGGGTTCGACGCCTACATCGCGCGCACCAGCGGCTTCCTTCCCCGGCCGCCGCGCCGGTCCTGACGGCCGAACAGGCACGTCCCGCCGGCCGTCCGATCGCGTCGTCGTCCGGTCAGTCCAGGCCGCGGGCCCGCTCGAAGCGGGCCCGCGCCTCGGCCAGGTCCACCAACGGCTCCGGGTAGTCCAGGGCCGCCCGGTCCAGGCCCTGGAGCTTCCAGGGCTCGTGGATCGCGCCCCCCGCAAGCTCCGCCAGCTCCGGCACCCAGCGGCGTACGTAGTCGCCCCGCGGATCGAAGCGCTTGCCCTGGATCACCGGATTGAGCACCCGGTTGGGCCGGGTGTCCGTGCCGGTGCCCGCCACCCACTGCCAGTTGAGCTGGTTGTTCGCCAGATCGCCGTCGACCAGCAGGTCCAGGAAGTGCCGGGCCCCCACCCGCCAGTCCGCGTACAGCGTCTTGGTGAGGAAGCTCGCGGCCAGCATCCGGCCCCGGTTGTGCATCCAGCCCTCGTGGGCGAGCTGCCGCATCGCCGCGTCCACCAGCGGATAGCCGGTGAGCCCGGACTTCCAGGCGGCGATCTCGTCCTCGTCGGAGCGCCAGCGGTCGCGGCGCGGCCGGTAGTCGGACCAGGAGGCGTCGGGGCGGGCCGCGAGCACCTGGTGGTGGAAGTCGCGCCAGGCCAGCTGCCGTACGAACGCCTCGCCGCCGGGCCCGCCCTTCTTCCGTGCGCGGTGGACCAGTTCGGCGGCGGAGACCGTGCCGAAGTGCAGATGGGGGGAGAGCCGGGACGTCGCGTCGCCGGCCAGATCGTCGTGGCCGTCCTCGTAGTCGGCCATCGGTCCGTTCAGCCAGGACGTGACCAACGCGCGGCCCGTCTCCTCGCCGCCCCGGGCCAGCCCGGGGGAGAGGTTCTCGAGCGTGTCCCGGTCCGGGAGCGCGTCGCCGGACACGCCGTCCGGCACCCGGACCGTGCGGGGAGCGGTCAGTGTGCCCCGTACTCCCTCCGCCTCCCAACGGCGGAAGTACGGGGTGAACACCGCGAAGTGGTCCTTGCCGCCCGTCGGGACCACCCGGCCCGGAGCGAGCGCGGTGACCACCGCGTCATGGATGCGCAGGTCGCAGCCGGAGCCCGCCAGGGCCTTCCGGATCTGCTCCTCGCGCAGCGCCGCGTACCGGCTGACCCCGGCGGCGAGGTGCACGGAGGCCGCGCCGGTCTCCTCGGCCACCCGCCGGACCTCGGCGGCCGTACCGCCCCGCCGGACGATCAGCCGGCCGCCCCGGTCGCGGAGTCCGGCGTCCAGGCCGGCCAGACAGTCGGCGAGGAACGCCAGCCGGTTGGGCGCGTCGAAACCGGCCCGGTGCACGGCGTCGTCCCGGACGAACAACGGGATCACCTCGTCCGCGTCCCGCAGGGCGGCACACAGCACCGGGTTGTCGTGCAGCCGCAGGTCGGAGGTGAACAGCACCACAGCGACGCTCATGGAACGTGTGCTCCCTTGCGGTATTCGTGGGTGAGCGGTCAGGCGGCGGGGAAGTCCATCAGCGCCACCGGCGACGAGGTCGGTTCGGCGGACCCTCCGGCGGGCTCGACCGTGATGCCCATCCCGGACGCCCGGTCCACCGGCCCGTCCAGCAGGACCGCGTCGTCGGCGGCCGTCGGGTCCATCAGACCCGCCGAGCGCATCGTGCCCGCGTCGTTGAACCAGAGCTGGTAGACCCTGCCGCTCGGCGGCCGCTCCATCCCGGAGGCCAGGAACACCGCGCGGTTGTGGCTCTGCGAGACGACGACGGTGCCGTGCGCGCCGCCGGTCAGCTCGCCCGATGCGGTCTTCGCGTCCGGGGCGGAGAGGACCTGGGCCAGCTGCTCGTTCTGCCGCTGTGCCTGGTTCGCCTCCTGTCGCGCGTCCTGTGCCACCTGGTTCTGCCAGACCGCGACCCCGCCGAACGCGGCAGCTGCCGCTATGCAGGCGGCCAGGGCGTAGGAATACCAGCGGCCGGTGCGTCCGCCGCCGCCGGTCCGCTCGCGTCTGCCGTGCGCCGGAGTCTCCTGGCGTACGGTCGTGATCTCCCGCAGTACCCGGTCGCGGAGCTCGCGGGGTGGGGGATCGGCGACCGCGAGGCCGAGCCGGGCGGCGGTGGCCGACAGCTCCCGCACCTCCTGGGTGCAGGCCTCGCAGTCCTCCAGGTGCCGCTCGAACGCCTGCCGTTCGGAATCCGGCAGCGCGTGCAAGGCGTAGGCACCGGTCAGCGTGTGCAGCTCGGCCGTGCTCATGCGCTCACCCCCAGGCAGTCGCGCAGCCGGATGAGGCCGTCGCGGAGTCGAGTCTTGATGGTGCCCAGCGGCACGGCTAGCAGTTCGGAAACCTCACGGTAGGTCAGGCCCCGGTAGTAGGCCAGGGTCACCGATTCCCGTTGCAGCTCGGACAGGGTGCGCATGCAGCGCCGTACCTGTTCCCGCTCCAACCGGGACTCCACCTGTTCCGACACCTCGTCGAAGGCGGGCGTCCGGTCCAGCAGCGCAGCCTTGTGCTCACGGGCGGCCGAGGCCTCGGCCGAGCGGACCCGGTCGACGGCCCGGTGGTGGGCCAGGGTCAGCACCCAGTTCATCGCGCTGCCTCGGGAGGCCTGGAAACGCGGGGCGGTCCGCCACACCTCCACCAGGACCTCCTGCGCCACCTCCTCCGACTGGGCCGGATCGCGCAGCACGCTGCGCACCAGGCCGAACACGGGCCCGCTCACCGCGTCGTACACCGTGGCGAACGCGTCCTGGTCGCCCCGCGCGACCCGCACCAGGAGCTCCTGGAGATCGGGACCGGGCGCGGGGATCCCACTGATGTGTACGGCTTCCTTCACGCGGGTTCCTCCCGGGACGATCGCGGTTCCGGCAGTGATTCGGAGCTGACGGCCGAACGGATTGGTCGGGTGCGGGCGATCTTTCCAGATCGGGTCCCGGGAGGGCGCGACGCGCCCGGCGAACGGTGCGCGCCGCCGCAGCCGGACGGCTGCCGGAACCGTCGATACGGTCCGTGGTGCGGCGGCGACGCGGGGCGACCTCGCGGTCGGGGGGCCACGCGGGTGGCTCCGAGGCCGGGCGGGGCGACCGGGCAGTGCGACCACGCGCGGGTGGCCCCGGGGCCGGGCGGTGCGACCGCGCGGGGTGGCCCCGGCGGCGGCCCCGGGGCCGGGCGGAGCCCCCGGCGCGGCTGGTCGGCGGTTCGGGCGGGTGCTACGCGGCGGCCGAGCCGCTCTCCTGCTCGCGTTCCACCTGCTCGTTCCACTCGCGCTTGACGGCGCGCCAGGCGTCGTCGTTCTGGCCCAGACGCCAGTAACCCGAGATCGACAGCTGCGGCAGCGGGATCTGCCGCTCCACGCGCAGATACCGGCGGATCTCCTTCACGAAGCCCGCCTCGCCGTGCACGAAGGCCTGGACCTCACCCGCGGGGAAGTCGAGCCCCTTCACGGCGGCGGTCAGCAGCTCGCCGACCGGGCGGCCGTCGCGGTGCAGCCAGGTCACGGCCACCCCGTCGGGCGTCACGATCTTCTGCTCCTCCGAGGCGTCCGACACCTCGACGAAGGCGTGCACCAGTGCGCCCGACGGCATCTGCTCCAGCGCCGCCGCGATCGCCGGCAGGGCGCTCTCGTCGCCGACCAGCAGGTGCCAGTCCGCCGAGGCCTGCGGCCCGTAACCGCCACCGGGGCCGAGGAAGGTCACCTGCTCGCCCACCCGGGCCCGCTGCGCCCACGGTCCCGCGAGGCCCGCGTCGCCGTGCACGACGAAGTCGACGGCCATCTCCCGGGCGACCGGGTCCCACGAACGCACCGTGTACGTACGGGTGGTGGGCCACAGCTCGCGCGGGTGGTCCTCCCGGATGGCGGCCATGTCGAACGGGTGCGCGTAGTCCGCGCCCTCGGGCGCGAAGCACAGCTTGATGTAGTGGTCGGTGAAGCCGGAGAGGGTGAAGTCCGCAAGCCCTTCGCCGCCGAGGACCACCCGCACCATGTGCGGGGTGATCTGCTCGGTGCGCACGACCTGCGCCCCCTGGGCCTTGGGTCCCTGCCGGGCCGGCCGCTCTGCCACGAGGTACTCCCTGGTTCGAAGACTTAGGTATGCCTAAGTTAACACCTCAGTGCTGAAGAGTGGTCAGAAGTCGGTGGAGCGCTCCGCCCAGCCCCCACTGCTCCGCCAACGCCTCCAGGGCTGCCGGATCGCGCGGCTCGCGCGGCACCGCCGGATCGAAGTCGGGCAGCGGTACGTCCCCGGCCACCCGGACCACCTTCGGCGCGACGGCCACATAGGCGCGCGACTCGTCCAGCCGCTTGCGCTGCGAGGGGGTCAGCTTCGCCGTCGGGTCGTCCACCGCGGCCATGATCCCGTCGAGATCGCCGAAGGCGTCCAGCAGCTTGGCCGCCGTCTTCTCGCCGATGCCGGGGACGCCGGGGAGCCCGTCGCTCGGGTCGCCGCGGAGCAGCGCCAGATCGACGTACCCCGCGCCGTCCACGCCGTACTTCTCGCGCAGCCACGCCTCGTCGGTCATCTGGAGCGTGCCGACGCCCTTGAGCGGGTAGAGCACGCGCACCTGCCGGGCGTCGTCGACCAGCTGATACAGGTCGCGGTCGCCGGTGACGATGTCCACGGGTCCCTTCGCGCGCGCCGTGAGGGTGCCGATGACGTCGTCCGCCTCGTACGGCGTGACGCCGACCCGGGCGATCCCGAGCGCCGCCAGCACGTCCTCGATGATCGGCACCTGCGGGGACAGCGTGTCGGGGATCTCCTCCTCGTCCGTCTGTCCGGCGGGCGTCTCCTCGGCGACCCGGTGCGCCTTGTACGTCGGGATCAGGTCGACGCGCCACTGCGGGCGCCAGTCGTTGTCCCAGCAGGCGACGAGGTCGTCGGGCCGGTGGTCCTGAACCAGCCGGCCGATGAAGTCGAGGAGTCCGCGCACGGCGTTCACGGGTGTCCCGTCCGGCGCGCGCACCGAGTCGGGCACGCCGAAATAGGCGCGGAAGTACAGGGAAGCGGTGTCGAGGAGCATCAGGCGTCGCGTCACAGACCCGATGATGCCCCACGCCGCTGACAGTCGCCGTCCGTCGCACCCGGTGACCCCGCTGTGGCCCTCCGTCGCAGGTCAGTGACCTGGGTCACTGTTGCGTTTGGTCTGCGTAAGGAGGGGCAGGCGCGCCACCGGAGCGGACCACGTCGCATTTTCAACTAGTGCATGTGCCACGCGGACCGAACCCGCATCGCTCCACGGTCTGCCGGCGGGGGTGGCAGACCGTTTTTCGGTTCAACGCGTGAGGTGTATGTGTCCAGGCTGCAAGCCGAACACCTGTACAAAGTCTTCGGCAGACGACCCGATGAAGCCGTGCGAAAGCTCGAGAGCGGCGTCGACCGCGACGAGCTGCGCGCCGACGGAACGACCGCAGCGGTGATCGATGCCTCGTTCACCGTGGAGCCGGGTCAGATCTTCGTCGTCATGGGGTTGTCCGGCTCGGGCAAGTCCACCCTGTTGCGGATGCTCAACGGTCTGCTCGACCCCACCGCGGGCCGGGTGCTCTTCGACGGCCAGGACCTGACGGCCCTGAGCGCCGGAGACCTGCGGAACGTCCGCTCCACCAAGATCAGCATGGTGTTCCAGCACTTCGCGCTCTTCCCCCACCGGAGTGTCCTGGAGAACGCCGCGTACGGCCTGGAGGTCCAGGGCGTGCCGCGCGTGGCGCGCGAGGCGCGTGCCGCCGAGGCGCTGCGGATGACCGGCCTCGAAGGCTGGGAGCGGTCCTGGCCCGACGAGCTGTCCGGCGGAATGCAGCAGCGCGTGGGCCTCGCCCGCGCCCTGGCCACCGACGCCGACCTGCTGCTCATGGACGAGTCCTTCAGCGCGCTCGACCCGCTGATCCGCCGTGACATGCAGGACCAGCTGCTGGAGCTCCAGAAGCGCCTGAAGAAGACCATCGTCTTCATCACCCACGACCTCAACGAGGCCATGCGCCTGGGCGACCGGATCGCCGTGATGCGCGACGGGAAGATCGTCCAGCTCGGCACCGCCGAGGACATCCTCGTCACCCCGGCCAACGACTACGTCGCCTCCTTCACCCAGGACGTCGACCGCTCCCGGGTGCTCACCGCCGGCGCGATCATGGCCGAGCCGCACACCGTGATGGGCTCCACCGCCGCGGACGGCAAGGAACTGCGCACCCCGCAGGACGTCATCGCCGCGGCGCCCGCCACGGTCGCGGAGTCCACGCCGATCATCGACCTGTTCACGCCCTGCTCGCAGAGCGCGAACCCGGTCGCTGTGACCGACGCCAAGGGCAAGCTCGTCGGCGTCGTCCCCAGCTCCCGGCTGCTCGCCGTCCTCGGCGAGCCGATGACCCCGGCCGAGGCCCCCCGCGACACCGAGCCCGCAGCCGCGGGCGGCGTGAAGAAGGTGGCCAGTGTTTAGGCTCCCCCTCGGCGAATGGGTCGACTCCGCGGTCGACTGGCTGCAGACCCACCTCGCCTGGCTCTTCGACGCCATCAGCTCCATCGTCAGCGGCATGTTCGACGGCATAGCCGCCGTCCTGTCCGCCCCCGCGCCGCTGCTGTTCGCGGGCATCGTCGCCGTCATCGCCTGGTGGCTGCGCGGCCTGCCCGCGGCCCTGCTCACCTTCGTCGGGTTCGCCCTCATCGACTCCGTCGAACTGTGGGACGAGGCGATGGACACCCTCACCCTGGTGCTCGTCGCGACCCTGGTGACCCTGGTCATCGCGGTGCCGCTGGGCATCTGGGCCTCCCGGTCCAGGACGGTCAGCGCGATCACCCGGCCGGTCCTGGACTTCATGCAGACCATGCCCGCCATGGTCTACCTGATCCCCGGCGTCATCTTCTTCGGCGTCGGCGTGGTCCCCGGCATCATCGCCACCATCATCTTCGCGCTGCCCCCGGGCGTCCGGATGACCGAACTCGGCATCCGCCAGGTCGACGGCGAGCTCGTCGAGGCGGCCGAGGCCTTCGGCACCACCTCGCGCAACACGCTGCTGCGCGTCCAGCTGCCGCTCGCCCTGCCCACGATCATGGCCGGTATCAACCAGGTCATCATGCTCGGCCTGTCCATGGTCGTCATCGCGGGCATGGTCGGCGGCGGCGGCCTCGGCGGCTCCGTCTACCGCGCCATCGGCAATGTCGACGTCGGCCTCGGCTTCGAGGCGGGCATCTCCATCGTCATCCTCGCCATGTACCTGGACCGGATGACCGGCGCCCTCGGTACCGAGGTCTCGCCGCTGGCCCGCCGCGCGGTCGCCAAGGCCCAGGCCATGGCCGACGGCTGGAAGATCTGGACCTACCGCCCGCAGCCGCGCATCGCGGTCGTCGGCATCGTCGTCCTCGCGCTCGTCGCGGGCGGCATGAGCATCTTCGGCGGCTCCAAGGACGACACCGCCGGCCAGAGCCCGAAGGTCGGCGACGGCAAGAAGATCAGCATCGGCTACATCCCGTGGGACGAGGGCATCGCCTCCACCTTCCTCTGGAAGGAACTGCTGGAGCAGCGCGGCTTCGAGGTCGACGTCAAGCAGTACGAGGCCGGCGCGCTGTACACCGGCATGGCCAACGGGCAGATCGACTTCCAGACCGACTCCTGGCTGCCCGTCACCCACGCCAGCTACTGGAAGAAGTACCAGAAGGACCTGGAGGACCTGGGCTCCTGGTTCGGCCCGACCTCCCTGGAGCTGGCCGTCCCGTCGTACATGAAGGACGTCCAGTCGATGGACGACCTCAAGGGGCGCGCCTCCGAGTTCAAGGGCCGGATCGTCGGCATCGAGCCGAGCGCCGGAGAGACCGCGCTCCTGAAGGACAAGCTCCTGCCGGGCTACGGCCTCGACAAGGAGTACAAGCTCATCGACGGCTCCACGCCGTCCATGCTGGCCGAGCTGAAGCGCGCGTACGCCAAGAAGGAACCGATCGTCGTTCCGCTCTGGTCGCCGCACTGGGCGTACAACCAGTACGACCTCACCAAGCTCAAGGACCCCAAGAACCTCTGGGGCAAGGGCGACGGCATCCACACCCTGGCGCGCAAGGGCTTCTCCCAGGAGAACCCCGAGGTCGGCAAGTGGCTGAAGAACTTCGAGATGACCGAGGACCAGCTCACCAGCCTGGAAGCCGAGATCCAGAAGTCCGGCTCCGGCAAGGAGCAGGAAGCCGTCCGCACCTGGCTGAAGGCCAACCCGGGTGTCGCCGACAAGTGGTCCCCCGTCCCGAAGGACGCCAAGGCCGCCGGCGGCAAGGACGAGCGTGACCGCGCGCTGGAGGTCGCCTGGTTCCCGTGGGAGGAGGACATCGCCGCCACGTACCTGTGGAAGGCGGTCCTGGAGGAGCGCGGCTACAAGATCAACCTCAAGCAGTTCGAGGTCGGTCCGATGTACGCGGCGATGTCGCGCGGCCAGATCGACGTGCAGTTCGACGGCTGGCTGCCGTACACCCAGAAGAATTACTGGGACAAGTACGGCGACAAGCTGACCGACATCGGCTCCTGGTACGGGCCGACCTCCATCGAGGTCGCCGTCCCCGACTACGTCAAGGACGTCAAGACCCTCGACGACCTCAAGGGCAAGGGCTCCGACTTCAAGGGCCGGATCGTCGGCATCGAGCCCGGCACCGCCACCATGGAGAACCTCAAGGAGAACGTCCTGCCGCAGTACGGCCTGGACAAGGAGTACGAGGTCCTCGACTCGTCCACGCCCGGCATGCTGGCCGAGCTGAAGCGCGCGTACGCCAAGAAGGAGCCCATCGCGGTCCTGCTGTGGACCCCGCACTGGGCGTACAACGAGTACGGCATGACGAAGCTCGCGGACCCGAAGAAGGCGTTCGGTGACGGCGACCGGCTGCACACCATCGCCTCCAAGGAGTTCCCGAAGCAGTACCCGCAGCTGACGGAGTGGTTCAAGGACTTCAAGCTCACCGAGAAGCAGCTCGGCGGACTGGAGAACGAGATCCAGAAGCGTGGCGCGGGTCACGAGGAGGAAGCCGTGAAGGCCTGGATGGACGACAACCCGGGCATCGCGGACACCATGGCACCCCAGTAGGGGCTCCACGGGCACGAAAGCACAGGTCGCAAGGGGTGGCCCCCGCCGTCGGGCGGGGCCACCCCTTCCGGCTGTCCCGAGGCCGATTACCGGACGTCGTGCGCAACCATGTGCGTAAGGTGCTGGCAACCGCGAGGATGGCGGAGGCGGGAGGGAGCCGGACATGGACGACAAGGACACACCGAGGGTGGGCGCCGCCGTCCGCAGACGGCGCAGAACCCTCGGTCTCACGCTGGCCGCGGTCGCGTCGCGCAGCGGCCTCTCCGTGCCCTTCCTCAGCCAGATCGAGAACGAGCGCGCCCGCCCCAGCGCCCGCTCCCTCGACCGGGTCGCCGAAGCGCTGGAGACCACCACCGCCCGTCTGCGGGCGGCCGCCGACTCGGCGCGCGCCGTGGACGTCGTCCGGGCCGCGGAAGGCGAGGGCGTACGCCGCCTGGTGCGCGGCCGGCACCAGCTCAGCGCCCTGGAGTTCACCGGCGAACCCGACCTCGGGCGCGAGTTCCAGCACCGCAACGACGAACTGATGTACGTCGTCGAGGGCGCCGTGGACGTCGAGGCCGAGGGCCAGGTCCACCGCCTGGAACACGGCGACACCCTCTTCCTCTCCGGCGGGGTGCGCCACCGCTGGCGCGCCACCGTGCCCGGCACCCGGCTCCTGGTCGTCGCGGTGGCCGAGCACATCGACGCCACGTACGACTCGCGCCGCTAGGGTCCCTCGGCTCCTTCCCGAAAGGCCGTCCCCTCCCGAAAGGCTGTCCGTGCGCGTCGTCTCGCTGGTTCCCTCGCTCACCGAGGCCGTCGCCGTCACCGCACCCGGACTGCTCGTCGGCGTCACCGACTGGTGCACCCACCCCGCGGATCTCACCGCCGCCCGGATCGGCGGCACGAAGAACCCGGACGTGGCCGCGATCGCCGCCCTCGCCCCCGACCTCGTGATCGCCAACGAGGAGGAGAACCGCGCCCCCGACCTGGACGCACTGCGGGCCGCCGGGCTCGACATCCTGGTCACCGATATCCGCACCCTGGACCAGGCCCTCGCCGAACTGCACCGGGTCCTGGTCACCGGCTGCGGGCTCGCCCGGCCCCGCTGGCTGGACGAGGCCGAGGCCGCCTGGGCCGCCCTGCCCGCACCCTCCGGGAGCCCGCGCCCCGCCGTCGTACCCATCTGGCGCAGGCCCTGGATGGTGCTGGGCCACGACACCTTCGCCGGCGACCTCCTCGCCCGCCTCGGGATCCGCAACGTGTACGCGGACCACGCCGAGCGCTACCCGCGCATCCCCCTCGGCGAGCTGAACGCCTCCGGGGCCGAGTTGGTCGTGCTGCCCGACGAGCCCTACCGGTTCACCGCGGACGACGGGCCCGAGGCCTTTCCCGCGCTGCCCGCCGCGCTCGTCGACGGGCGGCTGCTCACCTGGTACGGGCCGTCGCTGGCCGAGGCGGCACGGGCGCTGCCGTCAGCGCTCCGCTGAGCACCCCGCGCGCCGTCCGCGTGCCGGCCGCCGCCCAGGCCGCGACCAGGAGCACGTACAGCGCCACCGCCAGCCAGGTCAGCGCGTCCAGCCCGGTGTGCCGCGCCAGACCCGCCGCCCCCGTCACACACGTACCGACGGGGAAGGTGAACGCCCACCAGGTCATCGCGAACCCCATCCCGTCCCGCGCTGCCCGCACCACCATCGCGGTCACCAGGGCCAGCCACAGCAGCGCGAAGCCCATCACCGGCACCCCGTACAGCACGGCGAAGGCGCCGAACGCCGAGGCGTAAGGAGCCCCGACCGCGCCCGGAGCCGCGTCGGCCAGCTGGTTCACGGCGGTCGTCGACTGCCCGAGCGGCCCCAGCACCAGAAACAGCGTCGGGGTCAGCGCGAGCGGCAGCGGGCCGTGGTGGACCAGCCGGGAGAAGACCAGCGGCAGCACCACCAGGGTGGCCAGCAGCGACAGACCGAACATCGCGTAGCAGGCCAGCAGCAGCGCCTCACGCCCCTGCCCGGCCCCCAGGTGCGGCACCAGCAGCGCGCCCTGCGAGGCCGACACCATCGGCGCGACCAGTGGCAGCAGCCAGACCGGCGACGCGGTGCCCGGCGCGGGGCGGTGGCGCACCACCATCAGATACGGCACCACGACCGCGGCGGCCAGCCCCACCGCCGTGCCCGCCACGAACAGCACCACGTCCACCGCGAGCGCCGCCCGCGCGCCCACCACGTCCCCGCCCACCGTCAGGGTGGCCCCGCCGACGGCCAGCAGGGCCATCGACAGACAGCCGTAGAACGGGGCGACCGCCGGGTCCATCAGATGGGCGCGGGCCTGGTCGCGATGGCAGATCCAGTGCCCGGCCCGCGCGGTGAGGACGGCCAGGAGCAGCACGGCCGACAGCGCCCACACGAGGATGCAGGCGGCGCGCAGACCGGGAACGCCCGCCGGGAGCGCGGCGCCGGCGCTCGCGACGATCGCGGTGCCCATGACGCTCGCGTACCAGTTCGGGCCGATGTGCCGCAGGGACGGCAGTCGCTCCGGGCCGTCGGACGCCCCCACCGGCCGGGGGGACAGGGCGACCGGGGGCGACGGGGGAGCGGTCCGGGTCTGCGGAAAGATGGCCATGCCACGATTCTTCGCGGCCCGGCCCCCGCCCACCAGGGACCCCGCTCCTATGAGGCCATAAGCTGGCTTGATGACCGGCGAAGCACAGCAGCCCCCCATCCTTCTCTCCCACCGGGTCCCGGACCTCGGAGCGCTGGAACTGCTGCTCGCCGTCGCCCGGCACGGCAGCCTCGGGCGGGCCGCGCGGGACGTCGGCATCACCCAGCCCGCCGCCTCCAGCCGCGTCCGGTCCATGGAGCGGCAGCTCGGCGTCGCCCTGCTGGACCGGTCCCCGCGCGGCTCCCGGCTCACCGACGCGGGCGCCCTGGTCACCGACTGGGCGCGCCGGATCGTCGAAGCGGCGGAGGCCTTCGACGCGGGCGCCCAGGCGCTGCGCGACCGCCGCGACTCCCGGCTGCGGGTCGCCGCCAGCATGACGATCGCCGAATACCTGCTGCCGGGCTGGCTGATCGCCCTGCGCGGGGAACGGCCGGACACCGCGGTCTCGCTGCTCGTCGGCAACTCCGCGTCCGTCGCCCGCCGCCTGGTCACCGGCGAGGCCGACCTCGGCTTCGTCGAGGGCCTGTCGATACCGGAGGGCCTGGACGGCACCGTCATCGCCCACGACCGGCTGGTCGTCGTGGTCGCCCCCAGCCATCCCTGGGCCCGCCGCCGCACCCCGTTGCTGCCCGGTGAGCTCGCCGCCACCCCGCTGATCCTGCGTGAACACGGCTCCGGCACCCGCCAGGTCCTGGACGCCGCGCTGGCCGTGCACGGCGGCCTGGCCCAGCCGCTGCTGGAACTCTCCTCCACCACGGCGGCCAAGAGCGCGGCCGAGAGCGGCGCGGGCCCCTGCGTCCTGAGCGAACTGGCCCTCGGCGAGGAGCTGTCGTCCCGTCGCCTCGTCAAGGTCCCCGTCGCGGGGGTACGGCTGCGCCGCCAATTGCGCGCCGTCTGGCCCTCCGGCCACCGTCCCACCGGACCGGCCCGCGATCTGCTGTCCCTGACCGGCCAGAACTCCTGACCCCGAGAAGGCCGGGAACCCCGGCGACCGTGTCGGAGCCGGACTCTAGAGTGTGAGCATGAGTTACGCGACGCCGCCCGGCTGGTATCCGGACACGGGCGCACCCGGCACCGAACGCTGGTGGGACGGCGCGGCCTGGACCGCGCACACCCGCCCGCTCGCCGCCGCCCACGCCGCACCGCAACAGCCGCCCGCACCGGGGGCGTTCGGCCCGCCGACACCTCTGTCGCACCAGCGCGACCCCCGGGGCGAGGCCGGGGGCGGCAACCGGACGAAGGTCCTGGCGATCACGCTCTCCGGGGCCCTGGTCGTGGGCGCGGCCGTCACCGGCGCGGTGCTGCTGGGCCGCGACGAAGGCGGTACGCCGGCGGCCCCCAGGACGGCCGTCTCGTCCCCCGCCGCGACCTCCTCCACCCCCACGGCCACCGCCTCCTCCGCCGCGCCCGCCCCGGACGAGGACCCCACGGTCCTCGTCGACCAGCTCAACGGAATCACCCTGCCGGTGCCCGAGGGCTGGGAGAAGCCGGAGAACACCTCCGACGACGCCTCCACCATCCGCACCGAACAGTCCTACGACTGCCCCGGCGCCGCGTCGTTCTGCTACCACGGCACGGTCACCACCCGCACCGCCCGGGGCGGCGAGACCGCGGCGAAGGCGCTGGCCGAGACCGACATCGTCACCGCGGCCGACGCGGCCTTCGAGGAGGACAGCATCGGCCGGCGCACCCACGGCGGCATCAGGTCCCACCGGGTGCTCAAGGCGCAGGAGCTGACCGTCGCCGGACGCACCGGCTACCTGGTGCGCTGGCAGGTCACCACGGGCAAGGGCCCCGGCGGGTACGTGCAGTCCCTCGTCTTCCCCTCCTCGGTGGGCACCGGGACCCCGGTGATCGTCCGCTTCGCCTTCGACGCCGACGTCCCCGAGCTGCCGCTCTCCCTGATGGACACCATCACCCGGGGCATCCGCCCGCTCGGCGACAGCGCGACGAGCGGCGGCGTGGGCGCGTCCATCGGCCCCTGAGCGGGTTCCCGGGGCCGGGGCGGGGCCGGGTTCCCGGGGCCGGGGCGGGGCCGGGTTCCCGGGGCTGGGGCGCGCGGGTCAGAGGAAGGTGCGTCCCTCGCCCCGATAGGTCGGAACACTCGCCGTGACCCGGTCGCCCTCGATCAGGTGCAGGGCGTCGAAGCGCTCGCACAGCTCCCCGGCCTTGGCGTGCCGGAACCACACCTTGTCGCCGATCAGCAGGTCGTCGGCGGGGGAGCCCAGCAGCGGCGTCTGCACCTCGCCGGCGCCCTCCTGCGCGTCGTAGCGCAGCCCTTCGGGCAGATACGGCACCGGCGAGCGGTCCGCGCCGGCCGCGCCGGACGCCGGATAGCCGCCCCCGAGCACCGTCACCACGCCCACGCCCGGCCGCCGCACCACGGGCTGGGCGAACAGCGCCGCGGGGCGTCCGGTGAACGACGTGTAGTTGTCGAACAGCCGGGGCACGTACAGCCCCGAACCGGCCGCGATCTCCGTCACCGCGGCCTCGGCAGCGGTGTGCTGCACGCTGCCCGTCCCACCGCCGTTCACGAACTCCAGGTCCGGCACGACCGCCCGGACCGCCCGCACGACTTCGGCCCGGCGCACCGCCAGCTCCTTGCGGGCCGCCGCCTGCATCAGCCGGATCGCCCGGGACCGCAGCGGCCGCCCCGCCAGTGCGTCGCCGACCCCGGCGACATGACCCTCGTACGCCATCAGCCCCACCAGCCGGAAGCCCGGCCGCCGGTTCACCGAGCGGGCCAGCTCGGCCAGCTGGGCGGGGGACCGCAGCGGCGAGCGCAGCGCCCCGATCCGCACCCGGCCGCCCAGCATCCGCAGCGAGGTGTCCAGCTCCAGGCAGACCCGGATCTCCTCCCGCCCGCCCGCCCGGGAGGCGTCGATCAGCTCCAGCTGGGCGTGGTCGTCGACCATCACTGTCACGGCCGCGGCGAGCTTCGGATCGGCGGCCAGCTCGGCGAAGGCGGCCCGGTCTGCCGAGGGGTAGGCCAGCAGGACGTCGTCGAACCCGGCCCGCGCCAGCCACAGCGACTCCGCCAGCGTGTACGACATGATCCCGGCGAACCCGGGGCGCGCGAGCACCCGCTCGAGCAGGGCCCGGCACCGCACCGACTTGCTCGCCACCCGGACCGGCTTCCCGGCCGCCCGCCGCACCAGATCGTCGGCGTTGGCGTCGAACGCGTCCAGATCGACGATGGCGATCGGGGCGTCGAGATGGGCGGTGGCCCGGTTGTACCGGGTCCGGTCAGCGGCGCGGGCAGTCATGGCCGCAGCTTGCCAGAGAGCCGCTACGGCTGGGTAGGGGGACGATCAGGACAGATCCTCCCGCGCCCGGGGCGTCCCGTTCCCCGCCGCTCGCCCGCAGCCCGTAGAGTGACGTGCACGCGAGCACCAACGGGCCTGTCAGCGGCGGTGATCCGTGGTCGGTACGAGGACGTGTAAGCAGGGGGCCGGATGAGTACCGAAGCGCAGCGCGCCCCTGTGCCGCCCCGCCCGACCACCCCTCCCACGCCCCAGGCCCCCGCGCCGCAGCCCCCCGAGTCCGCCCCCCAGGCCCCGGCCCAGCAGCCCTCGCCGCACGGCCCGGCTGCACCGATCCCGCAGACCCCGCCGATCCACTCCGCTGCACCGGCTCCGCTGGACCCGAAGGCCCCGCCGGCCCGCTTCACTCTGGCGGCCCGTGCGGTCCCACCGGCTCGTCCGGCACCTTCGGCACCTTCGGCACCTTCGGTTCAGCAGGCCGCACCGGCCCAGCAGGCCGCACCGGTCCGTCCGGGCGCACCGACCCCGGAGGCCGCACCGGCTGCTCCCGCCCGGGTGGCCCCGCAGGCTGCACCGACCGCCTCTGCCCGAGTGGCCCCGCAGGTAGCGCAGGACCCATCGGCCCAGCAGGCCGCACCGAACTCGCAGGCCCCACAGGCCGCACCGGCTGCTCCCGCCAGGGTCGCCCCGCAGGCCTCGCAGGCCGCACCCACCGCCGCCCGGGTGGCCCCGCATGTCCCGCAGCCCGCATCGACCCCTGCGCAGGCCGTACCGGGCCGTCCGGCTGCACCGAACCCGCAGCCCACACCGGGCCGTCCGACAGGACCGGCTCCGCAGGCAGCGTCGGCCCCATCGGCCCGGCAGTCCGCACCGACCCCGCAGCCCGCACCCCCCGGCCCAGCCCGGGTCGCCCCCCAGCCCACCCCCGCCCCGCCCGTCCAGCGGCCCGCCCCCGCGCCCGCACCGCCCTCCGCGAGCCCCATGCGCGCGGACCCGCCCCCCGGTCCGCAGCCCGTCACCCGGCGCAGGCCCGTCGGGGCCGTCGATCTGACGCCCGCGCCGGGAGCCGTCCCGCCGCCCCCCGGGCACTACCGGGCGCCGGTCCGGTACAGCCATCCGGAGACCCCCGCCGAGACCACGACCCGGCTGCGGCCGGTCCGGCCCCGGCAGCGGTGGCGCACCGCTGCGGCCGCCGTCTGCGGGGTGCTCGGCCTCGGGCTGATCGGCGGGGCGGCCACCGGAGCCTGGCTGACCGGCGACTCCTCGGCCGAGACCACCCGGACCCCGTACACCACCGCGCGCAGCGCCTGGCACAGCGTCCCCGTCGACACGCTGTTCCCGCGCACCCTCCCGGGCAAGGGCGCGGGCCCCGGCGGCTCCCACCGGACCTGGACCCGGATCGCGGTCGCCGCCGACAGCACCTGCACCGACGGACTCGACCCGCTGCTCCTGACCACGCTCCGGTCCGTCGGCTGCGAGCGGCTGGTGCGCGCCACCTACACCGACGCCACCCGCTCCACCGTCACCACCGTCGGCCTGGTCTTCACCGAGGCCGACGCCCCGTCCATGCAGGCCCTGCGCACCCGTTTCACCGAGCAGAAGCTCGCCGCGCGCAAGGACCTCATGCCCCGTACGTACGCTCCCGAGGGCACACCCGCGGCCTCCTTCGGCGTCCGGCAGCGCGCCAGCTGGACGGTCAACCCGCTCACCGAAATCCCGGTCGTTGTCCTCGCCGTGTCCGGCTTCGCGGACGGCCGTACCGTCGCCGACCCGCAGCCCGCGGCCGACGCCATGGCGTCGGGCGCCACGACGGACATCGCCCAGGCCGGGCTCGGCCACGAGGCGAAGGGCATCGCGGACCGGGTGGAGCGCGGGCTGCGCACGACCGTCGCCGAACTCACGGAGCAGCCCGGATGACCCGACGACCCCACCGCGTCCTCACCGCGGTCTGCGCCGCCGCAGTCCTGGCCCTCGCCCCCGTCGCACCCGCCCACGCGGACGCCATCCGCGACCAGCAGTGGGCCCTGGAGGCCCTGCACACGGACCGGGCCTGGGAGACCACCCGGGGACAGGGTGTGACCGTCGCCGTCCTGGACACCGGGGTCGACGACGCCCACCCCGACCTGACGGGCCAGGTGCTTCCCGGCAAGGATCTCGTGGGCTTCGGCGCGGCTCGCGGTGACTCCTCCTGGGCCCTGCACGGCACGGCGATGGCCGGCATCATCGCCGGTCGCGGCAACGGCCCCGGGCGCGCCGACGGCATCCTCGGCATCGCCCCCGAGGCCCGGATCCTGCCGGTCCGGGTGATCCTGGAGTCCAAGGACCCGGCCCGCGCCGAGGCCCGCAAGTCCCGCGGCACCGCCCTCGCCGACGGCATCCGCTGGGCCGCCGACAACGGCGCCGACGTCATCAACCTCTCCCTGGGCGACGACAGCAAGTCCGCCCACCCCGACCCCGGCGAGGACGCGGCCATCCAGTACGCCCTGTCCAAGGGCGTGCCCGTGGTCGCCTCGGCCGGCAACGGCGGCGAGAAGGGGGACCGGATCTCCTACCCCGCCGCCTACCCCGGAGTGATCGCGGTCGCCGCCGTCGACGAGTACGGCACCCACGCCTCGTTCTCCACCCGCCGCTGGTACGCCACCGTCAGCGCCCCCGGCGTCGACATCGTGGTCGCCAACCCGGACGGGCACTACTACATCGAGTGGGGCACCTCGGCCGCCGCCGCGTTCGTCTCCGGCGCGGTCGCCCTGGTCCGTGCCGCCCACCCCGGCCTCGGCCCGGCCCAGATCAAGAAGCTCCTCGCCGACACGGCCCGCGACGCCCCCGCGCCCGGCCGCGACGACGCCCGCGGCTACGGCATCGTCGACCCGGCGGAGGCCATCGAGGCGGGCTCCCGGCTGCGCCCGGCGGACCTGGACGCCAAGGCCGCCCCGGCGGGACACCGGGGGCGGTACTTCGGCGAGGGCCCTGCCCCCACCCGTAAGGACAGCGGGACGGCCAACTGGGCCGCCCCGCTCGCCGGCGGCTTCGGCGCGGCGCTGCTGGCCGTCGCCGTCGTCCTGTGGCGCGGCAGGAACGCCCCCGGCCGCCGCTGAACGCGCCCCGCCCGCACCACCTCACCGGGCCACCCCGGGCACCGCGCTCCTGCGGTCGCGCGGGGCCGGACCCTCATGCTGCTGCACGAAGGGGCCCTGGTCGCCCACGGACTGAAGGACTGAAGGTCTTCCCGGACCCCGTCGCCCACGCCCGCGACGAGGCGCTCGCCCTGCTCGCCGCGGCGACGGAGCGCTGAGGTCCGGGTCCCGCCCACCTGCGGGCAAGCCGCGAGGGGCCAGGCACTACCCTCGTCCCGTGGAGCTCAAGAACATTCCGGACCCCGGTTTCTCCGACGACGACGGCTCGGCGTCCCCCGCCCTGACCCGGGCACTGGACGCCTGGTCCCGGGACCGGAGCGCCGTCGGCCCGGTCCTCGCGGCTCTGCGGGACGCCCGGCTCCTGGTCCCCGTCGTCGCCGTCCTCGGCGAGGTCGAGGAGGACGAGAAGGGGCTCCGGCGCGAGAAGACCAGCGACATGGCCGTCCCCACCCTCCGGGCCGGCGACCGGTGCGCGCTCCCCGCCTTCACCTCGACCGCCTCGCTCGCGCTCTGGGACCCCGAGGCGCGCCCCGTCGCCGTACCGCTGCACCAGGCACTCGCGGCCGCCGCCCACGAGAAGGCCGACACCGTGGTGCTGGACCTCGCCGGGCCCGTGGCCTTCGAGCTGAGCGGGCAGGCGTTGCTGGCGCTGGCCGAGAACCGCGTCAGCATCGACCCGCTCCAGGACCCCGCGGTCATCGACGCCGTACGGGAGACCGTGGCCGCCGACCCCGCCGTGGTCCGCGCCCATCTCGGGCCCGGCAGCGCGGACGGCACCCTCGCGCTCGTCCTCGCCCCGGACGCGGTGCCCGCCGAGGCGGCCCGCCGCATCGCCCGTGCGCTCTCGGCCAGCGAGGTGCTGCGGGCCCGGCTGGTGAGCGGCCTGGACCTGGCTCTCCTGCCCGCCGGTACGGCCACGCCGGGGGAGCCTCTCTTCGCCCGCTGACCAGCGGTCGGTCCGGCCCGACGAGCGCGAAGCGCCCGCCGCCGTGAGAATTGTCGGGGAAATCGGAGGAATCCGACCAACCGGACGACATCGCGAGGTGGTTCCATGCAGAAGCGGATCGTGGCGTCAGAGTTCCTCGGCACCCTGCTGCTGGTGTTCTTCGCCGTGGGGTCCGCGGTGGTCGCCGTCGAGTACCTCGGCACGGTGGGCATCGCCCTCACCTTCGGCTTCACCCTCCTCGCGCTCGCCTACGCGCTGGGACCGATCTCCGGCTGCCATGTGAACCCGGCGGTGACGCTGGGCATGCTGATGGCCGGCCGGATCGACCTCCGCAGCGCCGTGGAGCGCTGGGTGGCCCAGTTCCTCGGCGCGATCGTCGGCGCGGCCCTGCTGTTCCTGCTGGCCAAGCAGATCCCCGGGCTCGAGACCAGCGGCGAGTTCGGCACCAACGGCTACGGCGACCGGTCGGCGGTCGGCATCAACATCGGCGGAGCCTTCCTCGCCGAGGTGGTGCTCACGTTCCTGCTCGTCTACGTGGTCCTCGCGGTGACCCACAAAGTGGCGGTCACCGGCTTCGACGGGCTGCCCATCGGCCTGGCGCTCGCCGCGATCCACCTGGTGGGCATCCCGCTGACCGGCACCTCGGTCAACCCGGCGCGCAGCTTCGGCCCGGCGCTCTTCGCGGGCGGCGCGGCCCTCTCCCAGCTCTGGCTGTTCATCGTCGCGCCCCTGGTCGGCGGAGTGATCGCCGCCTACGCCCACCGGCTCACCCACCCCTACCCCAACATCCTGCCCGTGGAGACCGAGGACGCCGTCTGAGAACCGCCGCTTCCCCCGCACACGCGGGAGCCCGCCGCCCCACGGGGGGACGGCGGGCTCCCGGGCGTACGGGGGAGGGGGCGGCTAGCCGTAGACCGGCCCGGTGTACTTCTCGCCGGGGCCATGGCCGGGCTCGTCCGGCACCAGCGAGGCCTCGCGGAAGGCGAGCTGGAGGGACTTGAGACCGTCGCGCAGCGGCGAGGCGTGGAAGGTGCTGATCTCCGTGGCGCTCGCGTCCAGCAGTCCGGCCAGTGCCTGGACCAGCTTGCGGGCCTCGTCGAGGTCCTTGTGCTGCTCGCCCTCCTCGGTGAGTCCGAGCTTCACGGCGGCTGCGCTCATCAGGTTGACGGCGACCGTCACGATCACCTCGACCGCGGGGACCTCCGCGATGTCGCGGGCCATGTCGTCGAAGCCGGGGTTCTCACTGCTGGGGGTCGCGTCACTCATGCCCACACGATAAGGCCAGGCCATCGGCCTCCCGCGCGCGGGAGGCGCTTCGGGGTCCCGAAGGAGACACGTGATTAGCGCACGCGTACACGGGGTGCTAGCCTCGTGTAACGACCGGCCGGACATCTATGTGCCCGGCCCACAAGTGGAGGCTCCGATCTCCCACCTGGCTGTCCTCATCGGACGGCGGGTCACCGGTCAGACGGTCCCCATCGTTCCGTACGGACGATGGAACCGTCCGATGCGCCCCGCGGTTGACCGCGGCGGTGCTCCGGTAGTTCCTGGAGCCTCGCCTGTGTCCCGTCCGGGGCATTTTTGTGCTTCCGGCGCGGTTGGTCTTGACGTTATAAGACGTTACGCGGCTGTCCGCCAGGCGGCCACGTGGTGCTACCGAGGAGGATCCATCAGCGCCGAGCCCCGCATCAACGACCGGATTCGCGTTCCCGAGGTCCGACTTGTCGGTCCCAGCGGTGAGCAGGTCGGGATTGTTCCGCTTGCCAAGGCCCTGGAACTCGCACAGGAGTATGACCTCGACCTGGTCGAGGTGGCGGCGACAGCCCGTCCGCCCGTGTGCAAGCTCATGGACTACGGGAAGTTCAAGTACGAGTCGGCCATGAAGGCCCGTGAGGCGCGCAAGAACCAGGCGCACACGGTCATCAAGGAGATGAAGCTCCGGCCGAAGATCGACCCGCACGACTATGACACCAAGAAGGGTCACGTCGTCCGGTTCCTCAAGCAGGGCGACAAGGTCAAGATCACGATCATGTTCCGTGGTCGTGAGCAGTCCCGCCCGGAGCTGGGCTTCCGACTGCTCCAGCGTCTGGCTTCGGACGTCGAGGACCTCGGCTTCATCGAGTCCAACCCGAAGCAGGACGGCCGGAACATGATCATGGTTCTGGGCCCGCACAAGAAGAAGACCGAAGCCATGGCCGAAGCCCGTGAGGCCCAGGCCGCCCGCAAGGCCGAGCGTCAGGGCACGACCGACGCCGCGTCCGAGGGTGACACCGCAGAGGCTCCGGCCGAAGCGGTCGAGGCTCCGGCCGAGACACCTTCCGAGGCGTGACCTTCGGGGGTCGCCATCCAGGCGCCCCCGGGTCATCCCGGAATCCCATAGAGATCTGACGCCCCTGCAGTCCGGTGCCCCGCACCGTGAGGGGCGCCACTGACGAGGAGAGAACGGCGCGATGCCGAAGAACAAGACGCACAGCGGTGCCAGCAAGCGCTTCAAGATCACCGGCTCCGGCAAGGTGCTTCGCGAGAGGGCCGGCAAGCGCCACCTGCTCGAGCACAAGTCGTCCAAGAAGACCCGCTCGCTGACCGGCACGGTCGTCGTGGCTCCGGCCGACGCCAAGAAGATCAAGAAGCTTCTCGGCAAGTGAGGTTCGGCCTCCGGATCGCTCCGGAGGCACGACCTCGATCACACCGGGACCAATTCGTTTCCGGGCCGTGTGAAGACACCCACGGCCCCGCTACAAGGAGTTAACAAGTGGCACGCGTCAAGCGGGCAGTCAACGCCCACAAGAAGCGCCGGGCAATCCTCGAAGCCGCCAGCGGCTACCGCGGTCAGCGCTCGCGTCTGTACCGCAAGGCCAAGGAGCAGGTCACCCACTCCCTGGTCTACAACTACAACGACCGCAAGAAGCGCAAGGGCGACTTCCGTCAGCTGTGGATCCAGCGCATCAACGCCGCTGCCCGCCAGAACGGCATGACGTACAACCGCCTCATCCAGGGTCTGAAGGCCGCCAACATCGAGGTGGACCGCAAGATCCTGGCCGAGCTCGCGGTCAACGACGCCAACGCGTTCGCCACCCTCGTCGAGGTCGCTCAGAAGGCCCTCCCGAGCGATGTCAACGCCCCGAAGGCCGCCTGATCCAGGCACCACCTTCCAGGTACGCGAACCGGACCCGCAGGCGCACGCCGCCTGCGGGTCCGGTGCGTTGATCCGCCGACGCCCCACCCCCACCGCCACAGCCGTACGCAGAGAGGCTCGCCGCCGACCATGGGCACCCCCGAACTGATCTCCCCGCGTTCCCCCCGTGTCGCCGCCGCCCGCCGGCTGGCCAGACGGAACTTCCGCGGCAAGGAGCGCAGGTTCATCGCCGAGGGGCCGCAGGCCGTGCGGGAGGCCGCCGCCCACCGGGGAGGCGACGGGGAGCCGACCCTCATCGAGCTGTTCGCCACCCCCGAGGCCGCCGACCGGTACGCCGACATCGTCGAGGCCGCCCACGCGGCGGGCGCCCGGGTGCACCTGGCCGACAACGACGTCCTCGCCGACGTGTCGCAGACCGTCACCCCGCAGGGCCTCATCGGCGTCTGCCGCTTCCTGGACAGCCCGTTCCAGGAGATCCTCGACGCCAAGCCCACGCTGGTGGCCGTTCTGGCCAATGTCCGCGACCCCGGGAACGCCGGTACGGTACTGCGCTGCGCGGACGCCGCCGGTGCGGACGCCGTGGTCCTCACCGACGCCTCGGTCGACCTCTACAACCCCAAGTCCGTACGGGCCTCGGTCGGTTCGCTCTACCACCTGCCCGTCGCCGTCGGCGTCCCCGTGGAACAGGCCGTGCAGGGCCTGCGCGACGCCGGGGTGCGCATCCTCGCCGCCGACGGGGCCGGGGCGGACGACCTGGACGACGAGCTGGACGCGGGCACCATGGGCGGCCCCACCGCCTGGGTCTTCGGCAACGAGGCCTGGGGGCTGCCCGAGGAGACCCGCGCGCTCGCCGACGCCGTCGTCCGCGTCCCCATCCACGGCAGGGCCGAGAGCCTCAACCTCGCCACCGCCGCCGCCGTCTGCCTCTACGCGTCGGCCCGCGCGCAGCGCCCGCGGCGCGCCCCCGCCGCGTAACCCTCACGTCGTCCGGCGGTCCGTCACCGAACGGTCCCGGCCATTCCCGTACGGTGTCCACCGGCGCACTCCCACCGCGCGCCCCCACAGGGTGTCGCCCGTTCACCGCCGCCTAGTAGGGTGACGAACTCGGGGGCCCACTGCACCGGTTCGAGAGGTGGAGATACGGGAATATGGCTGTCGGCATGAGCTCGCCGCGACCGGCGCACACCACCGCCCCGCGCACTGCGGGCGAGGGACCGGGCGGGGCAGCGGCCGGTCCGGACGGCCTCGGCGCGGGCATCGACCCGGACGACCTTCCCGACGGTCTCGTCGTCGCCGACGAGAGCGGGCACGTCATCTGCTTCAACGCCGCCGCCGCCCGCATCACCGCCACCCCCAGCGCCGACGCGATCGGCCGCCCCCTGGAAGCCGCCCTCCCGCTGGAGGACCTCAAGGGCAAGCGCTGGTGGACGCTCACCGACCCGTACGGCGGACTCGCCACCCGGGGCGGCCAGCCCGAGCGCAACCTGCTGCTGCCCGGCGGCCGCGAAGTCCTCGTCTCCGCCCGCTATGTCCGCGAGCGGCCCAAGGGGCCGGTGCGCCGGGTGGTCGTGTCCCTGCGCGGCACCGAGGCCCGCCGGCGCACCGAACGCAGCCACGCCGAGCTGATCGCCACCGTCGCCCACGAGCTGCGCTCCCCGCTGACCTCGGTCAAAGGGTTCACCGCCACCCTGCTCGCGAAGTGGGAGCGGTTCACCGACGACCAGAAGCGGCTGATGCTGGAGACCGTCGACGCCGACGCCGGGCGGGTCACCCGGCTCATCGCCGAGCTGCTCGACATCTCCCGGATCGACTCCGGCCGCCTGGAGCTGCGCCGCCAGCCGGTCGACGTCTCCGCCGCCGTGGCACGGCACATCCAGGCGCTCATCACCGGCGGCCAGGCCGCCGAGCGCTTCCTCGTCCGCACCCGGGGGCCGCTGCCCGACCTGTGGGCCGACCCCGACAAGGTCGACCAGGTCCTTGGCAACCTCCTGGAAAACGCGGTGCGCCACGGCGAGGGAACCGTCACCATTGAGATCGCCCCGGCACCCGCGCCGGGGACGAGCGACGCGATGGGAACGGCTGTCACCGTGAGCGACGAAGGCCCCGGCATTCCCGAGGAGTCGATGGGCCGTGTCTTCACCCGCTTCTGGCGGGGGAGCAAGCGCGGCGGCACGGGCCTGGGCCTCTACATCGTCAAGGGCATCGTCGAGGCGCACGGCGGCACGATCACTGTCGACCGGGGACCCGGCGGCGGAGCCGAGTTCCGATTTATTCTGCCCGTGAGCATGCCCGCCTACCTGGTGTGAGCAGCCCGCGGGCTCCCCGACCGTCCTGCGGCCTTTAGACTCGACCTTTGGCACCTTTGCGTCCTGCGGTCGTCGAGCCGGGTCGCGCCACCAGCCAATCGGAAGCACGGGAAGAGATGTCGGCACCGAACAAGTCGTACGACCCAGTCGAGGTCGAGGCACTGAAACCGGAAGAGATCGAGCGCCTGCGGGACGAGGCGTTCGCCGCCTTCGCCGCCGCCGGCGACCTCGACGCGCTCGCCCAGGCGAAGACCGCGCACACCGGAGGCGCCTCGCCGCTGTCCCTCGCCAACCGCGAGATCGGCGCCCTGCCCCCGCAGGCCAAGGCCGAGGCGGGCAAGCGCGTGGGCCAGGCCCGCGGCGCCGTCTCCAAGGCGCTGGCCGCCCGCCAGGCGGAGCTGGAGGCCGAGCGGGACACCCGGGTGCTCGTCGAGGAGGCCGTGGACGTCACGCTGCCCTACGACCGCGTCCCGGCCGGCGCCCGCCACCCCCTGACGACCATCATGGAGCGCGTCGCGGACGTCTTCGTGGCCATGGGCTACGAGATCGCCGAGGGCCCCGAGGTCGAGGCGGAGTGGTTCAACTTCGACGCCCTGAACTTCGTGCCCGACCACCCGGCCCGCCAGATGCAGGACACCTTCTTCGTCCGGGGTACCACCCCCGACGGCAAGGCGACCGAGGGTGACGAGTCCGGCGTCGTGCTGCGTACGCACACCTCGCCGGTCCAGGCCCGCTCCCTGCTGGAGCGCAAGCCCCCCGTCTACGTGGTCTGCCCCGGCCGGGTCTACCGCACCGACGAGCTGGACGCCACGCACACCCCGGTCTTCCACCAGATCGAGCTGCTCGCCGTCGACGAGGGCCTCACCATGGCCGACCTCAAGGGCACCCTCGACCACATGGTCCAGGCGCTCTTCGGGCCGGACATGAAGACCCGGCTGCGGCCGAACTTCTTCCCGTTCACCGAGCCGTCCGCCGAGATGGACATGGTCTGTTACGTCTGCCGCGGCGAGTCCGTCGGCAACCCGGACCGCCCCTGCCGCACCTGCGGCAGCGAGGGCTGGATCGAGCTCGGCGGCTGCGGCATGGTCAACCCCAAGGTGCTCACCGCCTGCGGCGTCGACCCCCAGAAGTACAGCGGATTCGCCTTCGGGTTCGGCATCGAACGGATGCTGATGTTCCGCCACAACGTCGAAGACATGCGAGACATGGTCGAGGGCGACGTCCGGTTCACCCGGCCGTTCGGGATGGAGATCTGATGCGCGTCCCGCTTTCCTGGCTGCGGGAGTACGTCGACCTGCCGGCGACGGAGACCGGCCGTGACGTACAGGCCAAGCTCGTCTCCGTCGGCCTCGAGGTCGAGACCGTCGAGCAGATCGGCGCGGGCCTCAAGGGCCCCCTGGTCGTCGGCAAGGTCCTGACCATCGAGGAGCTGGAGGGGTTCAAGAAGCCCATCCGCTTCTGCACGGTCGACGTCGGCACCGCCAACGGAACCGGCGAACCGCAGGAGATCGTCTGCGGCGCCCGTAACTTCTCGGTCGGCGACAAGGTCGTCGTGGTCCTCCCGGGCGCGGTCCTGCCCGGCGACTTCGCGATCGCCGCCCGCAAGACGTACGGCAAGACCTCGCACGGCATGATCTGCTCCACCGACGAGCTCGGCATGGGCGACGACGGCACGCACGGCATCATCGTGCTGCCGCCGGAGCACGAGGTCGGCACCGACGCGATCGAGCTGCTCCAGCTCGTCGACGAGGTCCTCGACATCGCCGTCACCCCGGACCGGGGCTACTGCCTGTCGATGCGCGGGGTCGCCCGCGAGACCGCCATCGCCTACGGGCTGCCGCTGCGCGACCCGGCGCTCCTGGACGTGCCCGCGCCGAACGCGTACGGCTACCCGGTCGAGATCTCGGAGCCCTCGCGCTGCGACCGCTTCACCGCGCGCACCGTCACCGGTCTCCAGCCCGAGGCCCGCTCCCCGATCTGGATGCAGCGCCGGCTGCAGAAGGCCGGGATGCGGCCGATCTCGCTGGCCGTCGACATCACGAACTACGTGATGCTGGAGCTCGGCCAGCCGCTGCACGCCTACGACCGCACCCGGGTCGACGGGCCGATCGGCGTGCGCCGCGCCACCCAGGGCGAGAAGCTCACCACGCTGGACGGCACCGTGCGCGTGCTGGACGCCGAGGACCTGGTCATCACCGACAACCGCGGGCCGATCGGCCTCGCGGGCGTCATGGGCGGCGCCAACACCGAGATCGCCGACGCGGACGGCGAGAGCGCCCTCACCACCGAGGTCGTCATCGAGGCCGCGCACTTCGACGCGATCTCGATCGCCCGCACCGCGCGCCGCCACAAGCTGTCCTCCGAGGCGTCCAAGCGCTTCGAGCGCGGCGTCGACCCGCAGGCCGCCGCCGCTGCCGCGCAGCGCACGGTCGACCTGCTGGTCCTCCTCGCGGGCGGCACCGCCGAGGCCGGGGTCACCGAGATCACCGCCCCGTCCGCGCCGCGCACCATCGCGATGCCGGCGAACCACCCGGACAGGGTGGCCGGTGTGGACTACGGCCGCGAGACCGTCGTCCGCCGCCTCCAGCAGGTCGGCTGCGACGTCTACGGGCAGGACGAGCTGATCGTCACCGTCCCGTCCTGGCGGCCCGACCTCAACGAGCCGAACGACCTGGCCGAAGAGGTCATCCGGCTGGAGGGCTACGAGAACCTGCCCTCCACGCTGCCGACGCCCCCCTCCGGCCGCGGTCTCACCGACCGCCAGCGGCTGCACCGCCGCATCGGCCGGGTGCTGGCCGGAGCCGGTTACGTCGAGGCGCTGAACTACCCGTTCATCGGCGACGCGGTCCTGGACCAGCTCGGCCTGGAGGCGGACGACGCGCGCCGCCGCACGGTCACGCTGGTCAACCCGATCTCCGACGAGGAGCCGGCGCTGCGCACCACGCTGCTGCCGGGACTCCTCGGCGCACTGCGGCGCAACGACGGCCGTGGCAGCCACGACCTGGCACTCTTCGAGACCGGTCTCGTCTTCAGGCCCACCGGTGCGGAGACCCACGCCGTCCGGCTGCCCGTCGACCGCCGGCCCACCGACGAGGAGATCGCCGCTCTGGACGCGGCCCTGCCGCGCCAGCCGCGCCGTGCCGCCGTCGTCCTCGCGGGCGCCCGCGAGCAGTCCGGCTGGTGGGGCAAGGGCACCCCGGCGACCTGGGCGGACGCCGTCGAGGCGGCCCGCTCGATCGCCGCCGAGGCCGGCGTCGAGGTCACCGTCCGCGCCGACCAGCACGCCCCGTGGCACCCGGGCCGCTGCGCCGGGCTGTACGTCAGCGTGAACGGCGAGGAGACCCTCTTCGGACACGCGGGCGAACTGCACCCGCGCGTGATCAAGGCGCTCCACCTGCCCGAGCGGACCTGCGCCGCGGAGGTCGAGCTCGACGTCCTGGAGCAGGCCGTCGACGGAGCGCTCCAGGCGCCGCGGATCTCCACCTTCCCGGTGGCGACCCAGGACGTCGCGCTCGTCGTCGCCGGGGACGTCCCGGCCGCCGACGTGGAGCGGGCGCTGCGCGAGGGCGCGGGTGAACTCCTCGAATCGCTGCGGCTGTTCGACGTCTTCACCGGCGAGCAGATCGGCGGGGGCAACAAGTCCCTGGCGTACGCGCTGCGCTTCCGCGCCGCCGACCGCACGCTGACCGTCGAGGAGGCCTCGGCCGCCCGCGACAGCGCGGTGGCCCTGGCCGCCGAGCGCACGGGCGCGGTGCTGCGCGGGGCGTAGTACCCCGGGGAGACATGGAGAAGGGGCGTATCCGGCCACCGGATACGCCCCTTCTCCTTCTCCCGCCGAGCGGCGGAGGGACCACACGCCGGATCCGGAGCGGGAACCGGGAGGAACGCGGTTCCGGCCTCCGTTCCGCAGCCACCCTCCTTCGTCGTCGGTCAGTGGGCCGTGTGGTCCGGGCGCCGTCCGCGCTGCCTCGGAGTGTCGGGCAGGTCAGCAGTGCGGACGGCGCGGGTGCGGGTCGTGGGCCATGACGAGGGGGAGCCGACGACCCGGGCCGCCTCTTGCGAGGGAGTTCATTCAACCGAGCCCGGGACCCGCGCGGCAGAGCGCACAGCAGGAGGGTTCGGGCATTCCGTTCACACCCCGTGTGAATCGTGCTCCACTAGGCTCATTGCGACACGCACCTGGGGGGACGATGGAGCCCAATGTCCTGCTCGAATCGCTGATCGAGGAGTCCGGTGTCTCCCGGGCGGGCCTGGCCGGTCACGTCAACCGGGCGGGCCTGACCCGCGGGCTGAGCCTGCGGTACGAACACACGGCGGTCTCCCGCTGGCTCAAGGGCCAGCGCCCGCGCGGGCAGGTGCCCGACCTGATCTGCGAGGTGCTGGCCGGCCGGCTGGGGCGGCCCGTCGGGCTCGACGACGTCGGGATGGGGGCCTTCGCCGCGTCGGGGACGGACACCGGCGCCGAGGGCGCCTCCCTCTCCGGGTTCGTCGAGCGGGCCACCGCCCTGTGGCGCTCGGACGAACAGCAGCGCCCGCACCTGGCCACCGTGCCCGCCGTCACGGGCACCCCGGCAGTGATGCCGGTCTGGGAGTGGGAGAACCCGCCGGAGGACACCGACGTCTCCCGCCCCGGACCCGGCCGCGTGAGCGCCGCCGACATAGCGATGCTCAAGGCGGCCCGCGACCACTACGAGCAGATGTACCGCAAGACGGGCGGCATCGCGACCAGGTCCCGGGTCGTCCGCTTCCTCAACGCGGAAGCCGCGCCGCTGCTGCGCGGCGGCTACAGCGACTCCCTGGGCCGGGCCCTGCACCGGGCGACGGCGGGACTGGTGGCGGTGGCGGGCATCTGCGCCTACGACTCCGACGCCCACGGCCTGGCCCAGCGCTACTTCCACCAGGCGCTGCGGCTCGCCAAGTCCAGCGGGGACCGGGGCCTCGGCGGCTATGTGATCGCCCTGCTGGTCACCCAGTCGCTGTTCCTCGGGGACTACCGCCGCTCCATCGCCTTCGCCGAGGCCGCGCTGCGGGCCGCCGGAGGGCACATCACCCCGGCCCTGGCCGCCGACCTGCACGCCATGCAGGCCAAGGCGTACGCCCAGCTCGGCGATGCGGCGAGCGCCCGCGCCTGTATCGGGCGGGCGGAGGCCCAGGCGGGCCGGATCCACACCGGCCGGGAGCCGGACGAGACGGGGTACGTCCAGCCGGGCCTGGTCGACGTCCAGGTGGCGGAGGCGCTGCTCGGGCTCGGGGATCTGCCCGCCGCCCGGGAGCACGCGGCCTCCGCGGTGCGCGCCCCGGCGCACGACCGGGGGCGCGTGCACCGTCTTGCGATGCTCAGTCATATCGAGCTGCTGCAGGGCGAGGCCGACCGCGCGGCCGGTACAGCTGCCGAAATGGCGATGCGGGCCCGGGGCATGGAGTCCCAGCGGCTGCGCGACCGGCTGCGGCAGGTCCGGCGCGAGCTGGCCGCGAGCGGGTGCGCCGACGCGGTGGGGACCACCGATCTCATCGACGAGGCGCTCCGCGTGCCTCTGTGAGCTCCGCCGACGCCCCGTCGTTCGTTCTCCCGGCAGTCGAGCCTGCTGGCATGTTGACCCCAACATGTCGAAAGGCGGCACAACCGTGCAGTGGACGAACTTAAGCGAACAGAATGTGTATCAGAACCCCTGGTTCCGGGTGAATCTGGCGGACGTTCAGCTCCCCGACGGCAGCCACCTCGACCACTTCGTCATCCGGCTGCGCCCCGTCGCGGCCGCCACCGTCGTCAACGAGGCGAACGAGGTGCTGCTGCTCTGGCGGCACCGGTTCATCACCGACAGCTGGGGGTGGGAACTGGCCGCGGGCGTCGTCGAGGACGGCGAGGACATCGCCGCGGCGGCGGCACGGGAGATGGAGGAGGAGACCGGCTGGCGCCCCGGTGAGCTGCGCCCGCTGCTCACCGTGGAACCGGCGAACGGTCTCACCGACGCCCGCCATCACCTCTACTGGTCCGACGAGGCGCACTGGACCGGGCCCCCGCAGGACGCCTTCGAGTCCTCACGCCGCGAGTGGATACCGCTCAAGGTGATCCCCGACATGATCGCCCGGGGCGAGGTGCCCGCCGCGAACATGGCGGCGGCCCTGCTGATGCTCCACCACCTCAGACTGGGCTGACGGCCCGGCCCCGGCCCCGGTCGACCTGGCGGTCTCAGAGCAGGACAGGAAGAGACGTCAGTCCGCGAACGAGTCGGGTCTGCCTCCAGACCAACTCCTCGGCGGACACGGCGAGTCGAATTCCGGGAAAGCGGGTCAGGACCGCGCGCAGGGCGATGTGGGCCTCGGCCTTTGCCAGGGGAGCGCCGACACAGCGGTGGATGCCGTGGCCGAAGCTGAGGTGGCCGGTCGCGTCCCGGTCCAGGTCGAGCCGGTCCGGGGCGCGGAAGCGCTCCGGGTCGCGGTTGGCGGCTCCGAGGGCGACCAGCACGGGGGCGCCCGCGGGGATCTCGGTTCCGCCCAGGGTGATGGCTTCCGTGGCGAACCGGAACGTGGAGGTGCTGACCGGCGCGTCGAAGCGCAGCAGCTCGTCCAGGGCCTGCGGGACGGCCTCCGGGCTCCTGCGCAGGCGGTCCAGTTCGGCCGGGTGCCGCAGCAGGGCCAGGGCGGCATTGCCGAGGAAGTCGGTGGTCGTCTCATGGCCGGCGATGAGCAGGAGCACGGACAAGGAGACCAACTCCTCCTCGTGCAGACGGTCCCCGCCGTCGCGCGCGGCGATGAGACGGTCCAGGAGCGAGTCGCCCGGCCTCAGGCGCTTCGACGCGATGAGGTCGGTCATGTAGGCGGCGACGGCGTACGAGGCGGCGTCGGCGCGGCCCGGCTCTCCGGCGGCGAACAGTTCGGCGGACCAGCGCTGAACCTGCGGCCGGTCGCTCTCCGGCACGCCGAGCAGTTCGCAGATCACCATGACCGGAAGGGGGACGGCGAGGTCGGCCACGAGGTCGACCGCCCCGTCGGCGGTCCAACGGTCCAGCAGTTCGTCGGTCAGCCGGGCGATGAAGGGACGGAGCCCGGCGACAGCGCCGCTCGTGAACGCCCCGGTGACCAGTCTGCGGAGCCTGGTGTGCCGGGGCGGGTCGCTGGCCAGCATGGTGTGCGCGACGGCGGGGTGCAGCCGGCGCTTCGAGTCCTTGCCGGCGAAGAAGGCGGCGGTGTCCTTGGAGAGCCGCTCGTCGCCGAGAGCCTGCCGGGCTTCCGCATATCCGGTGACCAGGTAGCTGAGGCGTCCGCTCGACCCGGATGGCACGGCCTGCACGGGGCATTCCGAGCGCATGGTCGCGTAGGCGGGATAGGGGTCGCGGGCGGAGTGGCTGTTCCCGGTGGCGTCGTTCATGGTGTCAGGCTCCCAGCGGCGAGGTGTACCGGTGGACAGCCGGTGACCGGACGCCGGTGGGCGGTGCAGCACACCCCTGCCCCAGGACCTGCCCGGCGCGCCCGGCGGCGTGAGCGCCGGGCCCGCGGGCGGACGGTCAGGCGTACGGGTAGAAGCCCGAGCCGGTCTTGCGGCCGAGGCGGCCCGCGTCGACCATCCGCTGGAGCAGCGGGGGAGCGGCGTACAGCGGCTCCTTGTACTCGGCGTACATCGAGTCCGCGACCGAGGCCACGGTGTCCAGGCCGATCAGGTCCGCGAGCTTCAGCGGGCCCATCGGGTGGGCGCAGCCCATCTCCATGCCGTTGTCGATGTCCTCGCGGCTGGCGATGCCCGACTCGAACATCCGGATCGCGGAGAGGAGGTACGGGATCAGCAGCGCGTTCACGACGAAGCCGGACCGGTCCTGGGCGCGGATCGGGTGCTTGCCGAGCACGTCCTGCACCACGGCCTCGGCGCGCGCGATCGTCTCGTCCGACGTGGTCAGCGCCGGGATCAGCTCGACCAGCTTCTGGACCGGGGCCGGGTTGAAGAAGTGGATGCCGATGACCCGGTCCGGGCGGGAGGTGGCGACGGCCAGCTTCACCAGCGGGATCGAGGAGGTGTTGGAGGCCAGGATCGCGTCCTGCCGGGTCACCACCTGGTCGAGCACCTGGAAGATCTCGGTCTTGACCTGCTCGTTCTCCACGACGGCCTCGATGACGAGATCGCGGTCGGCGAACTCCCCGAGGTCGGTGGTGAAGCTCAGCCGGCCGAGGGTCTCGTCCCGCTCCTCCGCGCTGATCTTGCCGCGTTCGGCGGCCTTCGAGAGGGAGTTGTGCAGACGGGTGCGGCCGATCTCCAGCGCCTCGCCGGTCGTCTCGGCGACCTTCACTTCGAGGCCGCTGCGCGCGCACACCTCCGCGATACCTGCGCCCATCTGGCCACAGCCCACCACTCCGACGCGTGCAATGTCGGCCATAGAGTCCGTCACCTCGTGCCTTTCGCTGTTCTCCGTATCGCAGGGTCCCGTGTGGTTCCGGTGCCCGCCTCGACCCCACGACGTTACTCCGCGCGCCGACGCGGACGACCTGCGGGTCATGACGGCTACGGATGGGCATGATGCGGTTACCCGCAGTTGTCGGAGCCGGGTGCGAGGACCGAGAAGAGAGGTGGACCAGGATGCGGCGTACGGGTGTGGGCAGGAGGGCCTTCGTGCTGAGCGCGGCCGGACTGCTGGCGGCGATGACCACGGCCGGTGACGCGGTCGCCGCCCCCGCGGGGCGGGGAAGAGGCGGCGGCGGGCGGCCCGGGGCGGAGGTGGGCAAGGTGCGCGGCATGTGGATCGCCACGGTCGACAACGTGGACTGGCCCTCCAAGCCCGGTCTGGCGGCCGCGCGGCAGGAGGCCGAGCTGTTCGCGTATCTGGACCGGGCCGTCGAGCTGCGGCTCAACGCGGTGGTGCTCCAGGTCCGGCCGACCGCCGACGCCCTGTGGCCCTCGCCGTACGAACCGTGGGCGGCCTGTCTCACCGGGACCCAGGGGCAGGACCCGGGCTGGGACCCGCTCGGCACGGCAGTGCGCGCGGCGCACGACCGGAGCCTGGAGCTGCACGCCTGGTTCAACCCCTACCGGGTGGCGAACCACGCCGACCCCACCCGTCTCATCGCCTCCCACCCGGCCCGGCTCCATCCCGGATGGCTCGTGCCGTACGGCGGGAAGCTCTACTACAACCCCGGGCTGCCGGAGGTCCGCAGCTTCGTCCAGGACGCGATGCTGGACGCGGTCCGCCGCTACGACATCGACGCGGTGCACTGGGACGACTACTTCTACCCCTATCCGGTGGCCGGGCAGGCCTTCGACGACGACGCGGCGTTCGAGCGGTACGGCGGCGGCTTCGCCGACCGGGCGGCCTGGCGGCGCGACAACACCGACCGGCTCGTGCGCGAGACGGCGGAGCGGATCCGGCAGATCAAGCCGCACGTCCGCTTCGGCATCAGCCCCTTCGGGGTCTGGCGCAACGCGGAGACCGACCCGCTGGGTTCGGACACCCGGGCGGGGGTGCAGACCTACGACGACCTGTACGCCGACACCCGTAAGTGGATCAAGGAGGGGTGGATCGACTACATCTGCCCGCAGATCTACTGGCACATCGGCCTCGCGGCCGCGGACTACGCCACGGTGCTCGCCTGGTGGAGCGAGACGGTCCGGGGCACGGGCGTCGAGCTGTACGCGGGCGAGGCGCTGTACAAGGCGGGCGACCCCGCCCAGCCGGAGGCCTGGCAGGACCCGGCGGAGCTCTCCCGCCATCTCGCCCTCGCCCGGGACCACGAGGAGGTGGGCGGCCATGTCTTCTTCTCCGGGAAGAGCGTGATGGCCGACCGGATCGGCGCGATGCGACGCGTGGTGGCCGACCACTACACGGACCGGGTCCGGCTCTATCCGGACCGGGGCCGCGCCCACCCGCACCGCGGCCGCCCTTCGGGGTGAGCCGGGGCCGGTCGTCGGGGCCGGTGTTCGGTGTTCGGGGTGAGGGCGCGGGGCCGGGACCCGGGCGGGCGGTCCCGGCCCGGCGCTCCTACCGCGGCGGCCCGTCCTTCGTCGCCTCCATGTGCTGGACGACGCTGTCGGGGCCCGGTGACATCAGGTGCTCGTGGCCGTCGTCGAAGCGGAGCCGGTAGGGGGGAGCGCCCCCGTCGCCGAGCACTTCGATGATCTCGGCGACCCGGTCGTGCTGTCCTACGGTCCTGCCGTGCATCAGCAGCCGGTCGCCCGTGTGTGCCTCCATCGGGAGCGACCTCCTCACAGGGGGAGACGGTGTCCGTGTCGACAAGTCTATGACCGTACGGTCCGGGATTCCCCTGCTGGGCGGCGGCCGGCCCGCTGGGTGGCGGCGATGCAGACGAGCACGGCCACCGCCGCGACCGGAGCCGCGGCCGACACCTCCTCGCCGAGCAGGAGGAAGGACCACACGAGCGTCAGCAACGGCTGGGCGAGCTGGAGCTGACTGGCGCGGGCGACGCCGATCGCCGCCATGCCCCGGTACCAGACGTACAGCCCGAGGAAGGTCGATCCGGCGGCGACCCAGACCAGGCCGAGGACGCCGTGGGCGTTCAGGTGTACGGGTTCGAGCGGCAGGGCCACCAGGCTGCCCGCCACCGCGAGCGGCAGACACAGGACCAGGGCCCAGCCGATCACCTGCCACCCCGGCATCACCCGGGCCAGCCGGCCGCCCTCGGTGTACCCGGCCGCGCACACCAGCAGCGCGCCGAACAGATACAGGTCGCCGGAGGTGAGGGCCCCGCCGCTCTGCTGCACGGTGAAGGCGATCACCACGGCCGCCCCGGCGAGGGCCGCGATCCAGAACGTGCGCGAGGGCCGCTCGCCGGTGCGCAGGGACCCCAGCACGGCCGTCGTCAGCGGCAGCAGGCCGACGACCACGGCCGCGTGCGAGGTGGTGGAGGTCTGCAGGGCCAGCGTCGTCAGCAGCGGGAAGCCCACCACCACCCCGCCCCCGACGACCGCGAGCCCGGCCCAGTGCCGGCGCGCGGGCAGCGGCACGCGCGCGGCCAGCAGCACACTGCCCGCGATCAGGGCGGCGAGCACGCTGCGCAGGGCGACCAGGGACCAGGGGCCGAAGCTCTCCAGACCCCAGGCCGTGGCCGGGAAGGTGAGCGAGAACGCCACGACGCCGAGCCCGGCGAGCACGGTGCCGCTCCGGTCGGCCGACGGCCCCGGAGCGGCACCGTGCGCCGACCCGTTCCCGGCTGCTGTCCGGGTGGCCGCCGGAGCGGTCCCCGGGGTGGTGGCCGAACCGGCGACCGCTATCGGTGAAGGCGGGGTAGCGCTATCCTGTGCTCTCATGCAAGAGCGTAGCAGCGTCGCCGAACTGGTCACTTCCCTGCGGGCCGAACTCAACCGCTACTCACCCGGTGGAAAGCTGCCGTCCAGCCGTGCACTCGTCGAACGGTTCCGGGTCAGCCCCGTCACGGTCTCCCGCGCCATCGCCCAGCTCGCCGCCGAGGGGCTCGTCGTCACCCGGCCCGGCTCCGGCGCCTTCCGGGCGGAACCCCGCGCCGGACTGCCCGCCCCCGGCGACACGTCCTGGCAGGAGGTGTCGCTGAGCGGCGACGGCGGCCCCGAGGTGGTGCCGCGCACCGTCGACGCCTCCGGGGTCCTGGTCACCCTCGCCGCACCGCCACCCGGCGTCATCGAGTTCAACGGCGGCTATCTCCACGCCTCGCTCCAGCCCGAGCGCGCGCTCGCCGCGGCCCTGGCCCGCGCGGGCCGCCGGCCGGGCGCCTGGGGCCGCCCCCCGACGGACGGACTGCCCGAACTGCGGTCCTGGTTCGCCCGGGAGATCGGCCCCGCCGTCTCCGCCGCCGACGTCCTGATCACCGCGGGCGGCCAGAGCGCGCTGGCCACCGCCCTGCGCGCGCTCGCCCCGCCCGGCGCCCCCGTCCTGGTGGAATCGCCCACCTATCCCGGGATGCTCGCCGCCGCCCGCGCCACCGGACTGCGTCCCGTCCCCGTGCCGATGGACGCCGACGGGGTCCGGCCCGAGCTGCTCGCCGACGCGTTCCGGGCCACCGGCGCCCGGGTCTTCGTCACCCAGCCGCTCTTCCAGAACCCCACCGGGGCCACCCTCGCACCCGCCCGCCGCCCCGAGATCCTGGCCATCGCCCGTACGGCCGGGGCGTTCGTGATCGAGGACGACTTCGCCCGCCGGCTCGTCCACGACGACGCGGGACCGCTCCCCGCGCCGCTGGCGGCCGACGATCCCGACGGCGTCGTCGTACACGTCTGCTCGCTCACCAAAGTCACCTCGCCGAGCCTGCGGGTCGGTGCGCTGGCCGCCCGCGGGCCGGTGCTGGAGCGCCTACGGGCCATCCAGGTCGTCGACAGCTTCTTCGTGCCCCGGCCGCTCCAGGAAGCCGCGCTGGAACTCGTCGGCTCCCCGTCCTGGGGCCGCCACCTGGCCGCCGTCGCCACCGAGCTGCGCCACCGCCGTACGGTCCTGGCGGCCGCCCTCGGCGGCGAGCTGCCGACGCTCACGCTGCCGCACCTTCCGGCGGGCGGCGGCAGCCTCTGGCTCCGGCTCCCGGGCGGCGGCGCGGGAACGGGCGCCGACGAGCCGGCCGTCGTCTCGGCCGCCCTGCGCGCCTCGGTCGCCATCGCCCCCGGGCGCCCCTACTTCTGCGCCGAACCCCCGGCCGGACACATCCGGCTGAGCTTCGCCGCGGTCTCCGGAGCGGCCGAGATCGCGGAGGGCGTCCGCCGCCTCCGTACCGCCTTCGACGGCCTTGTCGATCTTCCGGAGTAGCGGTCCGCCCGGACGCGACGGCGTAGGCCCTCTTGACCAAACAGGCGTTCGGCCCCACGATCCCGCCATGACGCTTCGGGTCTCCCTGGTCGCAGCGGCGCGCAGCTCCTCCCGGCTGGCCGAACGCTTCGACGACGACCGGCCGCTCGATCAGGCCGGCTGGCACGAGGTGCAGCTCGTCGCCCACACGCTCGTCCCGCTCGGCGCCGCCGAGCTGCGCTACTGCTCGCCCACCCCGCGCAGCCGCGCCACCGGGGACGCCCTCGGCTTCGCGCCGATGGCGCAACCGGCCCTGCGGGACTGGGAGATGGGCCGCTGGAGAGGGCTGACCCTGGGGGAGGTCACCGCCCGGGAACCGGCCGCCGTGGACCTCTGGCTCGCCGACCCGCGCAGCGCCCCGCACGGCGGCGAGTCGATGCTCGGCTTCATCGGCCGGGTGGGCGGCTGGCTGGACACCCGCCCGGCCGACGACGGCCTCGTCGTCGCGGTCGCCGAACCCGCCGTGGTCCGGGCCGCCCTCGTCTACGCCCTGAACGCCCCGCCCTCCGCGTACTGGAACGTCGACGTCCGCCCGCTGTCCACCATCACCCTCACCGGTCTCCCGGGCCGCTGGAGCCTCAGCCTGGAGGCGGGCATCCGCTGACCCGCGCGGGGGCCGTTCCCCGGCCGCCTCCGCGGTCCGGAACCACCGCGTCTTCCCTCCGGTCCGACCAGTCGGTACGTTACGGGTCGTCCGGTCCCGCGCCGGAAGCGCGACCGCGACGAGGGAGGCCCCGTGCCGCAGATCCACGGCCACTGCGACGACCGGTTCACCGGGGTCCGGGACGCGTTCGCGGAGAACTTCACGGACCGCGACGAACTGGGCGCGGCGGTGACCGTCCTGCTCGACGGCCGGCCGGTGGTGGACCTCTGGGGCGGCTGGGCCGACGCGGCACGCACCCGCCCCTGGGAGCGCGACACCCTGGTCAACGTCTGGTCCACGGGCAAGGGCCCGACCGCGCTCTGCGCCCATGTCCTGGCCGACCGGGGACTGCTGGACCTCGACGCCCCGGTCGCCGCCTACTGGCCGGAGTTCGCGGCGAACGGCAAGGAATCCGTCCTCGTACGCCACCTCCTCTCGCACCGCTCCGGAGTGGCCGGGCCCGACACCCCGCTCACCCTGGAGGAGCTGTACGACTGGGAGAGCGCCTGCGCCCGGCTCGCCGCCACCGCACCCTGGTGGGAGCCGGGAACCCGCTCCGGCTACCACGCGATCAGCTACGGATTCCTCGTCGGCGAAGTGGTCCGCCGGATCACCGGGCTGCTGCCCGGGGCGTTCCTCCGGCAGGAGATCACCGGGCCGCTGGGCATCGACTTCACCTTCGGGCTTCCCGAGAGCGAGACCCACCGGCTCGCCGAACTCGTCCAGGCCCGCCCCGACCGGGCCGCCCAGGCCGCCCTCCTGGACCGGATGACACCGGTGGCCGTCGCCTCCCTGCTCAACCCGCCCACCGGCCGGGCGGCCGCCAACACCCCCGCCTGGCGGGCCGCGGAGATCCCCGCCGCCAACGGCCACGGCACCGCCCGCGCGGTCGCCGCGCTCTACGGCATCCTGGCCGGACGCGGCAGCCTCGACGGCCGCCGGATCCTCTCCGAGAAGGCCGCGGCCCGCGTCGGCGAGGGGCAGGGAGCCTGCCGCGACCTCGTCCTCGGCGACGGCTTCGCCCACGAGACGGAGATCGGCCTCGGCCTCTGGCTGAGCGGTGCGAACCGCTCCTACGGCCCCGACCCGCGCGCGCTGGGACACGACGGCGCGGGCGGCTCCTGCGGCCTGGCCGACCCGGATGCCGGAGTCGCCCTCGGATACGTCATGAACCGGATGGGCTCCCGGCTCGCCGACGACCCGCGCAAGACCGCCCTGGTGAACGCCGTCTACGCGGCTCACGGGGAGACCGCCGGGAGGTGAGCGGAACAGGACATCCGACGTGCCGACCCAACCCGGGTTTCACCTGTGGTTGCCAGGAATGTGAGGATGTCACCATGACAACCAAGGTCTACTTCGACATCACCATCGACGATGCGCCCGCAGGGCGGATCACGTTCAACCTGTTCGACGACGTCGTCCCCAAGACGGCGGAGAACTTCCGCGCGCTCGCCACCGGCGAGAAGGGCTTCGGCTACGCCGGCTCGTCCTTCCACCGCGTCATCACGGACTTCATGCTCCAGGGCGGCGACTTCACCCGCGGCGACGGCACCGGCGGCAAGAGCATCTACGGCGAGAAGTTCGCCGACGAGAACTTCAAGCTCAAGCACGACCGCGTGGGCCTGCTCTCGATGGCCAACGCCGGACCGAACACCAACGGTTCGCAGTTCTTCGTCACCACGGTGCTCACCCCGTGGCTGGACGGCAAGCACGTCGTCTTCGGCGAGGTCGCCGACGACGACAGCCTGGCCCTGGTCCGCAAGATCGAGGCGCTCGGCTCCTCCAGCGGCAAGACCCGCGCCAAGGTCACCATCGCCGAGTCCGGCGCTCTCTGACCGAACCGGCAACCCGACGGGCCCGTGGCGGGCCGTTCCACCGACGTACGCGTCGGCGGGGCGGCCCGCCACGGGCCCGTGGCATGTCCGCGGTGGTCCACCGGGCCGGCGCACGGTCCGGTCGTTTCCTGGCGCCCGCCCCCGCAGTCGGGCAGAATTTGAGGTGTTCACGACCGGGGGGAACACCATGCGTCGCACCGATGCCGCACGAGAACTGGGCGGATTCGTCCGCGAGCACCGCACCGACGGCGCCAGACGTCTGCGCCTGGCCGGGATCCTGCTGGTGGTGGGGGCCGTCGGCACCGCCTTGGGGGTGCCCGTGACCATCGCCTCCATCAACACCACCGAGGGCGCGCCCGAACTGGCGGGACTGCTGCTCGGGGTGGGGCTGGTGGGACTGGGCCTCGGGGGGTGGCGCCTGACGCAGGCCCTCCGCACGCGGGAACAGTGCTTCGACGTCCACGAGCGGGGGCTGACCCATCGGATCGCGGGCACCGCCACCCTGATTCCCTGGACGGACATCGTGCGGGTCGGGGCCGCTTCGGCCGAGGACGGACGCCCGATGGCCGAGGCCCGGGGGATGGGCTTCGGCTTCGCCATCGAACTGAGCAGCGCGGAGAAGATCCGGGTGGACACGTTCACCGAGGACGCCCGGGAACTGGCCGCCACGATTCACCGTGCGGTCAGCCTGGGCGAGTTCCCGCGGGGCCGCGGCCGCCGGCCCTGACGGATCGCTCCGGCGCGCGGCGGATCGAGCGAGCGGATCGTCGCTACGGGATGCGGATCGTCGCTACGGGGATCCGGGCGGGGTTCCGGGCATGCCGTACGCGGCCGGCTCCCGGCTCCCCGCAGCGGGGATCAGGCTCGCGGTTCGCCGGACTGCGCGGCCCGCTCCGCGTTGCGCTCCTTGATGCGGGCGGTCTCCTTGCGCACCTCGGCCTGCGTGCCGCGCTCCTTCTCGAGCCACTCGGGCATCTCGTCCTTCAGCGCGTCGATCTGCTCGGTGGTGAGCGCCTCGGTGACCCCGCCGCGGGCGAGCCCCGCGATGGAGATGCCGAGCTTCGTGGCGACGACCGGGCGGGGGTGCGGGCCGGTGCGGCGCAGCTCCACCAGCCAGGCGGGCGGGTCGGTCTGGAGGGCGTTGAGCTCGGTGCGGGAGACGGCACCCTCCTGGAACTCGGCGGGGGTGGCCTGGAGGTACACACCCAGCTTCTTCGCCGCCGTGGCGGGCTTCATGGTCTGGGCGGTCTTGTGCGACGTCATGGGTCCAGGGTATCGACCATGGGACATACCTCCGACCACCGACCGGTAGCCTTGTTCCGTGACAGGCTCGGACCTCCCCTCATCCTTCAGGCTCGCGTACGTTCCCGGCGTGACGCCCACCAAGTGGGTGCGGGTCTGGCGCGAGCGGCTGCCCCGCACCCCGCTGGAACTCGTCCAGGCCACCGCCGCCGAGGCCCCGGAGCTGCTGGCGGGCGGCGGCGCCGACGCCGGTCTCGTACGGCTCCCGGTCGACCGGAGCGCCCTCAGCGCGATCCCCCTCTACACCGAGACGACCGTCGTCGTGATCCCCAAGGACCATGTCGCGACCGCCGCGGAGGAGGTGTCGCTCGCGGAGCTGGCCGACGAGATCGTCCTGCACCCGCTGGACGACCTCCTCGACTGGGAGACCCTGCCCGGCCGCCCCGCCATCGAGCGCCCGGCGACCACGGCGGACGCGATCGAGCTGGTGGCGGCGGGCGTGGGCGTCCTCCTCGTCCCGCAGTCCCTGGCCCGCCTCCACCACCGCAAGGACCTCACCTACCGGCCGGTCCCCGGGGCCCCCGAGTCGCGCATCGCCCTGTCCTGGCCCGAGGCGGAGGTCACCCCCGACCTGGTGGAGGAGTTCATCGGGATCGTCCGGGGGCGCACCGTCAACAGCACCCGGGGCCGCGCGGCCACCCCGCCGCGCCCGACGGCGAAGGCCAAGGACAAGGCCAAGGAGAAGGACAAGGGCAAGCGGGCCGGCGCGGGAGGCGCGGGAGGCGGTGCCCGGCACAAGCCCGCGGCGGGCCGGAAGCCCGCCCCGGGCGGCCGGGCCGGCGGCCAGAGCGGCAAGCGCGGAAAGCCGCGGGGCCGGTAGCGCACCGGGCCCGGCGGTCGGCACCCCTCGCCCGCAGCGCCACCCCACGCCGGTTGTCTCGTTGATGGGACAACCGTCGTATGCAGGGGAGCGTCCGTCCGATGCAGAACATCCGCAGGCCGATGCAGAACATCCGCGGGCCGTTGCCGAGCATCCGCGGGCCGTTGCCGGACACCCGCGGGAGCCGGCGCCTGGGCCTCGTCGGGATGCTGCTCATCGCAGTGGCCTTCGCCGGGCTCCAACTGACTGCGGTCACCGGGCGGGCCTCGCCCGATACGAAGAACTACCTCTCCTACGCCCTGAGCCTCGGCGGTGAGAGCCGTCAGGAGGCGGGCCGCCGGGCCATCGGCTACTCCTGTACCAGCGGGCAGCACGCGCCCCTGACCTCCATCCCCTGGACCAGCAGGAAGGCCGCGGGGGAATCGGAGGAGCAGTGCGTGCGCCGGCTGAACGACTCGGTCGCGTACTGGTCCCGTCATGGCAACACGTCGGGGATGACCGCGCCGTTCGCCAACCAGCGGTTCATGGCCATCTTCGAGGCCAGGCCCGGCTATCCGCTGTTCCTGGTCCCCTTCGTGACCGCCCTCGGTGCCACCTGGGGCCTGTGGCTCGCCGGGCTCGTCGTCGCGCTGGCCGGAAGCGTCTGCGTCCTGCTCACCCTCCGGGCCGCGGGTGCTTCCCGGCGCGCGGGTCTGGCCGGGCAGGCCCTGTACCTCGCCCTGCCCACCGGCACCGTCGCCATGAACCCCCTGAGTGACGGGCTCTCCCTGGCGCTCGGCACGGCCGTAGTCCTCGGCTGCACCCTGCTCCTGCGGGACCGGCCCCGTACCGGCGCGGCGCTCGTCACGGGCGGTCTCGCTTTGATGTTCCTCGTCCGCTACTCCCAGGCACTGCTGCTGGCAGCCGCTCTCGCCGGTGTCCTCCTGGCCTGGTCCGGGTGGCTCCGCCTGAAGCGCCGGCCGCCCACCCCCGTACTGCGGGCGGCCGGGCTGTGCGCGGTGCCGGCGGCGCTCATCTACGCCGGGGCCCATCTCCTGTCCTGGCCCATGGGCCAGGACAGCGCCCAGGACCTGCTGACCCACCACTACCAGCGCCCCGATCTGCCCGACCCCTGGCCCGCGTTCTTCGTCCAGGAGCGGGTCTTCTGGTCGGCGTGGCTCCGGCGCCAGGCCACCTACCCGGTCCTTCCCGTGCTGCTCGCGCTCTCGGCCTGGGCGCTGCTGAGGCGGCGCTCCGTGGTGCTGCCCGTCGCGCTGGCGGCGGGGGCGGCGGGCCTCCTCAACCAGGCGGGCCACCCGAACCTCGACCAGCTGCTCGGCCAGCGCCTCATCGTGTTCGTCTGGCTGCTGCCCGCCCTGGCGATCCCGCTGCTCCTGGACCGGCCGGCCGGCCCCGCGTCCGGGCCGGGTCCGTCACCGCGCGTCGCGCAGCCGAAGAACGTACCCGGCGGTCAGCGCGACGGCGCGGTCCGCGTCGTGCAGCAGCTCCCCGAGGGCACGTGAGGCGCCCGCCCCCGGGACGCCCGCCAGGGCCTGGGCCAGCCGGCCGCGTACCGGCGCGCGGGCGGTGTCGTCGGCGAGGCGGTCCACGAGCAGCGCCGCGATCCGGTCCGCCGCCGCGTCGTCGTCGGCCAGCACGCTCAGCGCGTCGGCCGCGTCGGTGTCGTTCCTGCCCGCCACGACCATGTCGACGAGCGCCGGGACCGCGACCGCCTCACCCCGGGTCCCGAGTGCCAGAGCGGCGTAGTCGCGGACCACGGCATCGGGGTTCGTGAGGGCGCCCCGCAGCAGCGCGGTGGTCTCATCGCCGGGCATCTCGGCGAGGGACCGTACGGCACGCTCCCGCACCGCGGCCGTCGGGGAGCCGAGCCCCTCCGCCAGCAGCGCCGGGCCGCCGCCGTCCGTTCGCGCCAGCGCCCATCGAAGGGCCCCGGCCACGTTCGGGTCGCTCTCGCCGAGCGCCGCCTCGACCAGGGCCTCCACCGGAACCTCGTCGATCGAGGCGAGGGCGGCGCGCTGGCGCGCGTCGGCGCTCGGGGACCCCAGGGCGCGCAGCAGCGTCACGACGTGGAGGACGTCCTCCCAGCCGGCCGGGCCGGCGGCGTGGATATGGTGCAGCCGCGTGAGCAACTCGCTCTCCGCCGCGATGCGTTCGCGCGTCCGCCGGATGAGGTCGTCGACGAGCGCCGAGGGCGCGAAGCCGGGCTCGTCGAGCGCGCGCCCGATCTCCCGCAGCGAGAGCCCCATCGCCCGCAGGCTCTCGATGTGGAAGATCCGCTGGATGTCCGCCCCGGAGTACTCCCGATAGCCGGACCCGGTGCGGCCCGAGGGCCGCACCAGACCGAGCGACTCGTAGTGCCGGAGCATGCGGGCACTGACCCCGGACCGCCGCGCGACCTCACCGATCAACACGCTCTACGGCCCTTCCCCACCGGAGCCGCCGGAGCCACCCGTGCCGCCGGTGCCGCCGGAGTCGCCCGCACCGGCGCCGTCCGCACCAGTGCCGTCCGCACCGGCGCCGAGCGCAACGACGCGCTTGGCCTCCTCCAGCGCGAACGCGAATCCGGCGTCCGGGTCGCGCAGCAGCCGTTCCGTGGCCAGCGCGTGCGCCCGTACCCGAGGGTCGAGGGCCCCCGACGCGGCGGCCAGGGCCGTCGTCATCGCGTCCCCCAGCGCGACCAGCGCCCGGCTGAGGCTCAGCTGCGTCTCCCGCCCACCGCGCCCGAGCTGTGTCGCCAGCAGCGCGCCCAACGCGGCCTCCTGCCCTTCCGGCACGAGCACGACCGCGGCCCGCCAGGCGCTCCGCGCCACCTCGTCGTCGGCGTCGGACAGGAGCGTCCGGGTGATCGCCGGCCACGCCCGCGGGTCCCCGATCTTGGACAGCGTGTGCAGCGCCTGGCTCCGCGCCCCCGCACGCTCCGAGCGGACCTCCCGGAGCAGCCGGGGAAGCGTGATGGACACCGGGTGGCGGGTGAGCGCCCAGGTCAGCATGTCGCGGACGAAGAAGTCGGGCTCGATGGCGCACCGCTCGACGAGCGTGTCGACGAACCGTGCGTCCGGCAGCGTGCCGACGGCCAGAGCGGCCCGCAGCCGTACCGGCGACCGGCCGTCCACCAGCCCCCGGAGCGCTCGTACCGTGTCCGTGTCCGTGTCGTGTCCCGTGACCGTCATCGAGACCACCTCCTCGACCAGCAGTGAAGAGCTTGTCACCGTGTCAAGGTCAAGCCGGTGCGACCCCGGCCCGGCTCACGGGCCGCGCCAGACGTTGGCGAAGGCGGTGTTCTCGATGGTGCGTCGCTGGCGTACGGCTTCCAGCTCCATGACCGCTTCGTGGACGGTGGCGATCACGGTGGTGACGGTCTCGTCGCCGGGGCGGGGTTCGTCCTCGTCGGACGGTCCGCCGTCGATGCCCGCGGCGGACGCGAGGGCGGCCAGGACGGGGTCGCCCTCCTCCAGGCGGCCGGCGGCGTGGCGGCGGGCGGGCGTGTCGACCAGCTCCACGCGTCGGGGGCCGAACGGCAACCGGCCGTCCCTCTTCTGCGTCAGCTCGCCGGCCTCCTCCAGGGCGTCCTGGTAGGCGGCCGAGAGGTCCCGGCCGCGGCGCCACAGCCAGTCCTCGATCCGCTCGTGGGGCGGTTGCCGGGTGATCCGGCCGGCGGCCTCGGCCAGCAGCCGATCGTCCGGCGCCGAGGACCCGCCCGGCACGATGAGATCGCCGTCCACGGTGACCGCACCCGCACCGACGAGATCGAGCAGCTCGGCTCCCGCGAGTGCGAGCGACAGATCACCCTGCCCCACGGTCCGTTCCGGCAGCGGTTCCATGGCGATGATGAACAGGTCTTTCGCCGTGGTCATGAACGGCTCCCCTCGGAGGCATCGAACAAGGGCGGGCCCCACCGGCCCGCCCGGCCGGAGGCCGGTTCGGCGGCGAGGCGACTGCTACGACCAGTATCGCCTCCGCCCGCCCCGGGGAGCGGCGTGGGTCGGCCGCAGCCGGTGGGACGGTCCGCCACGGCCGTGACGAGCGCTGCCGGAGGCCCGCGCGGGCGAGCGGGTCCAGCTCGGTTCTGGATCATGATCGGTCGCTTTGTGTGTCACCATGTGTACGCAACGTCACGACGCTGTCGCTTCGGTGCCCCGGGCGTCACCGCGCCCTGCGGACGGACGTTCCCGCGTGTGGCCCCACCCGCGACCGGTCCTGGTCGCCGGGAAGGGCGGGCCATGGCGACACCCCCACCATCAGAAGGATTTCCCTCATGCGCTTTCGCTCCGCCCTCCCCGCCGTCCTCGGCGTCGCGCTGCTTCTCGCCGCCGTCCCCTCGTCCGCCTCGGCCGCCGAGGGGCAGTTCCGCTACGACTACGTGACCGTCGAGGGGTACGAGGCGACCGGCTTCCTGAACAGCCCGCCCAGTGGCCGGTGCGTCAATCTCCCGGGCGTGGGCCCGGAGAACCCCGAGCCCGGACACTCCCCGAAGAACCGCACGGACGCCTGGGCGCAGGTCTTCACCGATGCCGACTGCGAGGGCGACTCCTTCCCCCTCCGCCCACACACCGGCGGGGCCTCGGAGCGGCTGAAGGTGCGTTCGGTCCTCTTCCTCTGACGTACCGCCGTACGCACCGCCCGCGCGGTGGGACGCGCTGCCCGGGTCGACGGCCCGTGCGGCGCGTTCGTCGTTCGGGGGTCGGGGCCTGCCGGGGAGCACTTTGCATAAAAGTGCGTCGATGCGTATAGTCATGCCATCGATCAGGAGGGTTACCGATGGCGGTACGAGCAGCAGTGGCAGGGGCGAGCGGGTACGCCGGCGGGGAGCTGCTCCGCCTTCTGCTGGCGCACCCCCAGGTCGAGATCGGCGCCCTGACCGGGCACTCCAACGCCGGGCAGGCGCTCGGATCGCTCCAGCCGCACCTGCGGCCCCTGGCCGACCGGGTGCTGGAGCCCACCACCGCCGAGGTGCTCGCCGGGCACGACGTCGTCTTCCTGGCGCTGCCGCACGGGCAGTCCGCTGCCGTCGCCGAGCAGCTCGGGGACGAGGTCCTCGTCGTCGACATGGGGGCCGACTTCCGGCTCGAGGACGCCGGCGACTGGGAGACGTTCTACGGGTCCCCGCACGCCGGAACCTGGCCCTACGGGCTGCCCGAGCTGCCCGGCGGGCGGGCCGCGCTCGCCGGGTCGCGGCGGATCGCGGTGCCCGGGTGCTACCCCACCGCCGTGTCCCTCGCCCTCTTCCCGGCGTACGCGGCATCCCTCGCCGAGCCGGAGGCCGTGATCGTCGCCGCCTCGGGCACCTCCGGGGCGGGCAAGGCGGCCAAGCCGCATCTGCTCGGCTCCGAGGTGATGGGCAACATGACCCCGTACGGCGTCGGCGGCGGGCACCGCCACACGCCCGAGATGATCCAGAACCTCAGCGCCGCTGCCGGCGAGCCGGTCACCGTCTCCTTCACGCCCACCCTCGCGCCCATGCCGCGCGGCATCCTCGCGACGTGCAGCGCGAAGGCGAAGCCGGGCGTCGACGCGGAGAGCCTGCGCGCGGTGTACGCGAAGGCGTTCGCCGACGAGCCGTTCGTGGACCTCCTGCCCGAGAGGCAGTGGCCCGCCACCGCCGCGGTGTACGGCTCCAACGCCGTACAGATCCAGGTCGCGTACGACGCGGCCGCCGGTCGGATCATCGTGATCAGCGCCATCGACAACCTCGCCAAGGGCACCGCCGGCGGCGCCCTGCAGAGCATGAACATCGCCCTCGGACTTCCCGAGGACACAGGTCTCACGACGATCGGAGTTGCACCGTGAGCGTCACGGCAGCACAGGGATTCTCGGCGGCGGGCATCGCCGCGGGGATCAAGGACAGCGGGAACCCGGACCTGGCCCTCGTGGTCAACAACGGTCCCCGTCGCGCAGCCGCGGGCGTCTTCACCTCCAACCGCGTCAAGGCCGCCCCGGTGCTCTGGTCCGAGCAGGTCCTCAAGGGCGGCGAGGTCACCGCCGTCGTCCTCAACTCCGGTGGCGCCAACGCCTGTACGGGACCGCAGGGCTTCCAGGACACCCACGCGACGGCCGAGAAGGCCGCCGAGGTGCTGGAGGGCCACAGCGCGGGCGAGATCGCCGTCGCCTCCACCGGCCTCATCGGGCTGCTGCTCCCCATGGACAAGCTGCTCCCCGGCATCGAGCGGGCGGCGGCCGCGCTCAGCGAACACGGCGGCGAGAAGGCCGCCATCGCCATCAAGACCACCGACACCGTGCACAAGACGGCCGTCGCGGGCGGCGAGGGCTGGACCGTCGGCGGCATGGCCAAGGGCGCGGGCATGCTCGCCCCGGGCCTGGCCACCATGCTCGTCGTCCTCACCACCGACGCCGACGTCCCCGCACCGGAGTTGGACGCCGCACTGCGCGAGGCCACCCGGACCACCTTCGACCGGGTCGACTCCGACGGCTGCATGTCCACCAACGACACCGTGCTGCTGCTGGCCTCCGGCGCCAGCGGCCGCACCCCGGAGCAGGGCGAGTTCGCCGAAGCCGTACGGGCCGTCTGCGCGGACCTCGCCCGGCAGCTCATCGGCGACGCCGAGGGCGCGTCCAAGGACATCCGGATCGAGGTGATCAACGCGGCCACCGAGGACGACGCCGTCGAGGTCGGCCGGTCCATCGCCCGCAACAACCTCCTCAAGTGCGCCATCCACGGCGAGGACCCCAACTGGGGCCGGGTCCTCTCCGCGATCGGCACGACGAAGGCCGCCTTCGAGCCGGACCGGCTCAACGTCGCCATCAACGACGTCTGGGTCTGCAAGAACGGCGGTGTGGGCGAGGACCGCGAACGCGTCGACATGCGCTACCGGGAGGTCAAGGTCACCGCCGACCTCGCCGCGGGCACCGAGTCGGCCGTCATCTGGGCCAACGACCTCACCGCGGACTACGTCCACGAGAACAGCGCGTACAGCTCATGAGCGCCGCGCGGAAGCACACCGCACTGCCGAAGGCGCAGATCCTCATCGAGGCGCTGCCCTGGCTGACCCGGCACAACGGCAAGACCGTCGTCATCAAGTTCGGCGGCAACGCCATGATCGACGAGGAGCTGAAGGCCGCCTTCGCCCAGGACGTCGTCTTCCTGCGGCACGCCGGCCTCAAGCCGGTCGTCGTGCACGGCGGCGGCCCGCAGATCAGCGCCCAGCTCGACAAGCAGGGCCTGGTCAGCGAGTTCAAGGCCGGGCTGCGCGTCACCACCCCCGAGGCGATGGACGTCGTACGGATGGTGCTCGCCGGACAGGTCCAGCGGGAGCTCGTCGGGCTCCTCAACCAGCACGGCCCCCTCGCCGTCGGCATGACCGGCGAGGACGCCCACACCATCACCGCCACCCAGCACCGGCCCACCATCGACGGAGAGCTCGTCGACATCGGCCGGGTCGGCGAGATCACCGCCATCGACACCGGGGCCATCCAGGCCCTGCTGGACGACGGCCGTATCCCGGTCGTCTCCTCGATCGCCCGCTCCGCCGACGACCACCACGTCTACAACGTCAACGCGGACACCGCGGCCGCCGCGCTCGCCGCCGCCCTGAACGCCGAGACCCTGATGGTCCTCACCGACGTCGAGGGTCTCTACGAGGACTGGCCCAAGAGCGACGACGTCATCAGCCGGCTCACCGCGAGCGAGCTGGAGAAGCTGCTGCCCGAGCTGTCCAGCGGCATGGTCCCCAAGATGCAGGGCTGCCTGCACGCGGTGCGCAACGGTGTGGAGACCGCCCGGGTGATCGACGGCCGGGTGCAGCACTCGATCCTGCTGGAGATCTTCACCGACGAGGGCATCGGCACGATGGTCGTCCCGGACGCCCCCGTCGACGTACACACAGGGCACGAACAGGGGGAATCATGACCGGCACGGAGACCGCGGGGCTCACCTCGCGCTGGCAGGGCGCGCTGATGGACAACTACGGCACGCCCCGGCTGCCGCTCGTCCGCGGCGAAGGCGCCCACGTCTGGGACGAGGACGGCAACCGCTACCTCGACTTCGTCGGCGGCATCGCGGTCAACGCGCTCGGCCACGCCCACCCCGCCGTCGTCGAGGCCGTGTCCACCCAGATCGCCTCGCTGGGCCATGTGTCGAACCTCTTCATCGCCGAGCCGCCCGTCGCGCTCGCCGAGCGGCTGCTCCAGCTGTTCGGCCGTCAGGGACGGGTCTTCTTCGCCAACTCCGGCGCGGAGGCCAACGAGGCCGCCTTCAAGATCGGCCGGCTCACCGGGCGCACCCACATGGTCGCCACCGACGGCGGCTTCCACGGCCGGACGATGGGCGCGCTCGCCCTCACCGGCCAGCCGGGGAAGCAGGAGCCCTTCCGCCCGCTGCCCGGTGACGTCACCCATGTGCCGTACGGGGACGTGGACGCGCTGCGGGCCGCCGTGACCACCGACACCGCGCTGCTCGTCATCGAGCCGGTGCAGGGCGAGAACGGTGTCGTCGTCCCGCCCAAGGGCTATCTGGAGGCCGCCCGGGAGATCACCCGCGCGACCGGCACCCTGCTCGTCCTGGACGAGGTCCAGACCGGCATCGGCCGCTGCGGCCAGTGGTTCGAGCACCAGGCCCACCAGGGCGTCGAGCCCGATCTCGTCACCCTCGCCAAGGGTCTCGGCGGCGGTCTGCCGATCGGCGCGACCGTCGCGTTCGGGCCGGCGGCCGACCTGCTGAAGCCGGGGCACCACGGCACCACCTTCGGCGGCAACCCGGTCGCCTGCGCCGCCGGACTCGCCGTCATCGACACCCTCGCGGCCGACGGCGCGCTCGACAACGTCAAGCGGCTCGGGGAGAGGATCCGCGACGGCGTGGAGGCGCTCGGACACCCGCTGGTCTCCCATGTCCGCGGCAGTGGCCTGCTGCTGGGTATCGTGCTCACCGGACCCCTCGCACCGCAGGTGCAGCAGGCGGCCCAGGGAGCCGGCCTCCTGGTGAACGCGCCCGCCCCCGATGTCGTACGGCTCATGCCGCCACTGATCATCGGTGACGCGGAGGTGGACGCGTTCCTGGAGATCCTGCCGAGCGCTCTCGACGCGGCACACGGGGACGGACGATCCGGAGCATGACCCTTCGGAGAATGAGGCGACGACGATGACCGAGGCGCAGGAAACCGAGCACGGCGGGCCGTCCGTGCCGCAGACCCGCACCGCCCGCCACCGCCGGATCGTGGACATCCTGAACCGCCAGCCGGTCCGCTCGCAGAGCCAGTTGGCCAAGCTCCTCGCCGACGACGGGCTGAGCGTCACCCAGGCGACCCTCTCCCGGGACCTCGACGAGCTGGGCGCGGTGAAGATCCGCAACACCGGCGGCGAGCTGATCTACGCGGTGCCGAGCGAGGGCGGATTCCGCACCCCGCAGGCCCCGCTGGGCGGCTCGGCCAAGGAGGAGCGGATGCGCCGGCTCTCGGCCGAACTGCTCATCTCGGCGGAGGCCTCGGCCAACCTCGTGGTGCTGCGCACCCCGCCGGGCGCGGCCCAGTTCCTCGCCTCGGCCATCGACCAGGCCGAACTGCACGACATCCTCGGCACCATCGCGGGCGACGACACGCTGATGCTCATCAGCCGCGATCCGAACGGCGGTCAGGCGCTCGCCGACCACCTGCTGAGGCTCGCTCAGAACGACCGCTGAGCCGCCCCGTTCAGTAGCGCGTGATCGCGGTCGGGCCCGAGAGGGTCCCGACCGCGATGTGCGGTCGCCGCTCCGGCTTCGCCCACGCCAGGATCTCCGCCATGGCGTCGGCGGGGACCGAGACGCAGCCGGCCGTCGCCCCGCGGCCGTTCACATGCAGGAAGATCCCCGCGCCCCGGCCGCGCACCGGACGGTCGTAGTTGAACCCGATCACCAGCGCGCGGGCGTACTGCGTCCCGTAGGACACCAGGTGCTCGGCCTCCGCCGCCCGGCAGTCCGCGGGGCGCGGTTGCACCCAGCGGTTGTACGCGCGCGCGTCGTTGTCCTGGCACCACCAGGAGTCCTCGGTGACCTCGCGGTACGGATACGTCGTGCCGGCCGGGGCGTCCTCGACGCCGAAGGCGTACGGCAGGTCGTAGAGGCCGGTCGGGGTGGTGCTGGTGCCCTGCTCCCGGGTCGCGCCATCGGCCAGCCCGTTCGCCCCGAACCGGGCGGGCGCCGACCCGGCCTCCGCCCATCGGCCCCCGCGCCGCTCCCACCAGGTCACCGTGCCCGTCGTGGAACCGGTGTCCGGGGCCTCGGCCGTGATCAGCTGGGAGCCGCCTCCCGTGTCCGCCAGCCGGTCCGGCAGCGGAGGGACGTCGGAGGAAGGGGCGCCGGCCGGTCCGGCCCCGAGGGAGCCGGCCAGGGCGAGGAGTACGGCGGCGGTCACCAGTGGTCTGCGCATGTTCCGGACCGTACGGCGGCCGGCGGGCGCGCCCCACCGGACCTGCTCCGTACGGCTCAGCGGCTCACCCCGGAAGGGGCGGCGGGTCTCACTCCGGGACGGACGCCGTCAGCGGTGGCAGCGGGAGCGGCAGGCCCGGCAGCCCGTCGATGCTCGTCGCGATGTCCTGCTTCTTCGCGAAGTAGGCGCCGAGGCTCTCGTCGTCCTCGCGCCCGAACCGGTCCGCGTGCAGCGTGCGGTCCTCGTCGTAGCTCAGATACGGCACGGCGAACCCGCAGGTGTCGCGGATCAGTTCGGCGCTCACCACGATGATCGCGCGCAGCCCGTGCGGGGCCGGGTCGACGGCCGGGAAGCGTTCGAGGAGCCCGGGGAAACGGGGGTCGTCGCGGAAGACCGGCTCACCGCGGCCGTGCACCCGCACGATGTTCGGCGGGCCCTGGAAGGCGCACCACATCAGGGTGATGCGGCCGTTCTCGCGGAGATGGGCGACGGTCTCCGCGTTGCTCCCGGCGAAGTCCAGATAGGCCACGGTCCGCTCGTCGAGGACGGCGAAGGAGCCGGTGACCCCCTTGGGGGAGAGGTTCACGGTGCCCTCGCCGTCCAGCGGGGCCGTGGCCGTGAAGAAGATGTGCTGCTCCTCGATGAACGTTCTGAGTCTTCCGTCGATACGTTCGTGCGTTTTTCCCATGATCTTATTATTAATCCCTTCCTGGCTGGTGGTGCCGCTCCGCCGCCCGCAGCAGCCGCTGAGCCGCCACCCGCACCGCACGCGGCCGCTCCGGCGCGGACCGCTCGCGCAGCAGGGCCTCCGGAATCCCGGCGGCCTCCGGCAGCAGGGCCCGGGTCGCCGCCCGCACCACGGCCGGGCTCGGGTCGTCCAGCAACGGTGTCAGCCGTTCCCGTACCACCGCCTCCAGCGCGCGCAGCCCGGTGATCGCGTGCAGCCGCACGGCGGGCAGCGGGTGCGCCGCGAGGGCCCACAGGGCCTCGGTGTCCGTCGCCCGCTCCCCGCACTCGCCGAGGCCCGCGGCGGCCCCCGGGTACGCGGCGGGATCGGCGCACAGGGTCCGGTAGAGGGGGAGCGGGTCGACGCCGCCCTGCCGCAGCACGTAGCGCGCACAGGCCCGTACGACGGCGGACCGGTCGGCGAGGAACGGCTCCGCGGCGCTGTGCCGACCGGTCCGCCGCAGCGCGGTCACCCCGGCCGAGCGCACCCGGGAAGCACGGGCCGTCAGCAGCCGCTCCAGCACGGCGTCGTGGTCCCCGTCCCGTACGGACTCCCCGGCGGTGTCCGTGGCCGGCGGGCCCGACAGGGCGGCGACGGCGGCCTCCGCGCAGAGGTCCTGGAGCGTGACGTCACCGCAGGTCGCCGCCGTGTCGGCCAGGCGCATCGGCGTCAGCAGCCCGCGTTCCACCGCGATCCGGTACGCGCACCGGCTGGTCGCCCGGTCCCGGTGGGCCGTCAGGGTCAGCACCTCGGCCGCCGGTCCCTCCCGCAGCGCGCCCTCCAGCAGCGCCCGTGCGAAGTCGCCCCGGTCCCGCCGCGACAGCCGCAGGATCAGCTCGGCCAGCGGGAGCAGGGCGCTGCCGGGCAGTTCGGCGAGCAGCGTCCGGGCGCGCTCGCGCACCGGAGGCGCCCAGTCCGAGCACCGCACCACCAGGAGCGGACGCAGCTCCGGGGCGGTGCCGGCCGCGTCCAGCGCCGCCTCCCGGATCCGCCCGTCCGGGTGGCAGAGGGCGATGGCGGGCGGCGGAGGGGGAGGCGTGGGCACGGGCGGGGGAGCTGTGCGGGAACGGGTCGTCCCGCGCAGCCGGTCCAGCCAGGTCCGGGCCGGTCGTCCCGGCTCCTCGGCCGTGCGTTCCGGCTCCTCGGGCGGGCGGGACAACAGCCACGGGCGGTCGTCGAGGTTCCGTACCCCGGCGTCGAAGGCCAGCCACGCCTCGGCCGACGCGATGTCCAGCACCTCGGCCGGCGAAGCGCCCTCGCGCACCCGCACCACAGCCTTCAGGATCTCCCCGTCACCGCCGTCCACCACGGCCCCCGTCTCCTCGTCGTCGGAGGCCGATGCTAGAGGTGTTCCGGCCAAGAAGCGCCGCCCTTTTCCGTCCGCACGGCCAGGTGCACCGCCCTGACCTGCCGTTTTGACAAACAATACGGAGGACTGCATAGTTATACCCATCAGTGATTGCACCGTAAGGAGAAACCCGTGACCGAGCGCGTCGTACTCGCCTACTCGGGCGGCCTGGACACCTCCGTCGCCATCGGCTGGATCGCCGAGGAGACGGGCGCCGAGGTCATCGCCGTTGCCGTGGACGTCGGCCAGGGCGGCGAGGACCTGGACGTCATCCGCAAGCGCGCGCTCGCCTGCGGTGCCGTCGAAGCCGAGGTCGCGGACGCCAAGGACGAGTTCGCCGAGGAGTACTGCCTCCCGGCGATCAAGGCCAACGCCCTCTACATGGACCGCTATCCGCTGGTCTCGGCCCTCTCCCGGCCGACCATCGTCAAGCACCTCGTCGCCGCCGCCCACAAGCACAACGCCGGGATCGTCGCCCACGGCTGCACCGGCAAGGGCAACGACCAGGTCCGCTTCGAGGCCGGCATCTCCGCGCTCGGCCCCGACCTGAAGTGCATCGCCCCGGTCCGCGACTACGCGATGACCCGGGACAAGGCGATCGCCTTCTGCGAGGAGAAGAACCTCCCGATCGCGACCACCAAGAAGTCCCCGTACTCCATCGACCAGAACGTCTTCGGGCGCGCCGTCGAGACGGGCTTCCTGGAGGACATCTGGAACGGTCCGATCGAGGACATCTACGAGTACACCGAGAACCCCGCCGTCCAGCGCGAGGCCGACGAGGTCGTCATCTCCTTCAAGGAGGGCGTGCCCGTCGCCATCGACGGCCGCCCCGTCACCGTCCTCCAGGCGATCCAGCAGCTCAACGAGCGGGCCGGTGCGCAGGGCGTCGGCCGGATCGACATGGTCGAGGACCGGCTCGTGGGCATCAAGTCCCGCGAGGTGTACGAAGCGCCCGGCGCCATCGCGCTGATCACCGCCCACCAGGAGCTGGAGAGCGTCACCGTCGAGCGCGAGCTGGCCCGCTACAAGCGGCAGGTCGAGCAGCGCTGGGGCGAGATGGTCTACGACGGCCTGTGGTTCTCCCCGCTGAAGCGGGCCCTGGACGGCTTCATCAACGAGGCCAACCAGCACGTCACCGGCGACATCCGGATGACCCTGCACGGTGGCCGCGCCGTCGTCACCGGCCGGAAGTCCAGCGAGTCGCTGTACGACTTCAACCTCGCCACCTACGACTCGGGCGACACCTTCGACCAGTCCAAGGCGCAGGGCTTCATCGAGATCTTCGGTCTCTCGTCCAAGATCGCGGCCAAGCGCGACCTCGCCTGACCCTCCTTCGTTGTACAGCCGCCTCCCCTTCGTCACGCGGCGGGGAGGCGGCCGCATATCCGCACCTTTGCCTTTGAGGAGCACGCAGTGAGCAGCAACAACGGTGACGTCCGGCTCTGGGGCGCGCGTTTCGCCGACGGACCGGCCGAGGCGCTGGCCAAGCTGTCGGCCTCCGTCCACTTCGACTGGCGGCTCGCGCCGTACGACATCGCCGGCTCCCGTGCCCACGCCCGTGTGCTCAACAAGGCGGGCCTGCTCAGCGAGGACGAGCTGACCCGGATGCTCGCCGGGCTCGACCAGCTCGAAGCCGACGTCGCCGACGGCTCCTTCACCGGCACGATCGCGGACGAGGACGTCCACACGGCCCTGGAGCGCGGGCTGCTGGAGCGCCTCGGCCCCGACCTCGGCGGCAAGCTGCGGGCCGGCCGGTCGCGCAACGACCAGATCGCCACGCTCTTCCGGATGTACCTGCGCGACCACGCCCGGATCGTCGGCGGCCTGATCGCCGACCTCCAGAGCGCGCTGGTCGGCCTCGCCGAGGCCCACCAGGACGTCGCGATGCCGGGCCGCACCCACCTCCAGCACGCCCAGCCCGTCCTCTTCGCCCACCATGTGCTCGCCCATGTGCAGTCCCTCTCCCGGGACGCCGAGCGGCTGCGCCAGTGGGACGAGCGCACGGCCGTCTCCCCGTACGGCTCCGGGGCGCTCGCCGGATCCTCGCTGGGGCTGGACCCGGAGGCGGTCGCCGCCGACCTCGGCTTCGAGCACGGGTCGGTCGCCAACTCCATCGACGGCACCGCCTCGCGGGACTTCGTCGCGGAGTTCGCCTTCATCACCGCGATGATCGGCGTCAACCTCTCCCGGATCGCGGAGGAGGTCATCATCTGGAACACGAAGGAGTTCTCCTTCGTCACCCTGCACGACGCCTTCTCCACCGGCTCCTCGATCATGCCGCAGAAGAAGAACCCGGACATCGCCGAGCTGGCCCGGGGCAAGTCCGGCCGCCTCATCGGCAATCTGACCGGCCTGCTCGCCACGCTCAAGGCGCTCCCGCTCGCGTACAACCGGGACCTCCAGGAGGACAAGGAGCCGGTGTTCGACTCCTGCGACCAGCTGGAGGTCCTGCTGCCCGCCTTCACCGGCATGATGGCCACCCTCACCGTCAACCGCGAGCGCATGGAGGAACTGGCCCCGGCCGGCTTCTCGCTCGCCACCGACATCGCGGAGTGGCTCGTCAAGCAGGGCGTCCCCTTCCGGGTGGCGCACGAGGTGGCCGGCGCCTGCGTCAAGGAGTGCGAGCGGCACGGCATCGAGCTCGACCAGCTCACCGACGAGCAGTTCGCCACGATCTCCGAGCACCTCACCCCGGAGGTCCGCACGGTGCTCAACGTGCGGGGCGCCCTCGCCTCCCGGAACGGCCGGGGCGGAACGGCCCCCGCTGCCGTCGCCGTCCAGCTCGGCGAGGTGAAGGACGACCTGGCCGCCCAGCACGCCTGGGCGACCGCCCGCCGGTAGCCGTACCGTGCGACGGCCGTACGGTGTCGTCGCAGGCGTACGAAGGGTGTCGCGGACTACGTTCACCGGGGTAGGAGTATCCGAAACCCGACCCGAGGAGACCGCGATGCCCTTCGCCGCCCTGGCCGCCGCGACGACCCCGACCGCCCACATCGGGCTCGGCCTTGCCGCCGTCGGGAGGCCCGGCTACATCAATCTCCACCGAGACCGGGACCTGCCCGCCGACCGGGACGCCGACGCCCTGCGCGCCCGCACCCACGAGCTGCTGGACGCCGCCTACGCCCAGGGCGTCCGGTATGTCGACACGGCCCGCTCCTACGGCCGTGCCGAGGAGTTCCTCGCCGCATGGCTGGACGCCCGACCCTCGTTCACCGACCTCGTCGTCGGCAGCAAGTGGGGCTACACCTACACCGCCGACTGGAGCGTCACGGCCGAGGCCCACGAGGTCAAGGACCACGGCCTCGCCACCTTCGAGCGCCAGTACGCCGAGACCCGGGCCCTGATCGGCGACCGGCTCAGCCTCTACCAGGTCCACTCGGTCACCCCGGACAGCCCGGCGCTCACCGACAAGGAACTGCTCGGACGCCTCGCCGCCCTGGCCGCCGACGGCGTCACCGTCGGGCTCTCCACCAGCGGGCCCGCCCAGGCCGACGCGATCCGGGCCGCCCTCGCCGTCACGGTCGACGGAGAGCCCCTCTTCCGTACGGTCCAGGCCACCTACAACGCCCTGGAGACCTCGGCCGCGCCCGCGCTCGCCGAGGCCCACGACGCCGGGCTCACCGTGATCGTCAAGGAGGGCATGGCCAACGGACGGCTCGCCGGGGACGAGGCCCCCGCCGTGTTCCAGGAGCTAGCCGCCGACGCGGGCGTGGGCGGCGACGCGGTCGCCCTCGCGCTGGTCCTCCACCAGCCCTGGGCGGGCGTCGTGCTCTCCGGCGCCGCGACGGTGGGCCAGCTCTCCGGAAATCTGCACGCCGCCGTCGTCGACCTGGACGACGAGCAGCGGGCCCGCCTCGACGCCCTGGTCGAGGAGCCCGAGGCCTATTGGCGGCACCGCGCCGGCCTGCCCTGGCACTGAGCCCCGCCCCCGCCCCCGCCCCGGCCCGGCCCTAGGAGCTCGTCAGAATGACGAGCTCCCGGGTCGCCCGGGTCATCGCGACATAGCGGTCCACCGCCCCCTCGACGCCGTCGCCGAAGCTCTCCGGGTCGACGAGGACGACCAGGTCGAACTCCAGGCCCTTCGACAGCTCCGGAGTCAGCGACCGCACCCGGGGCGTCCCCCGGAAGGCGGGGGCGCCGATGACGCAGGCGACGCCGTCGTCGTGCGCGGCGAGCCAGCCGGCCAGGACGGCGTCCAGGTCCCCGGCGGAACCACGGACGACGGGGATGCCGCTGCCGCGGACGGAGGTCGGCACGTTGGCGTCCGGGAGCACGGCCCGGACGACGGGCTCCGCCTCCGCCATGATCTCCTCCGGCGTCCGGTAGTTGATGGTCAGAGAGGCCAGGGTGATCCGGTCCAGCCCGACCCGCTCCAGCCGCTCCTGCCACGACTCGGTGAACCCGTGCCGGGCCTGCGCACGGTCCCCGACGATAGTGAAGCTCCGGGACGGGCACCGCCGGATCAGCATCTGCCACTGGGCGTCGGTCAGTTCCTGGGCCTCGTCGACGACGATGTGCGCGAAGGGCCCGGCCGTCAGGTCGGGTTCCTCGCCGGTCGGCCGGTCGGCGGTGGCCAGCGACTCCCGCAGGTCCTCGCCGCGCAGCATCACCAGCGCGCCCTCGCCGTCCGCGTCGGCGTCGACCAGGGTCTCGTCGGCGAGCAGACTGTCGACGACCCGGTCCATCTGCTCCCGCTCGGCGGCGGCCGCGGCCTCGTGGCGGCGCTTGCGCCGGGACGCCTCCGGGTCGCCGAGCCGCTGCCGGGCCGCGTCCAGGATCGGCAGGTCCGACACGGTCCAGGGCTGGCCGTCCGTACGCTGCAACCGCCGGATCTCCTCGGGGGTCAGCCAGGGAGCGCATCTGCGCAGATAGGCGGGTACGGACCAGAGGTCGCCGACGAGGTCCGCCGCGTCGACCAGCGGCCAGGCGCGGTCGAAGAGGGCGAACAGCTCCCGGTTCTGCCGCAACGAGCGGCGCAGCTGCTCCTCCGGGGCGTCGCCGTCGTGCTTGTCGACCAGGAGCGTGAGCAGCTCCTCCCAGATCTGGTCGCGCGCCTCGTTGTGCGCGGCGCCCGGGTCCGCCGCCCCGAACGCGGCGGCCCAGTCGGCGGCGCTCAGCCAGATGTCGGACCAGTGCGTCTCCACCCGCACCCCCTTGGCGGGCGGCTCCTCGTAGAACCGGACGGCCGGCTCGACCGCCTGCACCAGGTCCGCCGAGGCCTTCAGGCGCGCCACCGCCGGGTCGGCCTCCACGACTGCCCCGGCCCCCTCGGCGACCAGGTCCCGCAGGGTGCACGTCTGGACGCCCTCCTCGCCGAGGCTGGGCAGGACATCGGCGACGTACCCCAGGTAGGGCTCGTGCGGCCCGACGAACAGCACACCGCCCCGGCGGTGGCCCAGACGCGGGTCGGAGTACAGGAGATAGGCGGAGCGGTGCAGCGCGACGACGGTCTTCCCGGTGCCGGGTCCGCCGTCGACGACGAGGGCGCCCCGGGAGCCCGCCCGGATGATGGCGTCCTGGTCGGCCTGGATGGTGCCCAGCACATCGCGCATCCGGGCCGACCGGTTGCCGCCCAGACTGGCGATGAACGCGGACTGGTCGTCCAGCGCGGCATGCCCGGCGAACCCTTCCGGGGTGAACACCTCGTCCCAGTAGTCGTTGATCCGGCCGCCGGTCCAGCGGTAGCGGCGGCGGCTCGCCAGGCCCATCGGGTCGGCATGGGTGGCGCCGAAGAACGGCTCGGCCGCGGGGGAGCGCCAGTCGAGCAGCAGCCGGCGGCCGGTGCTGTCGGTCAGGCCGAGCCGTCCCACGTACAGCGGCCCGGAGCCGTCCGCGGCGACCATGTGCCCGAGGCACAGGTCCAGGCCGAACCGGCGCAGGGCGCGCAGCCGGGCGGTCAGCCGGTGGATCTCCACGTCCCGGTCCATCGCCTGCCGGCTCGCCCCGCCGGGGGCCCTGCGCTCGGCCGCGAGCCGGTCGGTCAGCTCGGCGATCGACTGTTCCAGGCAGTGGGCGATGGCCGCGAAGTGCTCCTCGTCATCGGCGATCAGCGCCGGGTCGGCCTTGGGGGAGAGGCGCTCGGGGAGGTCGAACGCGCTGGTGGTCAGGGGTTTCACGGCGTGGGTTCCGATCTGCGTGTGTACGTGCGGGAGGCGGCGTTTCCCCGGTGTGGAGCGGGGCGGTGCGGGGCTTGGCGGGGCTGAGGTGAAGGGAGGCGGGGCGGTCAGGCGACGGGGGCGCCGAACCATCGCGGCAACGCGTCCAGCAGTCCCGCCTGCTCCTGACCGGCCCACGCGACGTGGCCGTCCGGCCGCAGCAGTACGGCGGGGACGTCGAGCTCGTCGGCGACGTCGACGACATGGTCGACCCGGTCCGCCCAGCCCGCCACGGACAGCCCGCCGGTGGCGTCGAGCAGCAGCCCGCGGCCGTCGTGCGTGAGGTCGTAGAGACGGCCCCCCTTCAGCGTCAGATCCCGCAGGCGCCGGCCCAGCAGCGCGTGGCCCTCGCCGAAGTCGTAGCGGACGTCGACCGCGGTGATCATCCCGGTCACGTACGCGTTGACCTCCTCGAACTCCATCAGCCGGGAGAGCAGCTCCCGCAGCGCGACCGCGCCCGGAGCGGTGCCCAGCAGCGTGATCTGCGCGCGGGTGTTGTCCAGGACGCGCGCGCCCACCGGGTGCCGCTCGGTGTGGTAGCTGTCCAACAGCCCTTCCGGCGCCCAGCCGTTGACCGTCGCGGCCAGCTTCCAGCCGAGGTTGAACGCGTCCTGCACCCCGAGGTTGAGCCCCTGCCCGCCGGTCGGCGGGTGGATGTGCGCCGCGTCCCCGGCCAGCAGGACCCGGCCGACCCGATAGCGCTCGGCCTGCCGGGTGGCGTCGCCGAACCGGGACAGCCGGCGGGGCGAGTGGGCGCCGAAGTCGGTGCCCGCGACGGCCCGCAGCCGCTGTTGGAACTCCTCCAGGGTCGGCGCGGCCGTCCGGTCCTCAGCCACCCCCTCGGCGGGCACGACCACGCGGAACGTCCCGTCCCCGTTGGGGATGGCGCCGAAGCGCAGCTGTGTCCTGCGGACCTCCTCGACGACGGCGGCGACGGTCGCCGGGTCCTCGGTCAGCTCCAGGTCGCCGAGCATCGTCTCGACTGTGGAGGGCTGCCCGGCGAATTCGACGCCGAGCTGCTTGCGCACCGTGCTGCGGCCGCCGTCGCACCCGACGACGTACCGCGAGCGCAGGCGTGTGCCGTCCGTCAGCTCGACGCTCACGCCCGCCGCGTCCCCGTTCCCGTCCTCGGACTGGCTCAGCGCGGCCACCTCGCAGCCAGGCCGGATCTCCGCGCCCAGCTCGACGGCGCGTTCGCGCAGCAGCCGCTCGGTGACCGGCTGCGGCGTGGAAAGGCCGTACGGATGTGCGGTGTCCAGCCGGTCCGGCCACGGTTTCCGAATGCCGCCGAAGAAGCCGCCCACCTGGAATTTCTCGCTGACCGCCAGGAACCGGTCCAGCAGCCCGCGCTGGTCCATCACCTCGACGCTGCGCACATGCAGGCCGCGCCCCCGGGTCTCCCCGGTCGGCTCCGTCAGTTTCTCCAGCACGACCGTGTGCACGCCGGCGAGCCGCAGTTCAGCGGCGAGCATCAGCCCGGTCGGCCCGCCGCCGACGACGATTACGTCGATCATCACCATTCCACCTTCGTCGACGTCGAATGCGCCGGAATCGAGGAAACCGACTTCCTGGATTCCGGCTTCGGCGGACGATTCTGCGGCATATGGGGGGCCTTGCCGCAAGGCCCCCCATGAGCTATAAGTTAAGAGTGGCAAGGAGTGGTTTTTCCTCCTGCCGCTTCTTTTTTCTCTTCCTTTCCCCTCGCACTCCCTTCCGGCGGCCGTGAAGCCCGGGGCGGAGCTCTGTCCGTGAGACCGTAGACCCCCCGATGAGACGAAGTTGTCTCATGCGGGTTATGGTCGTCTCATGACTCTCGACCGTGAGCAGGTACTGCGCAGCGCCGCCGCCCTGCTGACCCACAAATCGACCGCCACCATGGACGAGGTCGCCAAGGCGGCGGGCATCGGCCGGGCCACCCTCCACCGCCACTTCGCCGGGCGCGACGCCCTGGTGAGGGCGCTGGAGAATCTCGGCATCCAGGAGTTCGAGGCGGCCCTGGACGCCGCCCGGCTGGAGGAAGGCACCTCCGAGGAGGGGCTGCGCCGCCTCATGGCGGCCGTCGAGCCGAGCGCCGGACTGCTGTCCTTCCTCGTCAACGAGAACCAGCTCTTCGAGGGCGACGAGGTCAACGAGGGCTGGAACCGGGCCGACGCCCGGGTCTCCGCCTTCTTCCGCCGCGGCCAGGAACGCGGCGAATTCCGTATCGACCTCACCCCCGCCTGGCTGACCGAGGCCCTCTACGGGCTCGTCGGCACCGGCGCCTGGGCCGTCCAGGCCGGGCGGGTCGCCGCACAGGACTTCCAGTACATGATCGTCGAGTTGCTGCTCGGCGGAGCACGCCGGAGCGTGGAGCAATGACCAGCACCGACCGGAACCCGGACACCACCGACGCCGTACACCGCCCCGGGCGGTGGATCGCGCTCGCCGTACTCGTCCTCGCCGTGCTGCTGGTGGCCGTCGACGCCACCGTCCTCGGCCTCGCCACCCCGTTCCTCAGCGAGGACCTCGAGCCCACCGGCACCCAGCTGCTGTGGATCGGTGACGTCTACTCCTTCGTCATCGCCGGCCTGCTCGTCTCGATGGGCAGCCTCGGCGACCGTATCGGCCGTAAGAAGCTGCTGCTGGTGGGTGCCGTGGCGTTCGGCGCGGTCTCCGTGCTCAACGCGTACGCGACCACGCCCGAGATGATGATCGTGGCCCGAGCCCTGCTCGGCGTCGCGGGCGCCACGCTGATGCCCTCCACCCTCGCCCTGATCCGCAACCTCTTCCACGACCCGCGCGAGCGCAGCCTCGCCATCGGGATCTGGGGCGCCATGGCCTCGGCGGGCGCGGCGGTCGGCCCGGTCGTCGGCGGGTTCTTGCTCGAACACTTCTGGTGGGGCTCGGTCTTCCTGATCAACCTGCCGGTGATGGCCGTCCTCGTCGTCGTCGGCATCAAGCTGATCCCCGAGTCCAAGAACCCGGCCCCCGGCCCGTGGGACATGCTCAGCGTCGGGCTCTCCCTGGTCGGCATGATCGGCGTGGTGTACGCCATCAAGGAGACGGCCTCGCACGGCACGAGCTGGGAAGCCGGCGCCGCGGCCGTCCTGGGCGCCGGCGCTCTCGCCTGGTTCGTCCGCCGGCAGCTGAGGCTGCCCGCACCCCTGCTGGACATGCGGCTCTTCCACCACCGGGGCTTCTCCGGCGCGGTCCTCGCCGACCTGCTGACCATCCTCGGCCTGTCGGGTCTGGTCTTCTTCCTCTCCCAGTTCCTGCAACTGGTGCAGGGCCGGGGCCCGCTGGAGGCCGGGCTCGCCGAACTGCCCGCCGCCATCGGCGCGGTCACCGCCGGTCTGCTGGCCGGATTCGCCGCCCGCCGCTTCTCGGTCCGCTCCGTCGTCTCGGGGGGCCTGGCCGCGGTCGGGCTGGCCCTGGGCAGTGTGACCCTGCTCGACCAGCACACCGGCTATCCGCTGCTCGGCGCCATGCTGCTGGTCGTCGGCGTCGGCGCGGGCTTCGCCTTCACCGTCACCGCCGACGTGATCCTCTCCAGCGTTCCGAAGGAGCAGGCGGGCTCCGCGTCCGCCGTCTCGGAGACCGCGTACGAGCTGGGCGCGGCCCTCGGCATCGCGCTGCTCGGCTCGATCGTCACCGGGATCTACCGGGGCTTCCCGACCCCGTCCGGCATCCCCGCCGACGTCGAGTCGGCCGCCCACGAGTCACTGGGCGGGGCGGTCGAATCGGCCGCGTCGCTGCCCGCCGCCCAGGCGGGGCCGCTGGTCTCGGCAGCCCAGGAGGCGTTCGTCGACGGACTGCGGTCGGCCGCGGGCGTCGGCGCGGCGGTGCTGCTGGCGGCGGCCGTCGCCGCCTGGTTCCTGCTGCGGGGGCAGAAGCTGGAGGACGGCATCGAGCACCCGTAGGACGTGTCCGGCGGACCGTACGGAGAAGGGCCCGCACCCCTCGGCGTCAGCCAGGGGTGCGGGCCCTTCTCCGTGACCGCCGTACGGGTCAGGCGGCCTTCGCCTTCGTCGCGTACATGTCCACGTACTCCTGGCCGGACAGCCGCATCACCTCGGCCATCACCGAGTCGGTCACGGCCCGCAGCACATAGCGGTCGCGGTCCATGCCCTCGTAGCGCGAGAACTCCATCGGCTCACCGAAGCGCACCGTGACCTTGCCCGGCCGGGGCAGACCCGCGCCGCCCGGCTGCAGCTTGTCGGTGCCGATCATCGCGAAGGGGACCACCGGCGCGCCCGTCATCAGCGTCAGCCGTGCGATGCCCGTACGGCCCCGGTAGAGCCGGCCGTCGGGGGAGCGGGTGCCCTCGGGGTAGATCGCGAAGGCCTGCCCCTCCTCCAGCACCCGGCGTCCCGTCATCAGGGCCGCGACCCCGCCCCGGCCACCGTCCCGGTCCACCGGGATCATGCCGCAGCCGGTGAAGAACCAGGCCATCAGCCGGCCTTTGAGGCCCTTGCCCGTGACGTACTCGTCCTTGCCGATGTAGAACACCGGCCGGTCGCAGCAGATCGGCATGATCATCGAGTCGATGAAGGTGAGGTGGTTGCCCGCGAGGATCACCGGCCCGGTCCCCGGAATGTTCTCGGCGCCTTCCACCTGTGGGCGGAACATCAGGCGCAGAATCGGTCCGAGCACTGCCTTGATGACCGTGAGACGGGACAACGGTTCCTCCGGTGTCGTGGCCGGGCCGGCCGCGGTGGATCAGGTCCACCGGGCGGTGGCCGGTGCCGACGGATGATGGTCGGTGCAGGTGAGGACGATACTCGCGGGTATGCACTGATCGCACATCGGGTTCACGAAGCGGATACGCAGTGTTGACGCGTGTTTCCGCCATGTTGGCCGACAGTCCGTGCTCCCGTACGTCTCCCAGCCTACGATCAGGCCTCGCTCGACCGGTCCCGGACATCACCAAGCGAGGAGCTTTCATGACGGAGCGTGCGCGGACGACCCCCGGCCGGCGGACCCTTCTGGGCGCCGCGGTCCTCGGCACCGCGGCCCTGGGCCTGCCCGCCGCCGCCCAGGCCGCCGAGCGGGGCCGCGGCCACGGCGGCGGCCACGGATCGCTGCGCGATCTGCCCGTGCCGACGGTGATCGGCCACCGCGGGGCCAGCGGCTACCGCCCCGAGCACACCCTCGGCTCCTACCAGCTCGCCCTCGACCTCGGCGCGCACATCGTCGAGCAGGACCTCGTGCCGACCAAGGACGGCCATCTCGTCTGCCGCCACGAGAACGACATCACCGCCACCACCGACGTCGCCGACCACCCCGAGTTCGCCGGCCGCAAGGCCACCAAGAGCATCGACGGACTCTCCCTGACCGGCTGGTTCACCGAGGACTTCACCCTCGCCGAGCTCAAGACCCTGCGGGCCAAGGAGCGCATCCCGGGCAACCGCCCGGACAACACGCTCTACGACGGCCGCTGGACGATTCCCACCTTCGAGGAGGTCCTGCGCTGGGCGGAGAAGGAGGGCCGCAAGCGCGGCAAGCCCGTCTGGCTGTACGTGGAGACCAAGCACCCCACCTACTTCCGGGGGCTCGGGCTCGGCCTGGAGGAGCCGCTCGCCCGGCTGCTGCGCCGTCACGGCCGGGACCGCAAGAACTCCCCGCTCATCCTCCAGTCCTTCGAGCCCACCTCGGTCCAGCGCCTCGCGCGCCTCGTCGACACCCCGCGCATCGTCCTGCTGTCCGGCCCGAAGGAGCGCCCCTGGGACTTCGTGGAGTCGGGCGACCCGCGCACGGTCGCCGACCTGGTGAAGCCCGCCGGGCTGAAGTGGATGGCCTCCTTCGCCCAGGGCATCGGCCCCACCCTCGACCTGGTCATCCCCAAGGACGCCGCGGGCCGGCTCACCACCCCGACCACGCTGGTACGGGACGCGCACGCCGCGGGGCTCCTGCTGCACCCGTACACGATGCGCAACGAGAACAGCTTCCTGCCCGCCGACTTCCGGCGCGGCACCGATCCCAACGCCTACGGCGACGTGTTCGGCGCCTACGCGGCCTATCTGGCCACCGGCATCGACGGCATCTTCGCCGACCACCCGGACACGGCCCTGCTCGCCGCGGCGGACTTCGCGGGGCGCTGACACGGCGGGGACGCGTCCCGTACTCCGGGTGCGGTGGCCCGCCCCGCTCCGGCGGCCGGGCCACCGTCAGCCGCCCGCCCCGGCATGCCCCGGTCGGGTGGTGCCACGCGGCCGGGGCAACCGGCCGCCGTGACCGGCACGTCCGCCGGGACATGACGCTTTCCGATCATGACCTCGACCCGGCCGCTTCCACCGCCCTCGTCGTCCGCGCCCTGCACCCGCTGGTGCGCGCCGAGGCGAGGGCCGAGGCCCCGGCCGCCGGGGTCGACCCCGCCGACCTCGAACAGAGCGTCTGGGTGCGGCTGCTGGAGCGCCCGGTCGCGGCCGGACCGCCATCCGACGCGGCCCGCTGGGTGCGCGACACCGTACGGGCGGAGGCCCGCCGGGGCCGCCGCACCGCCCGGTGGGAACGCCCCTTCGGCGGGGTGGAACCCGTCGCCGGACCGGCCGGCTGCCCGGAGACCGCCGCCCTCGGGGCGGCCGAACGCCGGGCGCTGCGCGCCGCGATGGCCCGGCTGCCCGGACGCTGCCCCCGGCTGCTGGAGGCGCTGCTCGCCCCCACCGACCCGACCTACCGGGAAATCGCAGGGGAGTTGGGTATGTCACAGGGGAGCTTGGGCCCGATCCGTTCCCGATGCCTTGGATGTCTGCGCAGAATGCTGGCTGCGGAGGTTGTCGCTCCATCCGTGCGGGGATAGAGAGCGGTAGGCAACCGGCGGACAGGTGAGCGGGAGGCGTGCACACATGGGCATGAGCGTGACCATCTCGGCGGCGACGGCACAGGACGTCGAGCAGATATTCAGACTTCAGTACCTCTGCTTCCAGCGCGAGGCGGAGCTGTACGACAACTACCGGATCGATCCGCTCGTCCAGAGCCTCGCGTCGCTGCGCGCCGAAGTCACCGACGACCTGGTGTTCGTGGCCCGGCTCGGCGACGAGGTCGTCGGCTCGGTCCGAGGACTCACCGACCCCGACGGCACGGGTCTCATCGGCAAGCTCTGCGTCCACCCCCGGCTCCAGGGCCACGGTCTCGGGGCGCGGCTGCTTCTCGCGGCCGAGTCGGCGCTCTCCGCCGAGCGGGCCGCGACCCGCTTCCGGCTGCACAGCGGACACCGCAGCGAGAGCAATCTGCGGCTCTACCGGCGGGCCGGATACGCCCAGGTCGGAGCCGTCACCGGAGCCGACGGCGTCCGGATGGTCCTGCTGGAGAAGGACGCCGCCGACCGGGACTACGTGGCCAGCGCCTGACGGTGCGCCGCGCGCGGCGGGAACGGGTCCTCAGGGGGTGTCGGACGCTCCCCGGACCGCCACCGTCCTCGCGCGGCGCAGCCAGATCATCCCCGTGACCGGCAGGATCACCGGGATGAAGAGATAGCCCATCCCGAAGTCCGACCACACCGTCGCGTCCGGGAAGGCGGCCGGATCGGCCAGCGTCCACGCGCCGACGACCAGCACGCCCAGCAGCTCCGCCGCGCAGCACACCAGCGCCGCCCGGCGGGCCTTCTCACCGCCGCGCACGAGCGAGTACGTGATGAAGCCGTACACCAGGGCCGCGACGGCGGAGAGCCCGTACGCCAGCGGAGCCCGGTCGAAGTCGATGATCATCTGGACGATCGAGCGCGAGGCCGCGGCGACCGTGAACACCCCGTAGAACCAGACGAGGACCCGGCCGGGACCGGTGCCCAGTTCGAAGGACGGCTTGGGGGCCGCGTCGACCTCGGGGCGGTCGGTGTCGCTCACGTCAGTTTCCCCAGATGTCATAGAGCCGGACTTCGAGAACCGCCAGCACGACCGCGCCCGCCGCCACCGTGACCGAGCCCCACCGGGTCCGCTCGGTCAACGACAGGAATCCGGCCGCGGGCACGGCGGCGAACGAACCGATCAGATAGGCGATGAACACCGCCATCCCCTGCTCCGGCCGCTCCCCGCGCGCCAGCTGCACGACGCCCACCGCCAACTGGGCCAGCGCCAGCACGGAGACGACCGCCATCCCGATGAAATGCCAGTCCTTCGTCGGCTGATCCCGGTAAGCGGCATGTCCGCACCAGGCGGCGAGGGCGAGCGCGGCCACGGCGACCGCGACCGTCAGGGCGTCAAGCATGAGTCGAGGGTATTACGGGCGGAACGCCCGCTCGCGCGGGCCCCCGGACTCGACGCACCGGGCCGGAAACCGGCCGGGAGGCGATCGGCGGGCGGCCACCGCCCCGGCGGCGAAGAGGGTGGCCTTGACCACAACCGGGGGGCGAAGTTCCGCTCCCCGAACACCCGGACGCCATCGGACGAACCCCCGCGACACTCCTGTCATCGCAGGTCACAGCTGCGCTCCGGGAAGCGGTCGGCGAAACCGGAAGCAGGGCCTCCGGCCATCCAGCCCTGTCCGTTATACGGACAGCCGGGATCGTGGAGACGTCACGTCTGTTTTACTTGGGCCCATGACCACGACGAGCAGCCGCACCCTTGCGACCGAGGCGATCAGTACGCCCGGTGCTCGTTGTATGTGTCGAATGCGCGCCTTCTGAGGGCCCCCGCCTGAGCCTCGCGCCCCGAAGCGAGACCGAGCCTGCGCCGTCCGCACCCTGCGAAGACGAGCGCGCCCACGCATGAGCCGACCCACGGCCGACCGCCGCGTACAGCCATGCCGAGACCCCCGGCCCACCAGCCCGAACAGTCTCTTCAGACGAATGCCCCGTGCCCGGCGGACACCGCGCCGCGCACTCGACAGTGACGGAAACCCCTGTGATCACCACGACGGGCCTCACGAAGGTCTACCAGTCGCGCGACCGTGAGGTCACCGCACTCGACGGCGTCGACCTGCACGTCCGCGAAGGCGAGGTGTACGGCGTCATCGGACAGAGCGGCGCCGGAAAATCCTCCCTGATCCGCTGCGTCAACCTCCTGGAACGCCCCACCTCCGGCACCGTGACGGTGGCCGGCCAGGACCTCACGGCGCTCGCCGGCCGAGGCCGGCGGGCGAGCGCGGAGCTGCGCCGGGCCCGCACCCGCATCGGCATGGTCTTCCAGCACTTCAACCTGCTGGACTCCCGCACCGTCCTGGACAACGTGGAGCTGCCGCTGGAGATCCTCGGCATCTCCGGCCAGGAGCGCACCCGCAAGGCCAAGGACCTCCTCGACCTGGTCGGCCTCGCCGAAAAGGCGAAGTCCTACCCCGGTCAGCTCTCCGGCGGCCAGAAGCAGCGCGTGGGCATAGCCCGCGCCCTGGCGGGCGACCCCCAGGTGCTGCTCTCGGACGAGGCGACCTCCGCGCTCGACCCCGAGACCACCCGCTCCATCCTCCAACTGCTGCGCGACCTCAACCGGCAGCTCGGCCTGACCGTCCTGCTCATCACCCACGAGATGGACGTCGTCAAGACCGTCTGCGACTCCGCGGCGCTCATGCAGCGCGGCCGGATCGTCGAGTCCGGGACCGTCGGCGAACTCCTCGCCACCCCCGGCTCCGAACTGGCCCACGAGCTGTTCCCCGTCGGCGGAACCGCCTCCGGCCCGGACCGCACGGTCGTCGACGTCACCTTCCAGGGGGAGTCGGCCTCCCAGCCGGTCATCTCCCAGCTCTCGCGCACGTACAACATCGACATCTCGATCCTCGGCGCCGCCATGGACACCGTCGGCGGCAAGCAGATCGGCCGGATGCGCATCGAGCTGCCGGGCCGCTTCGAGGAGAACGTCGTCCCCATCGGCTTCCTGCGCGAGCAGGGCCTCCAGGCCGAGGTCGTCGAGGACGGGACCGGCCCGAAGGCCCCCGCCGCGACCGCCGTACCGGAGCAGACGCCCGCCCCGCTCACCAAGGAGGTCGTCAAGTGACCTGGTCCGAAATGCAGCCCCTGCTGACCCAGGGCACCGTCGACACCCTCTACATGGTGCTCTGGTCGGCGCTGGTCACCGTCGCCGGCGGACTGCCGCTCGGCATCCTGCTGGTCCTCACCGACAAGGGCGGACTGCTCCGGAACACCGTGGCGAACAAGGTCATCGGCGTGATCGTGAACATCGGCCGCTCGCTGCCGTTCATCATCCTGCTGATCGCCCTGATCCCCTTCACCACCTGGGTCGTCGGCACCTTCATCGGCCCCACCGCGATGATCGTGCCGCTCGCCGTCGGCGCCATCCCGTTCTTCGCCCGGCTCGTCGAGACGGCGATCCGCGAGGTCGACCACGGGCTCGTCGAAGCGGTCCAGTCCATGGGCGGCTCCATCCCCACGATCGTCCGCAAGGTGCTCCTCCCGCAGGCCCTGCCCTCGCTCGTCTCGGGGGTCACCACCACCCTCATCGTGCTCATCGGCTACTCCGCGATGGCCGGCGCGGTCGGCGGCGAAGGGCTCGGCTCCAAGGCCGTCACCTACGGATTCCAGCGCTTCGACAACCAGTTCATGCTGATCACCGTCGCGCTGCTGATCGTCATCGTCACCGTGATCCAGCTGATCGGCGACCTCGCCGTCCGCCTGCTGGCCCGCCGCGGCCGCACCGCCTCCTGAGGCCGCCGCCCCCCGACTTCCTCTCCCCATCGAGCCCGAACTCCTTGTCCGGGCGCACCACCACCACAAGAAAGAGGCACTTTTCGTGCGCAAGAACATCAAGATCACCGCTGCCGTCGCTTCCGCCGCCGCCCTCGCCCTGGGCCTGAGCGCCTGCGGTACGGACTCCGACCCGGCCTCCAGCACCGAGACCGGCGCGAACGCCGACGCCTCCAAGGCCCTGGTCGTCGCCGCGTCCCCGACGCCGCACGCCGACATCCTGAACTTCGTCAAGAAGAACCTGGCGGAGAAGGCGGGCCTCAAGCTGGAGGTCAAGGAGTTCACGGACTACGTCCTGCCGAACACCGCCACCCAGAACGGCCAGGTCGACGCCAACTTCTTCCAGCACAAGCCCTACCTGGACGACTTCAACGCGAAGCAGAAGACCACCATCGTGCCGGTGGTCAACGTGCACCTGGAGCCGCTCGGCCTCTACTCCAAGACGGTCAAGGACCTGAAGGACATCAAGGCCGGCCAGACCATCGCCGTCCCCAACGACACCACCAACGGCGGCCGCGCCCTCCAGCTGCTCGCCGAGAACGGCCTGATCACCCTCAAGGACGGCGTCGGCACCAGCGCCAAGCTGAGTGACATCACCGACAAGAAGGGCCTGGAGTTCAAGGAGCTGGAGGCCGCCACCGTGCCCCGCGCCCTGAACGACGTGGACGCTGCGGTCATCAACGGCAACTACGCCCTGGAGGCCAAGCTCTCCCCGGCCAAGGACGCCCTCGCACTGGAGAAGGCCGAGGGCAACCCCTACGCCAACTTCCTGGCGGTCAAGGACGGCAACGAGAAGGACCCGCGCGTCGAGAAGCTCGCGAAGCTCCTCAACTCCGACGAGGTCAAGAAGTTCATCGAGGACACCTACCAGGGCTCGATCGTCCCGGCCTTCGGCGCCCCCGCCAAGTCCTGACACCCGTACGGCACTTGCCCCCGGAGCCCCGCACCTCCCCCTCGGAAGGCGCGGGGCTCCGTCGTGCCGACCCACCCATGCGCGACGCCGCCCCGATGCTGCATGCTGTGCCTTTACCCGGTCTTCGGCATGGAGCTGCGCATGACTACCACCTTTCCGTCCATCTCCATCAGCACGGACAGGTTGGTGATGCGCCCCTTCGAGATGGCCGACATCCCCGCGTACATCGAGATGATGAACGACGAGACGGTCACCGCGTGGATGGACGGGCCGAACCCGTACACCCAGGTCGACGCCGAACGCTGGGTCCGCAGGATCGCTCCTGCCGAACGCACCGCGGGCCACGGCATCGCCCTCGCCGTCACCGAATTCCTCACCCAGCGGCTCGTCGGCAGCGTCCGCCTCCTCAACACCGACTGGCGCACCCTGGCCACCGAGGTCCGCTACATCACCGCCCCCTGGGCCCGCGGCGAGGGGTACGCCACCGAATCCGTGCTCGCCATAGCCGAATGGCTCTTCCGTGATCAGGGCTTCGAACGCATCGAACTGCGCACCCCCGCCGACAACACCGCCTCCCAGCAGGTGGCCCAGAAGCTCGGCTGCATCAGCGAGGGCGTCCTGCGCAACGCCCGTATCGCCCGGACCCGGACCGAGAACGGCACCGACGGCGGCTGGACCGACATCCGCACCGACCTGATCGTCTGGGGACTCCTCCCCGAGGACCTCGAAGGGGTCGCGGAACAGCTCGCCGACGCCGGCGGCTACGGCACGTACAACGACTGGAAGTAGGGCCCGAGGCCACCCGCGGGCCCAAGGTCCGGACCAGGTAACCTCACCCCTGCCCGGCAGTGCGCGGGCAACGCCCGCTCCCTCCGACACCCCAGGAGACAGACGACGATGGCCGACCGGGTCACGGTGATCGGCTGGGACGGCTCGCCACTGACCAGAGCGGCCACGGCCGCGCTCTCGGCCGCCACGCTCGTCGCCGGCGCCGCCCACCACCTCGCCCTGCCCGAAGTGCCGCCGACCGCCGAACGCATACGGCTGGGCAGCATCGATCTCGCCGCCCGCAGGATCGCCGGCCACCGCGGCAGCGCCGTGGTCCTCGCCGACGGCGACCCCGGCTTCTTCGGCGTCGTCCGCACCCTGCGCGCCCGCGAACACGGCCTGGAGGTCGAGGTCGTCCCGGCCGTCTCCTCCGTGGCCACCGCCTTCGCCCGAGCCGGCATGCCCTGGGAGGACGCCCAGATCGTCGTCGCCCACCCCCGCACCCTGCGCCGCGCGGTCAACGTCTGCCGGGCCCACCACAAGGTCGCCGTCCTCACCTCGCCGGGCGCGGGCCCCGCCGAGCTGGCCCTCCTCCTCGACGGCGTCCACCGCACCTTCGTGATCTGCGAGGAACTGGGCACCGAACGCGAACGCGTCACCGTCCTCACCTCCGACAAGGCCGCCGACCACGCCTGGCGCGACCCCAACGTCGTCATCGTCATCGGCGGCGGCCCCGACACCACCGCCACCGGCGCCTGGATCGCCGGCCGCCAGCCCGCCTACCCGCAGGGCATACGGGGCTGGGCCCTGCCCGCCGCGGCCTACCGGGCCGCCGGGGCCGAGCGGATGCAGGAGTCCGGCGAAGGCGAGTTCCCCGGCCTGCGCGCCGCCCAGCTGGCCCGCCTCGGCCCGCGCACCGGCGACCTGGTCTGGGACATCGGCTCCGGCAGCGGCGCACTGGCCGTCGAGGCGGCCCGTTTCGGCGCGGCGGTCCTCGCCGTGGACGCCGACCCCGCCGCCTGCGCCCGCACCGAGGCCGCCGCCCGCGCCTTCGGCGTCCCCGTCCAGGTCGTCCGCGGCCGCGCCCCGCACGTTCTGGAACGGCTGCCCGAACCGGACGTCGTACGGATCGGCGGCGGGGGAGTGCCGGTGGCCACCGCGGTCGCCGACCGCCGCCCCGAACGCATCGTGACCCACGCCTCGACCCGGGACGAGGCCGAGGCCCTCGGCGGGGCCCTCACCGCCAACGGCTACACGGTCGAATGCGCGCTGCTCCAGTCCGTCGACCTGGACACCACCGCCTGGACCGAGCGCGAGAGGTCGGTCGTGTTCCTGCTGTCCGGGCGGCGTTCGGACCTCGCCCCCTGACCCGTTCGGCCCGGTACGGGAGGTAGGCTGGCCGATTGTTGTACCGCGCCCGGCCGTTCGTCGCTTCGTTCGTCAATGTCCGGAAAAGTGGACCGTTTTGGTCCGCACTGTGGTACGGCACCAACCGGGGGACGCGCAACGTGGCGCAGTCCACAGTGAGCCGTGGCGGAACAGCCTGTCGCGGTGGCGAACGGCCGCGAGAATAGGAAGCTCCGTGGGCGTTTCGTGCCGCGCGGCGAGCCCGCTCGTTCTTGATGACGAGCACCGGCGTGCCGTGGTTCGGCGTCCCGGGCGATGGGCCGAAGGAGCACTGACGATGGGCGAGGGGTACGCATGACTGACACCGGCCAGATCCCGGGCGAGGGACTGCCGGAGAACGCAGGCATGGTGGAGCAGCCGGGCATCCCCGCCCCGGACGCGTACACCTTCCGCGACCCCTCCGAGCACCACCCCGAGGACGACGACCTCCTGCTGATGCCGACCTCCCAGGGCGCCTGGAGCGACCAGCAGGCCGCCCCGGCCCCCTCGCAGGGCCAACAGGCCGCACCGGCCGCCGTGGGCCAGCTCCCCGTGCCCGAGCAGCCCGAGCAGGGTGGCCGGCAGCCCCAGCCGCAGGTTCCCGCGCAGCAGGCCCAGGCGGCCCCCGCCCCCGCGGAGACGCACGGCACGCACGAGTCCGGTGGCCGCGACTCCGGCGCCGTGGACCTCAGCGGCGTACGCATCCCGGCTCCCGCGCCGGTCGGCGCGCACGCGGCCGCCCCCGCCCGCCGCGCCCTGCACCGGGGGCCGGCCCCGGCCGATGCCCCGTCGTACGGCGGTACGCAGGGCGGCGTCGTGCGCTCGCTGGCCGACCGGGGGCCCGCCGGAGCCACCCGGACCGCGCCCGCCCGCCACGCGGGCCCGGCGACGACCGGCCCCGAGTACTTCGACGTTCCGGCCGAGGACCCCTCGACCCTGCCGGGCCCGCAGTTGGGCGAGATCCCGCCGCAGGCCGGCGCCCCGTGGGGGGCGCAGCCGGAGCCGGCGGTCGCGGAGCCGGTGGCCGCCGAGCAGCCCGCTGCCGAGGCGACCGCCGGTGAGGCGGCTCCGCAGCCGGAGCAGGCCGTCGAGGCGGAACAGCCGGTGGCTGAGTCCGTGGCGGTCGAGCCCGTGGTGGCTGAGCCCGTGGTGATCGATCCCGTGGTGGCCGAGCCTGCGGTGGTCGAGCAGGCCGCTGCCGAGGCCGAGCAGCCGGTCCAGGCGGCCGTGGCCGAGCCGGTGGCTGTGGCCCTCCCGACCGCCCTGGCCGAGGAGCCGGAGCAGTCGGAGCAGACCGCCGCCGTTGCGCAGCCCGAACCGTCCCCGCAGGCGGTCCCGGCAGAAACGGTCGTTCCCGAGCCGGCCGCCGCTCAGACGCCCCCCGCCGCACCGGTCGTCGTCCCGGAGCCCGAGGCGGCCCGGCCGGAGACTCCGGTGGAGCTCCCGGTCCAGGCCCCGGCCGATGAGGTGGCCCCACCCGAGGAGGCGCCGCAGGGCGTCACCGTGGCCCTGGAGCCCGAGGCGCAGGCCGTCGTCACCGTGCCGGCCGCTGTCCCCGAACCCCAGGCCCCGGCGCAGGCCCCGGCGGCCGTCGCGCCGGTGGCACAGCCCGAGCAGGAGCAGCCCGCCGAGCCGGCCCCGGCCGCAGTGCCGGACGAGAGCCCGGCGGCCGTGGCGGTTCCGGAGACCGTCGTGGTGGAGCCCGTGGCCGCGCCCCTCGCAGCCGAGCCCGAGCCCGTACCGCACGAGCCCGTCGCTGTGGAGCCCGCTGAGCTCGCTGAGCCCGTCGCGGCGGGAGCCGAGGGAGCGGACGCGCCGGAGCCGACGGCCGAACAGCTCCCCGCAGGGGAGCAGGAAGCCGCCCCGGTCGCCCCCGCCCCCGAGCCCGCGGGGGAGACGGCGGCGGAAGCAGCCCCGGTGGCGGCCGCCGTCCCGCTTCCCGAGGTCCCCGCGCCGGCTGCCGAGGACGGCACCGGCCCCGAGGTCATCGAGACGCCGGAGCTTCCGGAGCCGCTGGACCCCGAGCACCGGACCGCCGCTCAGCCGGCACCGGCCGAGGCAGCGCAGCCGCCCGCCGACCGGCCGGCGCAGGCCGAGGCAGCGCAGCAGATCGAGGCAGCGCAGCAGGCCGAGGTGTCGCAGGAGGTCGAGGCAGCGCAGGAGGCCGATGCGCCGCAGCAGGCCGTGACGGCCCAGCAGCCCGAGCAGCCCGCCGAGGCGTTCACCCCGCCCGCCCCCGGCTACGACGACGCCGAACGGGAAGCGGTGCTCCGGGTCATGCGCGAGCGCCGGGACATCCGCAACGGCTTCCGCAGCGACCCGATCCCCCACGAGGTCCTGCTCCGGGTGCTGGAAGCGGCGCACACCGCGCCCAGCGTCGGTCACTCGCAGCCGTGGGACTTCGTCGTCATCCGCTCGGCGGAGACCCGTCGCTCCATGCACGAACTGGCCCAGAGCCAGCGCGACGCCTACGCCAAGTCGCTGCCCAAGGGCCGGGCGAAGCAGTTCAAGGAACTGAAGATCGAGGCGATCCTCGACACCCCGGTCAACATCGTCGTGACCGCCGACCCGACCCGCGGCGGCCGCCACACCCTGGGCCGGCACACCCAGCCGCAGATGGCGCCGTACTCCTCGGCGCTCGCCGTCGAGAACCTGTGGCTCGCCGCCCGCGCCGAGGGCCTCGGCGTCGGCTGGGTCAGCTTCTTCGACGAGCGGGAGATGGTCCGCGCGCTCGGCCTGCCCGAGCACCTGGAGGTCGTGGCCTACCTGTGCGTCGGTTACGTCGACGAGTTCCCCGAGGAGCCCGAGCTGATGCAGGCGGGCTGGTCCAAGCGCCGCCCGCTGTCCTGGGTCGTCCACGAGGAGACGTACGGCCGTCGCGCGCTGCCCGGCGCCGAGCCGCACGACCTGCTCCAGGAGACGATCTCCGCGATCCGCCCGCTGGACGCGAAGGCGCTCGGCGAGGCGTGGGAGCGGCAGAAGCGGATGACGAAGCCCGCGGGGGCGCTCGGCATGCTGGAGATCATCTCCGCGCAGCTGTCCGGGCTGTCCCGGATGTGCCCGCCGCCGATCCCGGAGCCCGCGGCCGTCGCGATCTTCGCCGGTGACCACGGGGTGCACGCCCAGGGCGTCACCGCCTGGCCGCAGGAGGTCACCGCCCAGATGGTGGCGAACTTCCTGGGCGGCGGAGCCGTCTGCAACGCGTTCGCGGCCCAGGTGGGCGCGGAGGTCTGCGTCGTGGACGTCGGCGTCGCCACGGACCTGCCCGCTACCCCCGGCCTGCTGCCCCGCAAGGTGCGGCCGGGAACGGCGGACTTCACCACGGGCCCTGCGCTCAGCAGGGAAGACGTCCTCGCCGCGATCGAGGTCGGCATCGAGACCGCCCGCGACCTCGTGGCGGCGGGCAACAAGGCCCTGCTCACCGGTGAGATGGGCATCGCCAACACCACCGCGTCGGCTGCCCTGATCTGCGTGTACACCGGGAGCGACGCGTCCGAGGTGACCGGCCGGGGGACCGGCATCAACGACGAGATGCACGCCCGCAAGGTCGACGTCGTGCGCCGCGCCCTGGACCTGCACCGGCCGGACCCGGCCGACCCGATCGGCGTGCTCGCGGCGGTCGGCGGGCTGGAGCACGCGGCGATGGCCGGCTTCCTCCTCGGCGGCGCCTCCCTGCGTACGCCGGTGATCCTGGACGGCGTGAGCGCGGGCGCGGCGGCCCTGGTCGCCCGCGCGATCGCCCCCGAAGCGCTGGCCGCCTGCATCGCGGGCCACCGCAGCGCGGAGCCCGGCCATGTCGCCGCCCTCAACAAGCTGGGCCTGCGCCCGCTGGTCGACCTGGACCTGCGGCTGGGCGAGGGCACCGGCGCACTGCTGGCGCTCCCGATCGTGCAGAGCGCGGCGCGGGCGATGCACGAGGTGGCGACCTTCGACTCGGCGGGCGTGACGGAGAAGTAGGCCCCGGCTCCCGGAAGGGCAGGGGCGGGGAGGGGCGAAGGCCCCCGCAGGCGCCTCACCCCGCCCGCCCCTGGGGTCCCCGGGCGGGGCCCCACCCCGGGGACCCACCCCGGGCCCCCGGGATCCCGCCCCAGGGCCCCGCCCTCCATCACCCCGTATCGTGTTCCCCACCCGGAAACCCTCACTTTCCGCACGTCACAGCCGCTCCACCGTCGCAGCGGCACGCAACGCAGCACCCGCACGAGGAGCCCGTACCGCCATGGCCGAGCACGCAGACCACGCCGCGCACGCAGATCACCCCGCGTACCCCGTAGGACTGCGCCTGCACGGCCGCCGCGTCGTCGTCGTCGGCGGCGGACAGGTCGCGCAGCGCAGGCTGCCGCAGCTCATCGCCACCGGGGCCGTCATCACGCTCGTCTCCCCGTCCGCGACGCCCTCCGTCGAGGCGATGGCCGACGCCGGCGAGATCCGCTGGGAGCGCCGCCGCTACGAGGACGGCGACCTGGCCGACACCTGGTACACCCTCGTCGCCTCCTCCGACACCGCCGCCAACGACGCCGCATCCGCCGAGGCGGAGCGCACCCGCACCTGGTGCGTCCGGGCCGACGACGCCGAGGCCGCCACCGCCTGGACCCCGGCCACCGGCCGCAGCGAGAACGTGACCGTCGCCGTCCTCACCACCACCTCCCAGGGCCGTGACCCCCGGCACTCCGCCGCCATCCGCGACGCCATCGTCGAGGGCCTGCGCGACGGCACCCTCGCCGCCCCGCACCACCGCACCCGCGCCCCCGGCGTCGCGCTCGTCGGCGGCGGCCCCGGCGACCCGGACCTGATCACCGTGCGCGGCCGCCGCCTCCTCGCCGAGGCCGACGTGGTCATCGCCGACCGCCTCGGCCCCCGCGACCTGCTCGACGAACTGCCCCCGCACGTCGAGGTGATCGACGCGGCGAAGATCCCGTACGGGCGGTTCATGGCCCAGGAGGCGATCAACCAGGCGCTGATCGAGCACGCCAAGGCGGGCAAGTCCGTGGTCCGGCTCAAGGGCGGCGACCCGTTCGTCTTCGGCCGCGGCATGGAGGAGGCCCAGGCGCTGGCCGCCGAGGGCATCCCGTGCACGGTCGTCCCCGGGATCTCCAGCACCATCTCCGTCCCCGGAGCGGCCGGCATCCCGGTCACCCACCGAGGCGTCGCCCACGAGTTCACCGTGGTCAGCGGCCATGTCGCCCCCGAGGACCCGCGCTCGCTGGTGGACTGGGAGGCCATCGCCCGGCTGCGCGGCACCCTCGTCCTGCTGATGGCCGTCGACAAGATCGGCGCCATCGCCGCCGCTCTGATCGCCCACGGCAAGGACCCGGGCACCCCGGTCGCCCTCGTCCAGGAGGGCACCACCGCCGCCCAGCGCCGGGTCGACGCGACCCTCGCGGACGTCGGCGAGCGCGCCGTCGCCGAGGACGTACGCCCGCCCGCCGTGATCGTCATCGGCGACGTCGTCGCGGTCGGCCCGGACTCCGCACCGCCGACCGGCCAGGACCGGCCGAGTGACCAGCCGTGACGTAACCCGCGGTTACATATCTCCATCCCAGGCGTTGGCACCACACACCGGACAAGGCAGTATCACCCTGTGGCAGATCTCATCACCGTCGACGATCCCGACGACCCGCGGCTGAGCGATTACCTCGGTCTGACCGACGTCGAGCTGCGACGACGCCGCGAACCCGCCGAAGGGCTCTTCATCGCCGAGGGCGAGAAGGTGATCCGGCGCGCCCGGCAGACCGGGTACGAGATGCGCTCCATGCTGCTCTCGGCCAAGTGGGTCGACGTGATGCGCGACGTCATCGACGAGGTCCCGGCCCCGGTGTACGCCGTCGCTCCCGAGCTGGCCGAACGCGTCACCGGCTATCACGTCCACCGCGGGGCGCTCGCCTCCATGCAGCGCAAGCCGCTGCCGGTCTCCGACGAACTGCTCGCCACCGCGTGCCGGGTGGTGGTCATGGAATCGGTGAACGACCACACCAACATCGGCGCCATCTTCCGCAGCGCGGCCGCGCTCGGCATCGACGCCGTCCTGCTCTCCCCGGACTGCGCGGACCCGCTCTACCGGCGCTCGGTCAAGGTCTCCATGGGCGCCGTCTTCTCCGTCCCCTACGCCCGGCTCGAAGCCTGGCCCAAGTCGCTGGACACGGTACGGGAGGCCGGTTTCCGGCTCCTGGCCCTCACCCCCGACGCCAAGGCCACCAGCATCGACGACGCGGCCCCGCACCGTCTGGAGCGGGTGGCGCTGATGCTCGGAGCGGAGGGGGACGGACTCTCCACCCAGGCGCTGATGGCCGCCGACGAATGGGTCCGCATCCCGATGGCGCACGGCGTCGACTCGCTGAACGTGGGCGCGGCGGCCGCCGTCGCCTTCTACGCGGTGGCCACGGGACGTCCCGAGAGCTGAGCCGGGGACGGAGCCCCCGCCGGGCCCGGCGTCAGGACGACTGCGCCGGCCCCTGCGCACCCCGGGCCGCACGGCCGTCGAGGCCGCCGGGACCGTCCTGGGCCTGCGCCCGCGGTGCCCGGTCCGGCTGTTCGCTGCCGCCCAGCCCGCGCGCCGGTCCCTGGCAGCCCTGCGCCGCCGCGATGCCCAGCGCCACCAGCAGCGTCACCACGACGAACACCACCAGGCGCTGGCGCAGCAGCCGGGGATTGGCCGGCCGCCGCCCCGCCGAGGTCGTGCGGCCCCCGGAGCGCGTCCCCGGCCGGCCGTTCGTCCCGGCCGCCGGCCCCTGCCGCTTGCCCCCGGAACGCGTCGTGTCGCGCGAGGCCTGCTGCGGGCGCGAGCCACCGGAGCGCGGCGGTCCCGTACGCGCGGGCGCGCCGCGCCTGCTCGGCTGGGAGCGGGAGGCCGACGGGCCTTCCGCACGGCGGGTGTGCTGCTCGGCGTACGGATCGGCCATCCGGCCGGTCGGCCGGTCGGCATCCTGGGCGGAGCGCTGGACGGGCGGCCGGCTCTCGTGCAGACCCTGCGCCTCACGCGCCGCGATCTCCTTGAGCCGCATGGACAGTTGCAGCGTGCTCGGCCGCTCCTCCGGGTCCTTCGCCAGACAGGCGCGCACCAGCGGGGCCAGCGCGTCGTGCACATCGTGGAGCTGCGGCTCCTCGTGCACGACGCGGTACAGCATCACCTCGGAACTGCCGTGCCCGAAGGGGGAGTCGGCCATCGCCGCGTACGCCAGTGTCGCGCCGAGCGAGAAGACGTCCGTCGCGGGCGTGACCGCCGCGCCCCGCACCTGCTCGGGCGCGAGGAACCCGGGCGACCCCACCGCCGTACCGACGTGGGTGAGCGTGCTGGCCCCGGTCGCCCAGGCGATGCCGAAGTCGATGATGCGGGGGCCCTTGGGGGAGAGGAGGATGTTCGACGGCTTCAGGTCGCGGTGGACCACCCCCGCCTCGTGCACCGCCACCAGACCCTCGGAGAGCGCCGCCCCGATCGAGGCGACCTCGGCGGCGGCCAAGGGGCCCTCCTCGGCGACCTTGTCGTGCAGCGAGGGACCCGGCACGTACTGCGTCGCGAACCACGGGCGGTCCGCCTCCAGATCGGCGGCGACCAGCCGGGCCGTGCAGCCGCCGCGGATCCGCCGGGCCGCCGACACCTCGCGCGCGAACCGCGAACGGAACTCCTGATCCTCCGCCAGGTCGGGCCGGATCACCTTGAGCGCCACCCGCTGGCCGCGCCGGTCGGAGCCGAGGTAGACGACGCCCATGCCGCCCGCGCCGAGCCGTCGGTGCAGCCGGAACGAGCCGACGAGACGCGGGTCCTCGCGCCGGAGCCGCATCATCGCCATCGTCTGCCCATCCCCGCTGCCTGGTCCGCCTGACGAGGCACAGCTTACGTACCCCGCGCCCGGCGCGCTCAGAGGCCGCGCCCTCACCGGGGATTCGATTGTCCGTGCCGGGCGGGAGAGGTGAAGAGGGGTCAGCGCGCGGCGGATCCGGGCCTCTCGGCCGGCCGGTCTCCTCAAAGGGCGTCCGGGCAACGGGGATTGGCTCGGTCCGCGGACACCGGGACGCGGTCGCCGCGGGGCCGTGACCACCGCCCCGGCCCACGGGGCGGCGGTGTCCTGGGCGGTCCCCGGCGAGGGGGGCGGCCGCCCGCCGGGGGTGAGGGCGTGAGTGAAGTCACCCGGCGGGTGCTGTCGTGAGGCGGGCGGACTCCCACGGGAACAGGCGTCCGACCCGGTCCCGGCATCCCCTCCGGGATGACCCCAACCTCCGATGGTCCGTCTCCACCCAGGGGAGTACACCGATCGACGACGGCTCATCCTCCGGGAGGCCCGGGATTAGGTACGCGGGCATGACGCCCGGTGCCCGCCGCTTACCTAATGTTGAGGTCAAGCGGCGGGCGCACACTCGTCCCCCGAGGTCACACGCCCGCCGCCCCTCATCAGGTCAGGAGAGGAACCATGTCGGACACGGCAACGCGGACGATGGTCCGTATGCAGGGACGCAAGGCGTACGCCGCGTTCGGCGCCCGTTCGTCCGGCACCCGTCACCCCTTGGTGGCGACGGCGATGGTCCTTCCCCTGGCGGCCCTGCTCGTGGTCGTCTTCGGCGGCTGGGACGCGGTGGTCACACAGGCGTCGTCCGTGGCGGTGATGCTGGGGCGCTGAGCGGCGCCCGGGGTCCGGAAGAGCGGTCCGGACCCACACATCCGGCCAACAGCCCCGTGGGGACGGGGGTGCGGCGGACGGCAGCGTTTGTCCGGTCAGCTGGGGAGCTGACCGGGCATCGCGCTTTCCGGGGTCCTGCGCTTCTCCCACCGGGCCTACGTGGAGCGCCGGGCGGACCGGTCCAGCGGGGCCCTCCGGTCCGGTCCCCGAACCGGCCGGCTCCTCGGGCGGGCTCCCGCGTTACGCTCACGGCGGGACCGGTGCCACAGCCGGACCGACCGCCGCGGGGGAACCGTTGACCACCACCACCCAGACCTCAGTCGTCCATGACCTGGGCGCTCTCGCGCACCGCCTCTCCCATCCCGCCAGGACGCCCTGCGTGTGCGCGCCCCCGCAGGTCCTCGCGGACCGGCCCGACGGCACGGTGGTCCGCAGCGGCGCGATCGTGGCGAAGGCCCACGCCGCCGACACCGACCGCGAGGAACTGGCGGCCCGGCTCGCCCTGGCCGCCGCCCCGCAGCTCACCGGCATCCTGCTCCCCCCGCTCACCGCCCCCGAGCGGTCCGGCGCCCCGCTCCCGCCGCCCACCGCCCCCGAGCGGTCCGGCACCCCGCTCCCACCGCTCACCGCCCCCGAGCCTCCCGGCGACCGCCGGCACCCGGGGGTCTCCGGGCACCTCACGTCCAGCCCGCGGCCGGTCACGCTCTGGCCGCTCGGCGCACCCGTCGACCCCACCGACCCCGACGCGGCCCCCTGGGCCGAGGCCGCCGCGCTGCTCGCCCGCCTCCACCGGACGGAGCCCCCGCTCCCGCTCCCGCCGATGCGCGGGCCGCTCAAGGCGGCACGGGCCGTCGCCCGGATGTCCGCCGCGCTTCCCGGCGAGGCGGCGGTCCTGCCGGTGCTGGCGGGCTGGCGCGCCCTGCCCGCCTGGGCCAGGGGCGAGGCGCAGGCGCCCGCGCGGCGGGCCGGCTTCCTGTGCCACGGGGATCTGCACCTCGGTCAGCTCGTACGCCATCCCGCGCCGGACGGGCCCTGGCTTCTCATCGACGTGGACGACGCGGGGACCGGCGACCCGGCGTGGGACCTCGCCCGGCCCGCCGCCTGGTACGCGGCCGGGCTCCTGGCCCCCGAGGACTGGTCCGCCTTCCTGGACGCCTACCGGTCCGCCGGGGGACCGGCGGTGCCCGCCGACGGGGACCCCTGGCCCGAACTGGACGTCCCGGCCCGCGCGCTGACGGTGCAGACGGCGGCCCTCGCCCTGGCCAAGTGCGCTGCGGAGCGACGGGAGCCGGACGAGCTCGAACAGCTGATGGTCGAATCCTGTGCCCGAATCGCTACGGTGCCGCCCGAGTTGGCTCCCGACCCCGCGTCGTAGGGTGAACGGACCGTGGCCGGGCAGACATTCCGGCGACGGCACAACGAGGGCGAGGAGCCGAGCCGATGATGCAGTGCCCGAAGTGTCACGCGCAGATGAACACGTACAACCGCAACGGCGTTCAGATCGAGCAGTGCAGCGGTTGCCGGGGGATATTCCTCGACTACGGCGAGCTGGAGTCGCTGACCCGCCTGGAGTCCCAGTGGTCCCAGCAGGCTCCGCCCGCGCCCCCGGCCCCGCAGGCCTACCCGGCCGCTCCCGCCCCGGGGGCCTACCCGCCGGCCGCCCATGCCCCCGCCTGGGGCGCGCCGCAGCACGGTGGGCACTACGGCCACCACCGCCAGAAGGGCTTCGGCCGGATGCTGTTCTCGTCCTGAGCTTCCCTGAGCGCTCTCCGCGACCCGACGGCCCCCGCGCCGCCGGGTCGCGGAGGCCGCTGACCGTACGTACGACGAGAGAACCCCCGGTCGTGGAGACGACCGGGGGTTCTCGGTGGTGCGCGATACTGGGATTGAACCAGTGACCTCTTCCGTGTCAGGGAAGCGCTCTCCCGCTGAGCTAATCGCGCAGGGTGACCCTGCGTGTGCTGCGTGCGCGATACTGGGATTGAACCAGTGACCTCTTCCGTGTCAGGGAAGCGCTCTCCCGCTGAGCTAATCGCGCGGGGATCCTTGCGGACCAGTGGACGATACTGGGATTGAACCAGTGACCTCTTCCGTGTCAGGGAAGCGCTCTCCCGCTGAGCTAATCGTCCATGGAGGTGGAGACGGGATTTGAACCCGTGTAGACGGCTTTGCAGGCCGTTGCCTCGCCTCTCGGCCACTCCACCAGGGGTAGGGGCCCGGGAAGAATCCCCCACCTTCTGCGAGCGGACGACCAGGTTCGAACTGGCGACCTCAACCTTGGCAAGGTTGCGCTCTACCAACTGAGCTACGTCCGCTTGTCATTCCCGGTTCGCTTACGCGTCCCGGCGACGTGTTGAACTCTAGCGGATTCCTGGGCCAGTACAAAAACGCGTTTGTGCAGCGTGCTGCGGTGACCTTGCCCCGACGCAGGTCACCGCACACCGTCCTAGACTCATTCGCGTGTCCGACCTCGCCCCCTTGGTCCGCTTCGACGGCCTCATAGCCTCCGGTCTGCAGGATGTGACCCACGATCCCGCGGCTCTTGACTCGTCCGGTTTCTGGGCGGTATCCGCCGATTTCGAAGGTCGCATCGTCTGCGCCCGTTTCTCCGACGTGCGCAAGGAGGCGGTCCCCCCTCCCGTGCCCGGAGCCTGGCGCGGGCCCGCCGCCGGGGACTGGACGTCCTCGCTGGACCGTGACGCCTACACGGCGGGCGTACGGCGGATCCGTGAACACATCGCGGCGGGCGACGTCTACCAGGCCAACCTCTGCCGGGTGCTGTCCGCGCCGCTCCCCGGCGGCGGGGCCGCGGCCGACGTCGACGCCCTGACCTCCCTGCTCGCCCGCGGCAACCCCGCCCCGTACGCGGGAACGATCCGGCTGCCCGGCCACGGTGTGGAGATCGCCACCGCGTCTCCGGAACTCTTCCTCCGGCGCGACGGGCGGACCGTGGAGTCCGGGCCGATCAAGGGCACCGGGCGGACCGAGGACGATCTCCTGGCGAAGGACCACGCCGAGAACGTGATGATCGTGGACCTGGTCCGCAACGACCTGGGCCGGGTCTGCGCCACCGGAAGCGTGAGCGTGCCCGATCTCTGCGTGGTGGAGAAGCACCCCGGTCTCGTCCACCTCGTCTCCACCGTGCGGGGCCGGCTGGCCGACGGAGCGGGCTGGCCGGAGCTGTTCGCCGCGGCCTTCCCGCCCGGCTCGGTCACCGGGGCGCCGAAGTCCAGCGCGCTGCGGATCATCGCCGAGCTGGAGCGGGCCCCGCGCGGGCCGTACTGCGGTGCGGTCGGCTGGGTCGACGCCGACCGGGGCACGGCCTCGCTCGCCGTCGGCATACGGACGTTCTGGATCGACCGGACCGGGCCCGCGCCGCTGCTGCGGTTCGGCACCGGAGCCGGGATCACCTGGGGATCCGACCCGGAACGCGAATGGGACGAGACCGAACTCAAGGCCTCCCGGCTGCTCGCTGTAGCGTCGGGCGCATACGAGGAGACAGGAAGGACCGCACTATGAGGATCTGGGTCAACGGCGGACTGCGGAACGCCGAGGACGCCCGGCTGTCGGTGCTCGACCACGGGCTGACCGTGGGCGACGGCATCTTCGAGACGGTGCGTACGAGCGAGGGGCGCCCCTTCGCCCTGACCCGGCACCTCGACCGTCTCACCCGGTCCGCCCGGGGCCTGGGTCTGCCCGACCCGGACCTCGACGAGGTCCGCCGGGCCGCCGCCGCGGTCATCGACGCCAATCCCGTCCCCCTGGGACGCCTGCGGATCACCTACACCGGCGGGCTGTCCCCGCTCGGCTCGGACCGGGGCACCGACGGGCCGAGCCTCGTCGTCGCCCTCGACGGGGTGAGCCGCCGCCCGGACAGCACGGCCGTGATCACCGTCCCCTGGACGCGCAACGAACGCGGCGCGCTCGCGGGCCTGAAGACCACCTCGTACGCCGAGAACGTCGTCGCCCTGGCACGGGCGCGGGAGCGCGGCGCGTCCGAGGCGCTGTTCCCGAACACGGCCGACCGCCTCTGCGAGGGCACCGGATCCAACGTGTTCGTCGTCCTGGGCGGCCGCATCCACACCCCGCCGGTGGCCTCCGGCTGCCTCGCCGGGATCACCCGCGCGCTGGCCGTGGAGTGGACCGGCGCCGAGGAGACCGACCTGCCGATGGACGTTCTCGCCGAGGCCGACGAGGTCTTCCTGACCTCGACGCTCCGCGACATCCAGGCGGTGCACCGCGTCGACGACCACGAGCCGGCCGCGGAGATCGGACCGGTGACGGCGAAGGCCATGCGGATCTTCGCCGAGCGGGCCGGCGACGACCTCGACCCGTGAGCGGCCCGGCGACGCCGAAAAGCGCGTGACGGGGCGTCGCGCAGGGGATACAAACCCTTGATGACCACGACACTCCGGCCGTCCGGGCCGCTTCAGCAAGGCCCCGACGGCGCACGGGCCCGCCACTACGACGTGTGCGACAACGGGCGGCCCGTCGGCGCCGTCGCGATCAGCACCGACGACGCGTTCGGCCCGACCGCCGGAGTGCTGGGCTCCCTCAGCGTGGAGGAGGACCGGCGGAGGCGCGGCCGGGGCACCATCGCCGCGCTCGCCGCCGAGGAGGTGCTGCGGGGGTGGGGATGCACCCGGGTACGGGTGGAGGTCCCCGCCGACAACGACCCCGCCAGGCGGCTCGCGGCCGCCCTCGGCTACACCGAGCGCAGCCGCAACATGATCAAGGACCTCGGCCCGGACCCCGTCCCGCTCCCCCCGGGCCTCACCTCGCGCGCGATGGGCGAGGAGGAGTTCGCCGCCTGGCGACAGGACGCGGTGCGGACGTACGCGGGGGACTGGGCCGAGCGCGGCGTGCCGCCCGAGCAGGCCCGGCTCAAGTCCGAGGCCGACCACGCCGCCCTCCTTCCGGACGGACTGGCGACCGCGGGGACGCGCCTGCAGGTGCTGGTGCACGAGGGCGAGGTCGTCGGCCATGTGTGGGTGGCCCTGCGGGAGGTGCCGCCGGGCGGTCGGGCCGGATTCGTCTTCGACATCGAGGTGCGCGAGGAACACCGGGGCCGGGGCCACGGCCGGGCCCTGATGCTGCTCGCCGAGGACATCACCCGCGACTGGGGCGCGGACCGGCTCGGCCTGCACGTCTTCGCCTCGAACACCCCGGCCCTGCGGCTGTACGAGTCCCTCGGCTTCACGACGACGCGGTACAACCTGGCCAAGGCGTTGTAGCGGCCTCCCGGCCGTTGCCGGTCCCGGCCCCTACCGGTCCCGCGCGGCCAGGGTCCGGTCGACGATCGCCTCGATCCGCTCGCGCAGCCCGTCCTGGCTCTTGCCGCCGTCCAGCCGCTCGTCGCCGATCACATAGGTCGGCGTGCCGGTGACGCCGATCGCATTGGCCTCCGCGTGGTCCGCGTCGACGATCAGCAGATGCCGGCCGTCGATCAGTGCGGTGTCGAACTCCTCGGCGTCCAGGCCCAGTTCGCCTGCCACCTCCAGGAGCAGCGGCTCGCCGGCGCGGCCGAGCTCGGCGGTGCGGGACAGCAGGGCCTCGATGTACGGCCAGCCCTTGCCCTGGTCCGTCGCCTCCTCGGCGGCCTGGGCCGCGGCGTAGGCGTGCCGGTGCTTGTCCAGCGGGAAGTGCCGCAGCCGGATCTCGACGCGGTCCCCGTACCGGGCGCGCAGGGCGTGCACATCGTCGAGGGCTCGGTGGCAGTCGGGGCATTCGAGATCGCACCAGAGGTCGAGGACGACCGGTGCCGCGGGGGTGGAATCGCTCATGCGCCCAGTCTTTCAGGCCGGGCGCGGGGGTCCCAATCGGGAGCCGAGACACCCCCTGGGGAGGAGTCCGGCCCTGAAATGTCCCTGAGGTGGGCCACCGCCGTGGCCCCGGCGGTGGTCGTCGGTGCAGGATGGAAGGGACGTATCCCCTGCGCCTGGAGGCTCCGATGCTTGCCGAGACCATCTGTTCCGCGGTGTCGGCGGCCGGCCTGGGCATCGCCGCGGTGACCGCGTACCGCAAGCGGTTCCTCACGGCGACGAGGATCGCCGCCTACTCCCTCGTCCCGGTCGGGCTCGTGCTGACCGGGGTGGTCGAGTGGGTCGCCGGGATCGCCTTCAAGCCGAGCGTCTGGCTCGGCTTCGGGGTGCTCGGCCTCTCCTGGCTGCTGTTCATGACCACCCGCGCCATCGAGCGCCGCAGCGGCGCCACCCGGGCGGAACGCAAGGCCGCGCGGGCGGCCGGGCGGAACGAGGCGGTCGCGCCGGCGGCTTCCGCCCCCTCGCTCGGCGCGGGCAGTACGGCCGGACCTTCGGCGGCGGCCGCGAAGCCGCAGCCGAAGCCCGGGAAGAAGCAGGAGGCCGCCGCTCCCGGCGAAGACTTCAGCGACATCGAGGCGATCCTCAAGAAGCACGGCATCTGAGACGGCGGCCGGCCCCGCGGGCGCTCGGAGCGCCGGGCGCCGAATGCCTGACGGCGACCCGCACGCCGGAGCGATTACCGATGGCCACGGGACGGTGAACTCCCGAGAGAATGGACCGGGTTGATCGCCAACCCGGTCGCGGGTGCGTCATGATCACCCCGAGATGGTGGACACTTCCCGGGGCGAGGCCCCCGCACCCCCCGACGAAGAGCCCCGCGGCTGTCTCTTCGCGCTCTCCCAGCCGCCCCTGATGATCTTCCTGACCGTGATCGGGGGTCTGCTGCTGATGGCCGCCCTGCATGATCTCTTCGTGCTGTGACGCGTCGCGTCACCGTGCGGGGCGGTGCGACCGTCAGCCCGCGGCTTCCTTGCGCCGGGCCCGGTAGGCCGCGACGTGCAGCCGGTTTCCGCAGGTACGGCTGGAGCAGTAGCGCCGGGAGCGGTTGCGCGACAGGTCGACGAACGCGTGCCCGCAGTCCGGAGCCTCGCAGCGCCGCAGCCGCTCCTGCTCGCCCGCCACGATGATGAAGGCCAGCGCCATGCCGCAGTCGGCCGCGAGATGGTCGGCGATCGAGGCGTCCGGTGCGAAGTAGTGCACGTGCCAGTCGTAGCCGTCGTGGTCGGTGAGCTGCGGGGTGGTCCCGGCCGCCGCGACGAGCCGGTTGACCAGGTCGACGGCGGTGCGCGGATCGGGCGCCGCGAAGACCTCGGCGAAACGGGCCCGTACGTCGCGCACGGCGGTCAGGTCCTTCGCGCCGAGCGTGCCGACTCCGCTTATGTGGTGCCGCTCCCCGAAGGCGTAGAGCGCGGCGATGTCGGCGAGAGCGTCCTCGGGTCCCTCCGCGAGTCCGTCCGTGGGGCCGTCCCCGGGCGGCCGGCTCTCCGGTGCGGTGTTCACCAGATCGACCACCGTGTCGAGGGCGATCCGGGTGTCGTGAGGGATCAGCACGCTTCGCTCCCTGGCCTCCGGCGGGCGGGCGCCTGCCGATGGCGGCTGACTCTACTGGCTCGGTCCCGCCGGTGCCGGGCCCGCCGGAGAGCGGAGCGGGCCCCTCCGGCTCCCCGGAAGGGGTCCGGGCGCACCGGCGCCGTCGTCGCGGTGGATTCCGCGACGACGGCGCCGGTGTCTGCCCTATGCGGTTGTCAGCGCGACGTCATCTCCCCGAGTCGACGGCGTCGAGCGGCTCTCTGTCTGGCTCAGCTCTCGGCCAGGATGTGGGAGAGCTCCGTGTCGAGATCGAAGTGACGATGCTCGGTGCCGGGTGGAACCGCGGCGTCGGTCCTCTTCAGGAACGACTCCAGGGCCCGCGCCGGGGCTTCGAGCAGGGCTTCTCCCTCTGGGGAGCTCAGGGCGATGCATACGACGCCTTGACCGTGACTACGAGATGGCCAGACGCGGACGTCTCCGGTGCCGGTGGGCCGGTGCAGCCCCTCGGCAAGGAGGTCGCGGGCGAATACCCATTCGACCGTCTCCTCCGCTCCGGTGTGGAAGGTGGCGTGCACGGCATAGGGATCGGCCGTGTCATACCGCAGGCCCGCGGGTACAGGCAGTGAGGACTCGCTCGACACAACGAGGCGCAGGTGCAGCTCGCAGCTGACCGTGGTGTTCATAAGCGCCAGGGCCTTTCGCTCAGTGTGCGCTCGGGGATTCGCACGTCGGCGAAATCGACATGCCACCTACGGTGGCGTTGTAAACCCCTCTGACCCATTTGTGATGCTTCGGGTCCCTCGCTCAGCGGCGTGTAACTTTGAGTTATGCGCCCATTCCAGTGACGAAGACGGGTCGGGTAAGTTGAGCTCTATGAACGCGGAGAGTGACGAGCGGAGCGAGGTCGCCGAGCAGGCGGCCCCGGCGTCCGCCACGGGGGAATCGGACCGGGAGGAACGCGAGCTGGGCTCGCGGGCTCCGGGTTTCATCAAGGCATCCAGAACGCTCCACCTGAGCTGGCAGGTCGGCGTCTTCGTCGTCGGGCTCGGCGTCGTGATCGCGGGTGTGCTCATGCTGGTGCTGCCCGGCCCCGGCTGGCTGGTGATCTTCGGCGGCATGGCGATCTGGGCGACCGAGTTCGTCTGGGCCCAGCTGGTGCTGCGCTGGACCAAGCGCAAGGTCACCGAGGCCGCGCAGCGGGCCCTCGATCCCAAGGTCCGGCGGCGCAACATCATCCTCACCGCGGTGGGGCTGGTGATCATGGCGGTGCTGGTCGGGATCTACGTCTGGAAGTTCGGGCTCGCCATGCCGTGGAAGATCAGCGAGTAGCCCGGGGACCGTCCAGGAGCACCGCTGACATGGGGTAATGTTTGCGGTGCGCCCGGGGCGATTAGCTCAGTGGGAGAGCGCTTCGTTCACACCGAAGAGGTCACTGGTTCGAACCCAGTATCGCCCACCCGGACAGAGGGCCCGGGAGACGGATTCCGTCTCCCGGGCCCTCTGCGTTGCCCGGCCCGCTTTCCCCGGCCCGGCAGCCGCCGCCATCGGCGGCGCGCCCCCGGACCGGGCACGGCTCAGCGCATCCGCCCCAGCGCGTCCTTCAGCCGGCGGGCGTCGCGCAGCCGCTGCTCGTACGTCGCTCCCACCACCAGCAACAGCAGCCCGGCCAGGGCCGGCGGCAGCCAGCGGGGGAGCGCCCCGGCGACCTGCACCACGTACGGCGCCAGCTCGTGCAGCCCGTCCAGCGCCAGCACCGCCCCGCCGAGCAGCAGCAGCGCCTGGAGCCGGTAGCGCGCGCCCAGCAGCGTGATCACCAGCGCCGCCACCCCCAGCAGCAGCGGCCGGTGCCAGCCCGGGTCGGTCCAGGCGACCGCCAGGCTCGGCACCAGCGTCGCCGCGAGCCCCGGCCCGTAGGCCGTCCACGACGACGCCTCGGGGTCCTTCCGCCGCCGCAGGAACCCGACCACCAGCGCGGGCACGGTCACCGGCAGCGTGTACGCCTCCGGGAACGACACCTCCGAGGCCGCCAGCCGCACCCAGGTGGCCAGGACGAACAGCGCCGCCGCCAGGTAGCCCGCCACCGGCCGCCGCTCCGGCCGCACCGCCGCGCCCGCCGCCAGCACCCCGCACAACGACAGCACCAGGGCCAGGAACGGCGCGTCCGACACCGCGAGCCCCACGGCGACCAGCGCCCCCAGCGCCCCCGTCAGCTCCACCGGCAACGCCACCGGGTGCCGGCGCAGCCGCGCCCCCGACAGCACCGTCAGCGCGGGCACCACGAGCAGCAGCGGGGCCGCCTCGTGCGGGGCGAGTCCCAGGGACCGGCCCGCGAACCCCGTGAGCACGGTGGCCCAGACCACCGAGGCGACCGCGAACACCGCGCGCGGCACCTCGGACCCGGCCCGCACCGCCGCCCCGGCGAACAGCACCGCCAGCGCGCCGAACACCGCGTACGAGGCCCCCTCGGACGCCAGCGACAGCAGCCCGACGTGCACCGCCCCGGACACCGCCGCCACCAGCGCGGTCACCGGCAGCGCCGCCGACCCGCCCCGGCCGCTGCCCGGACCGCGCACGGCCGTCGCGAGCAGCCCGGCGACCAGCGCCGTCCCCCCGGCCACCGCGACCGCGTAGGGCACGTCCAGCACGGCCCCGGCCAGCAGCAGCGCGCCCCAGCCGAGCGCCAGGGCCCCCGCGCCGGCGGCCCCGCGCAACGCCGCCCCGGAGGGCCTGCGCGCACCGGCGCCGGGAACGGGACCCGCCCAGGCGCCGGTCCACGCACCGGTCCAGGCGGCACCGGGCCGCCCCGACCAGGGCGCCCCGGCCCCGTGCGCCGCGGTCCCGGCCGCTCCCGGCAGCCCCGCACCCGGCGTCCCGGCTGCCTTGCCCGGGGCGTCCGCGCCGGCCGCACCCCGCGCCGGGGCATCGCCCGGCACTCCCGCACCCGGTGCCCCGTCCGGACCCCGCGTCCCCGGCGTCCTCAACGGTCCGGCGACCCGCACCAGCGACGGCCACCACCGGTACGCCACCCCCAGCAGCCCGGCCACCAGGGCGAGCACTACCGGGGCCGCGGCCAGCTCCGACCACGGCAGCGTCGACCCCAGGGCGGACCGGAAGCCCTCCGGCGACCCCGCCCACACGTCCGACAACCGTGTCACCGGGCCCAGCAGCGCCCCCGCCACCGGCGGCAGCGCCCAGACCAGAGCCCCGGCCACCACCGCGCCCGACGCCACCAGCGCCCCGTGCGCCGCGTCCCTCGGCAGCCGTGCCCGTACGACCGCTGTCAGCGCGAGACCGCACAGCAGGTACGCGAGCACCCGCCAGCCGTCCGGGACCGCCGCCGCCGGCACGCCGCCCACCGCGGCCACCGCCGCGAGGCCGGCCACCACACCGCCCGCCTGCGCCGCAGCCTTCGGCGCGCGCCACGCTCCGGCCAGGGCCGCCGCCGCTGCCGCCAGCAGCAGAGCGCCCGGCGCCACCGCCCCGAGCGGCCCGGAGGCCGTCGCGGACATCGTCAGGCCCACCAGCAGGGCCGAGAAGCCCATCACCGCCCCGCCGACGCACGCCGTGATCCGCACCCCGAGGCCCTTGCCCCGCAGGGCGATCGCCCCGTCCAGCACCGCCGTGGCCAGCAGCGCCCACCCGACCACCAGCGCCGGTGCGCCCGCCGCCCACGCCCAGAGGAGCAGCGGCCACTGCGCCAGCACCACGGCGGCCGGCAACGGCAGACGCAGCTTGCCCAGCGCCAGCCCGTACGCCGTCCACAGCGCCGCGAGCACCGCCGACGCGACGGCCGTGAAGCCGAGCCCGTCCGCGTCGGGCGCGGCCACCGCGTGGACCGCGTAGACGTCCAGCAGCGTCAGCACCAGGGCCAGGGCCGCCAGCGCCTCGGCCGTGGCGGCCAGTCCCCGTCGCAGCAGCACCGCCGGGGCGGTCAGCGCCCCCAGGGTCACCGCCGCCAGCACGGCCGACCGGCCGCCGATCCCCATCGAACCCCAGCTCACCAGCGTGAACGCGACGGCCGCGACCGTCAGCAGCAGACCGCCCAGCGTCAGCAGGACGTTCTGCGCACTGCGCGGGGCGGACGGAGGCTTCGGCGCATAGCCCCACGGCTGCGCGGGGGTGGCGGGAGGCGCTCCCCAGCCCGACGGGTTCCAGCCCGGTGCTGCCGCCGGAGCGGGCGGCCGCAGCGCGGCGAGCAGCCAGGTGCGCCGGGTCAGCAGCTGGGCCCTGCGGGCGTCCAGCTCGGCCAGTTCTCGGTCGAGGCGGGCCAGTTCCTCGGCGGGCGGGGGCACGTGTTCCATGTACGGGAGTGTGGCCCCGGCCACCCGGCCCGTACATGCGCTCGGATACTCACTTCCCGGCCGCGACGCCCTGAGTAGAGCTCAGCCGGAAGGAGTTTGAACGAAGCCCGCGGAGCCCTGTATGGTTCAACCCGTTCCCGGGCGATTAGCTCAGTGGGAGAGCGCTTCGTTCACACCGAAGAGGTCACTGGTTCGAACCCAGTATCGCCCACCGGGGAAAGCCGGTCCGCCAGCATCACGCGGACCGGCTTTCGCATGTCCCAGGCCGTCGAACTCCTCACGCCGCCGCGGGCAGTTCCGGGCGCAGCGGCCACGCCGGATCCACCGCCTCCGGCGTCCCGCTCTTGGCGAACCACGCCTCCAGGCCGCGCGCCTGGGCCGCGTGCCAGGTCGCCTGAAGGGTGTGCAGCTCGGCCGGCGACAGCCGCTCCAGCCGGGTCGAGAAGCGCCGGCACACCGCCCGCACCAGCTCCAGCGAGGCGGCCGCGTCGGCCGCCGCGTCATGGGCCCCGTCGAGCACCACCTCGTAACTCGTGCACAGATCCGTGAGCGTACGGCGGCCCTTGCGGTAGCGGTCCAGGTGTTTGTCCAGCACCCGCGGATCCACGACGCGCATCGGCACGCCGTCGAGATATCCGGCCAGCGACGATGCCCGGTGCCGCCTCAGCTCCCGGTCCAGCAGCGTCAGATCGAAGGGAGCGTTCATCACGACCAGCGGCCGGCCCGTCGCACAGCTCTCCGCCAGTGAACGGGCTATCTCGTCCATCACCGGGGCGGGCCAACGCCCGTTGCGCTGAAGGTGATCGTCGGTCAGACCGTGGATCTCGGTCGCCCCGGGCGGGACCGGAACCCCCGGATTGACCAGCCAGCGGGTGACGCGGACGCGACCGCCCGCGGTGTCCTGCGCGACGAGAGCGGCCGAAACGATCCGGTCCTGCTCGACGTCCACGCCTGTCGTCTCCGTGTCAAAAGCGGCCAGTGGCCCCTCGAACCAGTGCATCATCCCCGAACTCCTCGCACCTGCACGGCAGATGGAATGATTCCTCTGCCCGATATCGGTGATACCCGGGCTGTTTGCCTGATACGCCGTTTGCGGGCGGTCCGATGCGGTGACAACACAGTTGAGACGTACGGAAGTTACCTCCGGCGTCCGTCGATCCGCCCAGCCCACGACACCCTGCCGGCAGGCCACCTGCCATCGATCGGCACGCCCGGAAGGCACACGGAGCCATGGCGCTCGCGCAGCCCGACCCCGGGGGAACCGCCCGCGCCGAGGCCCTCGGGCCCCGGCTGCCGCAGCAGCTCGACGCGCCGCTGCGCGGCTCCCTCGCCACCACCGCCTGCATGGAGACCCTTCAGGTGGGCTATCTGCACGCCGTCGCGGCGGCGGCGGGATGCTCGCTGTCCCAGCCCTTCCCCGACAACGGCATCGACTGGCACGTCAGCCACGGCGCCCCGGCCCACACCGTCGACGACGAAGTGACCATCAAGGTGCAGCTCAAGTGCACCTACCAGATAGCGCCGCACCCGGCGGGCGGGGCGTTCTCCTTCACGCTCGACAACGCCCACCTCGTCAAGCTCGCCCGCAGCCCGGTGTCGGTGCACAAGATCCTGGTCGTGATGCTCGTGCCCCGCAGCCAGGACGACTGGCTGCGCGCCGGACCGGGCAGCCTCGACCTGCGCCACTGCTGCTACTGGACCAACCTGGCCGGCCACGCGGTGACGGGCCGGTACCGGACCACTGTGCGCATCCCGACCTCGCGGATCTTCGACGACCGCGCACTCTGCGACATCATGGCCCGGGTCGGGGCCGGAGGGAGACCCTGATGCACCGGTCGATGGACGAGCCCACGGGCGGGGCGGGACTGCCCGCCGCCCGCTCGCACCCCACCGCCCGCCCCGGGCCGCCGCTGGTCGCCGTGGCCGGTGCGGAGCTGCCCGATCCCGCCGTCCTCGCCGCCCTCCTGCGCCGGCACGGCTGGCAGCGGCGCGGGGGAGCACCGGGACGGTACGGCCGCTGGACCCCGCCCGGACCCGCCGCCGGGGCGACCAGCCTGCTGGTGCCCGAGAGCGCGGCCTTCCCCGACAGCGGGGAGCTGATCGAGGAGGCGCTGCTCGCCCTCGGCCGCAGCGCCGACCCCTCGGCCCGCGATGTCCTGGTCTCCCTCACCGTGCCCAGCGACGAGATCCGCTGGTGGCGCGAGGTCCCCGAGTCGGCGGCCGCGGCCGCCGGCGCATCGGGCTGGACCGAGGCGGAGGAGCTACGGTCGGCCGCCCGGCAGATCCTCCTGGCCGGGGCCCTCGCGGCCCGCGGCCGGGTCGGCTACCACGGGGCCCGGCACCGCAGGAAGGCACGCGCCGCCCTGGACGACGCGCTCATCGGCCCCGAACCCGGCGGCCGGAGCCTCACCGCCTATGTACCCGTCGCCTCCGGACGCGCCGTCGCCGTCCGGCTCTGCCACGCCCTGCACGCCACCCGCGAGGCGGTCGACTACCAACGGGCCACCGGCGGCATGGAGGCCTTCGACAGCGCGGTCGCGGCAGGCGTCGGCCGGGAGCTGACCGAGGCGCTGATCGCCCTGGTGCGCGGCTCCGAGGGGGCCGGGATCGACCTGCGGTGGGCGCCCGCCGCGGGCACCCCGGACGGCTGCCCGGCCCGCCCCGCCCCCGTCGAGTTCTCCCCGGGCGACCTGCCCGCCCTGCGCGCCGCCGGAGCCCGCTATCTCCGCGAGGAGCCCGCCGTGCAGGTGCGGCTGACCGGCGCGGTGGTCCGGCTGCGCCGCTCCGGGCCGCGCGGCGCCGGGATCGTACGGCTGCGGGTGCTGGCCGGGGCGGAGGTCGCGCACGTCCGGGTGGAGCTGGACGAGGAGGCGTACCGCATCGCCGGCCACGCGCACCTGGTGGGGCTGCCGCTGCGGGTGGAGGGGCGGCTGGAGAACCGGGGCGGCTTCCGGCGGCTCACCGGGGCCTCGCAGGTCGCGCCCGTCCAGGTCGACGAGGCGGAGCGGGACCGGCTGATGAAGGCCCTCCAGGAGAACGTCGACTCCTTCGAGGAGGCGTGCGCGGGGGAGGAGGTCTGACGAGGGGAAGGCGTTCGCATCGGGGGCGTACGGCTCGGTACGATTCACCTTGCTCAGCCATACGAAGGCGAGCGTCCCCTCAGTCAGGAGAGACCGGTGTCAGACGTCCGTGTGATCATCCAACGCGATTCCGAGCGGGAAGAGCACGTGGTGACGACGGGCACGACGGCCGGCGAGCTCTTCCCCGGTCAGCGCACCGTCGTCGCCGCGCGCATCGGCGGCGAGCTGAAGGACCTCTCGTACGAGCTCCAGGACGGCGAGAGCGTCGAGCCGGTGGAGATCTCCTCCGCGGACGGTCTCGACATCCTGCGCCACTCCACCGCGCACGTCATGGCCCAGGCCGTGCAGGAGCTGTTCCCCGACGCCAAGCTCGGCATCGGCCCGCCGGTCAAGGACGGCTTCTACTACGACTTCGACGTCGAGAAGCCGTTCACGCCCGAGGACCTCAAGGCCATCGAGAAGAAGATGCAGGAGATCCAGAAGCGGGGCCAGAGGTTCTCGCGTCGCGTGGTCTCCGACGAGGCCGCCCGCGAGGAGCTGGCCGACGAGCCGTACAAGCTGGAGCTCATCGGCATCAAGGGCTCCGCGTCCTCGGACGACGGCGCGGACGTCGAGGTGGGCGGCGGCGAGCTGACCATCTACGACAACTTCGACCCCAAGACCGGCGACCTGTGCTGGAAGGACCTCTGCCGGGGTCCGCACCTGCCCACCACCCGGTTCATCCCGGCGTTCAAGCTGATGCGCAACGCCGCCGCGTACTGGCGCGGCAGCGAGAAGAACCCGATGCTCCAGCGCATCTACGGCACCGCCTGGCCGACCAAGGACGAGCTGAAGGCGCACCTGGAGTTCCTGGAGGAGGCCGCCAAGCGCGACCACCGCAAGCTCGGCAACGAGCTGGACCTCTTCTCCTTCCCCGACGAGATCGGCCCCGGCCTCGCGGTCTTCCACCCCAAGGGCGGCGTCATCCGCCGGGCCATGGAGGACTACTCGCGCCGCCGTCACGAGGAGGAGGGCTACGAGTTCGTCTACAGCCCGCACGCCACCAAGGGCAAGCTCTTCGAGAAGTCCGGCCACCTGGACTGGTACGCCGACGGCATGTACCCGCCCATGCAGCTCGACGACGGGGTGGACTACTACCTCAAGCCGATGAACTGCCCGATGCACAACCTGATCTTCGACGCGCGCGGCCGCTCCTACCGCGAACTGCCGCTGCGCCTCTTCGAGTTCGGCACGGTGTACCGGTACGAGAAGTCGGGCGTCGTGCACGGCCTGACCCGCTCGCGCGGCTTCACGCAGGACGACGCGCACATCTACTGCACCAAGGAGCAGATGGCGGAGGAGCTCGACCGCACGCTCACCTTCGTGCTGAACCTGCTCCGCGACTACGGGCTCACCGACTTCTACCTGGAGCTCTCCACCAAGGACCCGGAGAAGTACGTCGGCTCGGACGAGACCTGGGAAGAGGCCACCGAGACGCTGCGTCAGGTCGCCGAGAAGCAGGGTCTGCCCCTGGTCCCGGACCCGGGCGGCGCCGCGTTCTACGGCCCGAAGATCTCCGTGCAGTGCCGGGACGCCATCGGCCGCACCTGGCAGATGTCGACCGTGCAGCTCGACTTCAACCTGCCGGAGCGCTTCGACCTGGAGTACACCGGCCCGGACGGCTCCAAGCAGCGCCCGGTGATGATCCACCGTGCCCTGTTCGGTTCCATCGAGCGCTTCTTCGCCGTGCTCCTGGAGCACTACGCGGGCGCGTTCCCGGTCTGGCTGGCCCCGGTCCAGGCGGTCGGCATCCCGATCGGCGACGCCCACATCCCCTACCTCCAGGAGTTCGCCGCCAAGGCGCGCAAGCAGGGGCTGCGGGTGGACGTGGACGCCTCCTCGGACCGGATGCAGAAGAAGATCCGCAACCAGCAGAAGGCCAAGGTGCCCTTCATGATCATCGCTGGTGACGAGGACATGGCCAACGGTGCCGTCTCCTTCCGCTACCGCGACGGTTCGCAGGAGAACGGCATCCCGGTCGACGAGGCCCTCGCCAAGATCGCGAAGGCCGTCGAGGACCGCGTACAGGTCTGATCCGACCGCCAGGTCACGGCCCCCGGAGCGCGCTACCCGCGCTCCGGGGGCCGTTTCTCGTCCTCCCGCGTGAACACCTGGATCAGCCACGACGAGAACGAGCCCGTCACCGCCCCGAGCAGCGCCAGACCGCAGGCCATCAGCCCCGCCGCGACCGTCCGCCCCCAGAACGTGACCGGTGCGGCGTCCCCGTAACCGACCGTCGTGAGCGTCGCGCACGCCCACCACACCGCGTCCCCGAAGGTGCGGATGGAGGCGTCGGGGGCCGTGTGCTCCAGGTGGTAGACCGCGAGCGAGGCGGCGACGCCGAGCAGGACGGCGGTCAGGCCCGCGTACGCCATCACGCGCGCGTACAGGTTCAGCCGCGGCCGGTCGCGGCGGCGCTGCACCGCCAGATACACCTGGACCATCCGCAGCGGGCGCAGCAGCGGCAGCAGCAGGACGAGGGTGTCGAGCCAGTGCGTACGCAGGAAGCGCGCGCCCAGGCCGCTGAGCCGCAGCCGCGTCGCATAGTCCAGGAGGAACAGCAGCCAGGTCGACCAGACGAGGATCAGCGCGATGTCGTTCCAGGGCTCGGCCTCGTGCGAGGTCAGCACCCGGACCGCGTACCCCGCCAGGAAGAGCAGCCCCGCGGTGAAGAGCGGCACCTCCGTGCGCTGTTCCCAGCGGGTCAGCCGGGCGGGTGGCTCGGGGGCGGGTCGGTCGCTCATCGCCTCAGCATCGCGGGCGGCCGGGCACGGCGGCCCCGGCGACACGCTCGGCCGGGGTGACGCAATATGCTGATCGGCATGACGAGTGAGCCGGAGCAGCAGATCGGCGTGGGGACGCCCGACGCGTTTCAGCGTCTGTGGACGCCCCATCGGATGGCGTACATCCAGGGTCAGGACAAGCCGAGCGGCCCGGGTGCCGAGGACGGCTGTCCGTTCTGTTCGATTCCCGCGAAATCCGACGAGGACGGGCTTGTCGTGGCCCGTGGCGAGCACGTCTACGCGGTGCTGAACCTGTATCCGTACAACGGCGGCCACCTCATGGTCGTGCCCTACCGTCATGTGGCCGACTACACCGAGCTGGACGGCCCCGAGACGGCCGAGCTGGCGGACTTCACCAAGCGCGCCATGGTCGCGCTGCGGGCGGCCTCCGGGGCGCACGGCTTCAACATCGGGATGAACCAGGGCTCGGTGGCCGGCGCCGGGATCGCCGCGCACCTGCACCAGCACCTGGTGCCGCGCTGGGGCGGCGACACCAACTTCATGCCGGTCATCGGCCACACCAAGGTGCTGCCCCAGCTGCTGGGCGACACCCGGGCGATGCTGGCCGGCTCCTGGCCGACGGGCGATCTGCCGGCCCGCTGAGCCGCATACGCACAGCGGCCGGCGCGGTGCGGACGCGGAAGGGGGCCCGGCCGGGCCCCCTTCCGGCTGTCTACGCGTCGTAGACGTCGGCCTTGCGCGGGGCCGGGTCCTGGACGAGGCCGCTCAGTATCATCGAGCGGTTGTCGAAGCGCTCGGTGTCGACGCCGTTCTCCGTGAGGACGCGCATCGCCGCCGTATGGACGGCCCGCAGCACCGGGGTCGCGGCGCGCATCGCGTCGTCCGCCATGAAGCGGTGGTTCCACGGCTTGGCCGCCCACGCGTGCCGCAGCCCGAACGGCTCGGGCAGCGCTATCTTCCCGCCCAGGTAGTCCAGCAGCGGCGGATACCAGGTGAGGGGGGCCCGCAGGGCGAGCCGGACGACCTCCTTGGCGTCCACCAGCGCCAGCTGGACGTCCCGGGTCTCCCAGAAGCGGACGGTCTTGTTGACCGTCTTCGTCTTCGCCGCCGGCTTGGAGAGGAACAGGCTGTGCACGGGCCCCAGCGCATGGCCCGTGACCTCGATGCGCAGGGTCTCGTGGAGCACGGTGACGGTGATCATCATGGTGATCACCAGCTGGCCGTCCCACAGGGTGAACTGGACGCCCAGGTAGTGCCGGTCGCCGCTGCCGAACTGCTGGTGGTTGCAGATGCGCTGTATCTCGTGGGGCTTCACCTGGAAGGTGGCGACGTCCTCCCCGTCGGGGCGCGTGACGGAGTCGGCGTTCTCCCCGATGGGCGAGACGATCCAGTGCTTCACGGACGGCTTGGGGAAGCCGCCGGTGTTCAGCGGTCCGCGCTCCAGCATCTTCAGCTGGTCGTGGATGATCCGGATCAGGTCCCAGCTGCGGAACTGGTGGATCTCCTTCGTCGGGTCCTTCGGCAGCAGCTCCTCCGCCAGCTGCCAGCTGCCCCAGCGGGTGCCCATCCCGAGGACGCCCTTGGGACCGGCGTAGAAGACGGCGTTCGACTGCTGCTCGGCCGACAGCTTCTCCAGACCCTGGCGCAGGGCCTCGCGGGCGGTCTCGTTGGGGTTCTTCGGGACCGCCTCGGGGATCTTCGCGATCACCCCGGTGCCGGAGAGCAGGCCCTCCCAGCGGGCCCGCATGTCCTTGGCCGAGGTCTCCGCGATCCGCTTGGCGATCAGCCAGCCGATCACCGGGGCGACGAGCGCGCCCCGGATGTAGAGCGCGAGCAGCCCGTCCAGGGGAAGCCTGACCATCAGGACCAGCGCGCCGATCCCGAAGGCGGCCAGCAGCACCGTGCCGACCGCGCGGAACGCGGTGTCCTTGGACTTGTTGAGCACGTCCCGGACCCGGAAGGCGATCACCCAGGCCAGCATGCCGGGCAGGAACAGGATGCCGAACACCACGGTCACCAGGGTGAGACGGGTGTCACGGGCCTTGCGCAGGTTGTTCGCCGACAGGCAGTGCTCCACCACGGTCTGCGGGTCCGTGCCGAAGGACTGGATCAGCGCCTTGCGGGCGCCGCCGAGCATGCGCTCCTGGACGGCACGGGCGAAGGCCTCACCGAGATTCGGTTTGAAGTAGTCGGACTTGAAGAGTTTGGAGGAGCCCGGCTTCACCGTCGATTTGTGCCACTCGCTGTTGGCGTCGAGGATCGTCTCCACCGGACTGTCCCGATACGCCGCCGAGGCCAGGGCGTTGGTCGCCACGGTCTGGCCGCCCGAGCCCTGGATCGGGATCTGGGCCCCGGGTGAGAAGTCGAATCCGTCGTTGGCCACCTGTCGCCCCCACTCGCCGCACGTCTGCTCCTGCGGTGTGCCCAACTACCGTACGCGGCATACCTTCTGAGCTGCGACCACAGCGTATCGTCCGGATCACCGCACCGCCGGTCACCGGGGTGGACGCGGACGGCGTGTGCGACCGTGCGCCGGTCACGCGCCGGGGGACCCGTCCTCCCGCTCCGCGCGGACCCGGCCCGCCACCTGCGGCGGCATCGCCTCGTGCCGGGAGTAGGCGCGGTCGAAGCGGCCGGTGCCGTGCGACAGGGAGCGCAGGTCCACCGCGTACCGGCCGACCTCGATCTCCGGCACCTCGGCCCGTACGAGGGTGCGTCCGCCCGGACTCTGCTCGGTGCCCACGACCCGGCCCCGACGCCCCGACAGGTCGCTCATCACGGGGCCCACGTAGTCGTCGGGGATCAGGACGCTCACCTCGCACACCGGCTCCAGGAGCTGGATCCGGGCGTCGGACGCGGCCTCGCGCAGCGCGAGCGCCCCAGCGGTCTGGAAGGCGGCGTCGGAGGAGTCCACCGAGTGCGCCTTGCCGTCCAGCAGGGTGACGCGCACATCGACCAGGGGGTGCCCGGCGGACAGGCCCCGGGCGGCCTGGGCGCGGACGCCCTTCTCCACCGAGGCGATGAACTGACGCGGCACCGCACCGCCGACGACCTTGTCGACGAACTCGATGCCGGAGCCCGGCGGCAGCGGCTCCACCTCGAGCTCGCAGATCGCGAACTGCCCGTGCCCGCCTGACTGCTTGACGTGCCGTCCGCGCCCCGAGGCCGGGCCCGCGAACGTCTCGCGCAGCGGCACCCGGTGCGGTTCCGCGTCGACCTGGACGCCGTAGCGGCTGCGCAGCCGCTCCAGGGCGACCTCCTGATGGGCCTCGCCCAGGCACCACAGGACGACCTGACCGGTGTCCGGGTTCTGTTCGAGCCGCAGCGTGGGGTCTTCGGCGACCAACCGGGCCAGGCCCTGCGACAGCTTGTCCTCGTCCGCCTTGCCGTGCGCCCGTACGGCCAGCGGGAGCAGCGGGTCCGGCGTCGACCAGGGCTCGATCAGGACGGGGTCGCCGGCCGGGGAGAGCGTGTCGCCGGTCTCCGCCTCGCCGAGCCGCGCCACGCACGCCAGGTCGCCCGCGACGCACCGGTCCAGGGCGTGCTGCTGCCGGCCGAACGGAGCGCTGAGCGCCCCGACGCGGATCTCCGCCTCGTGAGCGGGGCGCGGCGCGTGGCCCGCCGCGTCCAGCCCGTGGCCGCACAGATGCACGGAGTCGTCGGGGCGCAGGGTGCCGGAGAAGACGCGGACCAGCGAGACCCGGCCCACGTACGGGTCGGAGGCCGTCTTGATCACCTCGGCGACCAGCGGGCCCTCGGGGTCGCAGGCCGGCGCGGGCCGGGGGCCGCCCGACGGGGTGGTGACGACGGGCGGGGTGCGCTCCAGCGGCGTCGGGAAGCCGCGCGTGATCAACTCCAGCAGTTCCACGGTGCCGATGCCCTGCCGGGCGCCGTCGGCCGCCGGGGCCGCCGTGAGGACCGGATGGAAGGAGCCCCGGGCGACGGCCCGTTCGAGATCGCCGATCAGGGTCTCGACGTCGATGTCCTCGCCGGCGAGATAGCGGTCCATCAGGGACTCGTCCTCGCTCTCGGCGATGATCCCCTCGATCAGCCGGTCCCGGGCCGCCCGCAGCGGTTCCTCCTGGTCGGGCGCGGGCGGCCGCTCGGTGCGTTCGCCCGAGGAGTGGTCGATGATCCGCCGGCTCAGCAGTCCGGTGAGCCCGGTCAGCGGGGCGTGCCCGTCGGCGCCCTCGGGCCCCAGCACGGGCAGGTACAGCGGCAGTACGGCGTCGGGGTCCTCGCCGCCGAAGGTCTCGGCGGCGATCCGGTTCATCTCCCGGTAGGAGGTCCGGGCGGTGTCCAGGTGGGTGACGACGATGGCGCGCGGCATGCCCACGAGCGCGCACTCCTCCCAGGCGGCCCGGGTCGTCGCGGCCACGGACTCGGCCTCCTGGGCCGCCGAGACGACGAAGAGGGCCGCGTCCGCCGCGCGCAGACCGGCCCGCAGCTCCCCGACGAAGTCCGCGTAGCCGGGGGTGTCCAGCAGATTGATCTTGCAGCCGCCCCAGGCCACCGGGACCAGCGAGAGCTGCACGGACCGCCGTCGGCGCTGCTCGATCTCGTCGTAGTCGGAGACGGTCGCCCCGTCCTCGACCCGCCCGGCCCGGTTCACGGCCCCCGCTGTGAGGGCCAGCGCCTCGACCAGCGTGGTCTTGCCCGATCCGCTGGGGCCGACCAGCACCACGTTCCGTACGGCGGCGGGGCGGTCGGCCGTCGGTACTCCTCCGGCGGCCCCGGGGTGTGCGTGTGCCTTGTCGCCCATGATGCGTGCCTCCCGGTCGGTGGCGCGGTGCGGGGGAGGGCGACCGCGCGCGGCGCAGCGGTGGTCACGGGCACGGGGAGGCCGCCGCGGCGGCTTCGGCGACGCCCGCGGTCCTTCGAGCTTGGCACCGGAGCGGGGCCGCGTCCATACGTCGCGCACCGGCGCCGCGGGGCCGGTGCGCCGGCCCCGCGTGACACCCGGCGGCGGGTGCCCGTCCGGTGGAAGGCACTGGTGGTGACTACGATGGGCCAGCCGGTGGCCGTAGGGGCCGCTCGGCCAACCGAACCCTCGGGAAGGCCATGCTGAACAAGTACGCGCGTGCATTCTTCACGCGTGTCCTCACACCGTTCGCCGCTCTGCTGCTCCGCCTCGGGGTCAGCCCCGACGCGGTCACTCTCATCGGCACGGCCGGAGTGATGGCAGGTGCGCTGGTCTTTTTCCCGATGGGGGAGTTCTTCTGGGGCACGATCGTCATCACGATCTTCGTCTTCTCCGACCTCGTCGACGGCAACATGGCGCGGCAGGCCGGGATCTCCAGCCGATGGGGCGCGTTCCTCGACTCGACGCTTGACCGGGTCGCAGACGGGGCGATCTTCGCCGGCTTCGCCCTCTGGTACGCGGGCAGCGGTGACGACAACATCCTCTGCGCCGTCGCGATCTTCTGCCTGGCCAGCGGCCAGGTGGTCTCGTACACCAAGGCGCGCGGTGAATCGATCGGCCTGCCGGTCGCCGTCAACGGCCTCGTGGAGCGCGCCGAGCGCCTGGTGATCTCGCTGGTCGCGGCCGGTCTGGCGGGACTGCACACCTTCGGCGTCCCCGGCATCCAGATCCTGCTGCCGATCGCGCTGTGGATCGTCGCAGCGGGCAGCCTGGTCACGCTGATCCAGCGCGTGGTGACCGTACGCCGTGAATCGGCGGAGGCGGACGCCGCGGAGGCCGCCGCGGATCAGTCCGGTGCGGACGTGTCCGCCGCCGGTTCCGCCGGGCAGGGGAGCGAGGGCGACCGGTGAGCGCCGGCGCGTCCGACCTGAAGGGCCGGCTCACCGACGGGCTGTACGGACTGGGCTGGGGCGCCGTCAGGAAGCTGCCCGAGCCCACCGCCGCCCGCCTCTTCCGCACTATCGCCGACCAGGTGTGGAAGCGGCGCGGCAAGAGCGTGCTCCGCCTGGAGTCGAACCTGGCCCGGGTCGTCCCCGACGCCGGCCCGGAGCGGCTGGCCGAGCTGTCCCGGGCCGGGATGCGCTCCTACATGCGCTACTGGATGGAGTCGTTCCGGCTCCCGACCTGGACCCCGGAGCGGATCAAGGCCGGAATCGACATCAAGGACGCCCACCACCTGACCGAGGGCCTGGACGCCGGGCGCGGAGTCATCGTGGCCCTGCCGCACCTGGCCAACTGGGACCACGCGGGCGCCTGGGTCACCACCGATCTGAAGGTCCCCTTCACCACCGTCGCCGAACGGCTGGAGCCGGCGACGCTCTACGACCGGTTCGTCGCCTACCGCGAGGGCCTGGGCATGGAGGTCCTGCCGCACAGCGGCGGGTCCGCCTTCGGCACCCTGGCCCGGCGGCTGCGCGCGGGCGGCCTGATCTGTCTGGTCGCGGACCGGGACCTGTCCGCGTCCGGCGTCGAGGTGTCGTTCTTCGGCGCCACCGCCCGGATGCCCGCGGGCCCGGCGCTGCTCGCCCAGCAGACGGGCGCGAAGCTGCTGCCGGTGACCCTCTGGTACGACGGGCCGGTGATGCGCGGGCGCATCCACCCGGCGGTCGACGCACCGCAGGAGGGCACCCGCGCCGAGCGGACCGCCGCCATGACCCAGGCCCTGGCCGACGCCTTCGCCGGCGGGATCGCCGAGCACCCGGAGGACTGGCACATGCTCCAGCGCCTCTGGCTGGACGACCTGGACCCCCGGGGGGAACCCACGTGAAGATCGGCATCGTCTGCCCGTACTCCTGGGACGTACCGGGTGGCGTGCAGTTCCACATCCGGGACCTGGCAGAGCACCTGATCCGGCTCGGCCACGAGGTCTCCGTCCTGGCCCCCGCCGACGACGAGACGCCCCTGCCGCCGTATGTCGTCTCGGCGGGCCGGGCCGTCCCCGTCCCGTACAACGGCTCCGTCGCCCGGCTGAACTTCGGCTTCCTCTCGGCGGCCCGGGTGCGGCGCTGGCTGCACGACGGCACCTTCGACGTCATCCACATCCACGAGCCGACCTCCCCCTCGCTGGGCCTGCTGGCCTGCTGGGCGGCGCAGGGGCCGATCGTGGCCACCTTCCACACCTCCAACCCGCGCTCCCGGGCGATGATCGCCGCGTACCCGATCCTGCAGCCCGCGCTGGAGAAGATCAGCGCCCGGATCGCCGTCAGCGAGTACGCCCGGCGCACCCTGGTCGAGCACCTCGGCGGGGACGCCGTCGTCATCCCGAACGGCGTCGACGTCGGCTTCTTCGCCAAGGCCGAGCCGAAGTCCGAGTGGCAGGGGCAGACCCTCGGCTTCATCGGGCGCATCGACGAACCCCGCAAGGGCCTGCCCGTCCTGATGAAGGCGCTGCCCGCGATCCTCGCCGCCCGCCCCGGGGCCAGGCTGCTGGTCGCCGGGCGCGGCGACGAGGAGGAGGCGGTGGCCACGCTGCCCAAGGAGCTGCGCGAGCGCGTGGAGTTCCTCGGCATGGTCAGCGACGAGGACAAGGCCCGGCTGCTGCGCAGCGTCGATGTGTACGTGGCTCCCAACACCGGCGGCGAGAGCTTCGGCATCATCCTGGTCGAGGCGCTGTCGGCCGGTGCGCCGGTGCTGGCGAGCGACCTGGACGCCTTCGCGCAGGTGCTGGACCAGGGCGCGGCGGGCGACCTGTTCGCCAACGAGGACGCCGACGCGCTGGCCGCCGCCGCGATCCGGCTGCTCGGCGACCCGGAGCGCCGGGCCGGACTGCGCGAGCGCGGCGAGGCCCACGTACGGCGCTTCGACTGGGCGACGGTGGGGGCCGACATCCTCGCGGTGTACGAGACGGTGGCCGACGGGGCCGCCTCCGTCGCGGCGGACGAACGCTCCGGGCTGCGGGCCCGGTTCGGGCTCGCGCGGGACTGAGCTTTGGGGGGCTCCTGTTCCGGCGGGGGCCCCCGGCGACGGTAGCGTGTGGGCCCGTGACCGTAACCCTCATCGTCTGGATCGTCCTCGCCCTCATCGCGATCGGCGTGTACCTGAGCTGGACCGCCGGCCGGCTCGACCGCCTGCACTCCCGGATCGACGCCGCCCGCGCCGCCCTCGACGCCCAACTGCTGCGCCGCGCCTCGGTCACCCAGGAGCTGGCCACCTCCGGCGTCCTGGACCCGGCCGCCTCGATCGTCCTGTACGAGGCCGCGCACGCCGCCCGGCAGGCCGAGGAGGACCACCGCGAGGTCGCCGAGAGCGAACTGAGCACCGCCCTGCGCGCCGTCTTCGGCGAACCGGCGCAGGTCGACGCGGTGAAGGAGGTCCCCGGCGGCGAGGAGGCGGCCACCGAACTGGCCGCCGCCGTACGCCGCGTCCCGATGGCCCGGCGCTTCCACAACGACGCCGTGCGCGCCGCCCGCGCCCTGCGCCGGCACCGTACCGTCCGGCTGTTCCGGCTGGCCGGGCACGCGCCGTTCCCGCTCGCCTTCGAGATGGACGACGCCCCGCCGGTGGCCCTCGCGGACCGCCCCGGCACCTGAGCGGCTCCGTGCCGGGGACCGATTCAGGGCCAAAACGATCCACGGCCTGTCCATTGGCCCTTGCTGTGGACTGGTCCCGGGGCGTTTGCTCGGCGATGCAGCATCCAGCGTCTTTCACCGAGTGAGGTTCCGTGTCCACGCTTCCCAGCACCCCGCAGTCCGCCGAGTACCCCGCCACCGGCACCGCCCGCGTCAAGCGGGGCATGGCCGAGCAGCTCAAGGGCGGCGTGATCATGGACGTCGTCGACGCCGAGCAGGCGAAGATCGCCGAGGACGCGGGCGCCGTGGCCGTCATGGCCCTGGAGCGGGTCCCCGCCGACATCCGCAAGGACGGCGGCGTGGCCCGGATGTCCGACCCCAACATGATCGAGGAGATCATCGGGGCCGTCTCCATCCCGGTCATGGCCAAGTCCCGCATCGGCCACTTCGTCGAGGCCCAGGTGCTCCAGTCCCTCGGCGTCGACTACATCGACGAGTCCGAGGTCCTCACCCCGGCCGACGAGGTCAACCACAGCGACAAGTTCGCCTTCACCACCCCCTTCGTCTGCGGCGCCACCAACCTGGGCGAGGCCCTGCGCCGTATCGCCGAGGGCGCGGCCATGATCCGCTCGAAGGGCGAGGCCGGCACCGGCAACGTCGTCGAGGCCGTCCGCCACCTGCGCCAGATCAAGAACGAGATCGCCCGGCTGCGCGGCTTCGACAACAACGAGCTGTACGCCGCCGCCAAGGACCTCCGCGCCCCCTACGAGCTGGTCAAGGAGGTCGCGGAGCTGGGCAAGCTGCCGGTCGTGCTGTTCTCCGCCGGTGGTGTCGCCACCCCGGCCGACGCCGCGCTGATGCGCCAGCTCGGCGCCGAGGGCGTCTTCGTCGGCTCCGGCATCTTCAAGTCCGGCGACCCGGCCAAGCGCGCCGCCGCCATCGTGAAGGCCACCACCTTCTACGACGACCCGAAGGTCATCGCGGACGCCTCCCGCAACCTGGGCGAGGCCATGGTCGGCATCAACTGCGACACCCTGCCCGAGTCCGAGCGCTACGCCAACCGCGGCTGGTAACCACTGATGAGCGACACCCCCCTGATCGGTGTCCTGGCTCTCCAGGGCGACGTGCGGGAACACCTGATCGCCCTGGCCTCGGCGGACGCCGTGGCCAGGCCGGTCCGGCGCCCCGAGGAGCTCGCCGAGGTCGACGGGCTGGTCATCCCCGGCGGCGAGTCCACCACCATGTCCAAACTGGCCGTGCTCTTCGGCATGATGGAGCCGCTGCGCGAGCGGGTCCGGGCCGGGATGCCGGTCTACGGCACCTGCGCCGGAATGATCCTGCTGGCCGAGAAGATCCTCGACCCGCGCTCGGGCCAGGAGACCGTCGGCGGCATCGACATGATCGTGCGGCGCAACGCCTTCGGCCGGCAGAACGAGTCCTTCGAGGCCGCGGTCGAGGTCGACGGCGTCGAAGGCGGCCCGGTGGACGGTGTGTTCATCCGGGCGCCCTGGGTCGAGTCCGTCGGGGCCGAGACCGAGGTCATCGCCGAACACGGCGGGCACATCGTGGCCGTACGGCAGAAAAACGCCCTCGCCACCTCGTTCCATCCCGAACTGACCGGCGACCATCGCGTGCACGCTCTGTTCGTGGACATGGTGCGCGCAGTGAACTGAGCGGACCCCGGTAGGATCTCTCGGGTTCGACTCGATTTTGGTGACGCGAAGGAGAAGGCAGATGTCCGGCCACTCTAAATGGGCTACGACGAAGCACAAGAAGGCCGTGATTGACGCCAAGCGCGGCAAGCTCTTCGCGAAGCTGATCAAGAACATCGAGGTCGCGGCGCGTTCCGGCGGCGTGGACCCCGACGGTAACCCCACGCTCGTCGACGCCATCCAGAAGGCGAAGAAGAGCTCCGTCCCGAACAAGAACATCGACTCCGCCGTCAAGCGCGGCGGCGGTCTCGAGGCGGGCGGCGCCGACTACGAGACGATCATGTACGAGGGTTACGGCCCGAACGGTGTCGCGGTGCTCATCGAGTGCCTCACCGACAACCGCAACCGTGCCGCGTCCGACGTACGTGTCGCCATGACCCGGAACGGCGGCTCGATGGCCGACCCGGGCTCCGTCTCGTACCTGTTCAACCGCAAGGGCGTCGTGATCGTGCCCAAGGGCGAGCTGGCCGAGGACGACGTCCTCGGCGCGGTGCTCGACGCGGGCGCCGAGGAGGTCAACGACCTCGGCGAGACCTTCGAGGTGGTCAGCGAGGCCACCGACATGGTCGCGGTGCGCACCGCGCTCCAGGAGGCGGGCATCGACTACGACTCCGCCGAGGCCAACTTCCTGCCGACCATGCAGGTCGAGCTGGAGGAAGAGGGCGCGCGCAAGATCTTCAAGCTCATCGACGCGCTGGAGGACAGCGACGACGTGCAGAACGTCTTCGCCAACTTCGACGTGTCCGACGAGGTCATGGAGAAGGTCGACGCCTGACGGCACGGCCGACAGGGCGGACACGGCCCCGCGCGACGGGCCGACGGGGCACTCCCCGTCGGCCCGTCGTCCTGTGGTTGCGACGGTTTGTCAGTCCGAGCCGATAGCCTGCGGGAACAGATGATCGAGCGGGCGCGGCACGCGCCGGCGACGGGCTGAGGACAGGGGGGCTCCATGCGGGTTCTGGGCATCGACCCGGGGCTGACCCGGTGCGGCGTCGGCGTGGTCGAGGGAGTCGCGGGAAGGCCGCTGACCATGATCGGCGTCGGGGTCGTGCGCACCCCGTCCGACGCCGAGCTGGGCGACCGGCTCGTGGCCGTCGAGCGCGGCATCGAGCAGTGGCTCGACGAGCACTCCCCGGGCTTCGTCGCGGTCGAGCGGGTCTTCGCCCAGCACAACGTCCGCACGGTGATGGGCACCGCCCAGGCCAGCGCGGTCGCCATGCTCTGCGCCGCCCGCCGCGGCATCCCCGTCGCCCTGCACACTCCCAGCGAGGTCAAGGCGGCCGTCACCGGATCGGGCCGCGCCGACAAGGCGCAGGTCGGAGCCATGGTGACCCGGCTGCTGAGGCTGGACGCACCGCCCAAGCCCGCCGACGCCGCCGACGCCCTGGCCCTCGCCATCTGCCACATCTGGCGAGGCCCCGCGCAGAACCGGCTCCAGCAGGCCGTCGCCGCCCACCACCGCACGTCCGGCGCTCCCGGCACGTCCCGCACGCCCGGCGTGGCCGGCGCCCCTCGCACGCCCAGCACGCCTCGCACGCTGAAAGGCCGCACCGCATGATCGCCTTCGTCTCCGGCCCGGTGGCCGCCCTCGCCCCGACCGCGGCCGTCATCGAGGTCGGCGGCATCGGCATGGCCCTCCAGTGCACCCCGCACACCCTCGCCGACCTGCGCGTCGGCAAAGAGGCCCGGCTCGCGACCTCGCTGGTCGTCCGGGAGGACTCCCTCACTCTCTACGGCTTCCGGGACGACGACGAGCGGCAGGTGTTCGAGCTGCTCCAGACCGCCAGCGGCGTCGGGCCCCGTCTCGCCCAGGCGATGCTCGCCACCCACAGCCCCGACGCCCTGCGCCTCGCGGTCTCCACCGGCGACGAGAAGGCCCTCACCGCCGTCTCCGGCATCGGCAAGAAGGGCGCCCAGAAGCTGCTGCTGGAGCTCAAGGACCGGCTCGGCGAACCGGCCGGCGCGCACATCGGGCAGCAGGGCATCGGCACCCCCGTCACCTCCGGCTGGCGCGACCAGCTCCAGGCCGCCCTGATCGGCCTCGGCTACGCGAGCCGCGAGGCCGACGAGGCCGTCAACGCCGTCGCCCCACAGGCCGAGGCCGCCGTCGCCGAGGGCACGGCACCCCCCGTGCCGCAGCTGCTGCGGGCCGCCCTGCAGACTCTCAACCGCGCACGCTGACCGGCACCGAACCACCGAAGAGGCCCCGAAATGAACTGGGACGAGACCGGACCCGAGACCGATGAGGCGAGCGGCCCGGTCTTCGACGACCGGCTGGTCGACGCGGACGCGGACGGCGAGGACACCGCGGTCGAGGCGGCCCTGCGCCCCAAGGACCTGGAGGAGTTCGTCGGCCAGGAGAAGGTCCGCGAACAGCTCGACCTGGTCCTCAAGGCCGCCCGCGCCCGCGGCGCCACCGCCGACCACGTGCTGCTCTCCGGCGCCCCCGGCCTCGGCAAGACCACCCTCTCGATGATCATCGCCGCCGAGATGAACGCCCCGATCAGGATCACCTCGGGCCCCGCCATCCAGCACGCCGGCGACCTCGCGGCGATCCTCTCCTCCCTCCAGGAGGGCGAGGTCCTCTTCCTCGACGAGATCCACCGCATGTCCCGGCCCGCCGAGGAGATGCTCTACATGGCGATGGAGGACTTCCGGGTCGACGTCATCGTCGGCAAGGGCCCCGGAGCCGCCGCGATCCCGCTCGAACTGCCTCCGTTCACCCTGGTCGGGGCCACCACCCGGGCCGGGCTGCTGCCGCCCCCGCTGCGCGACCGCTTCGGCTTCACCGGGCACATGGAGTTCTACGCCCCCGTCGAGCTGGAGCGCGTCATCCACCGCTCCGCCCGTCTCCTCGACGTCGGCATCGACGTGGACGGCGCCGCCGAGATCGCCGGACGCTCGCGGGGCACGCCCCGGATCGCCAACCGTCTGCTGCGCCGGGTCCGCGACTACGCCCAGGTCAAGGCGGAGGGCACGATCGACCGGGATATCGCCATGGCGGCCCTCAAGGTGTACGAGGTTGACGCCCGCGGACTCGATCGGCTGGACCGCGCCGTCCTCGGCGCCCTGCTGAAACTCTTCGGCGGCGGCCCCGTCGGCCTGTCCACTCTGGCGGTCGCCGTGGGGGAGGAGCGGGAGACCGTCGAGGAGGTCGCCGAGCCCTTCCTCGTACGGGAAGGACTGCTGGCCAGGACCCCGCGCGGCCGCGTCGCCACCCCGGCGGCCTGGGCGCATCTGGGACTGGTCCCGCCGCAGCACGGAGCAAAGGGACAACAGGGTCTGTTCGGGGCGTGATGCGTCACAGGTTCGCGTGTACAGGAACCCCGGTGCCATGCTGGGCGTTGTTCCATCGATGCGGACTCGCTTAGACTCCGCCGATGCCGCCCTTACCGGTCGGTGTACCCACCCCCGTATATACAGGCCGCATTCCAGCGCGGTCGTGCGAAGGAATTCCCGTCCCGTGGATATCTTGACTCTCCTCCCCTTCATCGTGCTCATCGGGGCCATGTTCCTGATGACCCGCTCCGCCAAGAAGAAGCAGGCGGCGGCCGCGCAGATGCGCAGTGACATGCAGCCCGGCACCGGCGTCCGGACGATCGGGGGCATGTACGCCACCGTCAAGGAAGTCCACGACGACACCGTCATCCTCGAGGTCGCCCCCGGCGTGCACGCCATCTACGCGAAGAACTCGATCGGCGCCGTCCTGGACGATGCGGAGTACAACCGCATCGTGCACGGTGACGACGAGCAGCTGGACGCGGACGGCACCGTCGTTCCCGACGACGCCTCCTCGCTGACCGGTGAGCCCGACGCCGACGACGCCGAGGTCGCCAGGATCGACCTGGGCAAGGACGACGCGGCCGACGACGCCGAGACCGAGGACGCGGCGGCCAAGGACGTCAAGGACGCCAAGGGCGAGGGCAAGACCGACGGCGAGGCCGACGCCAAGTAGTTTCACGATCCCGGGGACGTCGCGAGCCCACCGGCGCGCGGCGTCCCCGGGACCGTGCGGTCGTCTGCGGGGGGCAGGGTCCCCACTACACTTCGTGGCCGCTCGGGCGCGTACCCGGCGCGGGGCGGTTGGACAGGGAGAAACGAGAAGGTGGCAGCACCCAAGAAGGGCCGAGGGCCGTCCGGCGGTCAGGGCAGGCCGGGGCGTGCCCTGGCTCTGATCCTCATCGCCATGGTCGCGCTCACCGGCGGGTTGTTCCTGTCCGGGCACACCACACCCCGGCTGGGCATCGACCTGGCCGGCGGGACGTCGATCACGCTCGAGGCGCAGAACCAGCCCGGCAAGCCGAACGCGATCAACAAGACCAACATGGACACCGCGGTCGGGATCATCGAGCGGCGTGTCAACGGTCTGGGCGTCTCCGAGGCCGAGGTCCAGACCCAGGGCTCGAAGAACATCATCGTCAACATCCCCAAGGGGACGAACTCCAAGCAGGCCCAGGAGCAGGTCGGCACCACCGCCCAGCTCTACTTCCGGCCTGTTCTGACGGTGCAGGCGAGCGGCCCCGAAGCGCCCAAGCCCTCCGGGTCCCCGACCCCCTCGGGCAGCGCCACCCCCAAGCCCGGCGAGTCCGCCGAGGGTGAGGACAAGCCCAAGGGCGAGGACAAGCCCAAGGGCGAGGAGGCCACCGGTTCGGAGGCCACCGGTTCGGAGGCCACCCCCTCGGCGAGCGCCACCACCCAGGGCCGCGCGGTCACCGGCGCCCTGACGAAGGACGACCCGACCCCCGGCGCCTCCGACAAGCCGAAGCCGTCCGATTCCCCCGAGGCCTCGCCCTCCGCGGACCCGGCCACGGCCAAGCTCCAGGAGGAGTTCGCCAAGCTCGACTGCACCGACCCCAAGCAGCGCTCGGAAGCCGGTCAGAACGCCAAGCCCACCGACTCGATCGTCGCCTGCGGCTCGAACGTCCCGGGCAGCTACGAGAAGTACGTGCTCGGCCCCGCCGAGGTCTCCGGCAGCGACGTCGACGACGCCAAGGGCGCCATCGAGCAGCAGACCGGCGAGTGGATCGTGTCGATGGAGTTCACCTCCGCCGGCGCCAAGAAGTTCCAGACGATCACCGGCCGGCTCTCGCAGCAGCAGCCGCCGATGAACCAGTTCGCGATCGTCCTCGACGGCGAGGTCGTCTCCGCTCCCTCGGTTCGCACGGCGCTCAGCAAGAACGCCCAGATCTCCGGCAGCTTCGACCAGCAGTCGGCCGAGGACCTCGGCAACATCCTGTCCTACGGCGCACTGCCGCTGACCTTCAAGGAAGTCAGCGTCACCACCGTGACCGCGGCGCTCGGCAGCGAGCAGCTCGAGGCGGGCCTGATCGCCGGTGCGATCGGTCTGGCACTGGTCATCATCTACCTGGTCGTCTACTACCGGGGTCTCGCGTTCATCGCGCTGCTCAGCCTGCTGGTCTCCGGTCTCCTGACGTACGCGATCATGGCCTTGCTGGGTCCGGCCATCGGCTTCGCGCTGAACCTGCCGGCGGTCTGCGGCGCCATCGTCGCCATCGGCATCACAGCGGACTCCTTCATCGTCTACTTCGAACGCGTCAGAGACGAGATCCGCGAAGGACGCACGCTCCGTCCGGCCATCGAGCGCGCCTGGCCGCGCGCCCGGCGCACCATCCTGGTCTCCGACTTCGTGTCGTTCCTGGCCGCCGCGGTGCTCTTCATCGTCACCGTCGGCAAGGTGCAGGGCTTCGCCTTCACGCTCGGCCTCACCACCCTCCTCGACGTCGTCGTGGTGTTCCTCTTCACCAAGCCCCTGATGACGCTCATGGGGCGGACGAAGTTCTTCTCCAAGGGCGGTCCGTGGTCCGGGCTGGACCCGAAGCGGCTCGGCGCCCAGCCGCCGTTGCGCCGCTCGCGCCGTGTCAACGCCCCCACCGAACCGAAGGAGGCGTGAGATGTCGCGACTCGGCAATCTCGGCGCCCGGCTCTACCGCGGCGAGGTCGGTTACGACTTCATCCGCAACCGCAAGATCTGGTACGGCGTCTCGATACTGATCACCATCACGGCCATCATCGGCGTGGCGGTCGGCGGCCTCCGCATGGGCATCGAGTTCAAGGGCGGCGCGGTCTTCACGACCGACACCAAGGCCCAGATCTCCACCTCCCAGGCCACGGACGTGGCGACCGAGGCCTCCGGCCACCTGGCGATCGTGCAGGAGCTCGGCAACGGCGGCCTGCGCATCCAGATCACCGAGGTCGACACCGCCAAGGCCAACGAGATCAAGGAGACGCTCTCCGACGAGCTCGGCATCCCGGCCAACGACATCAACGCGGACCTGGTCGGCCCCAGCTGGGGTGAGCAGATCGCCAACAAGGCGTGGACCGGTCTCGGGGTCTTCATGATCCTGGTGGTGATCTATCTGGCCATCGCCTTCGAGTGGCGGATGGCCGTCGCCGCCCTCATCGCGTTGATCCACGACATCACCATCACGGTCGGCGTCTACGCCCTGGTCGGCTTCGAGGTCACCCCGGGCACGGTGATCGGTCTGCTGACCATTCTCGGTTACTCCCTGTACGACACGGTGGTCGTCTTCGACAGCCTCAAGGAGGGCCAGAAGGACATCACCAAGCAGACCCGCTTCACGTACAGCGAGATCGCCAACCGGTCGATCAACAGCACGCTGGTCCGCTCCATCAACACCACCGTGGTGGCGCTCCTGCCGGTGGCCGGTCTGCTGTTCATCGGCGGCGGGGTCCTCGGCGCGGGCATGCTGAACGACATCTCGCTGTCGCTCTTCGTCGGTCTCGCCGCCGGCGCCTACTCCTCGATCTTCATCGCCACGCCGCTCGTCGCCGACCTCAAGGAACGCGAGCCGCAGATGAAGGCGCTGAAGAAGCGGATCCTGGCCAAGCGGGCCGCCGCGGCCGCCAAGGGCGAGTCCCCCGACGACGGCCCCGAGGACGTGCGCGACGACGCCGAGACGGCGGGCACGGCGATCGGCCGCCCCCGGTCGCACGGCCGCACCCCCGGGAAGCGCTGAGCGATGACGAGCACCACCGAATCCACCAGGGAGCTGCTGCTCAGCCGGATCCGCGATGTCGCGGACTACCCGAAGCCGGGCGTGGTGTTCAAGGACATCACCCCGCTGCTCGCGGACCCGGTGGCCTTCACGGCGCTCACCGACGCCCTCGCGGAGCTGTGCGTACGGCACGGCGCCACGAAGATCGTCGGCCTGGAGGCACGCGGCTTCATCCTGGCCGCGCCCGTCGCGGTCCGGGCGGGCATCGGCTTCGTCCCGGTCCGCAAGGCCGGAAAGCTCCCCGGAGCCACGCTGAGCCAGTCCTACGAGCTGGAGTACGGCAGCGCGGAGATCGAGATCCACGCCGAGGACCTCGACGCCGAGGACCGGATCATGGTCATCGACGACGTCCTCGCCACCGGCGGCACCGCCGAGGCCTCGCTGGAGCTCATCCGGCGGGCCGGGGCCCGGGTCGCGGGCGTCGCGGTCCTCATGGAGCTCGGCTTCCTCGGGGGCCGGGCCCGCCTGGAGCCGCGCCTCGCCGGGGCGCCGCTGGAGGCCCTGATCACGGTCTGATCCGCTGGTCACCGTCGCGCGACGGACACCGAGCACGAGGGATGGGCACCCGGGAACACCGGGTGCCCATCCCTCGTTGTGCGGGCTCCCCCCGTCCCCGGGCGAGGTCTCGCCGGGGGATCGTTACCATGGGCTCTCCGGGTACCCCGGATCCGCACGAGGAGCGCTCTTGCCAGACGAGGCCCAGTCAGCCGCCGCCCCGCAGCCCGACAAGCCCGTGGCGGCCCCCGCCACGCCGCCCAAGGCCGCGCCCTCGAACGCGCCGGAGCCCGCGCCCGCCGAGCCCGCCGCCGACGCCGCGCGCCCCCCGGCCGCCGAGCCGGCCACCGAGCGGCCCGCCGAGCCGGCCGCCCCTCCCGCCAAGCCCGCGGCCCCCGAGGTCCCGCCGCATCCGGCCGGGACGACGGGACCGGCGCAGCCGCCGGCCCGTAAGCCGGCCGCCGCCGCGCCCAAGCCCCCGGCCCCCGGGCCTCCTGCGAAGGCCACGGCCCCGGCCGGATCCGCCTCCCGCTCCGGAGGCTCGTCCAACCGCGTGCGGGCCCGCCTCGCCCGACTGGGCGTACAGCGCTCCAGCCCGTACAACCCGGTCCTGGAACCCCTGCTGCGTACGGTCCGGGGCAACGACCCCAAGATCGAGACGGCCACGCTCCGCCAGATCGAGAAGGCCTACCAGGTCGCCGAGCGCTGGCACCGGGGCCAGAAGCGCAAGAGCGGCGACCCCTACATCACCCACCCGTTGGCCGTCACCACGATCCTCGCCGAGCTCGGCATGGACCCGGCGACCCTGATGGCGGGCCTGCTCCACGACACCGTCGAGGACACCGAGTACGGCCTGGACACGCTGCGCCGCGACTTCGGCGACCAGGTCGCCCTCCTCGTCGACGGCGTCACCAAGCTGGACAAGGTCAAGTTCGGCGAGGCCGCGCAGGCCGAGACCGTGCGCAAGATGGTCGTCGCCATGGCCAAGGACCCCCGGGTCCTGGTCATCAAGCTCGCCGACCGCCTGCACAACATGCGCACCATGCGCTATCTCAAGCGGGAGAAGCAGGAGAAGAAGGCCCGCGAGACGCTGGAGATCTACGCGCCGCTGGCGCACCGGCTCGGCATGAACACCATCAAGTGGGAACTGGAGGACCTCGCTTTCGCGATCCTCTATCCCAAGATGTACGACGAGATCGTCCGGCTTGTCGCCGAGCGTGCTCCCAAGCGCGACGAATACCTCGCCATAGTGACCGACGAGGTCCAGTCCGACCTGCGCGCCGCCCGCATCAAGGCGACCGTCACCGGCCGCCCCAAGCACTACTACAGCGTCTACCAGAAGATGATCGTGCGAGGCCGCGACTTCGCCGAGATCTACGACCTGGTGGGCATCAGGGTGCTCGTCGACACCGTCCGCGACTGTTACGCGGCGCTCGGCACCGTCCACGCCCGGTGGAACCCGGTGCCGGGGCGGTTCAAGGACTACATCGCGATGCCGAAGTTCAACATGTACCAGTCACTGCACACCACGGTGATCGGTCCCAGCGGCAAGCCCGTCGAGCTCCAGATCCGTACGTTCGACATGCACCGCCGCGCCGAGTACGGCATCGCCGCGCACTGGAAGTACAAGCAGGAGGCCGTGGCCGGCGCCTCCAAGGTGCGTACCGACGTCCCCAAGAACACCGGGCGCGGCCAGGACACCGTCAACGACATGGCGTGGCTGCGCCAGCTCCTGGACTGGCAGAAGGAGACCGAGGACCCCAGCGAGTTCCTGGAGTCCCTGCGCTTCGACCTCTCCCGCAACGAGGTCTTCGTCTTCACGCCGAAGGGCGACGTGATAGCGCTGCCCGCCGGTGCGACCCCCGTCGACTTCGCGTACGCCGTCCACACCGAGGTCGGCCACCGGACCATAGGAGCACGCGTCAACGGGCGGCTCGTCCCGCTCGAATCGACGCTCGACAACGGCGACCTGGTGGAGGTCTTCACCTCCAAGGCGGCCGGCGCCGGACCCTCCCGGGACTGGCTCGGCTTCGTCAAGTCGCCCCGCGCCCGCAACAAGATCCGCGCGTGGTTCTCCAAGGAGCGCCGTGACGAGGCCATCGAGCAGGGCAAGGACTCCATCGCGCGTGCCATGCGCAAGCAGAACCTGCCGATCCAGCGCATCCTGACCGGCGACTCCCTGGTCACCCTCGCCCACGAGATGCGCTATCCGGACATCTCCTCGCTGTACGCGGCGATCGGCGAGGGCCATGTCGCGGCGGCGGGCGTCGTACAGAAGCTGGTGCAGGCGCTCGGCGGCCACGACGAGGCCAACGAGGACCTCGCCGAGTCCACCCCGCCCTCGCACGGCGGCCGCAGCAAACGCCGCGCCAACGCGGATCCCGGCGTCGTCGTCAAGGGCGTCGAGGACGTCTGGGTCAAGCTGGCCCGCTGTTGCACGCCCGTCCCCGGCGACCCGATCATCGGCTTCGTCACCCGGGGCAGCGGCGTCTCCGTGCACCGCGCGGACTGCGTCAACGTGGAGTCGCTCTCCCAGCAGCCGGAACGGATCCTCGAGGTCGAGTGGGCCCCCACCCAGTCCTCGGTCTTCCTGGTCGCCATCCAGGTCGAGGCGCTGGACCGCTCCCGGCTGCTCTCCGACGTCACCCGGATCCTCTCCGACCAGCACGTCAACATCCTGTCGGCGGCCGTCCAGACCTCCCGAGACCGGGTGGCCACCTCGCGCTTCACCTTCGAGATGGGCGACCCCAAGCACCTGGGCCACGTCCTGAAGGCCGTACGCGGCGTCGAGGGCGTCTACGACGTCTACCGGGTCACTTCGGCCCGCAGGCCGTAGCGGCGAAAGCGAGGGGCCCCGGTACGCGATGCGTACCGGGGCCCCTCGCTTTCAGGACTTCAGGGGTTCGGACTTGCTCAGCCGCCGAACTCCTCCAGGCCCTTGAGCGCCTGGTCCAGCAGCGCCTGCCGGCCCTCCAGCTCCCTGGCCAGCTTGTCCGCGCGGGCGTTGTTGCCCGAAGCGCGCGCGGTGTCGATCTGGCCGCGCAACTTGTCCACGGCGGCCTGGAGCTGACCGGTCAGACCCGCGGCGCGGGCCCGCGCCTCCGGGTTCGTCCGGCGCCACTCGGACTCCTCGGACTCCTGGAGCGCCCGCTCCACCGCCTGCATCCGGCCCTCGACCTTCGGGCGGGCGTCACGCGGTACGTGGCCGATGGCCTCCCAGCGCTCGTTGAGGCCCCGGAACGCGGCGCGGGCCGCCTTCAGGTCCTTCACCGGCACCAGCTTCTCGGCCTCGGCGGCGAGCTCCTCCTTGAGCTTGAGGTTCTCGCCCTGCTCGGCGTCCCGCTCGGCGAAGACCTCGCCGCGGGCGGCGAAGAAGACGTCCTGGGCGCCGCGGAAGCGGTTCCACAGGCCGTCCTCGGCCTCGCGCTGGGCGCGGCCCGCCGCCTTCCACTCGGTCATCAGGTCGCGGTAGCGCGCGGCCGTGGTCACCCAGTCCGTGGAGCCGGACAGCGCCTCGGCCTCGGTGACCAGCTTCTCCTTGGCCTTGCGGGCGTCCTCGCGCTGGGCGTCCAGCGCGGCGAAGTGGGCCTTGCGCCGCTTCGAGAACGCCGAGCGCGCGTGCGAGAAGCGGTGCCACAGCTCGTCGTCCGACTTGCGGTCGAGGCGGGGGAGACCCTTCCAGGTGTCCACCAGCGCCCGGAGCCGCTCACCGGCCGACCGCCACTGCTCGCTCTGTGCCAGCTCCTCCGCCTCGGCGACCAGCGCCTCCTTGGCGTGCTTGGCCTCGTCGGTCTGCTTGGCCTTGAGGACCTTGCGCTCCTCGCGCCGCGCCTCGACCGTCGCGACGAGCGCGTCCAGCCGCTTGCGCAGCGCGTCGAGGTCGCCCACCGCGTGGTGCTCGTCGACCTGCTGCCGCAGATGGTCGATCGCCGTCGTCGCGTCCTTCGCCGACAGGTCGGTGGTCTTCACCCGCCGTTCGAGGAGGCCGATCTCGACCACAATGCCGTCGTACTTGCGCTCGAAATAGGCCAGAGCCTCCTCGGGGGAACCGGCCTGCCACGATCCGACGACCTGCTCGCCCTCGGCTGTACGCACGTACACGGTGCCCGTCTCATCGACGCGGCCCCACGGGTCGCTGCTCACAGCGCCTCCTCCACCTGATGCCTGCGAGGGGGTTCGCCCCCGGGCATCGTCCACAGTTTCCTGGGGCGGGCATCGCCCGCCCTGCACAACGCCAATCTAGGCGACCGGCCACCCGGCTGTCCGCACTCAGCGCGGCTGAAATTCTCCGTACCGGCCCGGGGCAGCCCGCTGCCCCGGGCGCGGACGGCCCGGCCGGTCGCCGTCCCCCGCTCCGCTTTGGCCGGTTCAGCCCTTCTCGACCGAGGCCTTCTCGATCGTCACGGCCTTCTTCGGGGCGCCGTCGCCCGCACCGCCCTCGACCCCGGCCTCGCCGACCTTCTGGACGGCCTTCAGCGAGGCGTCGTCCATCGTGCCGAACGGGGTGTAGGTGGGCGGGAGCTTCGTCTCCTTGTAGACCAGGAAGAACTGGCTGCCGCCGGAGTTGGGCTGGCCGGTATTGGCCATCGCCACCGTGCCCGGAGGGAAGGACACCGTGCCGTCGGCGCCCGCCTTGCCGAGCGCGTCCAGGTTCTCGTCCGGGATGTTGTAGCCCGGACCGCCCGTGCCGTCCCCCTTGGGGTCCCCGCACTGGAGCACGAAGATGCCCTGGGTGGTCAGCCGGTGGCACTTGGTGGCGTCGAAGTAGCCCTTGTCGGCGAGCGCCTTGAAGGAGTTCGCCGTCTGCGGGGTCTTCGCCGCGTCCATCGAGAACGCTATGTCGCCCTGGCTCGTCTTGAGCGACATCGTGTACTTCGCCTTTTTGTCGATCTTCATCGCGGGGGCGGGAGCCTTGCTCTCGCTCTCCGAAGGCTCCGGAGTGGGGCTCTGGCTCGCCGCCGCCTCGCTCTTCTTGTCCTTGTCCTTGTCGTCGTCCTTGCCCGCCACGACGAACGCGCTCACGCCCACGATCGCGGCCACAGCCACCGCCGAGGCGACGATCGCGGTGATGTGCCTGGTCCTGCGGCGGGCCTCCTCCCGGCGCTTCTGCTGACGCTCGAACTTCTCCCGGGCGAGCTGCCGCCGCCGCTGTTCGCTGCTGGACACCGGTTGGGCTCCTTGTTACGTCGTGAGATGAGGGCCTGAGTTGCCCCGTACCGTATATGGGTTACCTGTGTCATGAGGAGCGCCGGTAGGCTCTGATCTGCTGCATCCTTCGCTGCGGCCGCATCCTCCGGACGAACATTAAGGACGATCGTGCTCATTGCCGGGTTCCCCGCCGGGGCCTGGGGGACCAATTGCTACCTGGTCGCCCCCGCCGCGGGTGAGGAGTGCGTGATCATCGACCCGGGCCATCAGGCCGCCCAGGGCGTCGAGGAAACGCTGAAGAAGCATCGGCTCAAGCCCGTCGCCGTCGTCCTCACCCACGGCCATATCGACCACGTCGCCTCGGTCGTCCCGGTCTGCGGCGCCCATGACGTCCCCGCCTGGATCCACCCCCGGGACCGCTACATGATGAGCGACCCGGAGAAGGCGCTCGGCCGCTCGATCGGGATGCCGCTCATGGGCGAGCTGACCGTGGGGGAGCCGGACGACGTCAAGGAGCTGACCGACGGCGCGAAGCTGACCCTGGCCGGTCTGGAGTTCGGCGTCTCGCACGCACCCGGCCATACCAAGGGGTCGGTGACGTTCCGGATGCCCGAGGCCGCGGACATTCCGCCGGTCCTCTTCTCGGGCGACCTGCTCTTCGCCGGCTCCGTCGGACGCACCGACCTGCCCGGCGGCGACCACGCCGAGCTGCTCGAGTCGCTGGCCCGTGTGTGCCTGCCCCTCGACGACTCGACCGTGGTGCTGTCCGGCCACGGCCCCCAGACGACCATCGGCCGTGAGCGCGCCTCCAACCCGTTCCTGAACGGTCTGGACGCGGCGCCGCGCCGAGGAATGTAGACGAGAGACGTATTCGTGAGCACCTTTCAGGCCCCCAAGGGCACGTACGACCTGACCCCGCCCCGTTCCGCGACGTTCCTGGCCGTGCGCGAGGCGATCTCCGCGCCCCTGCGCGACTCCGGCTACGGCTACATCGAGACGCCCGGCTTCGAGGACGTGAACCTCTTCGCGCGCGGCGTCGGTGAGTCCACCGACATCGTCACGAAGGAGATGTACACCCTCTCCACGAAGGGCGGCTCCCAGCTGGCGCTGCGCCCCGAGGGCACCGCGTCCGTGCTGCGCGCCGCCCTGGAGGCCAACCTCCACAAGGCGGGCAACCTCCCGGTCAAGCTCTGGTACTCCGGCTCGTACTACCGCTACGAGCGCCCGCAGGCGGGCCGCTACCGCCACTTCTCACAGGTCGGCGCCGAGGCCATCGGCACCGAGGACCCGGTCCTGGACGCCGAGCTGATCATCCTGGCCGACCAGGCGTACCGCTCGCTGGGCCTGCGCCGGTTCCGGATCCTGCTGAACTCGCTGGGTGACAAGGAGTGCCGCCCGGTCTACCGCGAGGCGCTCCAGACCTTCCTGCGCGACCTCGACCTCGACGAGGAGACGCGCCGCCGCATCGAGATCAACCCGCTGCGCGTCCTGGACGACAAGCGGGCCGACGTGCAGCAGCAGCTCACCGGCGCCCCGAAGCTCCGCGACTACCTCTGCGACGCGTGCAAGGCGTACCACGAGGAGGTCCGGGCCCTGCTCACGGCGGCGGGCGTCGTGTTCGAGGACGACGAGAAGCTGGTGCGCGGCCTCGACTACTACACCCGTACGACCTTCGAGTTCGTCCACGACGGACTCGGCGCGCAGTCCGCGGTGGGCGGCGGCGGCCGTTACGACGGCCTGTCCGAGATGATCGGCGGCCCCGCGCTGCCGTCCGTCGGCTGGGCGCTCGGCGTGGACCGCACGGTCCTCGCGCTGGACGCCGAGGGCGTCGAGCTCGACCTGCCCGTCAGCACGAGCGTGTACGCGGTCCCGCTCGGCGAGGAGGCCCGCAGGGTGCTGTTCGGCGTCGTCACCGAACTGCGCCGCGCGGGGGTCGCCGCGGACTTCGCGTTCGGCGGCCGGGGCCTGAAGGGCGCGATGAAGAGCGCCAACCGCTCGGGCGCGCGCTACACCCTGGTGGCGGGCGAACGCGATCTGGCCGAGGGCGTCGTCCAGCTCAAGGACATGGAGTCCGGCGAGCAGAGCCCGGTGCCGCTGGCCGAGGCCGTGGCGGAGCTGACGAAGCGCCTCGGCTAGGAAGCCGTGAGCGGGGCGCGGGCGGCGGGACTCCGGTCCTGTCGCCCGCGCCTTTCTTGTCTGCCGTCAACCCGTCGTGCCGGGATTCATCCCGCCCGGTGACCCCGACTTGGAGCCGCCCGCGCCTTCGGCGCTCGCCGCATCGCTGCCGGTGCCCACCCATCCTCCGTCGTCGCGGCCCCGCCGCCCCAGGAGTCCGTCCATGGGGGGCGCTCACGGGCGTACACCTTTATGTCCATCGAACGGTTGTCCCCTACAGGGGTGCGGCACAATGAGCTTGCCCGGCTGACCACTCGGTGACGGAACGGCGATATGACGACTGCTGCGGTAGACCACGACCTCTCCTCCGATCAGGACGAGGGCGGCGGCAAGCGCACCTTCGGGGCCGGCCGCGGTCTCGCCCTGCTCCTGGTGATCACCGGCGCGGCCGGACTGCTGGCCTCCTGGGTCATCACGATCGACAAGTTCAAGCTGCTGGAGGACCCCTCCTTCACCCCCGGCTGCAGCCTCAACCCGGTTGTCGCGTGCGGCAACATCATGAAGAGCGAGCAGGCCGCCGCGTTCGGGTTCCCCAACCCGATGCTGGGCCTGGTCACCTACGGCATGGTCGTCGCGATCGGGATGGGCCTGCTCGCCGGCGCCCGCTACCGCAGCTGGTTCTGGCTCGGGCTGAACGCCGGGACCCTGTTCGGTGTCGGTTTCTGCACCTGGCTCCAGTACCAGTCGCTGTACAACATCAACTCGCTCTGCCTGTGGTGCTGCCTGGCCTGGGTCGCCACGATCGTCATGTTCTGTTACGTGACCACGCACAACGTCAAGCACCGCATCCTCCCGGCCCCGGCCTGGCTGCGCAGCGGCCTCACCGAGTTCCCGTGGGTCCTTCCGGTGATGTGGATCGGGATCATCGGCATGCTGATCCTGACCCGCTGGTGGGACTTCTGGACCAGCTGACACCCACCTGCCGATTACGTGGGTGGGCCGCTCCCGACGGCACTGTCAGCGGGGTCGCATAGGCTTCATGACGTGGAGCCCGACCTCTTTACCGCAGCCGCCGAAGACCGCCAGGAGAAGGACCCGTCCAGCAGCCCTCTCGCTGTCCGGATGCGTCCGCGCATCCTCGACGAGGTCGTCGGCCAGCAACACCTGCTGAAGCCGGGCTCGCCGCTGCGCCGACTCGTCGGCGAAGGCAGCGGGGGCCCCGCCGGCGCGTCCTCGGTCATCCTGTGGGGCCCGCCCGGCACCGGCAAGACGACCCTGGCCTATGTCGTCAGCAAGGCGACCAACAAGCGCTTCGTCGAGCTCTCCGCGATCACCGCGGGCGTCAAGGAGGTCCGGGCGGTCATCGAGAGCGCGCGCCGCGCCACCGGCGGCTTCGGCAAGGAGACCGTCCTCTTCCTGGACGAGATCCACCGCTTCTCCAAGGCCCAGCAGGACTCCCTGCTCCCCGCCGTGGAGAACCGCTGGATCACCCTCATCGCCGCCACCACGGAGAATCCCTACTTCTCGATCATCTCCCCGCTGCTGTCGCGCTCCCTGCTGCTCACCCTGGAGTCGCTGACCGACGAGGACCTGCGCTCACTGCTGCGCCGGGCGCTGACCGAGGAGCGGGGGCTCGGCGGCGCGGTCACCCTGCCCGAGGACGCCGAGGCGCATCTGCTGCGCATCGCGGGCGGCGACGCGCGCCGGGCGCTGACGGCGCTCGAGGCCGCGGCGGGCGCGGCCATCGCCACGCACGAGGCGCAGATCACCCTGGAGACGGTGGAGGCGACCGTCGACCGCGCCGCTGTGAAGTACGACCGCGACGGCGACCAGCACTACGACGTGGCCAGCGCGCTCATCAAGTCGATCCGCGGCTCCGACGTGGACGCCGCTCTGCACTACCTGGCCCGGATGATCGAGGCGGGGGAGGATCCGCGGTTCATCGCCCGGCGGCTGATGATCTCGGCCAGCGAGGACATCGGCCTGGCCGATCCCACCGCACTGCCGACCGCCGTGGCCGCGGCCCAGGCGGTCGCCATGATCGGTTTCCCGGAGGCGGCGCTCACCCTCAGCCACGCCACCATCGCGCTGGCGCTCGCACCCAAGTCCAACGCGGCGACGCTGGCGATCTCCGCAGCCCAGGAGGACGTGCGCAAGGGACTGGCCGGCCCCGTCCCGGCCCATCTGCGCGACGGCCACTACAAGGGCGCCGCCAAGCTCGGCCACGCCCAGGGCTACATCTATCCGCACGACGTGCAGGGCGGCATCGCCGCCCAGCAGTACGCCCCGGACGCGGTCCGCGACCGCCAGTACTACACCCCCACCCGCTACGGCGCCGAGGCGCGGTACGCCGACGTCGTCGAGCGGGTCCGCGAGCGCCTGGGGCGCTCCGGCGGCGAGGGCGCGGAGCCGTCGTAGGCCGCCGCCCGGGATCAGGACGCGGCCGCCTCGAAGAGGGTGTGCATCGCGCGGCGCAGCTCGGTGACGTCCCGTACGGGCTCGGGGAACTCGAAGCGGGCGTCGAAGCAGGACCCCTGGTCCTCGACGAAGCGGACCCGCAGCCCGAAGCGGTCCAGTGCGACCGGCACGGCCCGGGGCTGGTGGGAGGCGCAGGCGCGGGCGGTGCGCTCGCCCAGAAGACCGCACAGCGCGCGCATCTGCTCGTCGTGGGTGGAGTGCAGATGCTGGAGCAGCTCCGCCTCGTGGAGGACCAGCGGATCGGGAGCGGCGTCCCGGAAGTCCTCCGCCTCGATGTCCTCGGCGCCCCAGAGGTCGTCCACGTACGCCTCGCCGAACTCCAGGCGCAGCATCATCCGGCCGGGCTGGGCGATGCCGGGGACGGAGGTGAGCCAGCCGGAGACCCACGCACGGCCGCGGATCCGGTGCGGGACGGAGACCGGAGCGACGTCCGTGACCTCCAGCACAGCGGTCAGCTCGTCGCCCTGTGCGTGCGTCGCGGCCCGGACCGCCGGGGAATCCGCCGGGAATTCGAGGAACAGATCGCCCTCGGGTCCCACGCTCCTGTTGTCCGGGACCAGGGGCTCCACACACACCAGATCGAGCCCCGGTACGACGAGCAGCGCGGAGCAGGTACTCTGTACGAGAGTTCGTGTGCGCTCGGCTGCTGACGGCATCCGAGTGTTTTCAAGCCCGCTGGGACGCGGCTGACCACGATCAGATCGGCCTTCCGTCGTAGCAGCACCTTCTGGTGTGCTGCCGCTGTCTGTGCTGTCCGTGACGTGAGTGGTGTTCCCAGGGCGAGACATGCGATCTCCTTGAGTAAGGTAAGCCTAACCTAACCTACAACGGAGGTCTGGAGAACGTGCCTAACCAGTCGCGTCCCAAGGTCAAGAAGTCGCGTGCCCTCGGCATCGCTCTGACGCCCAAGGCTGTCAAGTACTTCGAAGCTCGTCCGTACCCGCCGGGTGAGCACGGCCGTGGCCGCAAGCAGAACTCGGACTACAAGGTCCGTCTGCTGGAGAAGCAGCGCCTGCGTGCGCAGTACGACATCAGCGAGCGCCAGATGGCGCGCGCCTACGACCGTGCCAAGAAGGCCGAAGGCAAGACGGGCGAGGCGCTGGTCGTCGAGCTCGAGCGCCGCCTCGACGCCCTGGTCCTGCGTTCGGGCATCGCCCGCACCATCTACCAGGCCCGTCAGATGGTCGTCCACGGCCACATCGAGGTCAACGGTGGCAAGGTCGACAAGCCGTCCTTCCGCGTGCGCCCCGACGACGTCGTCCAGGTCCGCGAGCGCAGCCGCACCAAGGTCCCCTTCCAGGTGGCCCGCGAGGGTGGCTACGACACCGACGGCGAGACCCCGCGCTACCTCCAGGTGAACCTGAAGGCCCTGGCCTTCCGCCTGGACCGTGACCCGAACCGCAAGGAAATTCCGGTCATCTGCGACGAGCAGCTCGTCGTCGAGTACTACGCCCGCTGATCCAGGCGTAGCCGCTCTCACCAGCGCTCCGGCCCGCCCCTCCCTGTCATCCGGGAGGCGGCGGGCCTTCGCGTTCCCCCGGGTCCGCCCGGTTGCGGCGCCCCGCACGCGCCCGGCGGGTCCATCGCGGCGCCCGGCCCGCCACCGGCCAGGGCCCGGTCGACCGCGGCGTCCGGATCCAGCCGCCGGCCCGCCCGCAGCCCCTCCTCGTACGCCGCGTTCCCCAGCTCCCGACGCGCCTGCTCCTCGCACTCCGCCCGCGGCCGCCCGTAGAACGCCGAGCCGAACAGCGGCAGGCCCACCGAGGGCCAGATGCCCTCCGCCGCCCCCTGGAGCACGGCGGCCTCCCCGGCGTCCCCCTCCGCCACCGTCACCAGCGCCAGCAGCTCCAGCGACAGCACCGTGCCCAGCAGATCGTTGAACGTCCGGCCGATCGTCAGGCACTCCCCGAGCATCTGCCGCGCCCGCGCCGGCCGCCCCCGCCGCAGCGCCGCGTACGCCAGCACGTACAGCGCGTACGCCAGCGCCCACCGCTCCCCGTGGTCCTCGCAGATCTCCCGGACCTCGTCGCAGATCACCGCCGCCGCGTCCAGATCGCCCAGGAACGCCACCGCCATGGCCAACTCGACCTGCGCCATCAGCACATTGCTGTTCAGCTCGCCGACCTCGCGGTACCGGCCGAGCGCGTCACGGAGCAGCTCCTCGGCCCGCTCCATGTCGTCCGTCACGATCGCCAGACACCCCACGCGGTGCACCGCGTACGCCAGTGCCGTCGCGTCCCCGGAGCGCTCGGCCTCCTCCCGGCACTCCTGGAGCGCCGAGATCGCGCCGACCGGATCGCCCTGCAGCACCGCCACATAGCCCAGCACCCAGAGCACCTTCAGCCGCGCCGCGTCGTGCGGGGTGGGTTCCTCCAGCACGTGGTCCAGCCAGTACCGCCCCTCGGACAGCCGACCGCAGCCCGCCCAGTAGAACCACAGGGTGCCCGCCAGATGCTGCGCCAGATGCACCTCGTCGGGGCTTTCCATCGAACACTCCATCGCCCGGCGGAGATTGGGCAGCTCGCTGTCGATCCGCGCCGCCACCTCCGCCTGGCGCGGACTGAACCAGTCCAGCTCGCACCAGGTCGCGAGCCCCAGGAACCAGTCCCGGTGCCGCCGCCGCAGCCGCTCGGCGTCCCCGGTGGCCGCCAGCCACTGCGCCCCGTACTCGCGGACCGTGTCCAGGAGCCGGTAGCGGGCGCCGGCCGCACCGTCCTCGCGCTCCACCACCGACTGGGCGAGCAGCTCGTCCAGCACATCGAGCACCGAGTCGGCCGGCAGGTCCGCCCCGCCGCAGATGTACTCGGCGGCCTCCAGGTCGAACTGCCCGGCGAACACCGAGAGCCGCGCCCACAGCAGCCGCTGCTCGGGCGTGCACAGCTCATGGCTCCAGCCGATCGCCGTACGCAGCGTCCGGTGGCGGAGCGGCGCGCCGCGACGGCCGCCGGTCAGCAGCCGGAAACGGTCGTCCAGCCGCAGGAGCACCTGTTCCACCGAGAGGGCGCGCAGCCGCCCGGCCGCCAGTTCGAGGGCCAGCGGGATCCCGTCGAGGCGGCGGCAGAGCTCCAGCGCGGCCGCCCGCTCGCCGACCGTCGGCTCCCAGCCCGGCCGCACCCCGCGGGCCCGTTCGGTGAAGAGCTCCATCGCGTCCCCGTCGCCCATCGGGGCGAGGGGGAACGTCCGTTCGCCGTCCACCCCGAGGGGGCGGCGTCCGGCCGCGAGCACCTGGAGGCGCGGGGCCCGGCGCAGCAGCTCGGTGACGAGGTCGGCGCAGGGGTCGACGAGGTGCTCGAAGCCGTCGATCACCAGCAACGTCCGCCGCTCGGAGAGATGTTCGACGAGGACGGCGCGCGGCGGCCTGCCGGTGTGGTCGGTCAGCCCCAGCGCTTCGACCAGAGCGTGTTCCAGCAGGTCGGGATGGTGGACGGCGGACAGCTCGGCCAGCAGGACCCCGTCGCAGTACCGTTTCTCCCTCAGCGCGGCGAGACGGGTGGCACACCTGGTCTTGCCCACCCCCGCCACTCCGGCGACGGTGACGATCCTGGATCCCTCCAGCAGCCCGTCCAGCTCGGCCAGTTCGTCCTCGCGTCCCACGAATCTGTTCAGTTCGGCCGGAAGACCGCCGGGGGTCACCGCGGGGCGGGCGTCCGGATCATCGGGATTCGGGGAGGGGTCCTGCAGGCGTCGCATGAAACACGGAGCGTACTGGCTTGAAAGCTCTCCGTACAATCTCGTTATGGCAACTCCCGCCCGGCCCGCGGAGAATGCGGTAGGGGAGGAGATGCGCGGCGCGATAGGCTCGTGGGACGACGATCGGGCGCGTGGGGCCGAGGCCCGGACGCGAACGACGCAGACAAGGCCCGGCAGGGCCCGAGCGACGAGCAGAGAGCGGTGCACAGTGTCCGGTGGAGAGGTGGCCGGGATCCTCGTGGCCGTCTTCTGGGCGATCCTGGTCTCGTTCCTCGCCGTGGTGCTGGTGAGGCTGGCCCAGACGCTCAGGGCGACCACCAAGCTCGTGGCGGACGTGACCGACCAGGCCGTTCCGCTGCTCGCGGACGCGTCGGCGACGGTGCGCTCCGCGCAGACCCAACTGGACAAGGTCGACGCCATCGCGAGCGACGTCCAGGAGGTCACCTCCAACGCCTCCGCGCTCTCCTCCACCGTCGCCTCCACCTTCGGCGGGCCCCTCGTCAAGGTGGCGGCGTTCGGCTACGGCGTCCGGCAGGCCCTCGGCCGCCGCACCGCACCCGAACCCGAACCGGAACCGGCGCGGGGCCGCGGCTCCGCCCGCCGCACGGTGATCGTCGGCCGGACCGTACCCTCGGCGCGCGGACGCAAGCGCGAGCGTCGAAACGCCCGCGGACAGAAGGACTGATCGAGCGATGTTCCGCCGCACGTTCTGGTTCACCGCCGGCGCAGCCGCCGGTGTGTGGGCCACTGCCAAGGTCAACCGCAAGCTCAAGCAGCTGACCCCCGAAAGCCTCGCGGCGCAGGCCGCGGACAAGGCGATCGAGACCGGTCACAAGCTCAAGGACTTCGCCCTCGACGTACGCGAGGGCATGGTCCGGCGCGAAGCCGAACTGGGCGGCGCCCTGGGCCTGGAGGCGCCGGTCGACCCCGACCTCGTCGCCCAGCGGCACTACGCCGTCGAAGCGGCCGAGCCGCCCGCGAACACGAACGCGTACCGCAAGCTCCCCTACAACGCGAACCACGACAACGCGAACAACCGGAATGAGGACCACTGATGGAGTCGGCTGAAATCCGCCGCCGCTGGCTGAGCTTCTTCGAGGAGCGCGGTCACACCGCCGTGCCTTCGGCGTCGCTCATCGCGGACGACCCGACTCTGCTGCTGGTCCCCGCGGGCATGGTCCCCTTCAAGCCGTACTTCCTCGGCGAGGTCAAGCCGCCCGCCCCGCGCGTCACCAGCGTGCAGAAGTGCGTGCGCACGCCGGACATCGAAGAGGTCGGCAAGACCACCCGCCACGGCACCTTCTTCCAGATGTGCGGCAACTTCTCCTTCGGGGACTACTTCAAGGAAGGCGCCATCCAGCTCGCCTGGGATGCGCTGACCAACTCCGTCGAGGACGGCGGCTACGGTCTCGACCCCGAGAAGCTCTGGATCACGGTCTACCTCGACGACGACGAGGCCGAGCAGATCTGGCGCGACAGGATCGGCGTCCCCGCCGAACGCATCCAGCGCCTGGGCAAGAAGGACAACTTCTGGTCCATGGGCGTCCCCGGACCCTGCGGCCCCTGCTCCGAGATCAACTACGACCGCGGCCCCGAGTTCGGCGTCGAGGGCGGCCCCGCCGTCAACGACGAGCGCTACGTGGAGATCTGGAACCTGGTCTTCATGCAGTACGAGCGCGGCGCCGGCGACGGCAAGGAGGATTTCCCGATCCTCGGGGACCTGCCGTCGAAGAACATCGACACCGGTCTCGGCCTCGAACGCCTCGCCATGATCCTCCAGGGCGTACAGAACATGTACGAGACGGACACCCTGCGCGTCGTCATGGACAGGGCCACCGAGCTGACCGGCGTCCGCTACGGCGCCGAGCAGGCAACCGACGTCTCGCTCCGCGTCGTCGCCGACCACATCCGTACGTCGGTGATGCTCATCGGCGACGGCGTCACCCCCGGCAACGAGGGCCGCGGCTATGTGCTGCGCCGCATCATGCGCCGCGCCATCCGCAACATGCGCCTGATGGGAGCCACCGGTTCCGTCGTCAACGAGCTGGTGGACGTCGTGATCAACACGATGGGTCTGCAGTACCCGGAGCTGATCACCGACCGCAAGCGCATCGAGACGGTCGCGCTCGCCGAGGAGGCCGCCTTCCTCAAGGCCCTCAAGGGCGGCACCAACATCCTGGAGACCGCCGTCACCGAGACCAAGGCCGCCGGCGGCCAGGTCCTCGCCGGCGACAAGGCGTTCCTGCTCCACGACACCTGGGGCTTCCCGATCGACCTGACCCTGGAGATGGCCGCCGAGCAGGGCCTGTCCGTGGACGAGGACGGCTTCCGCCGCCTCATGCAGGAGCAGCGCGACAAGGCCAAGGCCGACGCCCGCGCCAAGAAGACCGGTCACGCGGACCTGTCCGCCTACCGCGAGGTCGCCGACACCTCCGGCGCCACCGAGTTCACCGGCTACACCTCCACCGCGGGCGAGTCCACCATCGTCGGGCTGCTGGTCGACGGCGTGCCCTCGCCCGCCGCCACCGAGGGCGACGAGGTCGAGGTCGTCCTGGACCGCACCCCCTTCTACGCCGAGGGCGGCGGCCAGCTCGCCGACACCGGCCGCATCCGGCTCGAGACCGGCGCCGTGATCGAGATCCGCGACGTCCAGAAGCCGGTCCCCGGTGTCCACGTCCACAAGGGCGTCGTCCAGGTCGGCGAGGTGACGGTCGGAGCCGCCGTCTTCGCCTCCATCGACAACACCCGCCGCCGCGCCATCGCCCGCGCCCACAGCGCCACCCACCTCACGCACCAGGCGCTGCGCGACGCGCTCGGCCCGACGGCCGCCCAGGCCGGCTCCGAGAACTCACCGGGCCGCTTCCGCTTCGACTTCGGTTCGCCCGCCGCCGTCCCCGGCACGGTCCTGACCGATGTGGAGCAGCGGATCAACGAGGTCCTCTCGCGGGAGCTCGACGTCCAGGCCGAGGTCATGTCCATCGACGAGGCCAAGAAGCAGGGCGCCATCGCCGAGTTCGGCGAGAAGTACGGCGAGCGGGTCCGCGTCGTCACCATCGGCGACTTCTCCAAGGAGCTGTGCGGCGGCACCCACGTCCACAACACCGCCCAGCTGGGTCTGGTGAAGCTGCTCGGCGAGTCCTCCATCGGCTCCGGCGTGCGCCGCATCGAGGCCCTGGTCGGCGTGGACGCGTACAACTTCCTCGCCCGGGAGCACACGGTCGTCGCCCAGCTCCAGGAGCTGGTCAAGGGCCGCCCCGAGGAGCTCCCCGAGAAGATCGCCGGCATGCTCGGCAAGCTGAAGGACGCCGAGAAGGAGATCGAGAAGTTCCGCGCGGAGAAGGTCCTCCAAGCCGCTGCCGGACTCGTCGAGTCCGCCAAGGACGTCCGCGGCACCGCCCTGGTCACCGGCCAGGTCCCTGACGGCACCTCCGCCGACGACCTGCGCAAGCTGGTCCTGGACGTGCGCGGACGCATCCAGGGCGGCCGGCCGGCCGTCGTGGCCCTGTTCACCACGGCCAACGGACGCCCGCTCACCGTCATCGCCACCAACGAGGCCGCCCGTGAGCGCGGTCTCAAGGCCGGTGACCTCGTGCGCACCGCGGCCAAGACCCTCGGCGGCGGTGGCGGCGGCAAGCCGGACGTCGCCCAGGGCGGCGGCACGAACCCGGCCGCCATCGGCGACGCCGTCGCCGCGGTCGAGCGCCTCGTCACCGAGACGGCGTGACGAGCACGACGCCGGGGATGCGCCGGGGCCGACGGCTCGCCGTCGACGTCGGTGACGCCCGGATCGGCGTCGCCTCGTGCGACCCCGACGGGATCCTGGCCACGCCGGTGGAGACCGTGCCGGGACGCGATGTCCCGGCCGCCCACCGGCGGCTCCGCCAGATCGTGGACGAGTACGAACCGATCGAGGTCATCCTCGGACTGCCGCGTTCCCTCGGCGGCGGCGAGGGCCCCGCGGCCGCCAAGGTCCGGGAGTTCGCCCAGGCATTCGCCCGGTCGATCGCGCCCGTCCCGGTGCGGCTGGTCGACGAGAGGATGACCACAGTGACGGCCACTCAGGGACTGCGCGCCTCGGGCGTGAAGTCCAAGAAGGGCCGATCTGTCATCGACCAGGCTGCCGCTGTGGTGATCCTTCAGAACGCTCTGGAGTCCGAACGGGCGTCAGGCAATCCCCCGGGCGAGGGCGTCGAAGTGGTTGTCTGATCGCGATACGGTAACGTTCCGCGCGATGCGGCGGTGTTCGAACAAACACCGCACAGCGAAGCGAAGAGACGGAACGTCGTCTCGCGGCTCTAGGGGATCGATGACTGAGTATGGCCGGGGCCCCGGCTCCGAACCGTGGCATCCCGAGGACCCCTTGTACGGGGACCAGGGATGGGGAGGCCAGCAGGCCGCCCACGGCCAGGGCCAGTACGGCGACCAGCAGCAGTCCTATCCGCAGGACCCGTACACCCAGCAGCACCAGAACCCCCAGCAGCACCAGAATCCCCAGCAGTACCCGCAGCAGCAGGGCCAGAACCATCAGCAGTACCCGCAGCAGCAGCCGTACGACCAGCACCAGCAGTACGGACAGCAGCCGCAGAACCAGCAGCAGTACGGCACGCCCCAGCAGGACCCGTACGCCCAGCCGCAGTACAACGGCGGCTGGGACACCGGACAGCAGGCCGCCATGCCGTACGGGGCCGAGCCCCAGGACCCGTACGCCCAGCAGCCCGGCGGCTACGACGCCTCGCAGGACTACTACGGCACCCCCGAGGCCTACCCTCCGCCGCAGCCCCCGGGCCGCCGCGACGCCGCAGCCGACCAGCAGCAGCAACAGCAGCAGCCGCCGTCGTCGTCGTCGACGGACTGGGATCCGGACGCGCCGCACGAAGAGACGCATCCTTTCTTCACCGGCGCGGACGAACCGGCCGGCCGTGAGCCGCGTGACGACGACGATGACCCGGGCGACGACGGGTCGCGCGCCTCGCGCCGCGACCGCGGCGGCAGCGACCGCCGGGGCGGCAAGGGCAAGAAGAAGAGCCGCAGCGGCTGTGCCTGCCTGGTGGTCTCCGTCGTCCTGGTCGGCGGCCTCGGCGGCGTCTCCTACGTCGGCTACACCTTCTGGAAGAAGCAGTTCGGCGCCCCGGCCGACTACGCGGGGGAGGGCACCGGCGAGCAGGTCGAGGTCGAGATTCCCGAAGGCGCGCTCGGCTACGACATCGCGAACATCCTGCGCAAGAAGGGCGTCATCAAGTCCTCCGACGCCTTCGTCGCGGCGCAGAACGGCAATCCCAAGGGCAAGTCGCTCCAGGCCGGCGTCTACCTCCTGAACAAGGAGATGTCGGCGTCCAGCGCGATCGAGCTGATGCTCGATCCGAAGAGCCAGAACGCGTTCGTGATCCCCGAGGGAACCCGCAACGTCACCGTCTACAAGATGATCGACAAGCGGCTTCAGCTCAAGGAAGGCACGACGGCCGGCATCGCCAAGACCAAGGCGGAAAGCCTGGGACTGCCCGACTGGGCCGACGACAACCCCGATGTGAAGGACCCGCTGGAAGGGTTCCTGTATCCGGCCGCCTATCCGGTCTCCAAGGGATCGAAGCCCGAGGACGCGCTGAAGCGGATGGTCACGCGGGCGAACAAGGAGTACGACAAGCTCGACCTGGTGGCCGGGGCGAAGAAGCTCGGCCTCAAGAGCCCGTGGGAGCTCGTCACCGTCGCGAGCCTCGTGCAGGTCGAGGGCAAGTACAAGCACGACTTCGACAAGGTCTCGCGGGTCGTCTACAACCGTCTCAAGCCGGGCAACATGGAGACGGTCGGCCGGCTGGAATTCGACTCCACGGTCAACTACATCAAGGGCCAGAGCACACTGGACGTCGGCGCTGTCGACGAGCTCCGGAAGATCGACGACCCGTACAACACCTACAAGGTCATCGGCCTTCCTTCCGGCCCCATCAGCAATCCCGGTGCGGACGCCATGCATTCGGCGATGAACCCCACGCCGGGCCCCTGGTACTACTTCGTCTCGATCAGCGAGGACAAGACCGTCTTCGCCGAGACCAACGAAGAGCACGAGAAGAACCGCCGGAAGTACGAAGAAGGGAAATCCGGCCAGTGAGCGAGCCACGCCGGGCCGCCGTCCTCGGCTCGCCCATCGCCCACTCCCTCTCCCCGGTCCTGCACCGGGCCGCGTACGCCGAGCTCGGCCTCGGCCACTGGTCCTACGACCGGTTCGAGGTCGACGAGGCGGCGCTGCCCGGCTTCGTCGAAGGGCTGGACGCCTCCTGGGCCGGGCTGTCGCTGACCATGCCGCTCAAGCGGGCGATCATCCCGCTGCTGGATGAGATCAGCGCGACGGCCGCCTCCGTGGAGGCCGTCAACACGGTCGTGTTCAGCCGGGACGGCCGCCGGACCGGTGACAACACCGACATCCCCGGCATGATCGCCGCCCTGCGCGAACGCGGCGTCGACAAGGTCGAATCCGCCGCCGTCCTCGGCGCCGGGGCCACCGCCTCCTCCGCGCTCGCCGCGCTCGCCGCTGTCTGCGCCGGACCGGTCACCGCCTATGTGCGCGGCCCCGAACGCGCGGCCGAGATGCGCGGCTGGGGGGAGCGGCTCGGGGTCGACGTCGTCATCGCCGACTGGGCCGACGCGGCCCGTGCCCTGAGCGCGCCGCTGGTCATCGCCACCACCCCGGCGGGCGTCACCGACGCCCTGACCGGGTCCGTGGCGGGAACCCCGGGCATCCTCTTCGACGTGCTGTACGAGCCGTGGCCCACCGCGCTCGCCGCCGCCTGGTCGGCGCACGGCGGGTCCGTGGTCGGCGGACTCGACCTCCTCGTGCACCAGGCCCTGCTCCAGGTCGAGCAGATGACCGGGGCGATTCCCGCTCCGCTCGCCGCCATGCGCCGGGCCGGCGAAGCCGCGCTCGCGGCCCGCTGACCGGGCGGCCGGCGTCCCCCGCCCGTCCGTCTGCTGGACCGGCGGCCGGACGGAGCCCCCGGTCATGGGAGGATCAGAGGCGGCGGGCCAGGGCCGCGCACCCGGTCGCGCCGCTGGATTTCAGGCGCGAGCATGAGGAGCACCGTTGAGCAGGTTGCGCTGGCTGACCGCGGGCGAGTCGCACGGCCCCGCACTGGTGGCGACGCTGGAGGGACTTCCCGCCGGTGTCCCGATCACCACCGGGATGGTGGCGGAGGCGCTGGCCCGGCGACGGCTCGGCTACGGCCGCGGCGCGCGGATGAAGTTCGAGCAGGACGAGGTCACCTTCCTCGGCGGCGTACGCCACGGCCTCACCATGGGCTCCCCGGTCGCCGTCATGGTCGGCAACACCGAGTGGCCCAAGTGGGAGCAGGTCATGTCGGCCGACCCGGTCGACCCCGACGAGCTGGCGAAGCTCGCCCGCAACGCCCCGCTGACCCGCCCCCGCCCCGGCCACGCCGACCTCGCGGGTATGCAGAAGTACGGCTTCGACGAGGCCCGGCCGGTCCTGGAGCGCGCCAGCGCCCGGGAGACCGCCGCGCGCGTCGCCCTCGGGGCCGTCGCCCGCTCCTACCTCAAGGAGACCGCGGGCATCGAGATCGTCAGCCATGTCGTGGAGCTGGCCGCCGCGAAGGCGCCGTACGGGGTGTACCCGGTCCCCGCCGATGTGGAGAAGCTGGACGCCGACCCGGTCCGCTGCCTGGACGCCGACGCCTCCAAGGCGATGGTGGCCGAGATCGACCAGGCCCACAAGGACGGCGACACCCTCGGCGGAGTCGTCGAGGTGCTGGCGTACGGCGTGCCCGTCGGGCTCGGCTCGCACGTGCACTGGGACCGACGCCTGGACGCCCGGCTCGCCGCCGCGCTCATGGGCATCCAGGCCATCAAGGGCGTCGAGGTCGGCGACGGCTTCGACCTGGCCCGGGTCCCCGGCTCGAAGGCGCACGACGAGATCGTCGCCACCGACGAGGGCATCCGGCGCACCTCCGGCCGCTCCGGCGGCACCGAGGGCGGTCTGACCACCGGTGAGCTGCTGCGGGTCCGTGCCGCGATGAAGCCCATCGCGACCGTGCCGCGCGCCCTGGCCACCGTGGACGTCGTCACCGGCGAGGCCACCAAGGCCCACCACCAGCGCTCCGACGTCTGCGCCGTCCCGGCCGCGGGCATCGTCGCGGAGGCGATGGCCGCCCTCGTCCTGGCCGACGCGGTCGCGGAGAAGTTCGGCGGCGACAGCGTCCCCGAGACCCACCGCAACGTCCAGTCGTACCTCGACCACCTCCAGATCCGATGAGCGGCCCCCTGGTCGTCCTCGTCGGCCCGATGGGCGTCGGCAAGTCCACCGTCGGCGAGCTGCTCGCCCAACGGCTCGGCGCCACCTACCGGGACACCGACGCCGACGTGGTGGCCGAGGCCGGCAAGCCGATCGCGGAGATCTTCTACGACGAGGGCGAGGAGCACTTCCGCGCCCTGGAGCGCCGGGCCGTCGAGGCGGCCGTCGCCGGGCACCCGGGGGTCCTCTCCCTCGGCGGCGGAGCCGTCCTGGACCGGGCGACCAGGGAGCTGCTGGCCGGCCGCCCGGTCGTCTACCTCTCCATGGACGTGGACGAGGCCGTCCGCCGCGTCGGCCTGGGCGCAGCGCGCCCGCTGCTCGCGGTCAACCCGCGCCGGCAGTGGCGCGAGCTGATGGACGCCCGCCGCCACCTCTACGAAGAGGTCGCCCGCACGGTCGTCGCCACCGACGAGAACACCCCCGAAGAGGTCGCCCAGGCGATCATCGACGCACTGGAACTGCCGGAGGGCGCAGCGGCCCCCGGCTTGGAGAGCACCGGCATGACGCAGCAGGGACCCACCCGCATCCAGGTCGCAGGCTCCGCGGGCTCCGACCCGTACGAGGTCCTCGTCGGCCACCAGCTCCTGGGCGAGTTGCCCCAGCTGATCGGCGACCGCGCCCGGCGGGTCGCCGTGCTGCACCCCGAAGCCCTCGCCGAGACCGGTGAGACGGTCCGCGAGGACCTCGCGGCCCAGGGCTACGAGGCCATCGCGATCCAGCTGCCGAACGCCGAGGAGGCCAAGACCGTCGAGGTCGCCGCCTACTGCTGGAAGGCGCTCGGCCAGACCGGCTTCACCCGCACCGACGTCATCATCGGCATCGGCGGCGGCGCCACCACGGACGTCGCCGGGTTCGTCGCCGCCAGCTGGCTGCGCGGGGTGCGCTGGATCGCGATCCCCACCACCGTGCTCGGCATGGTCGACGCGGCCGTCGGCGGCAAGACCGGCATCAACACCGCCGAGGGCAAGAACCTCGTCGGCGCCTTCCACCCGCCCGCCGGAGTCCTCTGCGACCTCGCCGCGCTCGACTCGCTGCCGGTCAACGACTACGTCTCCGGCATGGCCGAGATCATCAAGGCCGGCTTCATCGCCGACCCGGTCATCCTCGACCTGGTCGAGGCCGACCCCGAGGGCGCGCGCACCCCGGCCGGGCCGCACACCGCCGAGCTGATCGAGCGGTCCATCCGGGTCAAGGCCGAGGTCGTCTCCAGCGACCTCAAGGAGTCCGGACTCCGCGAGATCCTCAACTACGGCCACACCCTGGCCCACGCCATCGAGAAGAACGAGCGCTACAAGTGGCGCCACGGCGCGGCCGTCTCCATCGGCATGGTCTTCGCCGCCGAGCTGGGCCGGCTCGCCGGACGTCTCGACGACGCCACCGCCGACCGGCACCGCACGGTCCTGGAGTCGGTGGGCCTGCCGCTCGCCTACCGCGGCGACCAGTGGCCCAAGCTGCTGGAGAACATGAAGGTCGACAAGAAGTCGCGCGGCGACCTGCTGCGCTTCATCGTCCTGGACGGCATCGGGCGGCCCACCGTCCTGGAGGGCCCCGACCCGGCCGTGCTGCTCGCCGCCTACGGGGAGGTCTCCGCGTGACCCGGAGGGTCTTCGTCCTGAACGGCCCCAACCTCGGCCGGCTCGGCTCGCGCGAGCCCGACGTCTACGGGGCCACTTCCTACGCCGGACTCGTCGACGCCTGCACGAACCTCGGCAAGGAGCTCGGCTTCGCCGTCGAGGTGCGGGAGACCAACGACGAGGGCGAGCTGATCCGCTGGCTCCACGAGGCGGCGGACGGATCGATTCCGGTCGTTCTCAACCCGGGCGCCTTCACGCACTACTCGTACGGCATGCGGGACGCGGCCGCCCAGCGCACCGCCCCGCTGATCGAGGTGCACATCTCCAACCCGTACACCCGCGAGGAGTTCCGGCACACCTCCGTGGTCGCCGCGGTGGCCACGGGCACGGTGGCCGGGTTCGGCATCGGCTCCTACCGGCTCGCGCTGCGCGCCCTGGCCGACGAAACGACCGACTGAAGGACCGACACCGACGCGATTCCCGTCCGCCCTCCGCGTGGCCGACGGGCACGTCGCACCCTCCCGGGCCGTTCACCCCGGGACGGCCCGGGAGGGTACGGTGGCCGTCCCATCAGCGTCAGTTGCAGTTACGAGACGGAGTGGCACCGGATGCAGCACGCAGTGGGGGCCCCGCTGCCGCCGCCCCACGGACCCGGCATCGGGCACGTCGGCCGGCCGTACCAGGCCCAGCACCCCGGTCACCCCGGCCCGCCCCCGATACCTCCGCCGCCCCCGGCTCCCGGCCAGGGTCCGCCTCCTCCGGCTCCGGGCCAGGGCCCGCCGCCCTCGGCTCCCGGGCAGGCGCCGCCTCCTCCGGCTCCTGGTCAAGCCCCGCAGCACAGCTGGAGCGGCACCGGCCCCACACCCCCCGCCAGGGAGGCCGCCGGGCACACCGGGCACATCCAGCTGCCCCCGGGCGGCCCCGTTCCGCTGCCCGTACCCCCCGCGGAGGCAGGCACCGGCGGTGCGACGCTCGCCGTGCTGCTCATCGGCCCGGCCGGGGCGGGCAAAACCACCGTCGCCAAACTCTGGGCCGCCCGCCGCCGGGTGCCGACCGCCCATGTCTCCCTCGACGACGTCCGCGAATGGGTCCGTTCCGGCTTCGCCGACCCGCAGGCCGGCTGGAACGACCACTCCGAGGCCCAGTACCGCCTGGCCCGCCGGACCTGCGGCTTCGCCGCCCGCAACTTCCTCGCCAACGGCATCTCCTGCATCCTCGACGACGCGGTCTTCCCCGACCGCCCGGTCGTCGGCCTCGGCGGCTGGAAGCGCCATGTGGGTCCCGGGCTGCTGCCCGTCGTCCTGCTGCCCGGCCTGGAGATCGTCCTGGAGCGCAACGCCGCCCGCAGCGGCAACCGCAGGCTCTCCGACGAGGAGGTCGCCCGCATCCACGGCCGGATGGCCGGCTGGTACGGCTCCGGCCTCCCGATCATCGACAACTCCACGTACGACGTCGAGACCACCGCCCGGGTCCTGGACGACGTGCTGGCCCGCTCGATCGCGAGCCCGCCCGCCTGGTAGCCGCCCCGGGAGAGGTGCGCCCGCCCCCCCCCCGGTCGGATGCGCCGGCCGGGCGGGCCGCCGCCCTCGCTCGTACGCTCGAACCATGTCAGAGGTGCACGCCGTCCGACGCGGGCTGCTCCGCGACCGGTGCGCCGCCGCGGGTTCCGCGGCCGCCCTGGTCTCCCGCCCCGCCAACGTCCGCTATCTCGCGGGCGGAGCGCCCCCAGGCGCCGTGCTGTTGCTCGGCCCCGGCGAGGACGTTCTGCTCTGCCCCCGCGCCCCGACCGGCGAACCCGCCCACGGGCGGCCCGACGAGGCGCTCCGGATCGACCTCCTGCCCGTCCCGGACGGCGACCCGGTGGTCACCGCCGCGGGCCTCGCCGCCTCGTCGGGCGCGGGCTCGCTCGCCGTCGAGGAGCACGATCTGACCGTGGCCCGGCACCGCGCCATGGGGAAGGCCGCCCCGCGCCTCCAGCTGGCCGATCTGGGCTTCACCGTGGAGCAGCAGCGCATCGTCAAGGACGAGGAGGAGATCGGCTGCCTCCGGATCGCCGCCGAGATCACCGACCAGGCCCTCGGCGAACTCCTCGAATCGATCCTGGTCGGCCGCACCGAGCGGCACCTCGCCCTGGAACTGGAGCGCCGCCTGGTCGACCACGGGGCGGACGGCCCCGCCTTCGCCACCTCCGTGGCCACCGGTCCCAACTCCGGCCAGGGACGCCACCGGCCCTCGGACCGCAGGGTGGAGGAGGGGGATTTCCTCTCCGTCCGCCTGGGCGCGAGCTATCACGGCTACCGCTGCGAGATCGGCCGGACCTTCGTCATCGGGACCGCCCCCGCCGAGTGGCAGATCGAGCTCTACGACCTCGTTTTCGCCGCTCAGCGGGCCGGCCGGGAAGCCCTGGCGCCGGGGGTCGCCTACCGGGACGTGGATCGTGCGGCCCGGCATCCGCTGGAGTCCGCGGGGCATGGCGAGGGCCTCCAGCCGAGGACCGGGCACGGTGTGGGGCTCGAAATCGAGGAGGACCCGCAACTGGCACCGACAGCCATGGGTAAACTGGACGCTTGTGTGCCGGTCACCGTCGAACCGGGGGTCCACCTCCCGGGCCGGGGCGGTGTCCGGATCGATGACACGCTCGTCGTGCGCCCCGAGGCGGACGGCGGACCCGAGCTACTCACCATGACGACCAAGGAGCTGCTCGCGCTCTAGCGCGCATCCTCGGTCGTTCCACCAGCTTCAGTCCAGGAGATTCCGCAACCGTGGCTTCCACGAACGACCTCAAGAACGGCCTGGTGCTCAAGCTCGACGGAGGCCAGCTCTGGTCCGTCGTCGAGTTCCAGCACGTCAAGCCCGGCAAGGGCCCCGCCTTCGTGCGCACCAAGCTCAAGAACGTGCTCTCCGGCAAGGTCGTCGACAAGACGTTCAACGCCGGCGTGAAGGTCGAGACGGCCACCATCGACCGCCGTGACATGCAGTTCTCGTACATGGACGGCGAGTACTTCGTCTTCATGGACATGAACACGTATGACCAGCTCATGGTCGACCGCAAGGCTGTCGGCGACGCCGCCAACTTCCTGATCGAGGGCTTCACCGCCTCCGTCGCCCAGCACGAGGGCGAGGTGCTCTACGTCGAGCTGCCCGCCGCGGTCGAGCTGACGATCCAGCACACCGACCCGGGCGTCCAGGGCGACCGCTCCACCGGCGGCTCCAAGCCCGCCACCCTGGAGACCGGTTACGAGATCGGCGTGCCGCTCTTCATCTCCACCGGCGAGAAGATCAAGGTCGACACCCGCACGGGCGGCTACCTCGGCCGGGTGAACGGCTAACCGTGGCTGCCCGGAACAAGGCCCGCAAGCGCGCCTTCCAGATCCTCTTCGAGGCCGACCAGCGCGGTGAGTCCGTGCAGAGCGTCCTCGCGGACTGGGTTCGGCTCTCGCGGACCGACGACCGTCAGCCGCCGGTCGGCGAATTCACGATGGAGCTCGTCGAGGGGTACGCGCAGTACGCGGACCGGATCGACGACCTCATCGTCACCTACGCCGTGGACTGGGAGATCGACCGCATGCCGGTCGTCGACCGGAGCATCCTGCGGCTCGGTGCGTACGAGCTGATCTGGATGGACGAGACCCCGGACGCCGTGGTCATCGACGAGGCCGTCCAGCTCGCCAAGGAGTTCTCCACCGACGACTCCCCGTCCTTCGTGAACGGCATGCTGGCCCGTTTCAAGGACCTGAAGCCGAACCTCCGCCGGGAGCAGTAGCCCCTAGCCGCGACGGTTCGGTCGCACGCGCCACGAAGGGCCCACGGTCAGCCGACCGTGGGCCCTTCGGCGTACCCGGGAGCGCCGCCGGGCCCCCGCGCGGGCACGGACAAAGCCGGGCGGGCGGGGACCCGAGGGTCCCCGCCCGCCCGGCGGCACGTTTCTGCTGTGGGGCCCTGCCCCGCTCGCTCAGCCCTCGTCGTGGGCGACCGCGCGGCGCGCGTCCGCGTCCAGCACGCCCCAGCTGATGAGCTGCTCCGTGAGCACGGACGGCGACTGGTCGTAGATCACGGCGAGCGTGCGCAGGTCGTCCTGGCGGATCGAGAGCACCTTGCCGTTGTAGTCACCGCGCTGGCTCTGGATCGTCGCCGCGTAGCGCTGCAGCGGACCGGCCTTCTCCGGCGGGACGTGGGCGAGGCGCTCCAGGTCCAGGACGAGCTTCGGCGGCGGCTCGGCGGCCCCGCCGGGCGTCGTGCCGGGCAGCAGCTCCTGCACCGGAACCCCGTAGAAGTCCGCCAGCTCGGCGAGGCGCTGTACGGTCACGGCACGGTCGCCGCGCTCGTACGAACCGACCACGACGGCCTTCCAGCGACCCTGGGACTTCTCCTCCACGCCGTGGAGGGAAAGGCCCTGCTGGGTGCGGATGGCACGGAGTTTGGCCCCGAGCTGTTTTGCGTATTCGCTGGACATATGGCTCCCCGGACGCTGGAACAGTGTGCGGCTCCGCCGCGTGGCTGGTAACTCACTGTGAGGTTACGCAGCGTTACTTGGATGCGTCAAGCCGAATGGTCCGGACCGGCACCTCCCTGGGGCGGGGCCAGGGCCGAGCGCAAGCCCTGGTAGCGTGGATGACGCAATTTCGACGTCCTTTAACGATCCGTCCCGTGAGGCGGAGAAGGAGGTCCGTTTCTTATGGACGCACAGCACGACGACACCGGCAACGCGGCGCGCCCCGTTCTCGAGGCCCCCGACATCGCCCGTGTTCTGACCCGTATCGCCCACGAGATCGTCGAACGCGCCAAGGGCGCCGACGACGTGGTGCTGCTCGGCATCCCGACGCGGGGCGTCTTCCTCGCCCGCCGTCTCGCCGACAAACTCGAGGAGATCACCGGCCGGAAGACACCGGTCGGATCGCTCGACATCACCATGTACCGCGACGACCTGCGGATGCGCCCGGCGCGCGCCCTGGCCCGCACCGACATCCCCGGCGAGGGGATCGAGGGCAGCCTGGTCGTCCTGGTCGACGACGTGCTCTTCTCCGGCCGCACGATCCGCGCCGCCCTCGACGCGCTCGGCGACATCGGCCGCCCGCGCGCGGTGCAGCTCGCGGTCCTCGTCGACCGCGGCCACCGGGAACTCCCGATCCGCGCGGACTACGTCGGCAAGAACCTCCCCACGTCGCTGCGGGAGACGGTCAAGGTCCAGCTCACCGAGGAGGACGGCCGCGACGCCGTGCTGCTCGGCGTCAAGCAGGCCGCCCCCGCGGACACGCAGTAGCCCGAGCGCTCCCGTACGTCCTTCCGGGGCCGTACGGCGGCTTCCTGCGCGCCCGCATGCCTGAAACTCCCTCCAGCCCCCCGGAGACCCCCCAGATGAAGCGTCACCTCATCTCGGCCGCCGACCTCACCCGCGACGACGCCGTCCTGATCCTCGACACCGCCGAGGAGATGGCCCGGGTCGCGGACCGGCCGATCAAGAAGCTCCCCACCCTGCGCGGCCGCACCGTCGTCAACCTCTTCTTCGAGGACTCGACCCGCACCCGCATCTCCTTCGAGGCGGCCGCCAAGCGGCTGTCCGCCGACGTCATCAACTTCTCCGCCAAGGGATCGTCCGTCTCCAAGGGCGAGTCCCTGAAGGACACCGCGCTGACCCTGGAGGCGATGGGCGCCGACGCCGTCGTCATCCGGCACGGCGCCTCCGGCGCCCCCTACCGGCTCGCCACCTCCGGCTGGATCGACGGAGCTGTGGTCAACGCCGGGGACGGCACCCACGAGCACCCCACCCAGGCCCTGCTGGACGCCTTCACCATGCGCCGCCGGCTCGTCGGCGCCGACACCGGGCTCGGCCGCGACCTGGACGGCCGCCGCATCACGATCGTCGGCGACATCCTGCACAGCCGCGTCGCCCGCTCCAACGTCCACCTGCTGACGACGCTCGGCGCGCACGTCACTCTGGTGGCCCCGCCCACCCTCGTCCCCGTGGGCGTCGAGAAGTGGCCCTGCGACGTCAGCTACAGCCTCGACAACGTGCTGGCGAAGTCCGATGCGGTGATGATGCTGCGTGTGCAGCGCGAACGGATGAACGCCGCCTATTTCCCCACCGAGCGCGAATACTCCCGCCGCTACGGCCTGGACGGCGAGCGGATGGCGAAGATGCCCGAGCACGCCATCGTCATGCACCCCGGCCCGATGGTCCGCGGCATGGAGATCACCGCCGAGGTGGCCGACTCCGACCGCTGCACGGTCGTCGAGCAGGTCGCCAACGGCGTCTCCATCCGCATGGCCGTGCTCTACCTGCTGCTCGGCGGCTCCGACACCGCACTGTCCGCCGCCCCCGCCCGTACCGAGGAGAACAAGTAACCATGAGCAAGATCGTTATTCGCGGTGCGCGGATCCTCGGCGGCGAGCCCGGGGACGTCCTGATCGACGGCGAGACCGTCACTGAGGTGGCCGCCTCCATCGACGCCGCCGGCGCCACCGTGATCGAGGCCGAGGGACAGATCCTGCTGCCCGGCCTGGTCGACCTGCACACCCATCTGCGCGAGCCCGGCCGTGAGGACTCCGAGACCGTTCTCACCGGCACCAGGGCCGCGGCCGTCGGCGGCTTCACCGCCGTCCACGCCATGGCCAACACCTTCCCGGTCGCCGACACCGCCGGCGTCGTCGAGCAGGTCTGGCGGCTCGGCCGGGAGTCCGGTTACTGCGACGTGCAGCCCGTCGGCGCGGTCACCGTCGGTCTGGAGGGCAAGCAGCTCGCCGAGCTCGGCGCGATGCACGACTCCGCCGCCGGGGTGAAGGTCTTCTCCGACGACGGCAAGTGCGTCGACGACGCGGTGATCATGCGCCGCGCCCTGGAGTACGTGAAGGCCTTCGACGGCGTCGTCGCCCAGCACGCCCAGGAGCCCCGGCTCACCGAGGGCGCCCAGATGAACGAGGGCATCGTCTCGGCCGAGCTGGGACTCGGCGGCTGGCCCGCCGTCGCCGAGGAGTCGATCATCGCCCGCGACGTCCTCCTCGCCGCCCACGTCGACTCCCGCGTCCACATCTGCCACCTCTCCACCGCCGGCTCCGTGGAGATCGTCCGCTGGGCCAAGTCCAAGGGCTGGAACGTCACCGCCGAGGTCACCCCGCACCACCTCCTGCTCACCGACGAGCTGGTGCGCACCTACAACCCGGTCTACAAGGTGAACCCGCCGCTGCGCACCGAGGCCGACGTCCTGGCCCTGCGCGAGGCGCTCGCCGACGGCACGATCGACTGCGTCGCCACCGACCACGCCCCGCACCCGCACGAGGACAAGGACTGCGAGTGGGCCGCGGCCGCCATGGGAATGGTGGGCCTGGAGACCGCGCTCTCGGTCGTCCAGCAGACGATGGTGGACACCGGCCTGATGGACTGGGCGGGCGTCGCGGACCGGATGTCCTTCCGCCCCGCGGCCATCGGCCGGCTCGAAGGACACGGCCGCCCCGTCTCGGCGGGTGAGCCCGCCAACCTCACCCTGGTCGATCCGGCATACCGTGGAGCCGTGGACCCCGCGGGCTTCGCGTCCCGCAGCCGCAACACCCCCTACGAGGGCCGTGAGCTGCCGGGCCGCGTCACCCATACCTTCCTGCGGGGCCGTGCCACGGTCGTCGACGGGAAGCTCGCGTGACAACTCTGACCCCCCTGTACCACCTGGCCGCCGAGCAGAAGTCGGCGGAAGTGACGGACTGGGCCGCCCGCATCGCCTGGGTGGTCGGCCTGCTCGTCTTCATCGCCCTCGTCTACTGGCTGATGCGCCAGGGCTGGAAGTGGCGCGGCAGCCTCCAGTCCGGCATGCCGGAGCTCCCGGCCACCCCCGAGGGCTTCGCCGACGACGAGACGCTGCTGACGCTGGCGGGGCGCTACCACGCCTCCACCACCGCCGGGCAGTGGCTCGACCGGATCGTCGCGCACGGCCTGGGCACCCGCAGCCGTACCGAGCTCAGGCTCACCGCCCGCGGCCTGGACGTCGTACGCCCCGGCGCGAGCGACTTCTTCGTCCCGGCCGAGGCCCTGCGCGAGGCCCGTCTCGACAAGGCGCTCGCGGGCAAGGTCCTCCCCGAGGGCGGCCTCCTGATCATCACCTGGGCGCACGGCGAGACGCTGATCGACTCCGGCTTCCGCTCCGACCGCGCCGCCGAGCACCGGGCCTGGGTCGACGCCGTCAACCGGCTCACCGGTGGCCCGGCCGCCACGGAACTCACCAGCACCCCTACGGAAGGCACCGCACGATGACGATCTCCACCCGGGGGGACCAGACCCCCGCCGTACTCGTCCTGGAGGACGGTCGCGCCTTCCGCGGCCGCGCCTACGGGGCCGTGGGGGAGACCTTCGGCGAAGCGGTGTTCTCCACCGGCATGACCGGCTACCAGGAAACGCTGACCGACCCCTCGTACCACCGCCAGGTCGTCGTCATGACGGCCCCGCACGTCGGCAACACCGGCGTCAACGACGAGGACCCCGAGTCCGGTCGCATCTGGGTCTCCGGCTACGTCGTCCGCGACCCCGCCCGCAAGCCCTCCAACTGGCGCTCCCGGCGCTCGCTGGACGAGGAGCTGGTGGCGCAGGGCGTCGTCGGCATCAGCGGCGTCGACACCCGTGCCCTCACCCGCCACCTGCGCGAGCGCGGCGCGATGCGCGTCGGGATCTTCTCCGGCAACGCGATCCCCGACGAGGGCACCCTGCTCGCCAGGGTCCGCCAGGCCCCCGAGATGACCGGCGCCGACCTCTCCGCCGAGGTCGCCACCAAGGAGGCCTACGTCGTCCCCGCGATCGGCACGAAGAAGTTCACCGTCGCCGCGATCGACCTCGGCATCAAGGGCATGACCCCGCACCGGATGGCCGAACGCGGCATCGAGGTGCACGTGCTGCCCGCCACCGCCACCCTGGAGGAGGTGTACGCGGTGGAGCCGGACGGCGTCTTCTTCTCCAACGGCCCCGGCGACCCGTCCACCGCCGACCACCCGGTCGCCCTCATGCGGGGCGTCCTCACGCGCTCCACCCCGCTCTTCGGTATCTGCTTCGGCAACCAGATCCTCGGCCGCGCGCTCGGCTTCGGCACCTACAAGCTGAAGTACGGCCACCGCGGCATCAACCAGCCGGTGCAGGACCGCACCACCGGCAAGGTCGAGGTCACCGCGCACAACCACGGCTTCGCCGTCGACGCCCCGCTGGACCGGGTGTCCGACACGGAGTTCGGCCGCGCCGAGGTCTCCCACGTCTGCCTGAACGACCAGGTGGTCGAGGGCCTCCAGCTTCTGGACCGGCCCGCCTTCAGCGTCCAGTACCACCCCGAGGCGGCCGCCGGCCCGCACGACGCCGCGTACCTCTTCGACCGTTTCACCACCCTGATGGAGGGCCAGCGTGCCTAAGCGCTCCGATATCCAGTCCGTCCTGGTCATCGGCTCCGGTCCGATCGTCATCGGCCAGGCCGCCGAGTTCGACTACTCCGGCACCCAGGCCTGCCGCGTCCTCAAGGCCGAGGGCCTGCGCGTCATCCTGGTGAACTCCAACCCGGCGACGATCATGACCGACCCGGAGATCGCCGACGCCACCTACGTCGAGCCGATCACCCCCGAGTTCGTCGAGAAGATCATCGCCAAGGAGCGCCCCGACGCGCTCCTGCCCACCCTCGGCGGCCAGACGGCGCTGAACACCGCGATCTCGATGCACGACAACGGCGTCCTGGAGAAGTACGGCGTCGAGCTCATCGGCGCCAACGTCGAGGCGATCAACAAGGGCGAGGACCGCGACCTCTTCAAGGGCGTCGTCGAGGCCGTCAAGGCGAAGATCGGATACGGCGAGTCCGCCCGCTCCGTCATCTGCCACACCATGGACGACGTCATCGCCGGCGTCGACACCCTCGGCGGCTACCCCGTGGTCGTCCGTCCCTCCTTCACCATGGGCGGCGCCGGCTCCGGCTTCGCCCACGACGAGGAGGAGCTGCGCCGCATCGCCGGACAGGGCCTCACGCTCTCCCCGACCACCGAGGTGCTCCTGGAGGAGTCCATCCTCGGCTGGAAGGAGTACGAGCTGGAGCTGATGCGCGACCGCAACGACAACGTCGTGGTCGTCTGCTCCATCGAGAACTTCGACCCGATGGGCGTCCACACCGGCGACTCCATCACCGTCGCCCCGGCCATGACGCTCACCGACCGCGAGTACCAGCGGCTGCGCGACGTCGGCATCGCGATCATCCGCGAGGTCGGCGTCGACACCGGCGGCTGCAACATCCAGTTCGCCATCGACCCCGTCGACGGCCGGGTCATCGTCATCGAGATGAACCCGCGCGTCTCCCGCTCCTCGGCGCTCGCCTCCAAGGCCACCGGCTTCCCGATCGCCAAGATCGCCGCCAAGCTGGCCGTCGGCTACACCCTCGACGAGATCCCCAACGACATCACCGAGAAGACGCCGGCCTCCTTCGAGCCGACCCTCGACTACGTCGTCGTCAAGGCCCCGCGCTTCGCCTTCGAGAAGTTCCCCTCCGCCGACTCCACCCTCACCACCACCATGAAGTCGGTGGGCGAGGCCATGGCGATCGGCCGGAACTTCACCGAGGCGCTCCAGAAGGCCCTGCGCTCGCTGGAGAAGAAGGGCTCGCAGTTCGCCTTCACCGGCGAGCCGGGCGACAAGGACGAGCTGCTCGCGGAAGCGGTCCGCCCGACCGACGGCCGGATCAACACCGTCATGCAGGCGATCCGGGCCGGAGCCACCCAGGAGGAGGTCTTCGACGCCACGAAGATCGACCCCTGGTTCGTCGACCAGCTCTTCCTGATCAAGGAGATCGCCGACGAGCTGGCCTCCGCCGAGCGCCTGGACGCCGACCTGATCGCCGAGGCCAAGCGGCACGGCTTCTCCGACGCCCAGATCGGCGAGATCCGCGGGCTGCGCGAGGACGTCGTCCGCGAGGTCCGGCACGCGCTGGGCATCCGGCCGGTCTACAAGACCGTTGACACGTGCGCCGCCGAGTTCGCCGCGAACACGCCGTACTTCTACTCCTCCTACGACGAGGAGAGCGAGGTCGCGAGCCGCACCAAGCCGGCCGTGATCATCCTCGGCTCGGGCCCCAACCGCATCGGCCAGGGCATCGAGTTCGACTACTCCTGCGTGCACGCCTCCTTCGCCCTGAGCGACGCGGGCTACGAGACCGTCATGGTCAACTGCAACCCCGAGACCGTCTCCACCGACTACGACACCTCCGACCGGCTCTACTTCGAGCCGCTCACCCTGGAGGACGTCCTGGAGATCGTGCACGCCGAATCGCTGGCGGGCCCGATCGCCGGTGTCATCGTGCAGCTCGGCGGCCAGACCCCGCTCGGCCTCTCCCAGGCGCTCAAGGACAACGGCGTGCCCGTCGTCGGCACCTCCCCGGAGGCCATCCACGCCGCCGAGGACCGGGGCGCCTTCGGCCGGGTCCTGGCCGAGGCCGGACTGCCCGCGCCCAAGCACGGCACCGCCACCACCTTCGGCGAGGCCAAGGCCATCGCCGACGAGATCGGCTACCCCGTCCTCGTCCGGCCGAGTTACGTCCTCGGCGGCCGCGGCATGGAGATCGTGTACGACGAGACGCGCCTCGCCTCGTACATCGCCGAGTCCACCGAGATCAGCCCCACCCGGCCGGTCCTGGTCGACCGCTTCCTCGACGACGCCATCGAGATCGACGTGGACGCCCTCTACGACGGCGCCGAGCTGTACCTCGGCGGCGTCATGGAGCACATCGAGGAGGCCGGCATCCACTCCGGCGACTCGGCCTGCGCCCTGCCCCCGATCACGCTCGGCGGCTTCGACATCAAGCGGCTGCGCGCCTCCACCGAGGGCATCGCCAAGGGCGTCGGCGTGCTCGGACTGATCAACATCCAGTTCGCGCTCTCCGGCGACATCCTCTACGTCCTCGAAGCCAACCCGCGCGCCTCCCGCACGGTCCCCTTCACCTCGAAGGCGACCGCGGTCCCGCTCGCCAAGGCCGCCGCCCGCATCTCGCTGGGCGCGACCATCGCCGAGCTGCGCGCGGAGGGCCTGCTGCCGAAGACCGGCGACGGCGGCACCCTGCCGCTGGACGCGCCGATCTCCGTCAAGGAGGCCGTGATGCCGTGGTCGCGATTCCGCGACATCCACGGCCGGGGCGTCGACACGGTCCTCGGCCCGGAGATGCGCTCCACCGGCGAGGTCATGGGCATCGACTCGGTCTTCGGCACGGCGTACGCCAAGTCCCAGGCGGGCGCCTACGGCCCGCTGCCCACCGGGGGCCGCGCGTTCATCTCGGTCGCCAACCGGGACAAGCGCTCGATGATCTTCCCGGCCCGCGAGCTGGTCGCCCACGGCTTCGAGCTGATGGCCACCTCCGGCACCGCCGAGGTCCTCAAGCGCAACGGCATCAACGCCACCATCGTGCGCAAGCAGTCCGAGGGCACCGGCCCGAACGGCGAGAAGACGATCGTGCAGCTCATCCACGACGGCGAGGTCGACCTCATCGTCAACACGCCGTACGGCACCGGCGGCCGGCTCGACGGCTACGAGATCCGCACCGCGGCCGTCGCCCGCTCCGTACCGTGCCTGACCACGGTCCAGGCGCTCGCCGCCGCCGTCCAGGGCATCGACGCCCTCAACCACGGCGACGTCGGCGTCCGTTCCCTCCAGGAACACGCGGAACACTTGACCGCGGCGCGCGACTAGCCGCCCGGAGAGGGGGACACCGTCAAACGGTGTCCCCCTCTTTGCGAGCCCTGTCGAGCACACCGAGCACCAAGGACATCTCTTCATGTACAAGCTCTTCTTCCGGCTGGTCTTCCAGCGCATGGACCCCGAGCAGGCCCACTACGCCGCCTTCCGCTGGATCCGCCTCGCCGCCCGCGTCCCCGTCCTGCGCACCTTCGTCGCCGCCGTCCTCGCCCCGCGCTTCAAGGAGCTGCGCACCGAGGCCCTCGGCCTGCGGATGCACGGCCCCTTCGGACTCGCCGCCGGCTTCGACAAGAACGCCATCGCGATCGACGGCATGGCGATGCTCGGCTTCGACCACATCGAGATCGGCACCGTCACCGGCGAACCGCAGCCCGGCAACCCCAAGAAGCGTCTCTTCCGGCTCGTCGCGGACCGCGCGCTGATCAACCGCATGGGCTTCAACAACGAGGGCTCCGCCGCCGTCGCCGCCCGCCTGGCCGCACGCAGTCCCGTCTTCCGCACCACCGTCGGCGTCAACATCGGCAAGACCAAGGCCGTGCCCGAGGCCGAGGCCGCCGCCGACTACGTGAAGTCCACCGAGGCCCTCGCCGGTCACGCCGACTACCTGGTCGTCAACGTCTCCTCGCCCAACACCCCCGGCCTGCGCAACCTTCAGGCCACCGAGTCGCTGCGCCCGCTGCTCACCGCCGTCCGCGAAGCCGCCGACCGCACCGTCACCACCCGGCGCGTCCCGCTGCTCGTCAAGATCGCCCCGGACCTCGCGGACGAGGACGTCGACGCGGTCGCCGACCTCGCCGTGGAACTCGGCCTGGACGGCATCATCGCCACCAACACCACCATCGCCCGCGAGAGCCTGGGCCTGAAGTCCGACCCCGCCCTGGTGGCGGAGGTCGGCGGACTGTCCGGCGCGCCCCTCACGGAACGCTCGCTGGAGGTCCTGAGCCGCCTGTACGCCCGTGTGGGGGACCGGATCACCCTGGTCGGCGTCGGGGGCATCGAGAACGCCGAGGACGCCTGGCAGCGGATCCTCGCCGGGGCCACCCTCGTCCAGGGCTACAGCGCCTTCATCTACGAAGGTCCCTGCTACGCCCGTGCGATCCACCGGGGCCTCGCCGCCCGGCTCGCCGCCTCCCCGTACGCCACCCTCGCCGAGGCCGTCGGCGCCGAGACCCGGAAGAAGGCCGCCCTGTGACGCTCGAACCCTTCGGCGCCCGACTGCGCCACGCCATGGACACCCGTGGGCCGCTCTGCGTCGGCATCGACCCGCACGCCTCGCTGCTCACCTCCTGGGGCCTGAACGACGACGTCGCGGGCCTGGAGCGCTTCACCCGGACCGTCGTGGAGGCGCTGGCCGACCGGGTCGCCGTCCTCAAGCCGCAGTCGGCGTTCTTCGAGCGGTTCGGCTCGCGCGGCATCGCCGTACTGGAGAAGGCCGTCGAGGAGGCGCGGGCCGCCGGCGCGCTCGTCCTGATGGACGCCAAGCGCGGCGACATCGGCTCCACCATGGGCGCCTACGCGGCGACCTTCCTGGACCAGGACTCCCCGCTCTTCTCCGACGCGGTCACCGTCTCCCCGTACCTCGGCTTCGGCTCGCTGCGCCCGGCGCTCGACGCCGCCGCCGTCTCCGGCGCGGGCGTCTTCGTCCTGGCCCTCACCTCCAACCCGGAGGGCGCCGAGGTCCAGCGGGCCACGGCCGCCGACGGCCGCCCGCTCGCCCAGCTGATGCTCGACCACATGGCGGCGGAGAACGAGGGCGCGACCCCGCTCGGCTCGGTCGGCGCGGTGGTCGGCGCGACGCTGGGCGACGCGGGAGTGAACCTGGCGATCAACGGGCCGCTGCTGGCGCCCGGCATCGGCGCGCAGGGGGCGACCCCGGCGGATCTTCCCGCGGTCTTCGGCGACGCGGTGGGCAACGTGGTGCCCAGCGTGAGCCGGGGCGTGCTGCGCCACGGCCCGGACGTGTCCGGGCTGCGCGAAGCCGCCGAACGGTTCGCGGACGAGGTCCGCGGCGCCGTATCCGGCAGCTGACCCTGACACGTTTACAGCGTGTTGACGAAATACTGACGAGAAACCTGGTCGATATGTCGCGAAAATCCTGGTCGGCCACAGCTGACCAGGACTTTTCGTCTGTTCTCGCTGACTACAGCGGCCCTTGCCGCTAGTCTCCGTCGAAGAGCGGCCGAGCACAGTGTGTTCGGCTCTCACCTGGTGGGTGGCGTCCAGCTTCCCCGCCGGTCCGTATCCGACAGATCGACATCCGAGGTGACGTAGGCGTGGCTCTTCCGCCCCTTACCCCTGAACAGCGCGCAGCCGCGCTCGAAAAGGCCGCCGCGGCTCGCCGGGAGCGGGCCGAGGTCAAGAATCGACTCAAGCACTCCGGCGCCTCCCTCCACGAGGTCATCAAGCAGGGCCAGGAGAACGACGTCATCGGGAAGATGAAGGTCTCCGCACTGCTGGAATCCCTGCCGGGCGTCGGCAAGGTCCGCGCCAAGCAGATCATGGAGCGTCTCGGCATCTCCGAGAGCCGCCGGGTCAGGGGTCTTGGCTCCAATCAGATCGCATCCCTGGAGCGTGAGTTCGGCGGCAGCCCCGCCTGACGTTCTCAGGCACTCCTGGGAACCTGGATAATCGCCCCATGGCTGCAACATCCCGGGGGACGTCCCCCGTACCCCCGGACGTACGTCCGCGGCTGACCGTGCTCTCCGGCCCTTCGGGCGTCGGCAAGAGCACGGTCGTCGCTCATATGCGCACCGTGCACCCCGAGGTCTGGCTCTCCGTGTCGGCGACGACACGCAAGCCGCGCCCCGGGGAGCGCAACGGTGTCCACTACTTCTTCGTGGACGACGAGGAGTTCGACAAACTCGTCGCCAACGGTGAACTGCTGGAGTGGGCCGAGTTCGCGGGCAACCGCTACGGCACGCCGCGCCGCGCCGTGCTGGACCGCCTGGAGGCCGGTGAGCCGGTCCTGCTGGAGATCGACCTCCAGGGCGCCCGGCTGGTCCGCCAGTCGATGTCCGACGCGCGCCTGGTCTTCCTGGCGCCGCCGAGCTGGGAGGAGCTGGTGCGCCGGCTCACCGGCCGGGGCACCGAGGCGCCCGAGGTCATCGAGCGCCGGCTCGCCGCCGCCAAGATCGAACTGGCTGCCGAGGCCGAGTTCGATACGACGCTCGTCAACACCTCCGTCGAGGACGTGGCGCGTGAGCTGCTAACGTTGATGCTTCAGGCTTAGATCTCTTTGATCTTTGACCTTTTACCCCCTTCGGAAGGCAGAGAGTGTCCTCTTCCATCACCACGCCCGAGGGCATCATCAACCCGCCGATTGATGAGCTCCTCGAGGCCACCGACTCGAAGTACAGCCTGGTGATCTACGCGGCCAAGCGCGCCCGCCAGATCAACGCGTACTACTCGCAGCTCGGCGAGGGCCTCCTCGAGTACGTCGGTCCGCTCGTCGACACCCATGTGCACGAGAAGCCGCTGTCGATCGCGCTCCGCGAGATCAACGCGGGCCTGCTGACCTCCGAGGCCATCGAGGGCCCCGCGCAGTAACGCAGCAGCACCTTCACTCCAGGCCCGGCGGCCCGTCCGCCGGGCCTGAGGTGTGTCCGGGGCCGGATGAACGCGTTCGGTGCGGTGAGGCAGCATGGGACGGATACGTTGCCTTACGTTGCCGAGTGCGGGGAGACGCAGTGGACAAGCCGAAGGTCGTCCTGGGGGTCAGCGGGGGGATCGCCGCCTACAAGGCGTGCGAGCTGCTGCGCCGGCTGACCGAGTCCGGCCACGACGTACGGGTCGTCCCGACCGCCGCGTCGCTGCACTTCGTGGGGGCCGCCACCTGGTCGGCGCTCTCCGGCCACCCCGTGTCCGACGAGGTCTGGGAGGACGTCCACGAGGTCCCGCACGTGCGGATCGGGCAGGGCGCCGATCTCGTCGTGGTCGCCCCGGCCACCGCGGACATGCTGGCCAAGGCCGCCCACGGGCTCGCCGACGACCTGCTCACCAACACGCTCCTGACCGCCCGCTGTCCGGTGGTCTTCGCTCCGGCCATGCACACCGAGATGTGGGAGCACCCGGCCACCCAGGAGAACGTCGCCACGCTGCGCCGCCGGGGCGCGGTCGTCATCGAGCCCGCCGTCGGGCGGCTCACCGGCGTCGACACCGGCAAGGGCCGGCTGCCCGATCCCGGCGAGATCTTCGAGGTCTGCCGTCGGGTGCTGGCGCGCGGTGTCACCGGGCCGGACCTCGCGGGCCGCCATGTGGTGATCAGCGCGGGCGGCACCCGCGAGCCGCTCGACCCGGTGCGCTTCCTGGGCAACCGCTCCTCCGGCAAGCAGGGTTACGCGCTGGCGCGCACCGCGGTGGCCCGGGGCGCCCGGGTCACCCTGATCGAGGCCAACACCGGGCTGCCCGATCCGGCGGGGGCCGACGTCCTGCGGGTCGGCACGGCCGTCCAGCTGCGCGAGGCGGTGCTGAAGGCGGCCCCCGACGCGGACGTCGTGGTGATGGCGGCCGCGGTGGCCGACTTCCGCCCTGCCGAGTACGCCTCGGGCAAGATCAAGAAGAAGGACGGCCAGGAGGCGCCCGCTCTCACCCTGGTCCGCAACCCCGACATCCTCGCCGAGGTCTCCGCCGAGCGCGCCCGGCCCGGCCAGATCGTCGTCGGATTCGCCGCGGAGACCGACGACGTGCTGGCCAACGGCCGTGCGAAGCTCCGCCGCAAGGGCTGCGACCTCCTCGTGGTCAACGAGGTGGGGGAGCGCAAGACCTTCGGCTCGGAGGAGAACGAAGCGGTCGTCCTCGCCGCCGACGGCCAGGAGACGCCGGTGCCGTACGGCCCCAAGGAAGCTCTTGCCGACACGGTCTGGGATCTGGTTTCAGGAAGGTTCCAGCCGATTTCATAATCAACCCTCCGGGCGAGCGAAAGCGTCCCATAAGCCCCAAAACGGTGGCCGGGGAGGGTGGATTGTCCTACTGGAACAACGAGTGGCGCACGTCACGAACCTCCCAAAGGGCGAGACACCTGGCCCGGCTGCCGGATGCGACCGATAAACTGGCCGACGGTACGGGCCGAGCGCAGCTCTCGGGCGTGCCACCCATGATCAGCCAGCAGCCGCTGCAACCCCAGGGAGCGATGTGTCCCGCCGTCTCTTCACCTCGGAATCCGTCACCGAGGGTCACCCCGACAAGATCGCTGACCAGATCAGCGACACGATTCTCGACGCGCTCCTGCGCGAGGACCCCGCCTCGCGCGTCGCCGTCGAGACCTTGATCACCACGGGTCTGGTGCATGTCGCGGGCGAGGTCACCACCAAGGCCTACGCCGACATTCCCAACCTCGTGCGCAACAAGGTTCTGGAGATCGGTTACGACTCCTCCAAAAAGGGCTTCGACGGTGCTTCCTGCGGCGTCTCGGTGTCGATCGGCTCGCAGTCGCCGGACATCGCGCAGGGCGTCGACACCGCGTACGAGAAGCGGGTCGAGGGTGATGAGGACGAGCTCGACAAGCAGGGCGCGGGCGACCAGGGCCTGATGTTCGGCTACGCCTGCGACGAGACCCCGGAGCTGATGCCGCTCCCGATCCACCTCGCGCACCGCCTCGCCCGCCGGCTGTCCGAGGTGCGCAAGAACGGGACCATCCCCTACCTGCGTCCCGACGGCAAGACCCAGGTCACCATCGAGTACGACGGTGACAAGGCGGTCCGGCTGGACACGGTGGTCGTCTCCTCGCAGCACGCCTCCGACATCGACCTGGACTCGCTGCTCGCGCCCGACATCCGCGAGTTCGTCGTCGAGCACGTGCTCGGACTGCTCGTCGAGGACGGCATCAAGCTGGACACCGAGGGCTACCGCCTCCTGGTGAACCCGACCGGCCGCTTCGAGATCGGCGGCCCGATGGGCGACGCCGGTTTGACCGGCCGCAAGATCATCATCGACACCTACGGCGGCATGGCCCGGCACGGCGGCGGCGCCTTCTCCGGCAAGGACCCGTCCAAGGTCGACCGCTCCGCCGCGTACGCGATGCGCTGGGTCGCCAAGAACGTGGTGGCGGCCGGTCTCGCCGCACGCTGCGAGGTCCAGGTCGCCTACGCGATCGGCAAGGCCGAGCCCGTCGGTCTGTTCGTCGAGACCTTCGGCACCGCCGCGGTCGACACCGAGAAGATCGAGAACGCGATCGGCGAGGTCTTCGACCTCCGCCCCGCCGCGATCATCCGGGACCTCGACCTGCTCCGCCCGATCTACGCCCAGACCGCCGCCTACGGCCACTTCGGGCGTGAGCTGCCGGACTTCACCTGGGAGCGCACCGACCGCGTGGACGCCCTGCGCGCCGCCGCCGGTCTGTAGCAAACCGTCCCGCGGACGACAGCGGGGCGGGTGTCATCGAGTACGGCAGCGGGGCCCGGACACCGAACGCGGTGGCCGGGCCCCGCTGCCGTGCCCCCGCCGTTGTCAGTGGTCTCTGGTAGGAATTCAGCTGTGAGCAGCGAGAACGAGCAGTCCGCCGAGCCCGGCGCCGGGCCGCCGGAGCAGCTTGCGCTGATCCGGGAGACCGTGCGCCGGGCGAAGGTGCCGCGCGCCAAGCCGCGGACCTGGCGCGGCGCCCCGCTCGCCGAGGAACTGCCCGTCGCCCGCGTCCTGGTCAACAAGGGCGTCCTCCACCTCGACCAGTACTTCGACTACGCGGTCCCCGAGGAGCTGGACGCCGACGCCCGGCCGGGCGTCCGGGTGCGGGTGCGCTTCGGGGCCGGCGGGCGCAACGTCCAGGGCGGCCGGCGCGAGGGCGGCGGCCTGATCGACGGCTTCGTCGTCGAGCGCCGCGCCGAATCCGACTACCAGGGCGCACTGGCCGCCCTCGCCTCTGTGGTCTCCCCGGAGCCGGTCCTCGGGCCCGATCTGCTCGCTCTCTGCCGCGCCGTCGCCGACCGGTACGCGGGCAGCCTCGCCGACGTCCTCCAGCTCGCCGTCCCGCCCCGCAACGCCCGCGCCGAGTCCAAGCCGTCCCCGGACCCGCTGCCCCCGCCCCCGCCCCCCGACCCGGGCACCTGGGAGCGGTACGGCCAGGGCCCCGCCTTCCTGCGCGCGCTGGCCGAGGGCGGAGCGCCGCGCGCGGTGTGGACCGCCCTGCCCGGCCCGCACTGGCCCGCCGAGATCGCCGGGACCGTCGCGGCGACGCTCTCCTCCGGGCGCGGAGCGCTCGTCGTCGTCCCGGACGGACGGGCCGCCGGACGGGTCGACGCGGCCCTGACCGAGCTGCTCGGCACGGGCCGGCACGCCCTGCTGACCGCCGACTCCGGCCCCGAGAAGCGCTACCGGCAGTGGCTCGCGGTCCGCCGCGGCTCGGTCCGGGCGGTCGTGGGGACCCGGGCCGCCATGTTCGCCCCCGTCCAGGACCTCGGCCTGGTCGTCGTCTGGGACGACGGGGACTCCAGCCACAGCGACGACAACGCCCCCTTCCCGCATGTCCGCGAGGTCCTGGAGCTGCGGGCCGCCCAGGGCCGCTGCGGTTTCCTGCTCGGCGGGCACAGCTGCACGGTCGAGGCCGCCCAGCTCGTGGAGAGCGGCTGGGCGCTGCCGCTCCTCGCCGACCGCGAGCGGCTGCGCCGGGCCGCGCCCCTGATCCGTACGGTCGGGGACGGCGAGCTGGCCAGGGACGGGGCCGCCCGTTCCGCCCGACTGCCCAGCCTCGCCTGGCAGACGGTGCGTGACGGCCTGCGCAGCGGTCCGGTGCTGGTCCAGGTGCCCCGCCGGGGTTACGCCCCCCGGCTCGCCTGCGAACGCTGCCGCACCCCCGCCCGCTGCCGGCACTGCGCGGGCCCCCTCCAGGCCCCGGACCAGCAGGATCTGAACTGCGCCTGGTGCGGGCGGGCCGAGCGGGCCTGGCACTGCGCGGAGTGCGGCTCGCCCCGGCTGCGCGCCCAGATCGTCGGCGCCCGCCGCACCGCGGAGGAGCTGGGCCGGGCCTTCCCCGCCGTGCCCGTCCGCACCTCGGGGCGCGACCACATCCTGGACGCGGTGCCCGACGCCCCCGCCCTGGTCGTCAGCACGCCGGGCGCGGAGCCCGTCGCCGACGGCGGGTATGCGGCAGCCCTGCTCCTGGACGGCTGGGCCATGCTCGGCCGGCCCGACCTGCGGGCGGGTGAGGAGGCGCTGCGCCGGTGGACGGCGGCGGGGGCGCTGGTGCGGGGACAGGACGAGGGCGGCACGGTGGTGATCGTGGCCGAGCCGACGGAGCGTGCGGTGCAGGCGCTGGTCCGCTGGGACCCGGCGGGATTCGCCCGGCGGGAGCTGGCGGAGCGGGCCGAGCTGGGCTTCCCGCCGGTCTCCCGGATGGCTTCGGCGACCGGCCCGGCCGCGGCGCTGGCCGCGTTCCTCCGGGCCGCCGGGCTGCCGCCGGAGGCCGAGATCCTGGGGCCGGTGCCGGTCGCGGCGGCCGAGCCGGGCAGGCCCCGCCGGCCGGGGGACGCCCCGCCGGGGGAGAGCTGGGAGCGCGCGCTGATCCGGGTGGTCCCGGGACGGGGGGCGGCGCTCGCCCGCGCCCTCAAGACGGCGCTCGCGGCCCGCATGGCCAAGGGCGCGAACGAGCCGATACGCATCAGGATCGACCCGCCGGAGATCGGCTGAGGCGACGGGGGAGACCCTCGCCGTCATCGAGGGAGGGTGGGGCCGGCGGATCCCGCCCGGGTCCTCGACGCCCGGCCCTTCCCCGTCCGCCGGACACCGCTGCGGGCCCGGACGCGGGACTGCCCCGCCGTGCGACCGGCACGGTGGGGCAGAGGGGCGGGGGTGCGGTCAGCCGTTGCGGGGGCCCGGGAAGGCGCCGGGGCGCAGTTCCTCGCGGACCGGCTGCTGGCCCGACGCATGCTGCGGCGGCATCGAGCGGGCCGCCGGGACCGAGGGCACCGGGGAGGCGGGCCCCCCGGCGGAGGGCCCGGCCAGGCCGGGAGCGACGGACACCGGGCGCGGCACGGCCGTCGTCTCGCCGCCCGTCTCGGCGGCGGGCTGCGGCGTGGCCCGGCGCGTTCCGTAACGGCGGTGCACGGCCTGCTTGGTGACGCCGAGGGCGGAGCCCACCGCGTCCCAGGAGAAGCCCAGCGAGCGGTCGAAGTCCACCGCGGCCGTGACCAGGGTCTCGACGCTGTCCCGCAGTTCCTGCGCGAGGCGGACGGTGGGGGCCGGGGCCCTGCCGTAGACGACGAAGCCCGCGGAGGGGCCGGAGCGGCGCGGACGGTAGACGTTGCCCAGCTGGGCGGTGAGGGTGCGCAGCGCGTCCACCTGCCGCCGGACCCGCTCGATGTCCCGCACCAGAAGATGCAGACTGGCCCGCGCTTGGGCGTCGTGCGTTGCGTGGTCGGCCATGAAGAAGCCTCTCGAACCGGCGTTGAAAGGGATCGGGCCGCATCGGGGCGGCCCGCTTCGGTCAATCTCCTTTGACCAACGCCCGAGCCGGGTATGTGGTCACGCTATAGGGGCGTATGTGCATATGCACGGGGCGTGCGCGGCGCGCGTACGCCCCCCGGCCGCCGTGCGGTCGTCAGCAGGTGAGCCGGGTGCGCTCCCGGGGCCACCCCCTAGACTGGTGTGCTGCTCGTCACCGTACGTCTTGGCCCGAGAGGCAGTCAGCCACCCATGAAGCTCGTCTTCGCCGGCACCCCCGAAGTCGCCATCCCCGCCCTGGACGCCCTGATCGCCTCCGACCGCCATGAGGTGGCCGCCGTCGTGACCCGTCCCGACGCCCCCGCCGGGCGCGGCCGCCGACTCGTCGCGAGCCCGGTGGCCGAGCGGGCGGCGGAGGCCGGGATCGAGGTGCTCAAGCCCGCGCGCCCCCGGGACGAGGAGTTCCTCGCCCGGCTGCGGGAGATCGCTCCGGACTGCTGCCCGGTCGTCGCGTACGGAGCCCTGCTGCCCAAGGTGGCCCTGGATGTGCCCGCCCGCGGCTGGGTCAACCTGCACTTCTCGCTGCTGCCCGCCTGGCGGGGCGCGGCGCCGGTCCAGCACTCGGTGATGGCCGGGGACGAGGTCACCGGCGCGTCGACCTTCCTGATCGAGGAGGGGCTGGACTCCGGCCCGGTCTACGGCGTCCTCACCGAGGAGATCCGCCCCACCGACACCAGCGGCGACCTGCTCACCCGGCTCGCCTTCGCCGGCGCCGGGCTGCTCGCCGCCACCATGGACGGCATCGAGGACGGCACGCTGCACGCCGTGCCCCAGCCCCACGAAGGCGTCACCCCGGCCCCGAAGATCACCGTCGAGGACGCCGAGGTCCAGTGGTCCGCGCCCGCCCTGCGGGTCGACCGGGTGGTGCGCGGCTGCACCCCGGCCCCCGGCGCCTGGACCCTGTTCCGCGGCGAGCGGCTCAAGCTGATCCAGGCCACACCGGTCCTGGACCGGACCGACCTGGCCCCGGGCGAGCTGTCGGCCGCCAAGAACAACGTGTACGTGGGCACCGGATCGCACGCGGTCGAGCTGCTCTGGGTCCAGCCGCAGGGCAAGAAGCCGATGAAGGCCGCCGACTGGGCGCGCGGCGTCCGCATCGTCCACGGCGAGCTGCTGGGCCTCTGAGTCCCACGCCCCGGGGGCCGGGCCGCAGTTCGAGGGGCCCGGGGCGGCGACGTACGCTGGGAGGGTTCGCCCCTCTCACCATCAGCGGAGCACCTTTCACGTGAACGACCAGCCGCGTCGCCGTCCCGCCAGGCCCCACCGCCGTCCGCAGAAGGACCCGGTCCGTTTCCTCGCCTTCGAGGCGCTCCGGGCCGTCGACGAGCGCGACGCGTACGCCAACCTCGTGCTGCCCCCGCTGCTGAAGAAGGCCCGCGCCAAGGGCGACTTCGACAGCCGGGACGCGGCGCTGGCGACCGAGCTGGTCTACGGCACGCTGCGCCGGCAGGGCACGTACGACGCGATCGTGGCGGCCTGCATCGACCGGCCGTTGCGCGAGGTCGACCCGCCGGTCCTCGACGTCCTCAACATGGGCGTCCACCAGCTGCTCGGCACCCGCATCCCCACCCACGCGGCCGTCTCCGCCAGTGTGGAGCTGGCCCGGGTGGTGCTGGGGGAGGGGCGCGCGAAGTTCGTCAACGCGGTGCTGCGCAAGGTCACCGCGCACGATCTCGACGGCTGGGTGGAGAAGGTCGCCCCGCCGTTCGATCAGGACGCGGAGGACCACCTGTCCATCGTGCACTCCCACCCCCGCTGGATCGTCTCCGCCCTCTGGGACGCGCTGGGCGGCGGCCGGGCGGGCATCGAGGACCTCCTCGAGGCCGACAACGAGCGGCCCGAGGTGACCCTGGCGGCCCGCCCCGGCCGCTCCACCACCGACGAGCTGGTCAAGGCCCTGGGCGAGGACAACTCCCTGCCGGGCCGCTGGTCCCCGTACGCCGTGCGGATGGTCGAGGGCGGCGAGCCAGGCGCGCTGGAAGCCGTCCAGGAGGGCCGGGCCGGCGTTCAGGACGAGGGCAGCCAGCTGGTCGCCGCCGCCCTGGCCGCCGCACCCGTGGAGGGCCGCGACACCCGCTGGCTGGACGGCTGCGCGGGCCCCGGGGGCAAGGCCGCCCTGCTGGCCGCGCTCGCCGCCGGGCGGGGCGCCGCCCTGCTCGCCGCCGAGAAGCAGCCGCACCGCGCCCGGCTGGTCGAGCGGGCGCTCGCCGGCAACCCCGGTCCGTATCAGGTGATCACCGCCGACGGCACCCGCCCGCCGTGGCTGCCCGGCACCTTCGACCGCATCCTGATGGACGTGCCCTGCTCCGGCCTGGGCGCGCTGCGGCGTCGCCCGGAGTCCCGCTGGCGGCGGCGCGCCGAGGACCTGGAGAGCTTCGCCCCGCTCCAACGCGGCCTGCTGCGCGAGGCGTTGAAGGCCGTACGGATCGGCGGCGTGGTCGGCTACGCGACCTGCTCGCCGCATCTCGCGGAGACCCGCGTGGTGGTCGAGGACGTTCTCAGGGGCCGGGGCGGGGAGCCGGTGGCGGCGGAGTGGATCGACGCCCGCCCGCTGATGCCCGGGGTGCCCGCCCTGGGGGAGGGGCCCGACGTCCAGCTCTGGCCGCATCTGCACGGTACGGACGCGATGTATCTGGCGCTGCTGCGCCGGACCGGCTGAATCTCGCCCCGGTCAACGGCAAAAGAAGAGTAAAGCGCTGGCAAAATGACCAGAATGTGCGAACTGTGATGGCCGCGTGAGGCTTCGGGGCCCATCGAGGCGGGGAACCGGCCCGGAACGTGGCAGGCTTGGGGGCATGGCGCAGATCAACCCCAGCATCCTGTCCGCCGATTTCGCGCGTCTCGCCGAGGAGGCGAAGGCCGTCGAAGGCGCGGACTGGCTCCACGTCGATGTCATGGACAACCACTTCGTGCCCAACCTGACCCTCGGCGTGCCGATCGTCGAAGCGCTCAGCAAGGCCACGGACACCCCGCTGGACTGCCACCTCATGATCGAGGACGCGGACCGCTGGGCCCCGCAGTACGTCGAGGCCGGCGCCGGTTCCGTCACCTTCCACGTGGAGGCCGCGGCGGCCCCGGTGCGCCTGGCACGCGAGATCCGGGCCAAGGGGGCGCGCGCCTCGATGGCGCTGAAGCCCGCGACGCCCATCGAGCCGTACGAGGACCTGCTCCCCGAGCTGGACATGCTGCTGATCATGACGGTCGAGCCGGGCTTCGGGGGCCAGGCGTTCCTCGACATCATGCTGCCGAAGATCCGTCGCACCCGGGAGCTGATCAGCAAGCACGGCCTCGAACTGTGGCTCCAGGTCGACGGCGGGGTCTCGGCCACCACCATCGAGCGGTGTGCCGAGGCCGGCGCCGACGTCTTCGTGGCCGGATCCGCGGTCTACGGTGCGGCGGACCCGGCGGCGGCGGTGCGGCAGCTGCGGGCGCAGGCGGACGCGGTGACGGCCGGCGCCCCCTGGGCATGCGGCCACTGAACCAAGGACAGATGAACGCGGCCCGACAGGGCCGATCAAGGATCGCCGGATCTGACAGGATGAACGGCGTATCGGGCGTGTGAACAGCAGTGAGGAGATCGCGGTGTCTGGCATCTCGGCGGGTCGGTCAGCCATGCGGATGGGACCCGCGGAGCTGGTGCAGGCGGCGGCCATGGCCCGCCGGTTCTACCTGGAGGGCAAGTCCAAGATCCAGATCGCCGAGGAGTTTGGCGTGAGCCGCTTCAAGGTGGCCCGGGTCCTGGAGACCGCCCTCGAACGCGATCTCGTACGCATCGAGATCCGGGTCCCGGCCGAGCTGGACGCCGAACGCTCCGACGCTCTGCGCGCCCGCTACGGGCTGCGGCACGCGGTGGTCGTCGAGTCCCCGGCAGAGGAGCAGGAGGACGCCCCCGACCCGGAGAATCTGGGCGAGGTCGCGGCCGACCTCCTCGGCGAGCTGGTGGCCGAGGGCGATGTGCTCGGCCTGGCCTGGGGCCGCTCCACCATCCACATGGCGGCGGCCCTCGACCGGCTCCCGCCGTGCACGGTCGTCCAGCTGACCGGCGTCTACGACGCGGGCACCGCCGAGCGCGGCTCGGTCGAGGCGGTCCGCCGGGCCGCTCAGGTCTCCGGCGGCGAGGCGCACCCCATCTACGCCCCGATGCTGCTGCCCGACCCCGCGACGGCCGCCGCGCTGCGCGACCAGACGGGCATCGCCCGCGCCTTCGAGTACTTCGACAAGGTGACGGTCGCCGCCGTCTCCATCGGTTCCTGGGAGCCGGGCATCTCCACCGTCCACGACATGCTCTCGGACGAGGAGCGCGCCCACTACGCCTCGCTCGGCGTCGCCGCCGAGATGTCCGCGCACCTCTTCGACTCCGACGGCCGCCGGGTCGGCCGCGACCTGGGCGAGCGCTGCATCACCGTGGAGGCGGACCGGCTGCGCCGGATCCCCGAGGTGGTCGCCATCGCGGGCGGCCAGCGCAAGGCGGCGGCGATCGGCGCGGTGCTGCGCTCGGGCCTGGTCACCAGCCTGGTGACGGACACCGCCGCGGCCGACTACCTGCTCACCGAGTCCGCCGCGGGCGATCGCCCGGCGCTGGAGCGGGCGGACCCCGACGGGGAGTGACACCGACAGGAACGCGCCGGGGGCCGGACACCGCACAGGGTGTCCGGCCCCCGGCGCGTCGCGTGCTCAGCCCGCGGGAGGGGCCTTGGCCGTGCACGGGGCAGGGGCGCCGGCCTCGGTGCGCGCGGGCGGGACGCCCAGCACGGTCTCCTCCAGATACTCCTCCGGCTCCTCGTACTGGCCCACGTCGGCGGAGTTGTAGCGCGGCGTCCGGCGCGACCAGTCCAGGTTGCCGCGCATCCAGCTCCGCATCCCGTCGAGGTAGGGCACCAGCAGCCCGGACAGCTCCGGATACAGCTCCAGCAGCTCGTCCTCGGCGGTCAGGAAGCGTTCGGTCTCCCTCGCCAGCCGCTCCGCGACATGGTCCAGCGCCTGCTGCTCGCCGAAGCCCCGGTGGTGGCGGACCAGGTGGACGAGGTTGTGGATCTCGCCGAGCACCTGCTCCTTCTCGAAGGAGTACACGTCGTTGGCCCAGCACACGTGGTTGCACGCGGCTTCCAGGGCGGTGATGAAGCGGGGGTCGTTGTGGAGCGACTCCGGGGCCTCGATGCCCGCCACGATCTCTATGAGGTCCATGCAGACGTGGATCGCCCCGGTGTGCCGCCGCTTGGCGATGTACGTGTCCTCCGACGGCACCACGTTCCCGGCGCGGTTTCCCGCCTCCCAGGTCGTGGCGGTCGTGAGGTAGGTGACCAGGTGCCAGGCGAACCGGGTCCGCCAGTGCGGGGCCGTGTTCGGCGTCGTACGTTCCCACAGGTCGGTCAGGGCGGTCAGGGCGGCCGGGACCTCTTCCCCCGGCAGCGGCTCGGGGGCCGAGCCGTCGACGACCGCGCGCATCCGGTCGACCACATCTCTCACCCGGTCGGGTGAACGCCCGAGGTGGCCGTCGTCGAGCTGGTCGTCGACCAGGAAGAGCCAGACGAACCAGTCGGCCACCAGATCGAGATGTTCCTCGTCGGCCGTCGGGTGGACCATGCCGACGAACGACCCGAAATCGGCTTGTTCGAACCGGTTCCTCGCGGACTCGCGGTGGACCAGCCCCGTCCGTCTGGTCCAGGCGTCCAGATGCCCCCGGGTGTGTCCCACGTGCGGGTTGATCCGCTGCGGGAACGGGCAGTAGATGTCCGGCAGTTCGCTGTCCACGGGCGGATCTGGATCCTCTCCGGTCACACGGTGTGCCCAGGGGGGCCGATGAGCCGGATCGACGCTTCGGACACCCCCGAGACCTGCGGGTTTGAAGCTACCTGACCCTTTGTCACCCGGTCCAGGTATGGTGATCACGAATGATTCGAATCCCGTTCGGGTAGGGTCCGTGGGTAAGGCAGGTTCCACTTGCCCGGAGCCCCCGGCCGCCTCTTCGGAGGAACAGACGAACGCGGGGGTCCTTTGCTGTGTCTTCGTGGAAACGACCTGCACCGTTTCGTATGAAAAAATGAGTGTTATGCGTTTTCTTGAGCCGGGCACCGGTCGCTACACAGAGTCCCCCGCGGTCCCGTACGACCTCACGTACGACGACGTCTTCATGGTCCCGGGCCGCTCCGCGGTCGGCTCCCGGCAGGGGGTGGACCTCTCGTCGCCCGACGGAACCGGCACCACCATCCCGCTCGTGGTCGCCAACATGACCGCCGTCGCGGGCCGCCGGATGGCCGAAACCATCGCCCGTCGCGGTGGCCTCGTCGTCATCCCCCAGGACATCCCGATCGAGGTCGTCGCCGACGTCATCTCCTGGGTCAAGACGCGCCACCTCGTCCTCGACACCCCGATCGAGCTGGCCCCCGGCCAGACCGTCGCCGACGCGCTGTCGCTGCTGCCCAAGCGCGCCCACGGCGCGGGCGTCGTCGTCGACGCCGACCGGCGTCCCGTGGGCGTCGTCACCGACCACGACCTCACCGGCGTCGACCGCTTCACCCAGCTCTCCGAGGTCATGTCCAAGGACCTGGTGCTGCTCGACGCGGACATCGACCCGCGCGACGCCTTCAACAAGCTCGACGGCGCCAACCGCAAGCTCGCCCCCGCGGTCGACGCGCAAGGACGCCTCGTCGGCATCCTCACCCGCAAGGCCGCCCTGCGCGCCACGCTCTACACCCCCGCCACCGACGCCGGGGGCAAGCTGCGCATCGCGGCCGCCGTCGGCATCAACGGCGACGTGGCCGGCAAGGCCAAGCAGCTCCTGGACGCGGGCGCCGACGTCCTGGTCGTGGACACCGCCCACGGCCACCAGGAATCCATGATCAGCGCCGTCCGGGCGGTCCGGGCGCTCGACCCGCGGGTGCCGATCGTCGCGGGCAACATCGTCGCCGCCGAGGGCGTGCGCGACCTCATCGAGGCGGGCGCGGACATCATCAAGGTCGGCGTCGGCCCCGGCGCCATGTGCACCACCCGGATGATGACCGGCGTCGGCCGCCCGCAGTTCTCCGCCGTCCTGGAGTGCGCCGCCGAGGCGAAGAAGCACGGCAAGCACGTCTGGGCCGACGGCGGCGTCCGGCACCCGCGCGACGTCGCGATGGCGCTCGCCGCCGGCGCGTCCAACGTGATGATCGGCTCCTGGTTCGCGGGGACGTACGAGTCGCCCGGCGACCTCCAGCAGTCCGCCGACGGCCGCTTCTACAAGGAGTCCTTCGGGATGGCCTCGGCCCGCGCGGTGAAGAACCGCACCTCGGACGAGTCCGCGTACGACCGTGCCCGCAAGGCGCTCTTCGAGGAGGGCATCTCCACCTCGCGGATGTTCCTCGACCCGACCCGTCCGGGCGTCGAGGACCTCATCGACTCGATCATCGCGGGAGTCCGTTCCTCCTGCACCTACGCCGGTGCGGGCTCCCTCGCGGAGTTCGCCGAGAAGGCGGTCGTCGGCGTGCAGAGTGCCGCCGGTTACGCCGAGGGCAAGCCGCTGCACGCCAGCTGGAGTTGATCCCTGATTCGCCTCAACACCCCTGCCCCCTCCGGTACTTCGTCTCTGGCGCGCCGGAGGGGGCAGGGGTGTTTCCGGGCCCCCGGAGGTGGCCGGGGAGCCGCTTCAACTCTGTTGAAAATTAAGTAATATGAGGCGCACTCAGCTACCTGCCTCTCTGCGGTAAGGGATCTCATGTCCTTCTTCACTGACCTGGCCCACCAGTACATCGACGGCGAGTGGAGGCCGGGTAAGGGGTCCTGGGACATCATCGACTTCAACCCGTTCGACGGGGAGAAGCTCGCCTCGATCCCGGTCGCCACCGCCGAGGAGGTCGACCAGGCCTACCGCGCCGCCGAGCGCGCCCAGCAGGCGTGGGCGGACACCAACCCGTACAGCAGGCGGGCCGTCCTGGAGAAGGCGCTGCGCATCGTCGAGGAGCGCGAGCCGGAGATCGGCGAGGCGATCGTCGCCGAGCTCGGCGGCACCCGGCTGAAGGCCGGCTTCGAACTGCACCTGGCCAAGGAGTTCCTCCGCGAGGCGATCCAGCTGGCCCTGCGCCCGGACGGACAGATCCTGCCCTCGCCGACCGAGGGCAAGGAGAACCGCGTCTACCGGGTGCCCGTCGGGGTCGTCGGCGTGATCAGCCCGTTCAACTTCCCCTTCCTGCTCTCCCTCAAGTCCGTCGCGCCCGCGCTGGCCCTCGGCAACGCCGTCGTCCTCAAGCCGCACCAGAACACCCCGATCTGCGGCGGCACCCTGCTGGCCAAGGTCTTCGAGGACGCCGGGCTGCCCGCCGGGCTGCTGAACGTCGTGATCACCGACATCGCGGAGATCGGCGACACCCTGCTGGAGCACCCCGTGCCGCAGGTCATCTCCTTCACCGGCTCGGACAAGGTCGGCCGCCACGTCGCCACCGTCTGCGCCCAGAACCTCAAGCGCGCCGTCCTCGAACTCGGCGGCAACAGCGCCCTGATCGTGCTCGACGACGCCGACGTGGACTACGCCGTCGACGCCGCGGTCTTCAGCCGGTACGTCCACCAGGGCCAGGTCTGCATGGCCGCCAACCGCATCCTCGTCGACCGCGCCGTCGAGGCGGAGTTCACCGAGAAGTTCGTCGCCAAGGTCGCCTCGCTCACCGTCGGCGACCCCGCCGACCCGGCCACCCAGATCGGCCCGCTGATCAACTCCTCGCAGGCCGAGTCCGTCTCCAAGCTCGTCGACCAGACCGTGGCGGCCGGGGCGACGGCCCTCCTGCACGGCCGCGCCGACGGCAACCTCGTCAGCCCCTCCGTGCTGACCGGCCTCGCCGCCGACTCGCCCGTCCTGCACCAGGAGATCTTCGGCCCCGTCGCCCTGCTGATCCCCTTCGACGGCGAGGACGAGGCCGTCCGCATCGCCAACGACACCCCGTACGGGCTCAGCGGCGCGGTCCACACCGGCAACCTCGAGCGCGGCGTGCGGGTCGGGCAGCTCATCCACACCGGCATGATCCACATCAACGACGGCACCATCCACGACGAGCCGATCGTCCCCTTCGGAGGCGAGAAGAGCTCGGGCCTGGGCCGGCTGAACGGCGACTCGATGATCGAGGCCTTCACCACCCAGAAGTGGATCTCCATCCAGCACGGCCGCTCGCAGTTCCCCTTCTGACCGGCCGCCTCCACTGCGCCGAGCACGCCCGCGACGGCGGCTCATGGTCTACTGCGACTACCGCGGGAGGCGGCACCGTCCGCCTCCCGTCCCCAGCAGCCGACCCACCGCAGAGAAGTGAACCGCCCGACGTGCGCCTGAACGACCTCGACGAACGCATCGTCCACGCCCTCGCCGAAGACGCCCGGCGCTCCTACGCCGACATCGGCGCGCGCATCGGCCTCTCCGCCCCCGCCGTGAAACGCCGCGTCGACCGGCTGCGGGCCGACGGCGCGATCACCGGATTCACCGTGCGGGTCGACCCGGCGGCGCTCGGCTGGGAGACCGAGGGGTTCATCGAGATCTACTGCAGCCGCAACACCTCCCCGGAGTCCATCAAGCAGGGCCTCGCCCGCTACCCGGAGGTCGCCTCGGCCTCCACGGTGACCGGGGAGGCGGACGCCGTGGTGCAGGTCTTCGCCGCCGACATGCGCCACTTCGAACAGGTCCTGGAACGGATCGCGGGGGAGCCGTACGTCGAGCGGACGAAGTCCGTCCTGGTGCTCTCGCCCCTGCTGCGCAGGTACTCGGCGGAGGCGCCGCCCGCCTAGGACCGTCCGTCGGACAGGCCGGGGAGCTGTGGCCCGCGTCACCCCGCTGACCTGCGGAGATTCCCGGCGCAACGATTCGCCGCCAGGGCCCCTTCGCACGCAACGAATCAACGGTCGATGCGCAACACTCGCGCCTTGTCCGGGCCGATCGGGGCCGCGTACCTTCGATACGTCTCCCACCCCGCCCGCACCGCCCGAGGTCAGCCATGCCGTCGTTGCGTACCGCCCTGCTCCAGAGTTCCGGACGGCCGGGCGCCGTCGCCGAGAACCTGAAGGTGCTCGACGAGGCCGCCGCACGGGCCGCCGACGCGGGGGCCCGCCTGCTGGTCTCGCCCGAGCTGTTCCTCACCGGATACGCGATCGGCGACGCCGTGCCGGTACTGGCCGAGCCGGCCGACGGCCCCGGCGCCGAGGCCGTCGCCGAGATCGCCGTACGCCACGGCCTCGCCGTCCTGTACGGCTACCCGGAGCGCGAGGGGGAGCGGATCTTCAACGCGTCCCAGCTCATCGGCCCCGACGGCGGGCGCCTCGCGAACTACCGCAAGACCCACCTCTTCGGCTGCTTCGAGCAGGAGTGGTTCACCCCCGGCGACCAGCCGGTCGTCCAGGCCGAGCTGGACGGCCTCCGGATCGGCCTGCTGATCTGCTACGACGTCGAGTTCCCGGAGAACGTACGGGCGCACGCCCTGGCCGGCACCGATCTGCTGCTGGTGCCCACCGCGCAGATGCACCCCTTCCAGTTCGTCGCCGAATCCGTCGTCCCCGTACGGGCCTTCGAGAGCCAGATGTACGTGGCGTACGTCAACCGCACCGGCCCGGAAGGCGCGTTCGAGTTCGTCGGGCTCAGCTGTCTGGCCGGCCCCGACGGCACCGTGCGCACCCGCGCCGGCCGCGGCGAGGAGCTCGTCGTCGGCGAGGTGGACCCGGAGTTCCTGGCCGCGTCCCGCGCCGCCAACCCCTACCTGCACGACCGCCGCCCCGGTCTGTACGGCTCCCTCGGCTGAGCCTCCACCGCTGCTTCCCCCTGTTATCGCGCAAGGAGTCCGTACCCCATGACGTCCACGGTGCCCAACGCCGTCCAGCACGCCGACGCGGCCGCCCCGCCGATCACCATGTTCGGGCCGGACTTCCCGTACGCGTACGACGACTTCCTCGCCCACCCGGCGGGCCTCGGCCAGATACCGGCGACCGAGCACGGCCAGGAGGTCGCCGTCATCGGCGGCGGGCTCTCCGGGATCATCGCCGCGTACGAGCTGATGAAGATGGGCCTCAAGCCCGTCGTCTACGAGGCCGACCGGATCGGCGGTCGGCTGCGCACCGTCGGCTTCGACGGCTGCGACCCCTCGCTCACCGCCGAGATGGGCGCGATGCGCTTCCCGCCGTCCTCCACGGCGCTCCAGCACTACATCGACCTGGTGGGCCTGGAAACGCAGCCCTTCCCCAACCCGCTCTCCCCGGCCACGCCCTCGACCGTCGTGGACCTCAAGGGCGAGTCGCACTACGCCGAGACCATCGACGATCTGCCGCAGGTCTACCGCGACGTGGCCGAGGCCTGGAGCGCCTGTCTGGAGGAGGGCGCCGACTTCTCCGACATGAACCGGGCGCTGCGCGAGCGCGACGTCCCGCGCATCCGGGAGATCTGGTCGCAGCTCGTCGAGCGGCTCGACAACCAGACCTTCTACGGGTTCCTCTGCGAGTCCGAGGCCTTCAAGTCCTTCCGGCACCGCGAGATCTTCGGCCAGGTCGGCTTCGGCACCGGCGGCTGGGACACCGACTTCCCCAACTCCATCCTGGAGATCCTGCGGGTCGTCTACACCGAGGCCGACGACCACCACCGCGGCATCGTCGGCGGCAGTCAGCAGCTCCCGCTGCGCCTGTGGGACCGCGAGCCGCAGAAGATCGTCCACTGGCCGCTGGGCACCTCGCTGTCCTCCCTGCACGACGGCGAGCCGCGCGGCGCGGTGACCCGGCTGACCCGTACCGCGGGCAACCGCATCACCGTCACCGACGCCACCGGCGACATCCGCACCTTCCGGGCCGCCGTCTTCACCGGCCAGTCCTGGCTGCTGCTCTCCAAGATCGACTGCGATGACGCGCTCTTCCCGATCGACCACTGGACGGCGATGGAGCGCACCCACTACATGGAGTCGTCCAAGCTGTTCGTGCCGGTCGACCGGCCGTTCTGGCTGGACAAGGACGAGACCACCGGCCGCGACACCCTGTCGATGACGCTCACCGACCGGATGACCCGGGGGACCTACCTCCTGGACGACGGCCCGGACAAGCCCGCCGTCATCTGCCTCTCCTACACCTGGTGCGACGACAGTCTGAAGTGGCTGCCGCTCTCCCCGAAGGAGCGCATGGACGTCATGCTCAAGTCGCTCGGGGAGATCTACCCGAACGTCGACATCCGGGGCCACGTCATCGGCAACCCGGTGACCGTCTCCTGGGAGAACGAGCCCTACTTCATGGGGGCGTTCAAGGCGAACCTGCCCGGCCACTACCGCTACCAGCGGCGACTGTTCACCCACTTCATGCAGGACGGGCTGCCCGCCGACAAGCGGGGCCTGTTCCTGGCGGGCGACGACATCTCCTGGACGGCCGGCTGGGCCGAGGGCGCCGTGCAGACCGCGCTGAACGCCGTGTGGGGCGTCATGCACCAGTTCGGCGGGGCGACCGACGCGACCAACCCCGGCCCCGGCGACGTCTTCGACGAGATCGCCCCGGTGGAACTCCCGGAGGACTGACCGGCAGGACGGCACACCGACGCGGGCGTCAGCGGCAGGGCGTGAGCAGGAAACGCCCCACCAGACCCGCGCCCGCGTCGGTCCGCTGCCTGAACTCCTCGGCCAGCGCAGGGAATCCGCGCAGCCGCCAGAGCGCCCTGGCCGCGGTCCAGGCCGCCTCGCGGGCCCGCTCCAGGCTCCAGCAGCTCACCAGGTGGGTCAGCGGGTCCCCGATCTCCAGGAGATCGGGGCCCGGCATCAGGGCGTCGTGGATCCGCTCCTCCAGCAACGCGAGGAGATCGCCCACGCGCTCGAACTCCCCTTCCAGGTCCGGCGGAGCACAGCCGAGCTCACGACAGGTGTCCACCAGCGCCAGGACCAGGTCGTGCCCGATGTGCGCCTGCAGACCGCTCAGCGCGAACTGCGGCGGGCGCACGCCGGGATGGCGGCGGTACTGGAACAGCGGACGCCAGCACTCCGGCGGACGGCCGCCCGCCGTCGCCGTCTCCATGGCCCACAGATAGCGCTCCGCGCAGCGCACGCCCAGCAGGGCGGCGGCCTCCCGGTCGTCGAAGCCACCCCTCCCGAGGTCCGGGTCCGCCCTCTCGACGACCTCCAGATAGACCTCGTGGAAGACCGCCACCCCGTCCCCGGACGGCCACCGGGAACGAAGTTCCCGCAGGCGTCCGATCACGGGGGAGTCGCCCCTCGGCACGTCGCCGGCGCCGGCCGGGACCGTGAACTGCTCGATCTGCGTCATGCGCGCAGCGTCCCAGCCGGGGGCTCGCCACGGCGTCGACCGGCCGGAGTTTCATCGGAACGGACGAACAGCGGGCCCCGGCCGCCGGGTCAGGACGTGCCGGGTCCTGGGCCCTTGTCGCCCGTGCCCCCGTCGCCCGCACCCTTGTCGCCCGCGCTCTCGTCGTACGCGGAGGTGCCGGAGTCCAGCAACGGTGCCTGCGTCTTGAGGTGGGCCGGGGCGAAGGCCCGCAGCACGTGGTAGCCGGTGATCACGACGATCGTGCCGAGCGCGATGCCGCCCAGCTCGAAGTTGTCGGTGATCTTCAGGCTGACTCCGCCGACGCCGATGATGATGCCCGCGGCGGCCGGCACCAGATTGAGCGGATTGCGCAGGTCCACCCGGCCGTTGAGCCAGATCTGGGCGCCGAGCAGGCCGATCATCCCGTACAGGATCACGGTGATCCCGCCGAGCACCCCGCCCGGGATCGCGGCGACGACCGCGCCGAACTTCGGGCACAGGCCGAAGAGCAGCGCGAAACAGGCCGCCGCCCAGTACGCCGCGGTGGAGTAGACGCGGGTCGCGGCCATCACGCCGATGTTCTCGGAGTACGTGGTGTTGGGCGGCCCGCCCACGGCGGTGGAGAGCATCGACGCCGCGCCGTCCGCCGCGATGGCGGTGCCGAGCTTGTCGTCCAGCGAGTCCCCGGTCATCTCGCCCACGGCCTTCACATGCCCGGCGTTCTCCGCGACCAGCGCGATCACCACGGGCAGTGCCACCAGGATCGCGGACCACTCGAAGCTCGGCGCGTGGAAGGACGGCAGCCCGATCCAGTCGGCCGAGCCGACGGCGGACAGGTCCAGCCGCCAGTGGTCGGTGGCGGCGCCACCGCCCAGCGGGGAGTTGATCCTGCCGAACACCAGGTCCAGGACCCAGGACAGCACGTACCCGAAGACCAGCCCCAGGAAGATCGCGATCCGGGAGAGGAACCCGCGCAGACACACCACCGCGAGGCCGGTGAACAGCATCACCGCGAGCGCCGTCCACTGGTCCTGCGGCCAGTAGGTGGCAGCGGTGACCGGCGCCAGGTTGAAGCCGATCAGCATCACGACCGCGCCCGTCACCACCGGCGGCATCGCCGCGTGGATGATCCGCGCGCCGAACCGCTGCACGGCGAGACCCACGAGGAACAGGGCCACCGCGACCACGAACACCGCACCCGTGATGGTCGCGGCATCGCCGCCGCTCGCCCGGATCGTGGCCGCCACGCCGACGAAGGAGAGCGAGCAGCCCAGATAGCTGGGCACCCGGCCCTTGGTCGCGAGCAGGAAGATCGCGGTCGCGACGCCGGACATCATGATCGCGAGGTTCGGGTCGAGGCCCATCAGGACCGGGGCGACGAACGACGCCCCGAACATCGCGACCACGTGCTGTGCGCCGAGTCCGAACGTACGGGGCCAGGAGAGCCGCTCGTCGGGGCGCACCACCGCCCCGGGCGCCGGTGTCTTCCCGTCGCCGTGCAAGGTCCAGCGCACGCCGAGGCTCATTGGTTGCTCCCTGAAGGTCTGCTCGGTGCGCCGGCCGGTCTGCGACCCGGCGTTCGGTGTTCACCTGCGGAAAAGATCAGCGCCATGGTAGTGGTGCGGCGGGTGGCGGCCGCGCGGAGGTCACCCGCCGCGCGCCGCCGCCCACCCCGTCCCCTCCCGGTCCCGGTCACTTCCCGGCGGCGCTCTTCGTCGTCGCGCCGCCGTCGGCCGTCGAGCCGGTGACCTTGCGGTCGGCCGATCGCAGCACCCCCGCGCCCAGCACCAGGCCGAAGGCCAGCACCGTCACCACGCCGAACGACACCACCAGCGAGGTCGCCTCGGCCAGCGAGCCGATCGCGGAAGGGGCGATGAGCCCCGAGGTGTACGTGATGGTGGCGACGCCCGCGATGGCCTGGCTCGGGTTCGGCCCGCTGCGCCCCGCCGCGGCGAAGGCCAGCGGGACCACGACCGCCACGCCGAGGCCCAGCAGCCCGAAGCCGCACAGGGCGGCCGCCGGGGAGGACGAGAACACGACCAGCACCCCGCCCCCGGTGGCCAGCAGTCCGCCGGTCCGCACCGTGCGGACCGCGCCGAACCGGTCGACGATCCGGTCCCCGGCGATCCGCGCCACCGCCATCGTCAGGGCGAACGCCGTGGTGGACGCCGCCGCGAGACCGTCGGAGCTGTCCAGGACGTCCCGCAGGTAGACCGCCGACCAGTCCAGGCTCGCCCCCTCGGCGAACACCGCGCAGAACCCGATCGCCCCGATGATCAGGGCCGACTTCGGCGGCAGCGTGAACCGCGGCGGCGGCTCCTCGTCCGGGCTGCTCTGGAGATCGAGGACGCCCCGGCAGGCGATCAGCCCGAGCGCGGTGAGCACCAGCGCGGCGATCACGTGGTGCAGCCGGGCGTCGGTCCCGGTGTGGGCCGCGACCGTGCCCGCCGCCGAACCGATCAGCGCGCCCACGCTCCACATGCCGTGCAGCCCCGACATGATCGACTTGTCGAGACGGTTCTCCACCTCGACGCCCAGCGCGTTCATGGCCACGTCGGACATTCCCGCCGTCGCCCCGTAGACGAACAGCGCCGCGCAGAGGGTGAGCAGGTTCGGCGCGAGCGCGGGCATCACCAGCGCCAGCGTCCACAGCGCCAGGAGCCCCCGCAGCGCCGTCCGCGCACCGAACCGGTGGCTGATCCGGCCGGCGAGCGGCATCGCGATCGACGCGCCGATCGCCGGGAAGGCCAGCGCCAGGCCGAGCTGACCCGCGCTCACCCCGGCGTGATCCTGGATCCACGGCACCCGGGTCGCGAAGCTGCCGGTCACCGCCCCGTGCACGGTGAAGACCGCGGCGACGGCGAAGCGGGCCCGCCTCACCTGATCCGCGCTGTAGACCGTGACGGTCGAGTCGTTCGTCATGCCGTCGGGTTCCTCCCCTGAGAATGCTCGGATCGCCGCATCGTCCCGGCGCCTCCGCGCGACGATGCGGGGCGTAAACTATCAGGAACCCTGCCTGATAAATAGTCGTTTCCCGCGGCCGGGGAAACGGCGGGCAGCGATCTGGAAGGATCCCGGTATGCCCGCATCACCGAGCACGGCTCGGGCCATCAACGACCGGCTCGCCCTGCGGCTGCTCCAGCAGGACGGCCCGCTGACGGCCACCCAGCTCAAGACGCTGACCGGACTCTCCCGCCCCACCGTCGCCGACCTCGTCGAGCGGCTCCGGGGGGCCGGGCTGATCCAGGTCGTGGGCGAGTCCGGGGCCGTCCGCCGGGGACCCAACGCCAAGCTGTACGGGATCGTCGCCGACCGGGCCCATCTCGCGGCGCTCGACGTGCGCCTCGGAAGCGTCAGCGTGGTCGTCGCCGACCTGCTGGGAGCCACGCTCGCCGAGGGCACGCTGCCCATCGGCAGCGACACCGGCACCGAACCCGCCGTCGAGCGGGCCGTCGCCCTTCTGGAGCGCACCGCCCGCGCGGCCGGATCCGTGCCGCTGCACAGCGTCGGCGTCGGCGCGCCGGGACTGATCGACCCGGTCACCGGTGAGCTGCGCGACAGCTCCGGCCTGCCGGCCTGGCACCGGGGCCTGGTGCGGGAGCTCCAGCGGCGGCTGCCCGCCGCCGTCCTGGTGGAGAACGAGACCAACCTCGCGGCCGTCGCGGAACACCGGGCGGGCGCGGCCCGCGACCGGGAGACCTTCGTCCTGCTCTGGCTCGGCCAGGGGATCGGGGCCGCCGTGATGCTGGACGGCAAGCTGCGCCAGGGCGCGTCCGGCGGCGCGGGGGAGATCGGCTTCCTGCCCGTTCCCGGGGTGAGCGGGCTGCCCTCGGCGGTCAACTGCGACGGCGGCTTCCACTCCCTGGCCGGCTCCGCCGCCCTGTGCGAACTCGCCGCCGGGCACGGCCTCGTGGAACGCGGCGCGGTGGCCGAAGGCCGCGAGGAGGAGGCCGCGGTGGACGTCGTGCGGGCCGCGCTGGAGGCGGGGGAGTCGGGCGAGCCGTTCCTGAAGGAGCTGGCCGACCGGCTGGCCCTCGGGGCCGCCGCCGTCGTCTCGGTCCTCGACCCCGGCTGCGTCCTGCTCGCGGGGGCCGTCGGCCATGCGGGCGGGGCCGCGCTCGCCGCCCGGGTCGAGGAGCGGCTGGCCGCGATGTCGCCGCTGCGCACCGAGGTCCGCGCCGGTTCGCTGGGCGACGGGGCCGTGCTGCGCGGGGCGCTGATCACCGCCCGGGACGCGGCGCAGGACGCGCTGTTCGCCCCGGAGGGCTGACCGGCCGCCCCGGAGCTCGGCAGGCGGCAGGGCAGGCGGCCGGCGGATGAGGGCGGATCAGGCCGGGTGGCGGTGGCGGCGGTCGAGGAACTCCTCGAACGTCACGGTCCCCACGGCGTGTTCGGGCGTCAGGTGGTCGCCGCGCCGGTAGCCCGCGTACGCCTTGCCGGCCAGCCTGACCGGTACCACGCGCCGCCTGCGGCCGGTGGCCCGCAGGAACGCCCCGGCCAGGTCCGTGAGTTCGCGTACGGCGGGGCCGCCCAGGTCGGGCGCCCGGCCCACCGGTGAGCCGAGCGCCAGGGCCGCCAGCCGGTCGGCGACCTCGCCGCTGTCGACGGGCTGGAGGCGGACGCCGGCGGGCACCGGCAGCACGGGCAGCTTGGCCGCCCCGGACAGGATGCGCAGGGCCAGGTCGTGGAACTGCGTGGTCCGCAGGATCGTCGAGCCGAGACCGGAGTCCTCGATCATCCGCTCGACCCGGTGCTTGACCGTGTAGTAGCCGAGCGGCAGCCGGTCCACGCCGACGATCGAGATGTAGAGGAGATGCGGCGTCCCGGCCCGCTTCGCCGCGTTGATGAGGAACCCCGCCGCCCGGTCGTCGCCGCCGCGCGGGGTGGTGGCGCAGTGGACGATCGCGTCCGCCCCCTCGACCGCCGCGTCCAGACCCCTGCCGTCGCGCAGATCCACGGCGTACGAGGGGGAGCGGCGGCTGAGGCCCCGGACGTCGGCCCCCTCGGTGTGCAGCCGCTCCACGACCTGCCGGCCGAGGGTTCCGGTGGCGCCGGTGACCAGAATCGTCGTCATGGGGTCAGCCTGCCAGAACGGGGTCCGGCCCGCCGGAAGGTGCCGGGTCCGGTCCGCGGGCGGGGCGGGAGGCCCGGCGGCGAACGGGGGCGATCCGTTCGACCGCCGGGCGGTCGGAGGAGGGATCAGCAGGCGCCGAGGTCCTTCCAGACGCCCCACTCACCGGTGGATCCGGGCGTCTCGCCCTTCGTCCACCACTGGGCCTTCCACTGGTGGCCGCCGTGGCTGACGGTGGCGCCGCCGCCGTACTCCGCGGCCGCGTTCCAGGCCGCGGCCGGGCAGGCACCGCCCGGCTCCGTCGGGGTCGGGGCCGGCGTCGGCGTCGGTCCGGTCGGGTCCGGCGTCGGGGTCGGCGTGGGTCCGGTCCCGGTGCCGGGCTCGACCACGGTGGTGCCGCGGGCCAGGTCACCGGCGAGGGAGTAGGACTTCCCGCCGAAGGTCACGGTCCAGTTCGACGGGGTGGAGGTGGGCAGGTAGTAGACGAAGTCCAGCTCCACCGAGGCGCCGGGGGCCAGCGTCTGCCAGGCCGGGAGCTTCAGCGAGACGCGGTGGTAGTCGCCCTTGAGGCCGCCGATGTTGTCGGCCGCCGTGTGGTCGCTGCGGATGACCGTCGTGCCGAAGCCGGACTGGTCCTTGGCGTTGGCCGGGGCGGAGGTGGAGTAGTCGAACTGGAACTCCGTACCGCCGGGCAGCGTGGCCTGGGTCCGGTTGGTGATCTTCAGCTTGGGGCTGATCGGGTAGTTGGAGTCGCCCAGCGGGAACTGCCCGAAGGAGACGTCGATGTCCAGCGCCTCGGCCGGCAGGTCGATCGTGGAGCGCTTCGCGCCGTACGGGGCGGCCGCCTTGAAGGCGTCGTACATCGTGGTGGTCAGCGTGGAGCCGGTCTCGTACTGGCCCTTGGCCGCGTTCCACCGGTAGTCGCCCGCCAGCTCCCAGATCATCGTGCCGCCGATGCCCTGGTCGACGACGTAGTCCGCCTTGGCCTGCACCGACTGCTCGTCCTCGGTGGAGAGGAACACCTTCTTCTGGGCGTTCCACAGCCACGGGGCGACCAGCGTGGAGTCGTACTTACGGACGTAGGCGCCGGTCAGCCGGGTGTCCGCGGGGAAGCCGTAGTCGGTGACGTAATCGCCGACGATGCCCTTCTCCAGGTTCTTCGCGTGCCACATCGGGTTGGAACCGGCGGGCGATTCCTTGCCGTTGGTGTCCTTGTCGTGCCAGAGGTTGTCGATGCCGACCGCGCCGTCTCCGCACGTGGTCAGACCCGCGCCCGCCGGGCAGTCGGTCGTGGCCGCCTTGCCCCACAGGCCGTCGGTGCCGCCCTGCACGTTCTTGAAGCCGCGCGTGTAGTACGGCAGGCCGATGTTGATCCGGCCGGCCGGCATTGAGCCGCGGAAGTAGTGGTAGGCCCAGTCGGTGTTGAGATAGCCGGTGCCGCCGTACTGGGAGGTGGAGTACACGCCGGCCTGCGCCAGTTCGGCGTCCTTGCCGTCGTCGAACAGGGAGGCGTTCGGGCCGACGTACTCGTTCCAGGCGCCGTGCAGGTCGTAGGACATGATGTTGACGTAGTCCAGGTACTTCTGCATCTGGTACGTCTCCATGCCCCGCAGCAGGTAGCCGGAGGAGGGGGCGGCGACGGTCAGCAGATAGTGCTTGCCGTCGGCGGCGCCCGCGCGGTCGAGCTTCTCGCGCAGCGTCTTCATCAGGGCGTCGTAACCCTGGACCAGCCCGGCGCGGCGGCCGTTGGAGAGCGCGTGGTCCAGCGGGTTGCCCGCGTCCTTCATGGTGGTCGCGTACTCGTAGTCGATGTCGACGCCGTTGAAGCCGTACTTCTTGATGAAGTCGACGGCCGAGTCGGCGAAGGTGTCGATGCCCGCCCGGTTGACCGACCCGTCGGCGTTGGTCGCCATCGAGTAGAAGCCGCCGGAGTCGACGCGTTCGCCGTCGGGGCCGAAGTAGCCGCCCGTCTCGGCCCAACCGCCCACGGACACCAGGGTCTTCACGTTCGGGTGCTGCTTCTTGTACTTCGTCAGCAGGTTGAAGTGACCCTTGTAGGGGAGCGCCGGGTCCATCTCCGCGCCCGCGACACCGGGCCAGGTCATGCCGGTGGAGGCGTTGTCGGGGCTGTCGGGTCCGACCGAGAGCTTGTTGGACCCGTCGATGTGCGCGAAGGCGTAGTTGAGGTGGGTGACCTTGTCCCACGGGATGTCCGGGACGAGATAGGCGTCCTTGCCGTCCTTGCCGGTACGCCAGTTGGTGAAGTAGCCGATGACGCGCCGTTTGTGGTCGGCGCCCATCTTCTCGCGGCCGTCGGCGTCGTAGACGGAGCAGTAGGGGACGTCGACGCCGGGGGTCCGGTAGAGCCCGTCGGGGCGACAGGAGGTCTGGTCGGCGGCGGCCGAGGGGCCTGCGGCGAGTGAGCTCAACAGCAGCCCGGCGACGGCGGCGCCGGCGGCGAGCAGGGTGGCTCTCGCTCGGGTGGGGGACAGCATGTGGTCGTTCCTCCTGGGGAGGTCGGCAGAACACAACTGGCGAAGGGGTGGGTCGTGTCGGGGTCCCGGGTGTGCGCACACCGCAGGACCGGACCTCGGAGGTGACGCAGAGATTAAGAGGACTAGACCAGTCCGTCAATAGGTCTGGACCTTTAAAGGTCAACTTTTCCGTCGGTTCCCCGCCGACGGGAATGCGCCACCCGCCTGTGACCCAGCCCACAGCGCTCACCCGCATGGCCGTGAGACGTCCGTGGCAGACTGGTTGCGTACCAATAGCAGCGCACTCCGGGGTCGGTGCAATTCCGAACCGGCGGTTACAGTCCGCGACCCGTCCGCAGCCAGCGGCCGGTTGACCAGGTGAAATTCCTGGACCGACGGTGAAAGTCCGGATGGGAGGCAGTGCGCGGCGGGTTGTCATCGGTACGCCGCCGTCGGCGGACGCAGGGCCGGGAAGCTCCCGGGACCTCGTGCGTTCCTGACGTTCCCGTCCTTTCGGGTTTCGGCGTTTCCCCTGATGAGCCGCTCTATCTGTCGTCATCGACAGGCCCCGGAGTCCGTGCCCGAAGAGGCAGGAGGACCCGGTGGACACCGCAGCCGACATCACCGCCATGCGCCGAGCGATCACGCTCGCGGCGCGCGGTCTCGGCTCCACCAGCCCCAATCCGGTCGTCGGATGCGTGATCACCGACGCCTCCGGAGCCCTGGCCGGTGAAGGCTTCCATCAGCGCGCCGGAGAGCCCCACGCCGAGGTCCACGCCCTGCGCGCGGCCGGCGAGCGGGCCCGCGGCGGCACCGCCTACGTCACCCTCGAACCCTGTGACCACACCGGCCGCACCGGTCCCTGCGCCCAGGCGCTCCTGGCCGCCGGGATCAGCCGTGTCGTGTACGCGGTCGGCGACCCGAACCCGCAGGCCGCCGGGGGCGGCGACACGCTGCGCCGGGCCGGGGTCCGGGCCGAGCGGGGACTCCTCGCCGAAGAGGCCGAGGCGGGCAACGCCGCCTGGCTGACCTCGGTGCGCCTGGGACGTCCGTACGTCCTGTGGAAGTACGCCGCCACCCTCGACGGCCGGATCGCCGCCGCCGACGCCACCAGCCGCTGGATCACCTCGCCCGAGGCCCGCGCCGACGTCCACCGGCTGCGCGCCGAGGCCGACGCCGTGCTCGTCGGCTCCGGCACCGCCCGCACCGACGACCCCCAGCTGGGCGTACGCGGCATCGACGGCGCCACCCAGCCGCTGCGGGTCGTCGTCGACACCGGGGCCACCGCCGTCAAGCCCGGCGCCCGCGTCCTGGACGACACCGCGCCCACCCTGATCGCGGTCGCCGAGGACGCACCGGCCGGGCACCTCCCCGAGACCGCCGTCCTGCGGCTGCCCCGGGCCGCGACCGGACCCGGCCTGGACATCGAGGCCCTCCTCGGGGCCCTGCACACCCGGGGCGTCCGCTCCGTGCTCCTCGAAGGCGGGCCCACCCTCGCCGGCGCCTTCGTCGCCGCCGGGACGGTCGACAAGGTCGTCGGCTATCTCGCCCCGGTCCTGCTCGGCGCCGGCCCCGCCGCCCTCGGCGACGCCGGAATCTCCACCATCTCCCGGGCGTTGCGCCTCGAGGTGACCGAGACCGTCCGCATCGGCCCCGATCTGCGCATCACCGCCGTCCCCGCCCCTGCTCGGAAGGGAAACTGAGTGTTCACCGGAATTGTCGAAGAACTGGGTGAGGTCACCGCCGTCGAGCAGCTGGAGGACGCCTCCCGCTTCCGACTGCGCGGCCCCGTCGTCACCGAGGGCGCCAAGCACGGCGACTCCATCGCGGTGAACGGCGTCTGCCTCACCGTCGTGGACACCGGCGACGGCGAGTTCACCGCCGACGTGATGGCCGAGACGCTGAAGCGCTCCGGCCTCGGCGCGCTCACCACCGGATCCCGGGTCAACCTGGAGCGCCCGATGGCGCTCGGCGGCCGGCTCGGCGGACACCTCGTCCAGGGGCACGTGGACGGCACCGGCACCATCGTCGAGCGCACCCCCTCCGAGCACTGGGAGCTCGTCAAGGTCTCCCTGCCGCCCGAGCTGACCCGCTACGTCGTGGAGAAGGGCTCCATCACCGTCGACGGCGTGAGCCTCACCGTCGTCGACGCCGGGCCGGACTACTTCACCATCAGCCTCATCCCCACCACCCTCGCCCTGACCACGCTCGGCCGCAAGCAGCCCGGCGACCCGGTCAACCTGGAGGTGGACGTCCTCGCCAAGTACGTCGAGCGGCTGCTCGGCGACCGGGCCGGACAGGACCGGCGATGAGCCTCGCGAACTGGCTCAACTCCGAGGCCTTCACCGTGTTCGGCCAGCACATCCGGTGGTCGGACATGATCGGCAACATCATCGGCCTGATCGCCCTGGCCCTCGGCTGGCGGCGCTCGATCTGGACCTGGCCCGCCCAGCTGCTATCCGGGGTGATCCTGCTGGTCGCCTTCGCCTCCGCGCACCTCTCCGGCAGCGCGGGCAAGCAGCTGGTCGTCATCGTCGTCGCCCTGTGGGGCTGGTGGTCCTGGAACCGCGGCAAGCAGCAGGCCCAGGACGGCTCCATCGCCGTCCGCTTCGCCACCTGGCGCGAGCGGGGCGTGCTGATCGGCGCGGCCGCGCTCGGCACCCTCGCCGTCGGCGGCCTGTTCACCGCCTTCCCGTCGCTGTCCTGGGACCCGTGGCCGGACGCGTACATCTTCGTCGGCACCGTCGTGGCGATGTACGCCCAGGCCCGCGGCATGGTCGAGTTCTGGTTCGCCTGGCTGCTGGTCGACCTGGTCGGCGTCCCGCTGAACTTCGCCAACGGATTCGCCTTCTCCGGCTTCGTCTACGTCATTTACGGCGCCCTCGTCCTGTGGGGGATGCGCGACTGGTGGCTGCGTACGCGGACACCCGCTCTGGAAGGAGCCACGGCATGACTGCCCAGCCCACCTGGCTGCACCCCGGCCACGACCCGCTCGCCCAGGACCTCTCCCTGGACCCGGTCGAGCAGGCCATCCGTGACATCGCCGCGGGCCGGCCCGTCGTCGTCGTGGACGACGAGGACCGCGAGAACGAGGGCGACCTCGTCATCGCCGCCGAGAAGGCCACCCCGGAGATCGTCGCCTTCATGATGAGCGAGTGCCGCGGCCTGATCTGCGCACCCATGGAGAGTGACGAGCTGGAACGCCTCGACCTCCCGCAGATGGTCGAGAACAACACCGAGTCGATGCGGACCGCGTTCACCGTCTCCGTCGACGCCTCCGCCGCGCACGGCGTCACCACCGGCATCTCCGCCGCCGACCGCGCCACCACCCTGCGGATGCTCGCGGGCGGCGTCGCCGGCCCCGGCGACTTCGTCCGGCCCGGCCACATCTTCCCGCTGCGCGCCCGCTCCGGCGGCGTCCTCGTCCGCAACGGCCACACCGAGGCCGCCGTCGACCTGGCCCGGCTCGCCGGACTGCGACCGGCCGGCGCCATCGTCGAGATCGCGGGCGAGGACGGCGTGATGCTGCGGCTGCCCGAACTGGTCCCCTTCGCCCGCAAGCACGGTCTGACGATTATCTCCATCGAGGACCTGATCGCCTACCGCCGCAGCAGCGAGCCGACCGTCCGCCGCGAGGCCGAGACCCGGCTGCCCACCGCGTTCGGCGACTTCACCGCGTACGGCTACCGCTCCAGCGTCGACGGCGTCGAGCACGTCGCCCTGGTCCACGGCGACATCGGCGACGGCGAGGACGTCCTCGTCCGGATCCACTCCGAGTGCCTGACCGGCGACATCTTCCAGTCCCAGCGCTGCGACTGCGGCCCCCAGCTGCACGCCTCCATGCGGCGCATCACCGAACAGGGCCGGGGCGTCGTCGTCTACCTCCGCGGCCACGAGGGGCGCGGCATCGGCCTGCTCTCGAAGCTGCGCGCGTACGAACTCCAGGAGCGCGGCGTGGACACCCTGGACGCCAACCTGGAGCTCGGCCTGCCCGCCGACGCCCGCGACTACGCGGCGGGCGCCCAGATCCTCACGGACCTCGGCGTGAGCAGCCTGCGGCTGATGACCAACAACCCCGACAAGACCGCGGCCGTCGTCCGCCACGGCCTCGCCGTCACCGGCCGGGAACCCATGCCCGTCCAGGCCGGCGAGCACAATCTGCGCTACCTGCGCACCAAGCGCGACCGGATGGGCCACGACCTGCCGTGGCTCGACGGCGCCCCGGCGTCGACCTGCGCCAACCAGTAACCACCGACCACCACCGACGCGACGAGCGACCCGAACAACAGGAGAGACATGAGCGGCAAGGGTGCACCCGAACTGTCCGTACGCAACTGCGGAGACCTGCGCGTGGCCGTGATCGCGGCCCAGTGGCACGAGAAGGTCATGGACGGACTCGTCGACGGCGCCCTGCGCGCCCTGCGCGAGCTGGGCATCGACGAGCCGACCCTCCTGCGCGTCCCGGGAAGCTTCGAGCTGCCCGTCGTCGCCAAGGTCCTCGCCGGACGCGGCTACGACGCGATCGTCGCCCTCGGCGTGATCGTCCGGGGCGGCACCCCCCACTTCGAGTACGTGTCCCAGGGCGTCACCCTCGGCCTCACCCAGGTCACCGTCGACACCGGTGTTCCCGTCGGCTTCGGCGTACTGACCTGCGACACCGAGGAGCAGGCGCTCGACCGGGCCGGTCTCGAAGGGTCCAACGAGGACAAGGGGCACGAAGCGGTCACCGCCGCCGTCGCCACCGCGGCCACGCTGCGGACCGTCAGCGAACCCTGGCGCTGAGTGCCCTCCGGCGACCCCGTATTCTGAGGACCATCATGGCGAACAAAACCTTCGAAGAGCTCTTCACCGAGCTCCAGCTCAAGGCCGCCGAGGGCGACCCCGCGACCTCCCGCACCGCCGAACTGGTGGGCAAGGGTGTGCATGCCATCGGCAAGAAGGTCGTCGAAGAGGCCGCCGAGGTCTGGATGGCCGCCGAGTACGAGGGCAAGGAAGCCGCCGCCGAGGAGATCTCCCAGCTGCTGTACCACGTCCAGGTGATGATGGTCGCCCGCGGGATCTCGCTCGACGACGTCTACGCCCATCTCTGAGCCGACCTCCGCACCGGCCCTCCGGGACCGGCCCGAGCACACCCGCCGCGAAACCGCCCGCACACTCCACCGCACGAAGGAAGCCGACCTCATGCTGCGCATCGCCATTCCCAACAAGGGTTCACTCTCCGGGCCTGCGATGGCGATGCTGCATGAGGCCGGCTACCAGCAGCGCAAGGAGTCCAAGGAACTGGTCCTGGTCGACCCGGCGAACGAGGTCGAGTTCTTCTACCTCCGCCCCCGCGACATCGCGATCTACGTCAGCTCGGGCAAGCTCGACATCGGCATCACCGGCCGCGACCTGCTGCTGGACTCCGCGGCCGACTCCGAGGAGATCCTCCAGCTCGGCTTCGCCCGCTCCACGTTCCGCTACGCCACCAAGCCCGGCACCGCGGCGGGCCCGCAGGACTTCGACGGCATGACGATCGCCACCTCCTACGAGGGCATCGTCGCCGCCCACCTCGCCGAGGCGGGCGTCAAGGCGTCCGTCGTCCACCTCGACGGCGCGGTCGAGACCGCCATCGAGCTCGGCGTCGCCCAGATCATTGCCGACGTGGTCGAGACCGGCACCAGCATGCGCAACGCCGGACTCGAAGTGATCGGTGAGCCGATCATGACCTCCGAGGCCGTCGTCATCCGGCGCAACGGCGCCCCCGCCGACGACCCCAAGGTGCAGCAGTTCCTCCGCCGCCTCCAGGGCGTCCTGGTCGCCCGGTCCTACGTGATGATGGACTACGACTGCCGCGTCGAGCACCTGGAGCGCGCCGTCGCCCTCACCCCGGGCCTGGAATCGCCGACCATCTCCCCGCTGCACCACGAGGGCTGGGTCGCCGTCCGCTCCATGGTCGCCGCCAAGGAGGCCCAGCGGATCATGGACGACCTGTACGAGCTCGGCGCCCGCGCCATCCTCACCACGGCCATCCACGCCTGCCGCCTCTAGGGGTTGTCTTGCCGATCATGCCGGGCTCGCGGGGTCCGGCACCGCACCTCGCGGCCCGACCGGCAAGACACCCCCCTAGCGTCCCGGCCGCCCGCACCCTCCGAGAGAAGACCGCGATGTCCGCGCCCAGGCCCGAACTCCCCACCCTGCCGGTCACCTTCCGGCCCACCCTCACCCGGGTGGTCCTGCTGAGCGTGGGCCTGGCGATGTTCCTCGTCATCACGGTCATCGCGCTGATGCTCGAGCGGCTCAACCCGGGGGAACGGGCCAGCTTCGTCTTCGTCGCGGCGCTGTTCTTCGGCGTGCTGGCCCTGCTCAGCAGGCCCAGGATCACCGCCGACGACACCGGGGTCACCGTCGTCAACCTCACCCGGACCCGCAGGCTGGCGTGGGAGGAGATCCTCCGCGTCAACCTGCGCTCCGGCGACCCCTGGGTCTTCCTCGACCTCAGCGACGGCACCAGCCTGCCCGCCCTCGGCATCCAGCCCGGCATGGCCAAGCAGCAGGCCATCCGCGACGCCCGCGCCCTGCGCACGCTCGCCGAGTCGCGCGGTGCCGGAGACGACGACACCCCCGGCGGCGGCTGAGCCCCTGCCCGGCACGGGCCCTTTTTGTCTACTCTGGTGGGCGGCGGCGACCCGTGCGCCCCGCCCCGCCCGTTCCACGGCCCCGACCCGGGCCCGCGGGGCTTTCCTGCGACCCAAGGAGTGACTCCCTCCAGCAATGGACGGATCGTCCGGTAATACCTGCGCCGCCCCTTCCCCGGAGGCGGCGGCCTCATGACCACCCCCCTGCTGCTCCTCGGCGCGGCCTTCCTCCTCATCCTGGCCAACGGATTCTTCGTGGCAGCCGAATTCGGGCTCGTCACGGTGGAGAGGCCCGATGCCGAACGCGCCGCCGCCGAGGGCGACCGGCGGGCGCGTACCGTCGTCGAAGCCCTGCGAGAACTCTCCTTCCAGCTCTCCGGCACCCAGCTCGGCATCACCATCACCTCCCTGGTGGTGGGCATGCTCGCCGAACCGGCCCTGGCCCGGCTGCTCGCCGGACCCCTCACCGCCACCGCACTCCCCGAAGGGGCCGTCCCGGGCGTCAGCGTCGTCGTCGGGATGCTGCTGGCCTCCGCCGTGCAGATGGTCGTCGGCGAACTCGTGCCCAAGAACTGGGCGGTCTCCCGGCCGCTCCAGGTGGCCCGCTTCGTCGCCGGACCGCAAGCCCGCTTCGCGGCCCTCCTGCGACCGGTGATCACCTTCCTCAACGCACTGGCCAACCGGCTGGTACGCCTCCTGGGCGTCGAGCCCACCGACGAACTGGCCTCCGCCCGCACCCCGGGCGAGCTGGTCTCCCTGGCCCGGCACTCGGCCGAGGCCGGAGCCCTGGAGCAGGACACCGCCGACCTCTTCGTCCGGACCCTCGCCCTGGCCGGTCTCACCGCCCAGCACGTGATGACCCCCCGGGTGAAGGTCAGCGCCCTGCACTCCTCCGCGACCGCCGAGGACGTCCTCAACCTCACCCGCGCCACCGGCCTCTCACGCTTCCCGGTCTACCGGGACCGCATCGACGAGGTCGTCGGCATGGTCCACCTCAAGGACGCCCTCGCCGTCCCCGCCGCCGAGCGCCTGCGCGTGCCGGCCGGCGAGATCGCCGTCGCCCCGCTCCTGGTGCCCGAGACGCTGCCCGTGGAACAGTTGCTGCGGCGGCTGCGCCACGAACAGCCGATAGCCGTCGTCGTCGACGAGTACGGCGGCACCGCCGGGGTCGTCACCCTGGAGGACATCATCGAGGAGCTCGTCGGCGAGGTCCGCGACGAGCACGACGCCGAGGGCTCCGACCGCCCCGAGCTGACCTGCGCCACCGACGAGGACGGCCGCCCGATCTGGGACGCCGAGGGCAGCTGCCGGGTCCACACCCTGCGCCGGAGCGGCCTGGACGTGCCCGAAGGGCCCTACGAGACCGTCGCCGGGCTCGTCGCCGGCCTGCTGGGCCGCATCCCCGCCCCGGGCGACCGGGCCGAACTCCCCGGCTGGCGGATCTCCGTCCGCCAGGTCGGCCACTACCGCGCCGAACGGGTCCGTTTCACCCGGGCGCCCGAACCGCTGCCGGACCCGGCCGCACGGAGCCTTCTGGAGGCCGTGCGATGAGCATGGTCCACCTTCTCCTCGCCGCCCTCCTGGTGCTGGCGAACGGCTTCTTCGTCGGCGCCGAGTTCGCCCTCGTATCGGTACGGCGCAGCCAGATCGAGCCGCTGGCCGCGCAGGGCTCCGGCCGGGCCCGCACGGTCCTGCACGGTCTGGAGAACCTGCCGCAGATGATGGCCGCCGCCCAGTTCGGCATCACCGTCTGCTCCCTCACCCTCGGAGCCGTCGCCGAGCCGACCGTCGCCCATCTCCTGGAGCCGGTCTTCCACGCGGCGCACGTCCCCGACGGACTCGTCCACCCGCTCGGCTTCGCCCTCGCGCTCCTGTCCGTGGTCGTCCTCCACCTGGTCATCGGCGAGATGGTCCCGAAGAACCTCGCGATGGCCGCACCCGAGCGGACCGCGCTGTGGCTGAGCCCCGGCCTGGTCGCCTTCGCCCGGATCTGCCGTCCGGTCACCACCGCGCTGGGCGCCTGCGCCGGGCTGGTGCTGCGGTTGTTCGGCGTCGAGCCGAAGGACGAGGTGGAGGCGGTCTTCACCAGCGAGCAGCTCAACCGGCTGGTGGGGGACTCCGGACAGGCCGGCCTCCTCGAACCCGAGGCGGCGACACGTCTGGAGGACGCCCTCGAACTGGGCAGCAGGCCTGTCGCCGACGTCCTGCTGGAGCCGGCTTCGCTGGTCACGGTCGACCCGTCCGTCACCCCGCGCCGGATCGAGGAGCTGACGGTGCGCACCGGCTTCTCCCGCTTCCCGGTCTGCGCGGACGGCGGCGGCCCCTTCATGGGGTACCTCCACGTCAAGGACGTCCTGGAGCTGGAGGACGCGGAGCGGGCGGTCCCGCAGCAGATCTGGCGCCCGATGGCGACCGTAGGGGCCGAACTGCCGCTCGACGACGCCCTGACCGTGATGCGCCGCGCCGCGACGCATCTGGCGCAGGTCGCGGACTCCTCGGGCCGGATCCTCGGCCTGGTCGCCATGGAGGACGTCCTGGAGACCCTGGTGGGGGAGGTGCGCGACCCGGCCCACCGGGTGGTGTCGGTGCCCCGCCGCACGGTGGACGTACCGAAGGCGTCGGAGCTTCCGGCACCCCAGGCCCTCGTGCACTGACGTACCGGACGGCCCTTAGGCCGCGGCCGGGATCGAACGCCCCGGCCGCGGCCTCACACCGCTCCCGGCTCCTGCTTGCCCCGGCCCACCGGCCCGCGCCCCGACAGCACCTCGCCGTACGCCTGCATCAGGTCCGCCAGCCGCAGCGTCGACAGGTCCTCCCGGGTCAGCTCGCCCGCATAGCCGGAGAGCCGCAGATCGCGATAGGCGCAGCTCTTCTCGTACAGCGTCCGCAGGAACCGGCCGTTGCCCAGCTCGTCGATCCAGCCCTGGTCCACCACATGGCCGCTGATGGAGCGCAGCTCGTCCACCGACTCCTCGTCCCACACGTCGTCGTTCTCGGCGGCCAGGACGCTCCCGATCGCGGTGAGTTCGAGCGGCCGGTAGCTGGGGAAGTCGACCCGGCTGGTGAAGCGGGAGGACAGCCCCGGGTTGGTGGCGAGCAGCCGGTCCATGCCCTCCGGATAGCCCGCGAGGATGACGACGAGATGGTCCCGGTTGTCCTCGGCCCGCTTGAGGAGGACCTGAAGGGCCTCGTCGCCGTACGCGTCGCCCTTGCTGTAACCGGAGTTGGCCAGGCTGTACGCCTCGTCGACGAACAGCACCCCGCCGAGCGCCGAGTCGATCAGCTCATTGGCCTTCACCGCCGTCTGGCCCAGGAACTCCCCGACCAGATCGGACCGTTGCGCCTCGACCAGGTGATCGCCGCCGAGCAGCCCGAGGGCGTAGAAGACCCGGCCCAGGATGCGCGCCACGGTGGTCTTGCCGGTGCCGGAGGGGCCGGAGAAGACGAAGTGGCGCTTCGGCGGGTGGACGGGAAGGCCCTGCTCGGCCCGCAACCGGGCCATGTTCAGCTGCGCGGAGAGCGCCTTGACCTGCCGTTTGACCGGCTCGAGACCGACCATGCGCTCCAGCTGCGCCAGCGCCTCGGCCAGCAGGGCGGGATCGCTGGGGCCGGCCGGGAAGGAGGGGGGCTTCCGGGTCCTGGTGCGGCGCACGCCCTCGACGGGCACCGGCGGCCCGGGGGCCGGGTCGTCGCCGAGCAGTCCCGCCTCGCCCAGCGGCCAGGACTCCCGCCCCTCCACCAGATCGGTGCCGAGCAGCGCGTCGCCCTCCGGCTGCGCCTCCGCCGCCGAGCCCCCCGAACCGAAACCGGTCAGGGTCACGGCGGCCAGGTCCGCCGACTCGTCGTACCCGTCGCCCTCGACGAGCGCCGCCAGCCGTGCGGAGGTGTCCATGAACGCCGGGTCCACCCGGTGCACCGCCCGGTACAGCGGCAGGGCGGCGGCGCTGCGGCCGGTGCCCTCATGGGCCCGCGCCAGCCAGTAGCGGAGCTCCTTGCGCTGCGGCTGCTCGCTGCGACATCGCATCAGCGCGGCCGACAGCATCGGCTCGGCCTGTCCGAACATCTCCAGCCGCACCCGCGCCATCCCGCCGAACAGACCCGCCTCGATGCCCAGCATCGGATCGTCGACGAGCTGCTCGGTGCAGCGCACCAACTGCTCCCAGTCCTTGACCAGATAGGAACGGCAGGCGTGCAGGAACCGCACCTGCGGATCCGCGTCCACCGGCGGCAGACCGGCCAACGCCCGGTCCAGCTCGGGCACATGGCGTCCGTCCAGCCAGTGCGAGGCGTGCGCCAGCAGCAGATCGCGCCGGCTCTCCAGCACCGGCTGCACCCACCACCCCAGCCAGTACCAGGAGTTGAGCGTACGGCGGTGGCGTGCGCGCTGTTCGCCGAAGCGGTCGCGGTGCCGGTACATGCGTAACAGGGCCGTGGTGGTGTCGATGCGCAGCGCGTGGAGGCCGAGCCAGCCGTCCGCCATGCCGGGATCGAACCGCACCGCAGCTCTGAACTCCTCCTCGGCCTGGGGGTAGGCGCCCATCGTGTAGGCGTCCATGCCACGCAGCCAGGCGAGGTCGGCAGGGGCGCCAGCGCCCTGTGTGCCGATGTCCATCAGGTCCCCCACAAACCGTGCCCCCAGGATGTCCCGCCCGCACAGCATGCCCACCTGAGCGTGCTGAATCACGGCGCGGAGGAAGGGAATTGACCACACCGAGGTGCATCGTACCTGCGCACGGGGGAGGCGACCGCTCGGTGGCCGGCCTTCGGGGCCGGTGACCGAGGGTGAGGGAATCGCTCTGCGCGGTCGCCGGGGCGGCGGTGGGAGCACAGAGCAAAGCCCCCGATCACGGGGGAACAACCGGGGGCTTCGCGTCTGCGGGGGCTCCGAAAAGCCGCACAATGAGAACGTAAGACCAGTACGGTCCCCCGGTCAAGCGGAGTTGAGGCACTTCTGAGCTGATTTCCGACTGCTCAGTATGGCGGGGCATTTCGGCTACCGTGCGTGACGATTCGGTTCGCTCCCGCGGTCGCGCGAGGCCCCGCCAGCCACATGTACCCCTCCGGCAACTGGCGTACCAGCGCGTCGGCGAACGGCCGTGAGGGATCATCGGCGAAATGCCGCTCCTCGGCGAGCGTCCACCCGTCCCAGAACCCGGTGAGTGCGACGCCGTCGCGGCGTCGGCCCCGCTCCCAGGACGTCTCCCGGTCCAGCTCCATCCAGTGCAGCGCGGCCAGCCACGGGCGCACCTGGCGGCGTCCCGCGCCGACCCCCTCCATCAGCACCACCGGGGCGGGCTCCAGGGACCGCGCCGGGCCGAAGCGGCGCTCCGTCCAGTCGTACGGGGCATAGTGGGCGCGCTCGCCGTGCGAGAGCGGCAGGAGCACCTGCTCCCGCAGCCGCCCCGTCCAGCCGAACAGCTCCTCGTGCGTGGCGAGATCGTCCAGATGGAGGACCGGCGCACCGCCCAGCGCCGCCGCGAGGCGGGCGGTGAAGGTGCTCTTGCCCGAACCGGCGTGGCCGTCGACCGCGACGAGCCGGACCGGCCCGCAGGACGGGGGCAGTGAGCGGAGGTCATCGGCGTGGCGGGCCAGGTCGTCCATGGCCCCAGGGTACGTTCCGGCACGGAGCCGCCCCGGGGAGCGTCTCGAGCCACCGCAGGTCACGCCAGTGGTCCAGACCCATATTGGTCCGGCGGGGCCTGCCGAACCGCTGGCCCGACCCGGCCCGGAACCGGGATAGTTGGCGCACCGCACGGCACCCGCAGACCACCTTCCGCACCCGACCGGGGGTCACGACCATGACCAGTCCGACTTCGCGCAGAACCGTTCTGACCGCCGCGCTCGTCGCGGCGGCAGGCGCCGGCACGGTGGCCTCCGCCGCGTCCGCGTCCGCCGCTCCGTCCTCGCCCCGCGGCTCCGCCGCCGCTCCGGGGGCCCTCGTGGACAACCGCTTCTGGCACACCTACACCGACTGGCGCTGCGGCACGGGCGACGGCACCCGGGTGCTCCCCGGCGCCCGCCCCGGCCTGGTGATCGCCGCCCCGGCCGGCCGCAGGGACTACACCGACCCGCACACCGGCGCGACGGCCGCCTGGGACTACGCCACCTGGACCTCGTCCGTCCACCGCTCCGCCGTCCCGGCCACCGAGGTGATCGCCTCCTGGAACGCCCGCACCCCGGCCGGCACCTGGATCCAGGTCGAGCTGAGCGGCGCCTACGCGGACGGCACCGCGACCCCCTGGTTCGTGATGGGCCGCTGGGCGTCGGGCGACGGCGACATCCGCCGTACGTCCGTGGACGACCAGGGCGACCCCCACAGCTCCGTATGGACGGACACCCTCTCGGTGGACGACCCGGCGAGCGGCGTGCGCCTGGTCTCCTACCGGCTGCGGCTCACCCTCTACCGCGCCCCGGGCAGCCGCCTCACCCCGACCGTCTGGCGGGTCGGCGCGATGGCCTCCGACGTGCCGGACCGCTTCACCGTCCCCGCGAGCACCCCCGGGCTCGCCCGCGAACTGCCGGTGCCCCGCTACTCGCAGAACATCCACATCGGGCAGTACCCCGAGTACGACAACGGCGGCGAGGCCTGGTGCAGCCCCACCTCCTCGCAGATGATCATCGAGTCCTGGGGCCGTCGTCCCACCGCTGAGGACCTCGCCTGGGTCAAGCCCGGCCTGCCCGACCCCCAGGTCTGCCACGCCGCCCGCCACACCTACGACTACCAGTACGAGGGCTGCGGCAACTGGCCGTTCAACGCCGCCTACGCCGCCACGTACCGCGACCTGAACGCCGCCGTCACCCGGCTCGGCTCGCTCACCGACCTGGAGCGGCTGATCCGCGTCGGAATCCCCGTCATCACCTCCCAGTCCTTCCTGAAGGAGGAGCTGACCGGCGCCGGATACGGGACGGCGGGCCATCTGATGACGGTCGTCGGCTTCACTCCCGAGGGCGACGTCATCGCCCATGACCCCGCCTCCCCGGACAACGACGCGGTGCGCCGCGTCTACCGTCGGCGCGAGTGGGAGAACATCTGGCTCAGGACGAAGCGCTACGACGCGAACGGACAGGTCAGAGGGGGTACGGGCGGAGTCTGCTACGTCTTTTGGCCGGCCGAATCGGCGCCGTCCCGACAGCGCGTTCTGCGCTCGCTCGGGCTGGCCTGACCGGTACGTCGCCGCCGCAGGCGGCGGGGCGTCTCAGGCCCGGTCGTGGAGCGTGATCCGGTAGCCGTCGGGGTCGGCGAAGGTGAAGGTCCGGCCGAAGGGGCCGTCGATCGGTGCGGAGACGATGGTGTGACCGTCGGCGGCGAGAGCGTCGTGGATGGCCTGGACGTCGGTGGCGTGGAGCCAGATCGCGGCACCGACGCCGGGCTGGGCGACGGAGGCGAGGTCGGTGCCGGGTACGACGTCGCGGAGGGCGAACGCGATCGGCTTCGTCTCGAATACGACGGCGTGCGGCGGTCCGGCCTGTGAGCGGACGAGGCCGAGGTACTGCTCGTAGAAGGCCTGCGAAGCGGCGAGGTCGCGCGCCTGGAGCGAGATGAAGTCGGGGCCGGTGGCGGGCATGGTGATACTCCTTCTCTCTATGTCAGATTCCTGACATGGGTCACCGTATGTCAGAATCCTGACATGAGTCAAAACGGTGTCGGCGTCGACCTGGACACATCACTGGGCTACCTGCTGAAGGAGGCTTCGAGCGCGCTGCGCGCAGCCATGGAGGAGGTGCTGCGGCCGCTCGGGATGACCGTGACGCACTACTCCTGCCTGGAGCTGCTGGCCCAACGGCCGGGCTTGTCGAACTCCGAGCTCGCGCGGGGCGCGTTCGTGACACGGCAGTCGATGAACGTGCTGCTCCAGACCCTGGAGCGCGAGGGCTCGGTGACCAGGCCCGCGGAGGAGCGGGTCGGGAAGGTTCTTCCCGCGCGGCTCACGCCCCGCGGCCGGCGGAGCCTGGACGAGGCGTCCGTGGCGGTCCGGTCCGTCGAGGTCAGAATGCTGGCCGGGATGACCGAGGCCGAGGAGTCGGGCGCGATCCGGATCCTGCGGAGCATGATCCGGTCCCTGGGCGAGGGCGGCGCGGAGGCGCCCTCCGCCGTCCCGGGGGGCAGCTCCTAGCCCGCGCGGACCGCGGCCTCGATCTGGGCGAGACGGGCGGCGCGGACCCCGGCCGGTCCCGCCCCTGACCCGGCGTCAGACGGTACGCCGTCGGCGTACCGCCCCCACCACCGTGTCGGCCACCAGGAACCCGGCCAGGGTCACCCCCAGGACCGGCAGCGCCCAGCCCAGGGCGGCCACGGCCGGGATGCCCAGGACGAGGGCCGGCAGCGGAATCCGCCGCCACGCCCCGCGCTCCGGGGCCCTGCCGACCGGCGCGGGCCGCTCTCCCCGCGTGGGCCGCCGCTGCCACCACATGCGATAGCCCCAGAAGATCACCGCGCTCAGACCGAGTGCCAGGAGCGCCAGCGCGATCTGGTTGACGATCCCGAACAGCACGCCCATGTGGCCCTGCACACCGAGCTTGCTGAGCTTGTTGAGGGTCGGGTGGTCGGCCCAGCGGGTGCGCGAGGTGATCTCGCCGCTCGCGGTGTCCACGGCCACCTGGTCGTAGTGCACCGGCCAGACGTTGTCGGTCTGCGCCACGACCCACGCGCTCGCCGCGTCCGCCGGCGGCGTCACCTTCACGGTCCCGCCGAGACCCGCGCCCCGGGCCGCCGCGAGCGCCGCGTCGAACGCGGCCGGGTCGGCGTCGGCCGTCGCTCCGCCGGAACCGCCGTGCCCGGCATGCTCCGTGTGGTCCTCGGCGGGGGCCTCTCCACCCGGCAACGCCGTGTCCAGGGCCGGGGCTTCGCCGTTCGCCGCGTCCAGCAGCCGCCCGAACCGCTCGCCGCCGTACTGCGACCAGGTGAGGCCGGTGGCGCTCAGGAACAGCAGCCCCAGCGCCAGCCACACCCCGGTCGCCGCGTGCCAACTGCGCGTCCGGCGCACTCCTCGGGCCCCGCGGTCCGGAAGCAGCACGCCCCGGGCCGACCTCGCGCGCCGCCCCCGGCTGCGCCCGAGCCACAGGACGAGGCCGCCCGCGACGGCCACCCACAGCCAGCTCGCGGCGGTCTCGGAGTACAGCCGGCCGGTCTCGCCGAGGTGGAGATTGCGGTGGAGGTCGTCGAGCCAGGTGGTGAGCGGCGTCGAACCGAACCAGGTCGTCAACTCGCCCCGCACCTCGGCCGTGTACGGATCGACGAACACCGTGCGCTGGTTCTCGCCCAGCTCCGGCACCGCGAGCACCACCCGGGTGGTGTCCTCGGGGCCCGGCGGGGTGATCACCGACGCCAGGGCGCCCTCGGGGTGCGCCGCCCGAGCGGCCGCGATCTGCTCCGTCAGCGGGCGTACCTCGTCCCCGACCCGCTCCACCCGGAGCTGGTCGCCGTACACGAGCCGGTCGAGCTGGGGCGTGACCGTGTAGGCCAGCCCGCTCAGCGCGGCCACCAGCAGGAACGGAGCGACGAGCACACCGGCGTAGAAGTGCAGCCGGACCAGGAGATGCCGCACCTCCGCCCAGGAGCGGGCCGGTCTCGGCCGCCCGGACGGGGGTTGCGCGAGGCCGTCCGGTCTCCCGGAGGTCGGCCGGTCCCCCGGGGCGTCGTCCGCGGCGGGATCGTTCTGCGGTATCTCTTCGGTTCTGTGGGACATGAGCGCTCCTCGGGGGCAGACGGTGACGGACGCGGGCCCGACGGTCAGCCCTGTCGCGAGGTCCGGCGGGGGAGCCGGGCCCGAGGACTGCTGCCGCGGTCTCTTCCCATGGGGCAGTAGTCGGCCGCGTGGCCGAAAAAGTTCCCGTACGTCCCCGGATCCGCCAGAGGCCCGGCTGCGGCGTCCGCGCCGGAGGGCTCAGCCCCCGCGCTTGTCCCCGGCGTCCAGGGCCGCCCGCTCCAGCCGGTCCCGGTGGCCCTCCCAGTACGCGGCGTCGCCCGGCGGCATGCTGTCGTTGCCCTGGTTCATCCCGACTGAGCCATCGATGAGTTCGCGGAGGATGTCGGCGTGCCCGGCGTGCCGGTGCGTATCGCCGATCACGCGTACGGCGGCGTGGTGCAGCGTCACGTCGTCGCGGCCGGCCGGCCACCACGGCACCCTGCCGACCGTGTCCAGCGCCAGCGCGTCGAGCGTCGCGTCCGCGTGCGCCCACGCCCGGCGGTACAGGCCCACGATCCGCTCGCGCGACTCGTCGGCGGTGGCCCACATGTCGGCGTTCGCCTCGGCGCCCTCCGCGACCCAGGGCAGCGACTCGCCTGACGGCCGTCCGAAGGTGTCTCCGAGGTAGCCGAGTTCGACGCTCGCCACGTGCTTGACCAGGCCCAGCAGATTGGTGCCGGTGGGCGTGAGCGGGCGGCGGATGTCGTATTCCGAGAGCCCTTCGAGCTTCCACAGGAGGGCGTCGCGGGCGTTCTGCAGATAGAAGCGGAGTATGTCCTTGGGGGCTGATTCGTTCATGGGATCAGTCTGCCGCTCGGCCGATCGGTGTGGCGTCGCCCACAGCGCGCCCCGTCCGCGCCGCCGGCCCCCGGCGGCGAAATCCGTGCCGTACCGCGGGAGCGGGACGCCGGTGGGCCCCGGGCCGCGTCCGGGCGTGACCGGGATCTCGTTCTGCGCTGCCCCGGCCGCTGGCACTCTGGTCGGGTCGGGGGACCCCAGCCGAAGCCGCACGAAGAGTGAGACGCCCATGACAGCGACCACCGCCGGAAACGCCCACCACGCCCGCCGCTCCCGCACCGGCGGCCCCGAGGACGGCTCGAAGCTGATGGAGCACATCGCGGGCTGGGCGTTCGTGGTCGTGTTCGCGATGCTCGTCACCCAGCTCGGCCTGCTGTGACGTCCTGACGCCGATCCGCGGGGGCCCGGCGCCGATTCCCGGGGGCAGGGCACGCGAAGGGGCGGAGCGCCCGCCCGGCGCCCCGCCCCTTCCGTCGTGCCGTGAACGCTAGCCGATCGACTTGATCAGCTCGCCGTTGCCGGTGTCACCGCTCAGCTCCCAGAAGAACGTGCCGCCGAGGCCCTGCTCGTTCTTGTAGTCCATCTTGGTGCCGATGGTCTCCGGGGTGTCGTAGCTCCACCAGTTGTTCCCGCAGTGGGCGTACGCCGTGCCGGCCACCTTGCCCGTGGCGGGGCAGCTGTTCTTGAGGACCTTGTAGTCCTCGATGCCCGCCTCGTACGTACCCGCCGCCGCGCCGGTCGCGGTGCCGCCCGGCTCGGACTGCGTGACGCCGGTCCAGCCGCGGCCGTAGAAGCCGATGCCCAGCAGCAGCTTCTCCGACGGGATGCCCAGGGACTTCAGCTTGGAGATCGCGGCGTCGGAGTTGAAGCCCTCCGACGGGATGCCCGGGTAGGAGGTCAGCGGGGAGTGCGGGGCCGTCGGGCCCTGCGCCGCGAACGCGCCGAAGAAGTCGTACGTCATCGGCAGGTACCAGTCGAGGTGCTTCGCCGCCCCCGCGTAGTCCACCGCGTCGATCTTGCCGCCGTCGGAGCCGTCCGCCGTGATCGCCGAGGTGATCAGGTTGTCGCTCCCGAAGGACTTGCGCAGCTCGCCCAGCAGCGCGCCGTAGGCGTCGCGGCCGCTGGTGTCACAGGTGAGACCGCAGGCGTTGGGGTACTCCCAGTCGATGTCGATGCCGTCGAAGACATCGGCCCAGCGGGGGTCCTCCACCAGGTCGTGGCAGGACTTCGCGAACGCGGCCGGGTTCTGCGCCGCCTCACCGAAGCCGCCCGACCAGCTCCAGCCGCCGAAGGACCACAGGATCTTGAGGTCGGGGTGGAGCTTCTTCAGCTTGCGCAGCTGGTTGAAGTTGCCGCGCAGTTCCTGGTCCCAGGTGTCGGCGACCCCGTCGACCGACTCCTCGGCGGTGTAGGCCTTCTCGTAGTCGGCGTAGGAGTCGCCGATCTGGCACTTGCCGCCGGTCACGTTGCCGAAGGCGTAGTTGATGTGGGTGAGCTTGTCCGCGGAACCCGACGTCACGATGTTCTTGACGTGGTAATTGCGGTCGTACGTACCCCAGTTGGTGAAGTATCCGATCACCTTGTCGCCCGCCGCGGTGGGGGCGGCCTCGGCGGCGGCCGGGGCCGCGGCCGGCTGTACGGCGGGGGTCGCGCCGGCCGGGGACATGCCCGCGACGCCGAGCAGAGTGGCGCCGAGGGCCGCCGTACAGGCGGCCGCGGCGAGCGCCCGGAGCCGGGCGCGGGGACGGTGCAGCTTGAGCATCGTGGCTCCTCGTGGGGGAGGGCTGGTGCGTGGGGGGTGCGGGTCGAACTCCGGGCAACCGCGCCCGGTTTGACATGAACGCGGTGGGGCGTTCGGTCGAACCGTAGAAGGACTAGACCAGTGGGGTCAATGGTTCGGACCAACCAATTCGCTGATCTCCCACGGTCCCTGCGGGCCTCCGACCTGCCCGTTGCCCCGTGACGGGAGCCATCCGATCGGGCATACTCAAGCCGCCACAGCCGATGACCGCGCCACCCGTGACCCGGGAGGGCAGGATCGGCGGGGCAGTCTGTCTTTCCCGGGTCACTTCCGGGAGATCACCCGGCGGCGCCTCTCACACCCCGAGCGCGCGACCGCCGCAACGCCCGACAGGGAGGAGAGCGCCGTCATGTCCGACCGTGCCCCGCAGCCGGTGGAACGCCGTCTGCCCACCGAGGAGTCCCGGCAGCTCGTCGCGCTCGTCCGCGACATCGTGTCGAAGGAGATCGCTCCCCGGGCGGCCGATGAGGAGGAAGCGGGCGTCTTCCCGCGCGAGGTCTTCACCCTGCTGTCCGAGTCCGGACTCCTGGGACTCCCGTACGACTCCGCCCACGGCGGCGGTGACCAGCCCTACGAGGTCTACCTCCAGGTCCTGGAAGAGCTGGCCGCCGCCCGGCTCACCGTCGGCCTCGGCGTCAGCGTCCACTCCCTCGCCTGCCACGCCCTCGCCGGGTACGGCACCGACGAACAGCGCGCCGCGCACCTCCCGGCGATGCTCACCGGCGGCCTGCTGGGCGCCTACTGCCTCTCGGAGCCCGCCTCCGGCTCCGACGCCGCCTCGCTGCGCACCAAGGCCGTACGGGACGGTGAGGAGTGGGTCATCACCGGGACCAAGGCGTGGATCACCCACGGCGGCGTCGCCGACTTCTGCACCGTGCTCGCCCGGACCGGCGTCGAGGGCCCCCGGGGCATCACGGCCTTCCTCGTCCCCGGCGACGCCGAGGGGCTGAACGCCGCCGTCCCCGAGAAGAAGATGGGGATGAAGGGCTCGCCCACGGCCCAGCTCAACTTCGACGGCGTACGGGTCGGCGACGACCGGCGCATCGGCGAGGAGGGCCAGGGCTTCGCGATCGCCCTGTCCGCACTCGACTCCGGGCGCCTGGGCATCGCCGCCTGCGCCGTCGGGGTCGCCCAGGCGGCCCTGGACGAGGCCGTCCGGTACGCCACCGACCGCCACCAGTTCGGCCGCCCCATCGCGGACTTCCAGGGGCTGCGGTTCATGCTCGCCGACATGGCCACCCAGATCGAGGCCGGCCGGGCGCTGTACCTGGAGGCGGCGCGCCTGCGCGACGCGGGGGAGCCCTTCTCCCGGCAGGCGGCCATGGCGAAGCTGTTCTGCACGGACGCGGCCATGCGGGTGACCACCGACGCCGTCCAGGTGCTCGGCGGATACGGCTACACGCTCGACTTCCCGGTCGAGCGGCTGATGCGCGAGGCGAAGGTCCTTCAGATCGTGGAGGGCACCAACCAGATCCAGCGCATGGTCATCGCGCGCCACCTCGCGGGTCCCGAGACGCGCTGAACCGCAGCGGCGTATCCGGCCAGGAGGGCAGCGCCGCGGCCTGGGTCCACTCCAGGTCGCGGCGGCCCGGCAGGGTCCGTCCGGCGCTCTCCCACTGCCTGAGCAGCGCGCTGTAGATCGGCGGGTCCGCGGGGGAGCCCATGGGCGAGGCCCCGGTGGACCGGGGCAGCGGCTGGGCGGGCCTCTCCGGGGCGGGACGGTCGCCGGACACCGGCCGGGGCGCCGCCGCCCGATGGTCGGCCGGACCGCCCGGCTGCGGGGCGTGCGTACCCGGCCGCGGAACCGATTCTTCGGGGGCGGGTGCGGCGAGCCGGCGGCGACCCGACCCGACTGTTGAATGCAGCGTGGTCATACCGGGCCAACGCGGCAGGGCGGGCCCGGGTCACTGTCCCGCCGATTCGTGCGCTCGTTCGCGGGGGCTCGCGCCCCGGGCCGGCGACCGCGAGAAGCGGCGCCGCGGCACCACGGCGGCCGGGCCGTCGTGGTGCTGGGCAGGGCGTACGGCGTACGGGTCAGGCGGCCTCGTGCCGCATCCGCTGCACGCGCAGCGGACGGGAGCCGGGTCCTCCGGCGTGCGAGAACGGCTGCATCCGCCAGTCGAGCTCCTGGGGGAGCGTCAGCAGCAGCCCCGCCTCCTGCTCCTGGAGCTCCAGCGTCTCGTCCGCGGGCCGGGCGTCCGTGGCGCCGCGACCGGTTCCGGCGCAGACGGTGAGGACGAAGGGATTCCACGGGGTGGGGCACCGGGCGTGCTCCGGCAGGACGTCCTCGTCGGCCAGCAGCGCGATGGGCTGGGCGCAGTCCGGGCAGATCACCCGGACCATCTCGAACATGTCGTACGCGTCGGCGCCGTCCTCGTCCGGATCGACGGGCTCCGGCTCGGTACGTCCGGTGAGCTTCAGGCTCTGCATGGAAATTCCCCCCTCGGGTGGGCCGACCAGGCGACACGCCCTCGACCACAGCAAGCACTTCCCGGCACGCGTGGCCGGTAACCGCGAGGCGGCCCGCTACCGACCCGTAAACCTGTGGCATTCGTCACATGCCGCCCGCAGGTGCCGTTCCGTGACCTTCGCGACTGTGCCGTTGGCCGCCCGGGGCCATAGGTTGATCCGCATGGAGGAGCTGGACCGTCAGATCGTTGAGTTGCTCGTCAAGGACGGGCGGATGAGCTACACCGACCTGGGCAAGGCCACGGGCCTGTCCACCTCGGCGGTTCATCAGCGCGTCCGCAGGCTGGAGCAGCGCGGGGTGATCCGCGGCTATGCGGCGGTCGTCGACCCCGAGGCCGTCGGACTGCCCCTCACCGCGTTCATCTCGGTGAAACCGTTCGACCCGAGCGCGCCCGACGACATCGCCGAACGGCTCGCCGGAGTGCCCGAACTGGAGGCCTGCCACAGCGTCGCCGGGGACGAGAACTACATCCTCAAGGTGCGCGTGGCGACTCCGCTGGAGCTGGAACACCTGCTCACCCGGATCCGCTCGCTCGCCGGCGTGTCCACCCGGACGACCGTCGTGCTGTCCACTCCGTACGAGGCCCGGCCCCCGAGCATCTGAGGGACGGGGCCATGCGCGCCGCGCGGGGGGCCGGGGGCCGGGCGGCGTCCGGCAGGCGCGAGACTGGACCCATGAGCCAGAGCACCGCCCCCCAGAGCGCCCCCGAACACCGCACCGTGCTGTTGCGCGGCGGCGACGTCCACAGCCCCGCCGATCCGTTCGCCACCGCGATGGTCGTCGAACGCGGGCATGTCGCCTGGGTGGGGTCCGAGGGGGCCGCCGACGCCTTCGCGAGCGGCGTCGACGAGGTGGTCGACCTCGAAGGCGCCCTGGTCACCCCGGCGTTCACCGACGCCCATGTGCACACCACCGCCACCGGCCTGGCCCTGACCGGGCTCGACCTCCGGGGCGCCCACACGCTGGCCGAGGCCCTCGACCTCGTCCGTGCGTTCGCGAACGCACGGGCCGCCGGGGACGTCCTGCTCGGACACGGCTGGGACGCCGCCCGCTGGCCCGAGCAGCGCCATCCCTCGCGCGCCGAGCTGGACGAGGCGGCCGGCGGCCGGGCCCTCTACCTGCCGCGGATCGACGTGCACTCCGCGATCGTCACGACGGCCCTGCTGGACCTCGTCCCCGGCGTCACCGCGATGGCCGGATACCACCCGGACACGCCGCTGACCGGCGACGCCCACCACGCGGTGCGGGCCGCCGCCCACGGCGCGCTCCCGTCCGCCCAGCGGGCCGATGCCCAGCGCGCCGCCCTCGACCACGCCGCCTCCCTGGGCATCGGCAGCGTGCACGAGTGCGGGGGCCCCGAGATCTCCGACGAGGAGGACTTCACCTCGCTCCTCGCCCTCGCCGCCGAACGGCCGGGACCGCGCGTCTTCGGCCTCTGGGCCGAGGAGGTCGCCGACGAGAAGGCCGCCCGGCGCATCCGCGAACTCGGCGCGATCGGCGCGGCCGGCGACCTGTTCGTCGACGGCTCCCTCGGCTCGCACACCGCCTGCCTGCACCAGCCCTACGCGGACGACCCCAGCAGCGGCACCGCCCACCTGGACGCCGCCCGGATCGCCGCCCATGTCACCGCCTGCACCGAGGCGGGCCTCCAGGCGGGCTTCCACGCCATCGGCGACGCCGCGGTCACCGCCGTCGTCGACGGGATCAGGACCGCCGCCGGGACGCTGGGCCTCGACCGGATCCGGGCCGCCCGGCACCGCGTCGAACACGCCGAGATGCTCACCCCCGAGACCGTCGCCGCCTTCGCCGAACTGGGCCTCACCGCCTCCGTGCAGCCCGCCTTCGACGCCGCCTGGGGCGGCCCGGACGGCATGTACGCCCAGCGCCTGGGCGCGGAACGGGCCGCCACCCTCAACCCGTACGCGGCGCTGCTGCGGGCCGGAGTGCCGCTCGCCTTCGGCTCCGACAGCCCGGTCACCCCGCTCGACCCCTGGGGCACCGTCCGGGCCGCCGCCCACCACCGCACCCCGGAGCACCGCGTCTCGGTCCGCGCCGGATTCACCGCCCACACCCGGGGCGGCTGGCGCGCCATCGGCCGCGACGACGCGGGCCTCCTGGTGCCCGGCGCCCCGGCCGACTACGCCGTCTGGCGGACCGCCGAACTCCTGGTCCAGGCCCCCGACGACCGGGTCGCCCGGTGGTCCACCGACCCCCGCTCCGGCACCCCCGGCCTGCCGGATCTGACGCCCGGGGCCGACCTTCCCGTCTGTCTGCGGACCGTGGTCTTCGGACAAACTGTCTACGTACGACCGAACGAGTGACGTCGAGCCATTTCGTACCGCCGATCGATGGCCTGACGGCTGGTCCGCGACCTGCGCCCCTTCGGCACTGACCAGGCAATATCGGAAAAAGTCGCAGGTCGCACGGGTGTTGACAGAACGCGCCCACCGGCCGGTAGGTTCGGCCGGGTCCACCACAGGACGTCCGACCGGTTAAACCTCCACGCAGTCGTCGAACGCCGCTGGGTCATGAGGTGGTGTGCCGCACCGGCGCACCACCGCTGACAGCCAGGTTCAGCGCCCGCGCCTCGGGGGCGAGGGAAGGGTTCAGCCGGACGGAGGGTGGGACCCGGGTGGGGCCCGGACGTTCAGTAGACAACGGCTTTCGGTCGACCCGCAGCCAGCGGGTCCCAGGTCGGCCCGAAGGGCGCCGGGCCCCGATCCGCAGTTCCTCCGTCGTCCTGCCGCCGTGCCGCGGACCCGTGTTCTGTCCGTAGTTCCACGGATCTGTCCGCACCGCGCCACACGCCCGCGCGACCGCGTCGGAGTCCGGCGGCAGTGTGCTGGATATGGTGTCCCCCTGTGTACGGACTTTAAGGGGCAGTAGTGAACGACGGCGGTCAGAGGCAGTTCGGCCCGCTCGGCAAGGTCCTGGTGATCATTCCGACCTACAACGAGGTCGAGAACATCGGGCCGATCGTCGACCGGGTGCGCGCCGCCGTCCCGGATGCCGACATCCTGGTGGCCGACGACAACAGCCCCGACGGCACCGGCAAGGCGGCCGACGAGATCGCGGCGGCCGACGGCCAGGTGCACGTCCTGCACCGCAAGGGCAAGGAAGGGCTCGGCGCCGCCTATCTCGCGGGCTTCGCCTGGGGCTCCGAGCACGGCTACGGCGTGCTCGTCGAGATGGACGCCGACGGCTCCCACCAGCCCGAGGAGCTGCCCCGGCTGCTCACCGCGCTCAAGGGCGCCGACCTGGTCCTCGGATCCCGCTGGGTGCCCGGCGGCCGGGTGGTCAACTGGCCCAAGAGCCGTGAGGTGATCTCGCGCGGCGGCAGCCTCTACTCCCGGCTCGCCCTCGGTCTCTCCGTCCGGGACGTCACCGGCGGCTACCGCGCCTTCCGCACCGAGACCCTGGACGGCCTCGGGCTGAGCGAGGTCGCCTCGCAGGGCTACTGCTTCCAGGTGGATCTCGCCCGCCGGGCGGTCGAGGCGGGCTACCACGTGGTCGAGGTCCCCATCACCTTCGTCGACCGGGAGATCGGCGACTCGAAGATGAGCCGGGACATCCTCGTCGAGGCGCTCTGGCGGGTCACCGGCTGGGGCATCACCTCCCGCGCGAACAAGGTCCTGGGCCGCAAGCCCCTCTGACAGCCGCTCCACGAGGGCGGCGGGGGCCGGGCTTCATGATCACCCCCTTACGCCGCTTGCACGCCGGTACGGGCACACTGGGGGCATGACGACCGGCACTCCGCCCCCGACCCGTCCCCGGCGCTCGCGCGCCCGTAGATTCCTGCCGCTGGCCCTGGCCGCCTGGCTGGTCCTGGAGATCTGGCTCCTGACCCTGGTCGCCTCGGCCGTGGGCGGCCTCGTCCTCCTGCTGATCCTGGTGGCCGGAGCCGCGCTCGGCGCCGTGGTCATCAAGCGCGCCGGCCGACGCGCCTTCAAGAACCTGACCGAGACCCTCCAGCAGATGCCGGGGCAGCCCGGCGCCCCCGTCACCCCGCCGGCCGCCCCCGCGGGCGGCAAGGGCACCCGGGGCAACGGGCTGCTGATGCTGGGCGGTCTGCTGCTTCTGATCCCCGGCCTGATCTCGGACGCGGCCGGACTGATCCTGCTGGTGCCGCCGGTGCGCACCATGATCAGCCGCTCCGCGGAGCGCTCGCTGGAGCGCCGGATGCGGGCCGCGTCGCCGGGCAGCCTCTCGGACGCTTTCCAGCAGGCCAGGATGCACCGGCCGGACGGGAAGGTCGTCCCGGGCGAGGTCATCCGCGAGGACGGCTCCCAGGCGCCCTCCGGGCCCGACGACGACCCCCGGGGCCCCCGCCCGCCCCTCACGCCCTGACGGACCGGGCTCCCGGCCCCGGCCGGGAGCGCTGTCATCGGAGGCATGCCAAGAGCCGCGGGCCGTGACACATGTTCTGTGTCACGGCCCGCGGCTCTTGTGCTGTGCTGTTGTCGCGCTGGGTGCGGTGCTCCGCGGTCAGGCAGACTTCCTGCTGTCCCGCGGGTGCACGGCGATGTTCATGGCTCCGGAGCGCAGAACCGCCAGCCTCTCGGCCAGCACCTCCTCCAGCTCCTCGCGGGTGCGCCGCTCCATGAGCATGTCCCAGTGCGTGCGCGCCGGCTTGCCCTTCTTCTCTTCGGGGCCGTCCCCGTTCACCAGGAGTGCCTGGGCGCCGCACGCCTTGCACTCCCACTCCGGCGGAATGTCCGCCTCTACCGAGAACGGCATCTCGAATCGATGTCCGTTCTGGCATGCGTACTCCACCGCCTGGCGCGGGGCCAGATCGATGCCGCGGTCCGTCTCGTAGCTGGTAACCACAAGTCGCGTGCCGCGGAGAGCTCGCTCACTCATGAATCGTGCCTCCCGGGCTTGTCGCCCACAGGACAAAATGTCGCTGTCGTCGTCATCCGGTCAACGTCCGGTCGGCGGCAAAGATTCCCGTTGCCGGTCATGCGTCGCCCGTCGTGCCGCTGCTTTATCTGGGTTGGATACCCGTCCATGCCCGGTTTGTCACCTCTGGTGGATGTTGTCACCCAACGGTTGAACCGCTTCCACTCGCAGTAACGGTCCTCCGGGCAGGCCAAAGACGTATACTACCGGCCTTTGACTTCAACGTCTAAATCCGTTCCGGCACCGGGTTGCCCGCGGCCACGACCGCCCGCCTCACCGGGACCCGCGCGAGCAGCACCGCGCCGAGGACGAAGAACACGATCAACGAGATGATCGCCTGCCGGTAGCTGCCGGTCATCTGGTACGCCAGACCGAACACCAGGGGCCCCAGCCAGCTCAGTCCGCGGTCGCTCATCTCGTACGCGGAGAAGTACTCCGCCTCCTTGCCGCGCGGCACCAGATGCGAGAACAGCGACCGCGAGAGGGCCTGGCTGCCGCCCAGCACCAGGCCGATCGCCGACGCCAGAACGAAGAAGAACACCGGCGAGCCGGCGGGCAGCAGGTACGCGGCGACCAGGATCACGGTCCAGATGACCAGCGACCCCAGAATCGTGCGCTTGGCGCCGTGCGTCCGGGCGAGCCGCCCCATGCCGAGCGCCCCCGCCACCGCCAGGACCTGCACCAGCAGTACGGCGACGATCAGCGTCGTCTGATTCAGGCCCAGCTCCTCGGAGCCGTACAGCGAGGCCTGCGAGATCACCGTCTGGATCCCGTCGTTGTAGACGAGATAGGCGAGCAGGAAGGAGAGCGTCAGCGGATGGCGGCGCATGTCGCGCAGCGTGGCCCTCAGCTGCTTCCACCCGGATCCGACCGCTCCCTCGCCGCCCGGCGGCACCCGGCGGTCGCGCAGCCGGCGCAGCGGTACGAGGGTGAACGCGCCCCACCACACCCCGGCCGAGGCGAGACAGATCCGCACCGCGTCGGACTCCGCGAGCCCGAAGGACTCGTGGCCGGTGTAGAGGATCAGGTTGAGGACCAGGACCAGGGCGCCCGAGGCGTAGCCGAAGGCCCAGCCGCGCGAGGAGACCGCGTCGCGCTCCTCCGGTTCGGCGACCTGCGGCAGGTAGGCGTTGTACAGGACCATCGACACCGAGATCGAGGCGTTGGCCACGATCAGCAGGAACGCGCCCAGCAGATAACGGTGACCGTCCAGGAAGAACATCCCGGCCGTCGCCGCGGCCCCCGTGTAGGCGGCCGCCGCCAGCAGCGGCTTCTTGCGCCCCGTACGGTCCGCGGCCGCGCCCACGATCGGCATCAGGACCACGGCCACCACGATGGACGCCGAGACGGAGTACGCGAACAGCGAGCCCGCGCGCACGGGTATGCCCAGGGGGTGCACGAAACCGTCGGGACCGGCCGCCGCCTCGGCGATCGACGTCAGATACGGACCGAGGAAGACGGTCAGCACGCTGGTGGAGTAGACGGAGCAGGCGAAGTCGTAGAAATACCAGCCGTGCCGCTCCCGTCTGCGGGCGGCCGCCGTCCCGTCGCCCGGCGGCGGTCCGGACGGATCGGCCTTCCCTGCGGTCCCGGTGCTCATGCCGCGTCCCCTCGGTCGTCCCCTGTGGACGCGGACGGACCGGGCGTCAGGACCAGGCCCCCCGCTCGCTCAGCACCGTACGCAGCGTCTCGATGTGATCGGTCATGATGCCATCCACGCCGAGGTCCAGGAGCGCCGCCATCCGCTCCGGTTCGTTCACCGTCCAGACGTGCACCTGGAGCCCGAGCGCGTGCGCGGCGCGGACGAAGCGGGCGTCCACCACCGGTATGCCGCCCTGCCGCTCCGGGACCTGGGCGCAGACCGCGCCCGCGCGCAGCGCCGCCGGGATCCCGTACGAGCGCAGGCACAGACCGAGGACGCCGCGCACGCCGTACGACGTGGCCAGCCGCGGCCCGGCCAGGCGGTGCGCGCGGGCCACCCGGGCCTCCGAGAACGAGCCGACGCAGACCCGGTCCCAGGCGTCGGTGCGGCGGATCAGGCCGAGCAGCGGCTCCAGCGCCGACTCGGCCTTGAGGTCCACGTTCCAGCGGGCCCGGGGGAACTCCTCCAGCAGGTCCTCGAAGAGCGGGAGCGGTTGGCTGCCCCCGACCCGGGCCCGGCGCACCGCGCTCCAGGGCAGTTCGGAGATCCGGCCCCGGGCGTCGGTGACCCGGTCCAGGGTCGCGTCGTGGAAGGCGACCAGCCGGCCGTCCGCCGTGGTGTGCACATCGGTCTCGAAATAGCGGTAGCCCGCCTCGGACGCCCGGCGGAAGGCGGCAGCGGTGTTCTCCACACCGTCCGCCGCCCCGCCGCGATGGGCGAAGGCGATCGGCGTCGGGTGGTCCAGATAGGGGTGGCTCGGTTTCACTGCGGCAGTATGGCCTGCCCGGATGCCGGGTCGGCAACGGGCCCGGAACCGGTGGGCGGCGCGGGGGTGGACGGCCCCCCGGAAGCGGGCGTGACCTCGGGGCCGGCGGGCGCGGGCAGTGCGAACATCCGCAGGAAGAACTGGGCCAGTGGGCCGATGGCCAGCGCGTACAGCACCGTCCCGGCCCCCAGCGAGCCCCCCAGCAGGAAGCCGGTCGCGACGACCGCCACCTCGATCGCCGTGCGGACCAGTCGGATCGAGCGACCGGTGAGGTGGTTCAGCCCGGTCATCAGGCCGTCGCGCGGCCCCGGCCCGAACCGGGCCGCGATGTAGAGCCCGGTCGCCACCCCGTTGAGGACGATGCCCAGGACCATCACGGGGACGCGCCAGCCGAGGCCCTCCAGGTCGCCGACCACGGCGAGCGTCCCGTCCATCGCCAGCCCGACCACGAAGACGTTCGAGACCGTGCCGAGCCCCGGCCGCTGGCGCAGCGGGATCCACAGCAGCAGCACCACCGCGCCGATGATGATCGACACGACGCCGATCGAGATCCCGGTCCGCTCGGCGAGGCCCTGATGCAGCACGCCCCACGGCTCCAGGCCCAACTCGGCCCGCACCAGGAGCGCCGAGCTGGCCCCGTACAGCGTCAGGCCGACGTACAGCTGGACCAGCCGCCGGGTGAGATGGGTGGTGCTCCGGCCGGTGGTCCTGGCCACGTCGTGCCCCCTGGGCTAGTGATAGTGGACTGCTTCATGTCACCCTGTGGCAGGGGATCGGCTGCCAACCATGGCCAATGTGATGAAGGTGGACTGATTTTCGATGGCGCAGTGGACATCGACGGTGGGAGCAGCCCAGTTCGCCCGGCAGCTCCAGTCGCAGCAGGCCCGGCCCACCGGACCCGGCGGCCGCAAACCGCCCGCCTACCGCGCGCTCGCCGACGGCGTACGGCTGCTCGTCCTGGAGGGCCGGGTCCCGGTCGCCGCCCGGCTCCCCGCCGAACGCGAGCTGGCCCTGGCCCTGTCCGTCAGCCGGACCACCGTCGCCGCCGCCTACGAGGCGCTGCGCGCCGAGGGATTCCTGGAGTCGCGGCGCGGTGCGGGAAGCTGGACCGCCGTCCCGGCCGGCAACCCGCTGCCCGCCCGCGGCCTCGAACCGCTGCCGCCGGAGTCGCTCGGCTCGATGATCGACCTGGGCTGCGCGGCGCTGCCCGCGCCCGAGCCCTGGCTGACCCGGGCCGTCCAGGGAGCGCTGGAGGAGCTGCCGCCGTACGCCCATACCCACGGCGACTACCCGGCCGGACTGCCCGCGCTGCGCCGGATGATCGCCGACCGCTACACCGCGCTCGGCATCCCGACCATGCCCGAACAGGTCATGGTCACCACCGGCGCGATGGGCGCGATCGACGCGATCTGCCACCTCTTCGCGGGCCGCGGCGAACGCATCGCGGTCGAGTCCCCTTCGTACGCCAACATCCTCCAGCTGATGCGCGAGACGGGCGCCCGGCTGGTCCCCGTCGCGATGGAGGAGGGGCTCGGCGGCTGGGACATGAACCGCTGGCGCCAGGTGCTGCGCGACGCCGCACCCCGGCTCGCCTACGTGGTGGCCGACTTCCACAACCCCACCGGCGCGCTCGCCGACGAACAGCAGCGCCGGGACCTGGTGGAGGCGGCCCGGTCCGCCGGAACGGTCCTGGTCGTCGACGAGACGATGAACGAACTCCGCCTGGACGCCGGCATCGACATGCCGCGCCGGGTCTGCGCCTTCGACCCGGCCGGCAGCACGGTCCTGACCGTCGGCTCGGCCAGCAAGGCCTTCTGGGCCGGGATGCGGATCGGCTGGGTGCGGGCCGCCCCCGACGTCATCCGCAGCCTGGTCGCCGCCCGCGCCTACGCCGACATGGGCACCCCCGTCCTGGAACAGCTCGCCATCAACTGGCTCATGGGCACGGGCGGCTGGGAGCAGGCCGTCGAGGTCCGGCGGAGCCAGGCGCGCGAGAACCGGGACGCCCTGGTCGCGGCGGTGCGCCGGGAGCTGCCGGACTGGGAGTTCGCCGTGCCGCGCGGCGGGCTGACGCTGTGGGTGCGCACCGGCGGCCTCTCCGGTTCGCGGCTGGCCGTGGCGGGCGAACGCGTCGGCGTCCGGGTGCCGTCGGGCCCCCGCTTCGGGGTCGACGGGGCCTTCGAGGGATACGTACGGCTGCCGTTCACGGTGAGCGGGCCGGTCGCCGACGAGGCGGCCCTGCGTCTGGCGGCGGCGGTGGACCTGGTGCGCTCCGGAGCGGGCGTCGGGGCCGACGCCCCGCGCAGCTTCGTGGCCTGAGGGCCCCCTCCGCCGAAACGCCCGCGGGCGGGAAGCGGACCTTCGCCGGTCCGCTTCCCGCCCGCGGTGCTGTGTCCGCGTGCTCAGCTCTCCGCGCCCGCCGGCTGCGCCTCCGCCAGCGGCTCGGCGGGGCGGGCCTCGGCTACCACCGCCTCGACCGGAACCGCCTCGACCGGACGGGCCCCGGCCTCCACCGCCACGGGGACCTGTTCCGTCGCCGGACCCTCGTCGGCGCTCTCCCTGACGGGCGCGGCCTCCATCGGGGCGGGCCGGTCGGGCAGCAGGTCGAGCACCGCCTGCCGGTGCGCGTCGCTGGTGGCGTCGTCGTACGGATCCGGGGTGGCCGGCACCTGGAGCCGCAGGACCGGGCCCGCGCCCAGACGTACGTAGCCGCGGCCCGCGGGCACCTCGGGCGGCGGCGTGGTGTGCGGTTCGGCGCCGAGCACGGCTTCGATCTGCTCGCGGGAGGCCGGTCCGAGGACGGCGCGGGCGCGCGTGTGGGTCCGCACGGTCTCCGTGAGGGTGTCCAGCGCGTCGAACTGCTCGGCCAGGACGACGGTGACCTGGGCCGCCCGGCCGTGCCGCAGCGGGATCCGGAGCAGCTCCTGAGGGTCGGGCCTGCCGTCGGCCGCCGCGAGATGGCCGAGGACGCCGGGGCGGTCCAGCAGGATCCACAGCGGGCGGCGGATGTCCTCCGGCGCCGGGCGGCCGGTCTGGCGGGCCAGGTTGGCGGTGATCAGACGCCGCTCCGTCTCGTGCGCCGCCCACTCCAGCGTGGCCAGTGCCCCGCCGAGCCCGGACTCCACGGCGAGGACGCCGGGACGCCCGGAGAGGGCGCCGTACTCACCGGTCCCGCCGCCGTCGACGATGATGACGTCGCCGTCCCGGAGGGCCTGGAGGGCGATCGAGCGGACCAGGGTCGTGGTGCCGCCGCCGGGCTGCCCGACGGCCAGCAGGTGCGGTTCGGTGGAGCGGCCGCCGGTCCGCCAGACGACGGGCGAGGCGTCGATCGTCGTGTCGCCGTCGCGCACGGGGACGGTGCGCGAGACGGCGTCCGGGTCGGTGAAGCCGAGGACCGTCTCGCCGGGGGCGGCGACGAAGCGCTGGGCGGCGATCGTCGTGGGGAGCGCGTCCAGCACGGTCATGACGAGGCGGTTGGCCTCCTCGTCCCAGCCGAAGTGGTACTCGCGGCCCCGACCGGACTTGGTGTGGAGCAGCTGCTCGATCCGGGACCGGGCGGCGGCCTCGCCGTCCGTGAAGTACGCGGGGTAGGAGATCTGCAGGCGGGTGAGCCGCCCGCCGTCGAAGGCGTACCCGTCGAAGGCCTTCTCCCAGTCGCCGCCGTGGGCGAACAGCGGATCGGGGTCGTCGGCCGTCGAGAAGTACGGCACGAGCGCCTCGTACAGCGACCGCAGGCGTGCGGTCTCCGACTCGTCGGGCCCGGTCCGCACCGGGGTCCGCTCCCGCCCCTTCCAGGCGGCAGCGCCCATCACCGTGATCAGGGCCAGGATCGGCCCGTAGGGGACGAGCGCCACCACGAGCACGCAGGCCGCGGCGAGGAACAGCTTGGGACCACGCCGTTCCTTGGGGGTCGCGACCCACTTCTGGCGGCCTGACACGGCCAGCAGGCGCAGACCGCGGATCACCGTGATCAGCGGATGGAGGACATCGGTGGCACTGTCGGCGGCCGTGCGCGCGATCTCTCTGCTGCGAGTGATCGAAGCGCTGCCGCTGCTCAGAATGCGGGGGAGTGGTCGCCGGGCCACGTCGGTCTCCTGAAGGGGTGGGAGCGGTTGCGGAGCGTCAGAACTTGATCCCGCCCAGCAGGCCGGCGAGGCTCGCCCCGCCGGCCGTGATGCTCGGCGCGATGGCGGTGCCGGCCAGATAGAAGCCGAACAGGGCGCAGATGATGGCGTGGGATGCCTTGAGCCCGTCCTTCTTGAAGAACAGGAAGACGATGATGGCGAGCAGTACCACGCCCGAGATGGAAAGGATCATGAGCGGTTCTCTCCTGGTTGAAGGGGACAGTCACCATGAGTCCTTCCAGGATCACGGGAAGTATCTATACGACAAAAGGTGCAATCGAGTGAATATCCCGCGCTTTCACTTGACTGGCCCACAGAAGTCGGCCCCCGGGGAGCGGCATTACCTCGTCCGTGCCGGGCAGGGAACAGCCGTGGTCATCCCTTGCCGCATCCGGACCGGGTCATGTCGGCCCGGGAGCAGTACCCTGTCGATTCACTCGTACGGCCCCGTGCCGTACTCCCCACCAGGTCAACCGCGGCGCTGACCGCCGCGGCAGCAGTCAAGGAAGGCGGTCCGTCCGATGAGCGAAACCCCCGATCCCGAGGTGGTCGAGCTGGCGACCAAGGTCTTCGACCTGGCCCGCACCGGCGAGACCGAGGCGCTCACCGCGTACGTCGACGCCGGAGTCCCCGCCAACCTCACCAACGACCGGGGCGACACGCTGCTGATGCTCGCCGCCTACCACGGGCACGCCGGGACGGTCGCCGCCCTCGTCGCCCGCGAGGCCGACCCGGACCGGGCCAACGACCGGGGCCAGACCCCGCTGGCCGGAGCCGTCTTCAAGGGCGAGGACGCCGTCGTCGACGCCCTGCTCGCCGGCGGCGCCGACCCGGCCGCCGGAACGCCGTCCGCGCTGGACACGGCCCGGATGTTCGGCAAGTCCGACCTGCTGGAACGCTTCGGTGCCCGGTGAGACGCCGGCGGACGCGACCATGAGAGCGTCCGCCGTGGGCTCCGCTGACCGGTCCGTCGTAAATGTGGTCGCGGTGGCGAAATGGCTGGGTCATCATGACGTCGCGGGCCCGCTCAGGGCCACCGACGAGAGGCAGAGGAAGATGCTCTACACCAGGCGAAAGACGGCGGTCGGCGGATCATGTCACTGCGCGGCGTAGCGGTGTCCCCCGGACACCCCCGCGTGCCGAGAGGCACGGGGTACTGCACAGTCCCGGTTGCGTCGACAGCTTGATGTGAGGCTTTCTCCCATGTTCGATCCGTTCATAGCGCCGAGCGGCACGCTGCTCGGCCTGTTGCAGAGGGGCCGTGGCGACGGCACGCTCCACGCGCTCGCCGCACCGCGCCCCGAGGCCCTCGCGGCTCTCAACTACTGCGTCGTGAGCGACCCCCGTCACGACTGGCAGGTGGAGAACCGCTCCCTTTATTACGCGCGCCTCTACCTCGACCTGGACGGCGGTATCGAGGAGATCGGGCGGCACCTCGCCGACCCCGACGACCTCATCGATACCGACGACTCCCGCACCGGCCTGGCGCTGTCCGTCCTCGGCCACCTCGCCTCCTACGGACGCGGCGACGCCCTGGTCCTGCTCCGCCGCTACGCGGCGACCGGCGCCAACTGGGCCTGGGCCCTGGACGAACTCGCCCTGCGCGACGACGACGCCGGCCTGCGCTCCCTCGCGCAGCCCGTCCTCGCCCGCTTCCCGGCCACCGACGAAGGCGCGGCCGACCTCGCCGCCGCCGTACGGGACGCCTTCGAGCCGCGCCCCTGGCGGCTGTGGGCCGACGACCCGCGCGAAGCGGTCGGCGCCCGGGTCAGGGCCGCCGGCGAACAGGGCTCGTTCGACCGCTGGCAACGCCAGATGCGCCCCGGGGGTCCCCGCCCCGGCTGGAGCGTCCAGGCCGTCTTCGACTGGGCCCAGCAGGCCCTGGAACGCGGCAGCGAACTGCACGTCCCCGCAGCGCGCTGCCTGTCCGCCGTCGCCGGACCCGACGACCGGCCCCGGATCGTCGAGGCCGCGCGCAGCGGCCCCGAAGGCGCCCGCTGCGCCGCCCTGCACTACCTCGCGGAGGCGGGCGACCCCGCCGTCCTCGACCTCATCGAGGCCGCCGCCGTCAGCTCCGCCCGCACCGTGGCCGACACGGCCATCGCCGCCTTCGAGCGGATGACCAGCGACGACGCCGTGGAGCGGGCCAGGCGCTGGGCCCACCGCCCCGACTCCCTCGGCGCATCCGCCGCCGGAGTGCTCGCCTGCCGAGGCACCGCCCAGGACGCTCCCCAAGTCCTCGGCGCGCTGCGGGAGGCCGTACGCGGCGACGGGCCCGACGCCCCCCGGCTGTGGACCCTCGTCGACGGAGCCGGCCGCCTCGGCATCGCCTGCGCCGCTCCCGTGCTGCGTCACGTCTACCGCGAGACGTCCTCCTCGCACCTGCGGGGCAGGGCCGCCCGCGCCCTGGCCGCCACCGACCCGTCCTTCGCGACCGGGTTCGCGGTGGAGTGCCTCTGGGACTGCGAGGAGACCACCCGGGAAGTGGCCGCCCTGCACGCCGAGACCGGGGACATCCGCGTCGCCGAACGGCTGCGCCGCCTCGCCGCCGACCCGGCCGAGGAGGCCGAGGTCCAGACGGCGGTACGGAGCCGGATCGGGCCGGACGCACCGGCGGTCTGACCGTACGCACCGGCATCCGACCGTACGCACGGGCCGTGGGAGGAGGGTCGCTGTCAGACCCTCCTCCTAGGCTTCCCATCATGGACATCAACGAGTGGTGGGGGCTCGTCGAACGGGCGCGCGACGCGGCCGGGGACCGGGCGGACGACCGGGACCCGCCCGACGACCCGCTCCCCGGCGCCCTGACCCGCGTGCTCGCGACCCTGGAGCCCGCGGAGATCGTCGACTTCGCCGTCACGGCCGAGGAGGTCACCGACTCCGCCTACCGGTGGCCCCTGTGGAACGCGGCCTACCTCATCGAGGGCGGCTGCGGTGACGACGGCTTCATGGATTTCCGCGACGGGCTCGTCCTGCTCGGGCGCGAGGTCTTCACCCGGGCGGTGGCCGACCCCGACTCGCTGGCCGCACTGCCGGTGGTGATCCGGATGAGCCACGGGGAGAGCGGCTGGATGGGATACGAGTCGCTGAACGTCCCCGTCGCCGAGGCCCACCGACGCCTCCGGGGCGAGAGCGTCTCCCTCGACGCGGCGGTGGAAGCGGCTCTGCGCGACCGCATACGCCCGGCGGACCCCGCGGGCGACACCTGGGACGCCGAGGACCCCGACGCGGCACGCCGGCATCTGCCCCGGCTGGCCGCGCTCTTCCTGGACTGAGCCGCGGCCCGTGCGCTGCCTCTGCGGGGCCGCGGGCGCGGGCACAGAATGGCGCCATGACCGGACGCTGGGAGTTCTGGATCGACCGGGGCGGCACCTTCACCGATGTGGTGGGCCGCCGCCCGGACGGCCGTCTGATCACCCGCAAGCTCCTCTCCCACGACCCCGGCCGCTACGACGACGCGGCCGTCGCCGGAATCCGGCTGCTCCTCGGTCTGGACCCCGGCGAACCGGTGCCCGCCGACCGGGTCGCCGCCGTCCGGATGGGCACCACCGTCGCCACCAACGCCCTGCTGGAGCGGCGGGGCGAACCGACCGTCCTGCTGATCACCGAGGGCTTCGGGGACGCGCTGCGGATCGCCTACCAGAACCGGCCCCGCCTCTTCGACCGGCACATCGTCCTCCCCGAGGCCGTCCACGAACGCGTGATCGAGGTCCCCGAACGGGTCGACGCCCGAGGCCGCACCGTACGGCCCCTGGAGCTCGCCCCCGTACGCGAACAGCTGCGCGCCGCCCACGCCGACGGTCTGCGCAGCGCCGCCGTCGTCCTCCTCCACGGCTACCGCCACCCCGCCCACGAGCGGGCCGTCGCCGAGGCGGCCCGTGCGGCAGGGTTCACCCAGGTCAGCAGCTCCCACGAGGTCAGCCCGCTGATCAGGCTCGTCCCCCGCGGCGACACCACGGTCGTCGACGCCTACCTCTCACCCGTCCTGCGCCGGTACGTCGACGAGGTCGCCGCCCGCCTCGACGGGATCCGGCTGATGTTCCTCCAGTCCAACGGCGGCCTGCGCGAGGCCGCCCGGTTCCGCGGCAAGGACGCCGTCCTGTCCGGCCCGGCCGGAGGCGTCGTCGGCATGGTCCGCACGTCGCAGCAGGCCGGATACGACCGGGTCATCGGGTTCGACATGGGCGGCACCTCCACCGACGTGTCCCACTACGCCGGCGCGTTCGAACGGGAGCTGGGCACCCGGGTGGCCGGGGTCCGGATGCGCGCCCCGATGATGAGCATCCACACCGTCGCGGCCGGCGGCGGCTCCGTCCTGCACTTCGACGGCAGCCGCTACCGCGTCGGACCCGACTCGGCCGGTGCCGACCCCGGGCCCGCCTGCTACCGCCGGGGCGGCCCCCTCACCGTCACCGACGCCAACGTGATGCTCGGCCGCGTCCAGCCCGGCCACTTCCCGGCGGTCTTCGGCGAGGGCGGCGACCTGCCGCTCGACGCCGGCCCGGTGCGCGAGCGGTTCACCGCGCTCGCCGACGAGGTGGGACGCGCCACCGGACGCCGGCCGGACGAGGCGGAGGTGGCGGCGGGCTTCCTGGAGATCGCCGTGCTCAACATGGCCAACGCGGTCAAGAAGATCTCCGTGCAGCGCGGCCACGACATCACCCGCTACGCCCTCACCGGCTTCGGCGGCGCGGGCGGCCAGCACGTCTGCGCGGTCGCCGACGCCCTGGGCATCGACACCGTCCTCGTCCCCCCGCTCGCCGGGGTGCTCTCCGCGTACGGCATCGGCCTGGCCGACGCCACCGCGATGCGCGAGCAGTCGGTGGAGGAGGAGCTCGACGCGGCCTCCCGGGAGCGCGTGGAGAGGCTCTGCGCGGAGCTGGCCGACCATACCCGCCAAGCCCTGCGCGCCGACGGCATGCCCGACTCCGCGATCACCACACAGGCCCGCGTCCTGCTGCGGTACGCCGGGACGGACGCGGCGCTGCCGGTGGCCCTGGACACGGAGACCGCCATGGCCGGGGAGTTCGCCGCCGCCCACCGGACCCGGTTCGGCTTCACGATGGACAAGCCCGTCGTCGTCGAGACGGTCTCGGTGGAGGCCACCGGGGCCACGGGCACGACCGGGGCCACGGGCACGACCGGGGCGATGGGCGCGACGGGGGCGACGGGGGCGATGGGCACGACGGGGGCCACGGGCGAGACCGGACCCACGGGCGTGACCGCCGCCGGGTCCGGGCCCGCAGATGACGCCGGGCCCGCTCCCGCCGCCGGCCCCCGCGGCGCCCCGCCCCGCCCGGCCGACACCGTGGACCTCCACGCCGAGGGGCGGTGGCAGCGGGCCCCGCTGTACCGCCGGGCCGACCTGCGTTCCGCCGACACCGTCACCGGGCCCGCCGTCGTCGCCGAGGACGACGCCACCACCGTCGTCGACCCCGGCTGGCGGGCCGACGCCGGGCCGGCCGGACACCTCGTCCTCACCCGCAGCCGCCCCCGGCCCGAACGCACCGCCGTCGGCACCCGGGTCGATCCGGTGATGCTGGAGGTCTTCAACAACCTCTTCATGTCGATCGCCGAGCAGATGGGCGTCCGCCTGGAGAACACCGCCCACTCGGTCAACATCAAGGAGCGCCTCGACTTCTCCTGCGCCCTGTTCGACGCCGAGGGCAATCTGATCGCCAACGCCCCGCACATCCCGGTGCACCTCGGCTCGATGGGCGAGTCGATCAGGGAAGTCCTGCGACGCAACGAGGGCGCCCTGCGAGCCGGCGACGTGTACGCCGTCAACGACCCGTACCACGGAGGCACCCATCTGCCCGATGTCACCGTGGTGACCCCCGTGTTCGACGAGGACGCAGGACCGGAGCCGGGCCGGCTCCGCTTCCTGGTCGCCTCGCGCGGGCACCACGCCGAGATCGGCGGCATCACCCCCGGCTCCATGCCCGCCTTCAGCCGGACGATCCACGAGGAGGGCGTGCTCTTCGACAACTGGCTGCTCGTCCGCGACGGCCGGCTCCGCGAGGACGAGACCCGCGCCCTGCTCGCCGCCGCCCCCTACCCCTCCCGCGCCCCGGACACCAACCTCGCCGACCTGCGCGCCCAGATCGCCGCCAACGAGAAGGGCATCGCCGAACTGCGGCGCATGACCGACCAGTTCGGCGCCGACGTCGTGGACGCCTACATGGGCCATGTCCAGGACAACGCCGAGGAGTCCGTACGCCGCATCGTCGCCGGACTGCGCGACGGCCACTGCCGCTACGAGACCGACAGCGGGGCCGTGATCGAGGTGCGGCTGACCGTGGACCGCGACGCCCGCGACGCGCACCTCGACTTCACCGGAACCTCGCCCCAGCAGTCCGGCAACGCCAACGCCCCCCGGTCGGTCGTCATGGCCGCCGTCCTCTATGTCTTCCGCACCCTCGTCGGGGCGGACATCCCGCTCAACAGCGGCTGCCTCAAGCCCCTGGAGGTGACCATTCCGCCCGGTTCGATGCTCGACCCCGCCTACCCGGCGGCGACCGTCGCGGGCAACGTGGAGACCTCCCAGGCGGTCACCGGAGCCCTGTACGGGGCCATCGGCGGCCTGGCCGAGGGCTCCGGCACCATGAACAACCTCACCTTCGGCAATGATCACGTCCAGTACTACGAGACCGTCGCCAGCGGCTCCGGAGCGGGCGACGGCTTCGACGGCGCGGACGCCGTGCAGACCCATATGACCAACTCCCGGCTCACCGACCCCGAGATCCTGGAGTGGCGGCTGCCCGTCCTGCTGGAGAGCTTCGCGGTCCGGGACGGCAGCGGGGGAGCGGGCCGGTGGCACGGCGGAAACGGCGTCGAGCGCCGCATCCGCTTCCTGGAACCGGTCACCCTCGCCCTGCTCTCCGGACACCGCCGCGTCCCGCCGTACGGAGCGGACGGCGGGGAACCGGGAGCGCTCGGGGAACAGCACATCGAGCGGGCCGGCGGCGAGGCGGTCCCGCTGGAAGGCTGCGACACCGCCGAACTGGCCGCCGGTGACGTGCTGGTGCTGCGGACGCCGGGCGGCGGGGGATACGGACCCGCACCGCGCGGAGCCACCGCCCGGGGCCGGTCGCATTAGCGCCGTTTCGACCGTTGTCAGTGCGAGGACCTAATCTGTCCCACGTGACTTCGCCTGCCTACCCGGACAACGCCTCGCCGCAGCTCAGCGCGGGGCCGCGGCCTGCCCCGGGCCCCGCCGCCGACGAGGGGCTCTCGCGGCGGCTGCGCGCGCTCGCGTGCACCGCGCCGCTGCACGACCTCGACGTGCGCAAGGCGAATCTGGCCGGCGAGTACACGGTGTACGCCATGGCGGAGGTCGCCCTCGCCGCGATCGACCACGTCACGCTCAACATGGACTTCGACACCGGAGCCGACCACGACCAGATAGTGGCCAGACTGCTGTCCCGGGTCGGCGCCCAGGCACCGGACCGCCCCGTCGCCGAGCACGAACGCGTCGCCCGCTGGGTCCTGGAGAACCTGATCAACGTCGGCAGCGTCGACCGCGGCTTCCGCGCGGTCTACGGCACCTTCGGCCCCGACGGCGTCTACGTCCGCCGGGACTACGACTTCAAGCTGATCGAGGAGGTCCCGGGCTACGGCGGCACGGTCTACCTCCGCGCCACCGACGAAGCGGTCAACGTCCTGGTCGGCGCGCTGGACACCGATGTCACCAGCGCCCAGATCGCCGCCGAGGTCAAGCTGGAGGTCCTCATCAGCCGGGGCCGCCTCGCGGACGCCCAGCTCGCCGCCGAACAGGCCCGCTACCGCACCGTGCAGTACGCCGAGACCCTGCGCCGGACCCTGGAGGCCACCCGGCGCAACGTCCGCGCCGTCGACTGGCTGCACACCGTCCCGGACATGATCGCCGAGGCCCTGGACCACGTGGCCGACCGCTACCGCCACGAGAACGCGATCCTGACCAACATCCGCAAGGCGCGCGACGAGGCGGAGGACCCCGAGCACAAGCGCCGGGCCGCCGAGCTCGTCGACATCGTGAAGGACTGCATCCGCCGCCACACCCAGCTCCAGTCCCGGCTCCTGGAGGCGGGCCCCCTCTTCCGCGCGGAACAGGACCGGCAGGCGTTCGCCCCGCCCACCGCCCACGCGGGCCTCGATCTGTACGGGCAGCTCCTCGCCCCGCTCCTCCCGCTCCCCGTCGAGCAGTCCACCCGGGCCACCGACGCCTTCTTCGCCCACGGCACCGGACTGCGCACCCCCACCTCCGTACGGGTCGGGGACCTGGTCGACCTGCTGCTCACCCCGCCCCTGGAGCGCGAGCACCTGGGCGCGGCGATGCCCGAGCCCGACCTGATCGCCACCCCGGACGACAGCCGGTTCAGCGAGGAGCAGCTCGCCCGCGCCATGACCCTGCTCGACCTCGAGCACGATGCCCCGCGCCGCCTCTCCGGACTGCTCGCCGAGGCCCGCCGTACCGGCGACACCGACCTGCCGTACCTGGTCGCCCTGCTCGCCGTCCACGCCGCCAGCCCGCCGGTCGGCACCGCCTACCGCCAGGGCGAGCGGCGGCTGCTGTTCGCCGTCGACGACGGGGCCGAGCTGGACGACCCGGAGTTCGGCGGCGCCGACCTGATCGTGGGCACGGCCCTGCTGGACGCCGTCGGCATGGCCGCCGACCGCCAGGAGGCCTCATGACCGGCCCCGCCCGCCTTCCGCACCCTCACCTTCTTCGCACCGAGGAGTCCCAGCCGTGAGCGACCACGACGCCGAGCACCCCGACGCGTGGACCGAGCCCTCCGCGTACACGGCTCCCTCCACGACGTACGCGGGCGACTCCGCGCACCCGGGCGGGGCCGAGCCCGCCGGACAGACCCCCCTCACCCCGGCCGACGCCGCCGACGCGGCCCGCCTGGTCTCCTTCGGGCTCCAGCCCAAGCTGCTGCCCGCCCGCGACGCCGAATACGCCGACCTGCTGCGGCGCTACCGGGAGGAGAGCGCCTTCGCCCGGCTCGCCGACGCCGTCGCCACCGGTCTCGGCCTCATCGTCCTGGAGGTCTCCCCGCGCGCCGGGATGGCCGTCACCGCGGGCGAGGACTCCGTCTTCGCCGTCCGCATGGGCGACTACGCCCGCCGCGCCTCCTCCGACGCCGCCGACCGCTTCCTGCACGGCCTCGCCCACCTCGCCGTCGCCGCCCTCGCCTTCCCCCGCCCCGAGGACCTCGCCGACGACGTGTACATCGGGCGCATCACGGTCAACGGCGTCGACGCCTTCGTCCGCCAGGCCTGCAAACGGCTGGAGGAGCGCGCCGAGGAGCAGGGCGACAACACCGATCCGGCCAGCGACACCCCCGGCCTCGAATCGGGCTGGCGGATCTACACCCGCCGCAGCGCCACCGGCGCCACCAAGGACGCCCGCCGGCTCGCCGGCTCCACCACCGGCATCATCGGCAAGGCCGTCGCCTTCCTCACCGACTCCGGCTTCCTCCAGCGCACCGGCGACGACGCGGGCGGCGCCTACCGCACCACCGCCCGCTACCAGCTCCAGGTCCGCGACATGGCGGGCAGCGCCGCCATGGCCGAACTGCTGGAGCTCGGCGTCGTCACCGTCACCGACGGCTCCGCCACCCTGCTGCCGCCGCCCGACCCCGACTCCATGGAGCTGGCCGCCGACGCGGGCCTGCCCTTCCACTCCTGACTCGCCCAGCCCGCACGCCCCCGCCGCTCTGCCCCGCTCACCGAACGACGAGAGTCCGCCGCCATGTACGAGTTGTCCCGCGTCCGCCTCTACTCCATCGGGCCCGCCGGTGCGCGCTACGCCGACACCGTCCTCGACCTGCGCGGCGTCGGCGCACCCGTTCCCAGCCCCGCCCCCGCCCAGGCGGAGTTCTTCGAGGACGAGCCGGTCGGCCCGCCCCGGCGGCCCGCACCCGCGGGCGTCCTCTTCCTGGAGAACGGCGGCGGCAAGTCCGTCCTGCTCAAGCTGATCTTCTCGGTGATGCTCCCCGGCCACCGCAACACCCTCGGCGGCGCCAGCTCCGGCGTGCTGCGCAAGTTCCTCCTCGCCGACGACTGCGGGCATGTCGCCCTGGAGTGGCAGCACACCCTCACCGGCGAGTGCCTCGTCGTCGGCAAGGTCAGCGAGTGGCGTGGCCGCCAGGTCTCCAACGACCCCCGCAAGTTCGCCGAGGCCTGGTATTCGTTCCGCCCCGGCCCCGGGCTCAGCCTGGACAGCCTGCCCGTCGCCGAGTCCTCCGCCGTCGGCCGCCCCGCCGAAGGCGTCTCCGGCGCCCGCGGCAGGCGGCGCACCATGAAGGGCTTCCGCGACGCGCTGACGGACGCGGGCAAGTTCTATGCGCACCTCGACGTGCACTGGGAAGAGATCCACGACCGCTGGAACGAACACCTCGGCGACCTCGGCCTCGACCCCGAACTCTTCCGCTACCAACGGGAGATGAACGCCGACGAGGGCGAGGCCGCCGGACTCTTCGCGGTGAAGAAGGACTCCGACTTCACCGACCTGCTGCTCCGCGCCGTCACCGACACCCGCGACACCGACGGACTGGCCGACCTGGTCAGCGGCTTCGGCAACAAGCTGGGCCGCCGCGCCGAGCTGACCGCCGAACGCGACTTCACCGCGGGCTCCGTCGACCTCCTCGGCCGGATCGTCGAGGCCACCGACACCCGGGCCCGCACCCGCGACGTCCACGCGGGCGCCGAACGCCGCACCCGCACCCTCGCCCGCCGCCTCTCCGTCCGCGCCGCCGAGGAGCGCGGCCGCACCGCCGAGCTGGCCGGACGCGTCACCGCCGCCGCCCACACCGTCACCGAAGCCGACGCCACCCGCGGCCACCGCGCCCAGATCGCCGCCGAGCTCGCCTACCGGCACGCCTCGCTGGCCCTGACCGCCGCCGAGAAGAGCGCCGCCGCCGGACGCAAGGAGCTGGTCGAGGCCCGCACCCTGCACGCCGCCTGGCAGGCCGCCGAAGCCGTCCTGCGCCACCGCGCCGCCGCCGACCGCTCGGCCAGGGTCGCCGTCGCGATCCGCGAGGCCGAACGCGACGCCGCCCCCGCCCTCGCCGCCCGCAGCGCCGCCGCCACCGACCTCGTCCGCGCCCTGCACAAGGCCGCCGAGGAGGGCGAGCGCGTCGCCAACGAGGAGGAGGAGCGCTCCGACACCCTCCAGGCCACCGGCGAACGCGCCCACCGCGACGCCACCGTCGCCGCCACCGAGGCCCAGCGCGCCCGCAGCGAGGCCGGACACCTGCGCCAGCGCCTCGCCGAAGTCGGCCAGGAGACCGCCGAAGCCGTCCGGGCCGGCTGGCTCGACGACACCGCGCCCGACGCCGACCCCGCCCGCGCCGCCCTCGCCGCCAGCGACGCCGAACAGTCCGCCGTCGCCGCCTGGGACACCGCCCGCGAGGCCGCGCGCGGAGCCGCCGACACCGCCCGCGAGGCGGCCGCCGCCGAGAGCCGCGCCGATCTGGCCGCCGCCCGCGCCGCCGACGGGGCCGGGGCGGCCGAGCAGAGCCACGGGGACGAGCTCCGCGCCGCCGAATCCATCGCCGCCGACCCCCGCCTGGGCGACCTGCTGGGCCTGTCCTCCGGCACCGGCGTTCCGCACCCCCGCAGGGAAGCCGCCGACGAGACGCCGACGCCCGCGCAGAGCAGCACCGCGCGCACCACCGGCCCGGGAGGCAACGACGACGGCACGGCCGGTGCGGCCACCGCCGCCGAACCCGCCGCGGACCGCGCCGTGGCCCTCGCCGACCAGCCCGCCCCCCTCCAGCAGCCCCTGACCGCCGAAGAGTTCGACCGCGCCGCCGACGAGCTCCGCGACCTCCTCGACCAGTCCGTCGCCGCCGCCGAACGCCGCCTGTTCGACCTGCGCACCGCCGCCGCCGACGACGCCCGCATCCTCGGCGCCCTCGGCGAGGGCGGGCTGCTGCCCCCCGGCCCCGACGTCCTCGCCACCGTCGAGTATCTGGGCGAGCACGGCATCCCCGCCCTGCCCGGCTGGCGCTACCTGGCCCAGGCCGTGGACCCGGCCGACCACGCCGCCGTCCTCGCCGCCCGCCCCGAGCTCGTCGACGGCGTCGTCATCACCGACCCCGACGCCCACACCCGCGCCCGCGAGGTCCTCGGCAGCGCGGCCCTGCTGCCGCGCTCGGCCGTGGCCGTCGGCACCGCCGCCGCCCTCCTCGCCCCCGTCCCGGCCCCCGGCACCGGGTCCGACGCGCAGAACGACGGAGTCTTCCTCGTCCCGCCGAACCCGGCCATGCATGACGAACACGCCGCCGACGAGGAACGGCACGCGCTGCGCAGCCGCGCCGCCGCCCGCGACGAGGACATCAGGACGCTCGCCGCCCGGCTCTCCGGGGACCGCGCCCTCGCCGCCCGGATCGGCTCCTGGCGCGCCGACTGCCCGCCCGGCATGCTCACCGAGCTGGCCGAGGCCGCGGCCCGTGCCCGTACGGCGGCCGAGGGCGCCGAAGCCGTCCTCGCCGAGGCCCGCACCGTCCGCGCCGAGGCCGACGAGGCCGCCGCCGACACCGCCCGGGTCCGCGACGAGCGCCAGGAAGCCGCCCAGCGGGCCCGCCGCGCGGCCGACGCCCTCGCCGGACTCGCCCACCGCCTGCGGGAGCGGGCCGGCTGGCAGGTCCGGCTGCGCGAACTGGTCGACGAGGCCGCCGAGTCCGAGGCCCGCGCCGCCGTCTGCCTCGACCTCGCCCGCGCCGCCGACGAGGACCGCAGGGCCGCCCAGCGCGCCGGGGACGACGCCCGCCGCACCGCCCGCGCACTGCGGGCCGAGCGCGCCGAGATCGCCGGCGTCCCCGAAGTCCTCCCCGAGCCCGACGCGTCCCGCGCCCGCACCGCGCTGCCCACCCTGCGCGAGGCCTACCGGGCCGCCTCCCAGCTGTACGAGAAGGTCGGCGTCGGCGCCGACCTGCGCGCCGAACAGGCCCGCGCCGAGAGCGACGAGAGCGCCGCCCTCGCCGAGCTGGACCGCCTCACCAACAAGGTCCGCACCCGCGCCGCCCAGCTCCTGGAAGGCACCGACGGAGCCGACGGCCCCTCCCGCCAGGCCGCCGCCGCCCGCGCCGAAGCGCACGTCCAGCTCCTGGAGACCCGCGCCTCCACCGCCAGTGAGCACCTGGGACGGCTGCGCGGCGAGGCCGAGCGGCTCGCCCCCGACGACGAGCGCCCGCACCACACCGAACTGCCGGACGACCTGGTCCCGGCCGACGCCGAGCAGGCCCAGACCCTCCTGCGCACCGCCACCGGGGAACTGGCCGCCGCCACCGGGGCCCTGGACACCGCCCGCGCCGCCCACAGCGAGCTGCTGTACGCCCACCGCACCGCGGAGGACTCCGCGGGCGGCTTCGACGAGACCGCGGCCCTGCTCCGGGACCTCCTGCGCGACCACGGCGCGGAGGACGGGAGCGAGGACCCCGACCCGTACCCCGGCACCCTGGAGGAGGCCCGGCAGTCCGCCGCCGAGGCCCGCCGCTCCCTGCGAGGCTGCAACGCCGACCTCTCGGCGGCCGAGAGCGCCGTCCGCGAAGCGAGCGACATCCTCGTCCGGCACGCCAACTCCACCCGGTACGAACAGGTCCGCACCCCGGCCCGCCAGCAGATCCGCGAGCTTCCCGCGTCCGCCCTGCCCGAGCACGCCCAGAAGTGGGCCGACGCCTTCGCTCCCCGGCTGCGCGTCCTCACCGACGAACTGATCCAGCTGGAACGCAACCGCGACTCGATCGTCGACCGGCTGCGCGGCCTGGTCGATTCGGCGCTCACCACCCTGCGCTCCGCCCAGCGGCTGTCCCAGCTCCCCGAGGGGCTGGGGGAGTGGTCGGGTCAGGAATTCCTCCGGATCCGCTTCGAGGAGCCCGACCAGGCCACCCTCACCGAACGCCTCGGCGAGGTCGTCGACGAGGCCACCCACGCCGCCCTCAAGAAGAACTCCGACCTGCGCAGGGACGGAATGTCCCTGCTGCTGAGGGGCGTCGAGGCGGCGCTGCGGCCCAAGGGCATCGCGGTGGAGATCCTGAAGCCGGACGCGGTGCTGCGCGCCGAGCGCGTCCCGGTCGGACAGATGGGCGACGTCTTCTCCGGCGGCCAGCTGCTCACCGCCGCCATCGCCCTCTACTGCACGATGGCGGCCCTGCGCAGCAACGACCGGGGCCGCGACCGTCACCGGCACGCGGGCACCCTGTTCCTCGACAACCCGATCGGCCGCGCCAACGCCACGTATCTGCTGGAGCTCCAGCGGGCGGTGTCGGACGCACTGGGCGTACAACTGCTCTACACGACCGGCCTGTTCGACACGACCGCGCTCGCCGAGTTCCCCCTCGTCATCCGGCTGCGCAACGACGCCGACCTCAGGGCGGGGCTGAAGTACATCAGCGTGGAGGAGCATCTGCGCCCCGGCCTGCCGCAGCAGGACCCGGACGGAGAGACGGTCCACGGCGAGATCACCGCGACCCGTATGTTCAAGCGGAGCGAACAGACCCCGGCCGCCCCCGACCCGGCCCCCGAACCGGGGGAGTGACGCCGCCCGGTCATGTGGCCGGGCGAGTGAAGCCGGCCGGCCACATGACCGACCGGGGCCGGGTCAGGCCCGGGAGAGGTCGCCGGTGTTCCGGCGGCCGCCTATGCCGCCGCCCGTGCCGTCCCGCTCGGCCGCCCGCTCGGCCCGGCGGGACCGGCGTCGCTCACGGCGTATCTGCCGGGCCGAGCTGCTCGGCACGGACACCACGCCGTTGCGCTGGTTCCACACCTGCCGGGTCACCCAGACGTCCAGCACCGCCCAGGTGGCGACCACCGTGCTGGCCACACTGCTGAGCACCATCGGGAAGGCCAGCCAGGAGCCGGTCAAGGTGCTCAGAAAGGCGACCATCGCCTGGATGATCGTCAGCGACATGATGAGAACGGCGCGCACGGCGGCCGTCCGCACCGCATCGGGCATACGCCGTTTCGAGGCCGGCTCCTCGACCCACAACTGCCGCGGGATCCCTGCCCCGTTCGAGGCGTCCACCCCCGCGGCCGCCGGTACTCCGGCGCTACCGCGCTCCTGCGTGCTCAAGGTCCTTCAACTCCCCACCACTGTCCGACTTCAGGGTGGCTGCCCGGCTTGCGCCGGTTCTACGCGGGCGGAACACGTCCGTCCTGCCGCGCACGACCCCACCGTGCGTCTACCCCGTACATATGGACGAACCACCCGTCCCGAAGATTCCCGTGAAAAGCGCCCGCAGGGCACAGAAGGTCACGGAGCGAAGAATTCCAGCCAACTGATACGTGCCGGTACCAGCACGTCCGGTCGGTATCCTCTGTCGCTTTCGCGAATTTCATCTCCGGGAATACCAGGACAACTCATGATCAAGTCCCAGGTGGACGGCTGAAAATCATCCGGACGTGTCTTCGAGTTGTCTCGGTGTCAGTAGTAGGCTCGCGCCGTTTATTGACACAGGGCCGAAGAACGGCCGGGAGAAGACTACCCCCGCGGTGCGGGGCCGATCTGGGGGAGGCCATGCGCTTTCGCGGGAAGTCCATCCGCAGGAAGATCGTGGCGTTGCTGCTGGTGCCGCTCGTCTCCCTCACAGGCCTGTGGGTGTTCGCCACCTACATCACCGGCCGGCAGGCCGGCGAACTGATGAACGCCGGATCCATCGTGGAGAAGGTCGGCCACCCCCTGGAGGACGCCGTCCGCGCCGTACAGGCCGAGCGGCGGCAGACCCTGGTGTACCTCGCCGACCCCCGGGCCTCCGACGCGCTCCCCGTCCTGATGGGCCAACGCGCCGCCACCGACCGCACCGTGGACGAGGTCAGGGAGAACGCGCGGGCCCAGGACGTCCGCGAGGCCCTGACCGACGCCGACGCCAGTCGTCTGGACGCGATCCTCAGCGCCGTCGACGGACTGGAGGCGCTGCGCGACTCGGTGGAGAAGCGCACCATCAGCCGGGCGAAGGCGCTGGACTTCTACAACGGCCTCGTCGACCCCTCGTACCGCTTCCTCAACGGACTCCACATCCTGGAGAACGTGTCGATGGACAAGCAGATGCGAGCCCTGGTCGGCGTCTCCCGGGCCCGGGAGACGCTCTCGCGCGAGGACGCGCTGATCGCCTCGGGCCTCATCGCGGGCCGCTTCACCACCACCGAACTGCGCCAGATATCCGGCCTGGTGGCTCAGCGCGAGCTGCTCTACGAGGTCAGCCTGGAGAACCTCCCCGCCGCCGAACGCCGACGCGTCGAGCAGTTCTGGGGGAGCCCCGACACCGAACCGCTGCGCACCGCCGAGGACGGCCTCATCGCCGCCGGCCCCACGAAGCGCCCCGGCACCGTCGACGCCGGCCGCTGGGAGGAGGCGGCCGTGCCCGTCCTCGACCGGCTGGCGGGCGACTCCACGGAGATGGGCAACCGCTTCCAGGACCGCGCCGAACCGGCCGGCTACCGGGTCCTCGCCCAGGCCGGGATCGCCGGAATCCTCGGCTTCCTGGCCCTGATCGTCTCGATCTTCGTCTCCGTGCGCATCGGCCGTGAACTCATCCGCGACCTCTCCCGGCTGCGCAAGGACGCCCACGAGGTCTCCGGCGTCCGGCTGCCGAGCGTCATGCGCCGGCTCGCCTCCGGCGAGCAGGTGGACGTCGAGACCGAGGCCCCGCACCTCAGCTACGAACCCGACGAGATCGGCCAGGTCGGGCAGGCGCTCAACACCCTCCAGCGGGCCGCCGTCGAGGCCGCGGTCAAGCAGGCGGACATGCGCCGCGGCGTCTCCGAGGTCTTCGTCAACCTCGCCCGCCGCAACCAGGTCCTCCTGCACCGCCAGCTCACCCTGCTGGACGCGATGGAGCGCCGTACGGAGAACAGCGACGAACTGGCCGACCTGTTCCGCCTCGACCACCTCACCACCCGTATGCGGCGGCACGCCGAAGGACTGGTGATCCTCTCCGGCGCCGCGCCCTCCCGCCAGTGGCGCAAGCCCATCCAGCTGATGGATGTGGTGCGGGCCGCGGTCGCCGAGGTCGAGGACTACGACCGCATCGAGGTCCGCCGCCTCGCCCGGATCGGCGTGGGCGGACCCGCCGTGGCCGACCTCACCCACCTGATCGCCGAACTCCTGGAGAACGCCACCGTCTTCTCGCCCCCGCACACCGCGGTCCAGGTGCACGGCGAACGCGTCTCCAACGGCTTCACGCTCGAAATCCACGACCGGGGTCTCGGCATGCCCCCCGAAGTCCTCCTCGACGCCAACCTGCGGCTGGCCGAGACCCCCGACTTCGAGCTCTCCGACACCGACCGGCTGGGTCTGTTCGTCGTCAGCCGGCTCGCCCAGCGGCAGAACGTCCGGGTCTCCCTGCAGAAATCGCCGTACGGAGGCACCACCGCGGTCGTCTTCATCCCGGCGGCCCTGCTCACCGACGCCCCCGACACCCACGGCACCGGGTTCCGCCTCGACCGCCGGGCCGAGCGGGCCATCGGCAGCGGCCGGACCGTCGACGCGGCGCAGGGCGCGCCGAGCAAGCCGTCGGGCGGGGAGCGCCGCGTCAACGGCAGGTCCGCGGTCCTGTCGCCGGTCCCCACCGGGCTCACCGGACCGGGCGTCCTGGACGGCCCGGTCGAGTTGGAGGCCCCGGTCGGCCCCCTGGACTTCGCGGGCGACCCGCTGGACCGCTCCGCCGATCCGGCCCTGGACCCGGCCCTCGGCCCCGTCCTGGACGGCGTCTCCGACCTGGAGGACACCGAGAGCGAGCGCGGCGGCATCTTCCGCGCCCGTGACCTGCGCCGCGACGGTGACCGCGAGCCCCGGCGCGACGAGCCCGGCGGCCCGCGCCGGGACAGCGAGCGGGACCAGCACCAGCAGGCCCGCGACCACGGCGACGAGGTCACGGCGGAGGTCCGCCCGATGCGCCCCGCCGGACCCGTGCCGCTGCCCCGCCGCAACCCGCCGACGCTGGTCACCGACCGGGGCCGCCGGGTCGACGCCCCCGGCGACGCGCCGGTCGCGCCCCCGGCGCAGGCCACCGGGCCGGTCCCGCACAGCGCCGACAGGTCCTCCGGGGCGGCCGACGGGCCCCGTACCTCCGACGCCCCCTGGAACGCGCGAGCCGCCGCCTACCGCACCACCGGGACGTCCCGCGCCACGGAGCCGTCCCGCTCGGCGGAACCACCGCCCGCACCCGGGGCGCGGCGCGGCGCGACCCCGGCGTCGGACGGCCCACCGGCCCCCGACACCGTCGGCGGACTGCCCCGGCGGGTCCGGCAGGCCAGCCTCGCCCCCCAGCTCCGTGAGGACTCCGCGGACCGCACCCCGCACCGTGCTCCGCCCGTCGACACGTTCGACGACGTCGAGCGCGACGCGGACGAGGTGCGCGACCGGATGGCCTCGCTCCAGCGCGGCTGGCAGCGCGGCCGCCGGCAGAACGCCGACCCCACCGAGAACACGGCGAACACAGAACCCGCTGAGACCACCGAGACCACCGGCGGCCCCGGCGGCACAGCACCAGGAACCACTCCGGGAGGGGACGGTCGATGACCGCACCGAACGCCGCAGCACACAACCCAGCACGTCATGGCTCGGGCGAACTGAACTGGCTGCTCGACGAACTCGTCCAGCGCGTCGCCAGCATCCGCAAGGCGCTGGTGCTCTCCAGCGACGGACTCGCCACCGGCGCCTCGGAGGACCTGACCCGCGAGGACAGCGAGCATCTCGCCGCCGTCGCCTCCGGGTTCCACAGCCTCGCCAAGGGCGTGGGCCTCCACTTCGACGCCGGCCGGGTGCGCCAGACCGTCGTCGAACTGGACGAGGCGTTCCTCTTCGTCACGGCCGCGGGCGACGGCAGCTGTCTCGCCGTCCTGGCCGACGCCGACTCGGACGTGGGCCAGGTCGCGTACGAGATGACGCTGATGGTCAAGCGCGTGGGGGCCCATCTGGCCAACGCCCCACGGACGACCGGTCTGCCCGCCGGAGGGTGAGCGTGGCGGGCATGAGCGCTCACTCCCCCCGGGACACCGGCCCCGGATCCCCGGACGGGACCGTCGACCCCCAGTCCTCGCGGTGGTACGACGCGGAGGCGGGGCCGGTGGTCCGTCCGTACGCGATGACCCGCGGGCGTACCAGCAGCGCCTCCCGTCATCGCCTCGACCTGATCGCGCTCGTCGTGCCGGAACCGGCGGCCGACGATCCCGGCCGGGACCAGACGCTCGCCCCCGAACACGTGACGATCGTCGAACTCTGCAGCGACATGCCCCAGTCGATCGCCGAGCTCGCCGCCGAACTCGACCTCCCCGTAGGGGTGGTACGGGTTCTGGTCGGCGATCTCGTCGAGGACGAGCTGGTGCACGTCACCCGTCCCGTTCCGCCGGCCGAGCTGCCGGACGAGAACATTCTTCGCGAGGTAATCAATGGCCTTCGGGCGCTCTAGCCGCGTCAAGCAGCGGCCCGTCGAGCCCGTCACCCTCAAGATCCTGGTGGCGGGAGGGTTCGGCGTCGGCAAGACGACCGCGGTCGGCGCGGTCAGCGAGATCAGGCCGCTGCGCACCGAGGAACGCCTCAGCGAGGCGGGCCGGCCGGTGGACGATCTGGAGGGGGTCGAGTCCAAGACCACCACCACGGTCGCGATGGACTTCGGCCGGATCACCCTCCGCGAGGACCTGGTCCTCTATCTGTTCGGCACACCGGGCCAGGACCGCTTCTGGTTCCTGTGGGACGAACTGGCCCAGGGCTCCCTGGGCGCGGTCGTCCTCGCCGACACCCGGCGGCTGGAGGACTGCTTCGCCGCGGTCGACTACTTCGAGCGCAGGAAGATCCCGTTCACGGTGGCGGTCAACACGTTCGAGGGCGCCGACCTGTTCCCCGCCGAGACCGTGCGGGCCGCCCTGGACCTCGACCCGGAGGTCCCGGTGCTCGGCTGCGACGCACGGGACCGGTCCTCCGTGCGCGACGTCCTGGTCGCGGTCGTGGAACACGCCCTGGAGCGCGCGGCACGGGCCCGCGAACCCGTCGCGACCTGAGCCGGGGCGTCCTGGCACACATGCGGCCCGTACCCCCGCCGACAGGGGTACGGGCCGCACGCTGTCCGGCGGACCGGGCCCCGAGTGTTCTGCTGCCGTGACGATCGGTCAAGTCAACGGCAGGGAAAACCTGTCGGGGCCGGCCGGGCTCAGCGGACCGCGACCACCGCTGAGCCGTGCCCGAACAGCCCCTGGTTCGCCGTGATGCCGACCCGTGCGCCCGGCACCTGCCGCTCCCCGGCCCGTCCGCGCAACTGCCGCGTGAGCTCGCAGACCTGTGCGATGGCCTGGGCGGGGACCGCCTCGCCGAACGAGGCCAGACCGCCGCTCGCGTTCACCGGAACCCGGCCCCCCAGCGCGGTCGCCCCCGTGCGCAGGAGCTTCGCCCCCTCGCCCGGACCGCACAGCCCGATGTCCTCGTACCACTCCAGCTCCAGGGCCGTGGACAGGTCGTAGACCTCGGCCAGCGAGAGGTCCTCCGGCCCGATCCCCGCCTCCTCGTACGCGGTCCGCGCGATCGAGGCCCGGAAACTCTCGGGCGACGGGTCCACCGCCACCGCCGAGTCCGTGCCGATGTCCGGCAGGTCCAGCACGGTCCTCGGGAAGGTCGGCGTCACGGTGGAGACGGCCCGGATCCGCACCGGATCACGCGCCCCGTGCCGCCGCGCGAACTCCAGGCTGGACAGCACCAGGGCGGCGGCCCCGTCGGACGTGGCGCAGATGTCCAGCAGCCGCAGCGGATCGGCGACCACCGCGGAGGCGGCGACCTCCTCGGCGGTCACCGGACTGCGGTAGCGGGCGTACTCGTTCAGCGCCCCCGCCGCCGCGTTCTTCACCTTGACCAGCGCGAAGTCCTCCGGTGTGTCCCCGTACAGCGCCATGCGGCGGCGGGCGTACAGCCCGAAGTACGCCGGGTTCGTCGCCCCCAGCACCCGGAAGCGCAGCCAGTCCGGGTCGTCGGGCCGTTCCCCGCCGGCCGGGGCGAAGAACCCCTTGGGTGCCGCGTCGGCCCCCACCACCAGGACCACGTCCGCCAGCCCCGCCAGGATCTGCGCCCGCGCCGTGTCGATGGCCTGGGCCCCGGAAGCGCACGCGGCGTACACGGACGCCACCCGCGCCCCCTGCCACCCGAGCGCCCGTGCGAACGTTGCCCCCGCCACGTACCCCGGATAGCCCCCGCGCACCGTCTGCGCGCCGACCACCGACCGCACCTCGGGCCAGCCGATGCCCGCGTCCGCGAGCGCGGCCCGCGCGGCGACCCGGCCGTACGTGACGAAGCCGCGCCCCCACTTGCCCCACGGGTGCATCCCGGCCCCGAGGACGGCCACATCGCCGGTCATGAGGCGGCCCCCTGCCCCGCGCCGGTGACACGCGCCGCGACGGGCCGCCAGTGCCACGTCGTGTGCACGGTGTCCGTCGCCGGATCCTCGTCCAGCACGCCGGGCACCACCTCCACCACCGAGCCGACGGGCAGATCGGCCACGCTCACCCCGGGGGCGGCCTGCCCCAGCACCACCATGCGCTCGGCGGCCAGCTCGACGGCGACCAGCGTGTACGGCGTCCACGGCGTGGCGGGATCACTGACGTACGGGGGAGGGGGCCGGTAGCGCCCGTCGGTGCAGGACCACACCGTGCCCCGCTTCGAGAGCGGCACCTCCGCCAGATCGCCCCCGGGGCAGCACGGATTGCGGCAGTGGCCGTCCTCCCGGGGGAAGTGGACCGACCGGCAGCCGGAGCAGCGGGTGCCCAGCAGCCGGAAGTCCTCCTCCGCGGCGTCCTCGGTGAACCAACCGGCCACCACGGGTGTACGTGTACGCGGCAAAGCCCCTCCCGGCACTGGATCTGACGGAACGTCAGAAGTGTGCCACGGGTGCCCTTCCCCGGCGAGGGGTCCGGCCCGGCGGCCTCAGCCGCGCCCGTCCCCGCCGTGCTCGGCCAGCCACTTCGCCGCGGTCTCCGCCAGCTCCGCGTCCCGGCCCGCGAGCATCGTCCGGATCATCTGCGCGTCCCCCCGCAGCGACCACACCGGATGCCCGAACGTGGCCGGGTTGTTCTTCTCGATCAGGAAGTGAGCCGGCCACGCCGTGCCGTACCCGATCAACGGCAGGGCCGCCAGGTAGCGCTTCCGGCCGCGCGCCAGCCCGTATGCGGAGATCGCGAGCCCGGTCAGGGTGCCGGTCAGATGGACCCAGCGGGTGGCGGCCCGGGAGTGCATCGCGACGTAGTACGGCCAGAATTCCTCATACGTATCGAACGTCTGCTGTGACATACGGGCACCGTAGCCGCCCGATCGGCAACCGAACACGCCCCTTTCGCGTCCGAATGGAAGAACGGGCGGCCGGAGCCCACGGGGGTGGTCCCGGTCGCCCGTTCCCCGCCCCTCGGGGCGGCCCGTCCGTCAGTGGCCGGCGACCGAGCGGCGGTGCACCGGGAAGTCGAAGTACGTGCTCGGGAACGGCTCCGGCGTGTAGGTGAAGTGCCACCACTCCTCGGGCAGGTTCACGAACCCCGCGGCGGTCAACGCCCCCTTCAGAAGCTGCCGGTTGGCCCGCTGGATCCCCTGTATCCGGGGATCGTCCGTGTGCGACAGGGTGTCGAAGCAGTCGTAACCCGTGCCCATGTCCACCGAGTTGTCGGGAAACCGCTCACCCTCCGGCGCGAAGCAGGGAGTCAGCCGCTCACCCGGACGGTACGGCCTGGTCGGCAGGGCGGGAAGCTCGACGAGCGTCAGATCCACCGTGCTGCCCCGGCTGTGCCCGGACTTCTCCGCGATGTAACCGTCCTCGAACAGCCGGGACTTGTCGACCAGCGGATAGAACTCCCCCTTCATGGACTGGTCTTCCAGATCCTTCGCCCACCGCACGAAGTGGTCGACCGCTCGCTGCGGCCGGTAGCAGTCGTACACCTTCAGCGAGTACCCCTGCCGCAGCAGCCGCTGCTGCGCCCGGTGCAGGGCGCGGGCGGCCGGCCGGGTCAGGATGCAGACCGGCTGCCGGTACCCCTCCACCCGCTCGCCCAGGAAGGTGTGCGCCGTGGTGTAGCGCATCTCCTGAAGGATCGTCGGATCCACCGAGCGCAGCGACACGAACTCCTCGGGGGCTTCCGGCTCGGGGCGCGCCTGCGCCGAGGGGGAGAGGGCGGTCACGGCGAGGAGGGCGGCGGCCGCGGCGGCCAGGGCACGGAGAGCGTTACGCATTCCTGTCATGGCCACATCGTCCATCAGCTTCGCGGCCTCCGGGAGAGGACGCGACCGGGCGGCCCCGGGGAAGCGGGGCGGGACCGTTCGATACAGTCCGCCCGTGTCCGAACCCCTCGACAAGCCCTCCCCGACCGCCCCGCAGCCGCCCCGGCACACGCGGGACTCCCACTGCGGCACGTGCGGAGCCCCGTACACCGCGCTCCCCTCGGCCGACGCCTGGCCCCGCACCTGCCCGCACTGCGCAACCACCGCCTACCGCAACCCGCTCCCGGTCGCGGTGGCCCTGCTCCCCGTCACCGGCCCGCGCTCCACCGGACTCGTCGTCATCACCCGCACCATCGAGCCGCAGAAGGGCGGCACGGCGCTGCCGGGCGGGTTCATCGACCACGCCGAGGACTGGCGCACGGCGGTCGTCCGCGAACTGCGCGAGGAGACCGGCATCGAGGCCGTCGCTGAAGACGTCCGCCTCGCCGACGTCCTCAGCGACACCGCGGGCCACCTCCTGGTCTTCGGCCTCCTCCCGCCCCGCCCCCTGGCAAGCCTCCCGCCCTCGACCCCCACCGACGAGACATCCGGCTACGCCATCCTGTACGGCCCGCGCCCCCTGGCCTTCCCCCTGCACACGGAGGCCGCCGACGCCTGGTTCGCCGGCCGGCAGGGCTGAGGGGGCCGGGCGGCACGTGGGGCCGCGCGGCCCTCGGCCCCGCGTCTCGCCGCGGCTGAGGAGCCGGGCCCCGCGCCAGGCCGCACGCCAGGCCCCGCGCTTCGCCGATCGGCCCCCGCCCCCGGCCGCACGCCGGGCCGCGCACCGGGCCGCACGCCGGGCCGCACGCCGGGCCCCGCCCCCGGCCGCACGCCGGGCCGTACGCCCCCGGTGCGTACAGCCGGACCAGAGCCCGCACACCACCCACTCGGCGGGCCGGGCCCCCGCCACCACGACCGCCCCGAAGGCGTGCTCGCGCAGGACGAGCCCCCCCCCCCGCCCCCGCGCCCTCTGAACGGGCGGCCTCCGGACCGGCCCGGAGGCCGCGCTGCCGCAGGACGGGCCCTAGCCCCCCGCCCCCCTCACCCGCACCGGACAGTCGACCCCGCCCTCCCCGCCGTCCCGCTCCACCACCACGCGGTCCCCCTCCCACCGCGTCACATACCGCTCGACCTCCGCCTCCGCCCACCCGTCGCCCGGGTCCCGCACCACCAGCCCGCCGCCGGTGTGCCCCGGCGCGGGCGCCCACACCTCCAACTCCGGCCCACCGTCCGCACCCCGCACCGGAATCACCGCGCCGGCCCTCGCCAGCACCGGCACCCGGGACCGCGGGGCATCGACCAGGACCTGGCCCGGACCCTCGTACGCCTGCCCGGTCGCCGTGTCGTACCACCGGCCCCGGGGCAGCCGCACCGCCCGCCGCAGCGTCCCCGGCTCCAGCACCGGAGCCACCAGCAGCGCGTCGCCCAGCAGGAACGCGTCCTCGCACTCCCGCAGCGCCCGGTCGCCCGGCGCCCCCCACCACACCGGCCGCACATAGGGCGCGCCCGTCAGCCGCGCCACCTGCGACAGCGTCACGAAGTACGGGTGCAGCCGCTCCCGCTCCACCAGCGCGGCCCGCGCGTGCTCCAGCACCTCGGGCCCGAACTCCCACGGCTCCCGCCGCCCCGCGTCGATCGCCGCATGCGTCCGGAACAACGGCAGATACGCCCCGAGCTGGAACCACCGCAGATACAGCTCCGGCGACGGGAACCCGTCGAACCCGCCCACATCCGGACCCGAGTACGGCACCCCGCACAGCCCGAGCCCCACCACCAGCGACAACGACGCCCGCAAACCCGGCCACCCGGTCGACACATCACCGGACCAGGTGCCCCCGTACCTCTGCATCCCCGCCCAGCCCGACCGCGAGAAGAGGAACGGCCGCTCCTCGGGACGCAGCCGGAGCAGCCCCTCGTACCCCGCCCGCGCCATCGCCAGCGCGTACACGTTGTGCGCCTCGCGATGATCGCCACCGGCGCCCTCCAGCACATGCCGGGCCGAACGCGGCAGCGAAGGATCCCCGAACGCCGCGAAGGACACCGGCTCGTTCATGTCGTGCCAGACCCCCGAGAACCCCTGCGCAAGCCGCTCCTCGTACAGAGATCCCCACCAATCCCGCACAAGCGGATCAGTGAAGTCCGGAAAGACGCACGCCCCCGGCCACACCTCGCCGACCACCACCCGGCCCCGCGCGTCCCGGACGTACGCACCACGCTCTCCGACCGCCCGCCCCGCATCGAACACCGCGTCGCCCGGCTCCGCCTTCACCGCCGGATCCACGATCGACACCAACCGCACCCCGTCCGCGCGCAGCTCCTTCGCCAGCGCGGGCAACGCGGGAAACCGCTCCCGGTCCACCGTGAACACCCGGTGCTCGTCGTAGTGATCGATGTCCAGATGCAGCACGGACAACGGCAGCCCCCGCTCCCGGTACCCGTCGACGATCCGCCGCACCTCCCGCTCATCGCCGAACCCCCACCGGGCGTGCTGCGGCCCCAGCGCCCAGGACGGCGGCAGCGCCGGCGCACCCGTCAGTGCCGTCCACCCCTGGAGCACCCGGGCCGGCGTCCCCGCCACCACCCAGCAGCGCAGCGGACCGCCCTCCATCCGCACCTCGCACGTCCCCGGCCGGTCGTGCCCCGAGCCCGCGCCCTCCTCGCCCTCCCGCAGTACCACCCGCCCCGCCCAGCTGTTGTCGTGGAACGCCAGATGCGTCCCCGCGTCCGACACCACCACCTGCACCGGCATCGTCAGATACAGCGGATCGTCCCCCGGACCGAAACGCCCACCCGGATCGGTGTTCCACAGCCCGTACACCCCGTCCCGCAACCGAGGCCCGCCCGCCCGTCCGCCGAGCCCGAAGAACCGCGCGTCGGCCGGCACCTCGGAGCGCTGCACCCACCGCACCGGCCCCCCGCCCACCGGCTCCCACCAGCGCGGCGGCAGCTCACGCCGCAGCAGCAGCCCGCCGGGCGTCCGCAGCTCCACCGCCCCGGTCCGCGACACCACCACCGTCAGCCGCTCCGAGACCACCTGCCAGCCGCCGTCCTTGTCCGGCTCCAGCACCGCCCGCGGATCCGGCGCGGGCGCCTCGCCCGGCACCGCGTACGACGGCAGCGGCTCCGCCCCGTCCCACGCCCAGAACACCGCACCGCCCACCGACACACGGATGCGCAGCTCCGAACGGGCGAACCGCACCACGCCCCCGCCCGGCCCCGGCTCCGCACCCGTCAGCGCGCCCGGCACCCGGGCCCGCTCCGGCCCGCGCGCCGGCAGCGCCGCCGCATCCGCCGACCGGCGCCGCCAGGCCGAGCACACCGTGCGCAGCCCCCGCACCGAACCGACCAACCTCACCCGACGCACCAGGTCACGACCGTCCATGGCGCACACCCTGCCACCCGTCCGACCCGCAGAACCTCCCGTTCAACTCCCGTTCACCCGCGCCGGCCCCCGCGGGACGGAACCGCTGACGACGGGGCCACCCTGGTGCCGAAGACGATCACATGGCATCGTCCGTGTCAGCCGCTCACGCGCACACCCCAGCCCGTGCGCGCCGACACGCCCACCCCGCGTACCCGTACAGCCAGGGAGCCGCCCCATGACCGAAGCCACGCCCGAGACGCCCCTCTGGCAGCCCGGCCCCGACCGCATCGAGGCCGCGGCCGTCACCCGCTTCCAGAACTGGGCCGCGACCCGGTACGGCGCCCCGGCCGAGGGCGGCTACGCGGCGCTGCACCGCTGGTCCGTCGACGAGCTCGACACCTTCTGGCGCGCCGTCGCCGAATGGTTCGACATCCGCTTCTCCACCCCGTACGAGAGCGTCCTCGGCAACCGCGCGATGCCCGGCGCCACCTGGTTCCCCGGCGCCACCCTCAACTACGCCGAGCACGCCCTGCGCACCGCCGAGGACCCGGCCCGCGCGGACACCCCCGCCCTGCTGTACGTCGACGAGACCCACACCCAGACCCCCGTCAGCTGGGCCGAACTCCGCCGCCAGGTCGGCTCGCTCGCCGCCGAACTCCGCGCCCTGGGCGTCACCCCCGGCGACCGCGTCAGCGGCTACCTCCCCAACATCCCGCAGGCCCTCGTCGCCTTCCTCGCCACCGCCGCCGTCGGCGGGGTCTGGACCTCCTGCGCCCCCGACTTCGGCGCCCGCAGCGTCCTCGACCGCTTCCAGCAGATCGAACCCGTCGTCCTGTTCACCGTCGACGGCTACCGCTACGGCGGCAAGGAACACGACCGCACCGCGACCGTCGCCGAGCTCCGCCGCGAACTGCCCACCCTGCGCGCCGTCGTCCACATCCCGCTGCTGGGCACCGACGCCCCCGAAGGCGCGCTCGCCTGGGCCGCCCTCACCTCCGCCGACACCGAACCGGTCTTCGAGCAGGTCCCCTTCGAACACCCGCTGTGGGTCCTCTACTCCTCCGGCACCACCGGCCTGCCCAAGGCCATCGTCCAGTCCCAGGGCGGCATCCTGCTCGAACACTTCAAGCAGATCGGCCTGCACTGCGACCTCGGACCCGAGGACCGCTTCTTCTGGTACACCTCCACCGGCTGGATGATGTGGAACTTCCTCGTCTCCGGCCTCCTCACCGGCACCACCGTCGTCCTGTACGACGGCAGCCCCGGCTACCCCGACGTCAGCGCCCAGTGGCGGGTCGCCGAACAGACCGGCGCCACCCTCTTCGGCACCTCCGCCTCGTACGTCATGGCCTGCCGCAAGGCCGACGTCCACCCGGGCCGCGACTTCGACCTCTCCCGCGTCCAGTGCGTCGCCACCACCGGCTCCCCGCTCCCGCCCGACGGCTTCCGCTGGCTCCACGACGAGGTGGCCGAAGACCTCTGGATCGCCTCCGTCAGCGGCGGCACCGACGTCTGCAGCTGCTTCGCCGGGGCCGTCCCCACCCTCCCCGTCCACATCGGCGAGCTCCAGGCCCCCTGCCTCGGCATCGACCTCCAGTCCTGGGACCCGTCGGGCAAACCGCTGACCGGCGAGGTCGGCGAACTCGTCGTCACCAACCCCCTGCCCTCCATGCCGATCCGCTTCTGGAACGACCCCGACGGCAGCCGCTACCACGACAGCTACTTCGACATGTACCCCGGCGTCTGGCGGCACGGCGACTGGATCACCATCACCGAGCGCGGCTCGGTGATCATCCACGGCCGCTCCGACTCCACCCTGAACCGCCAGGGCGTCCGCATGGGCTCCGCCGACATCTACGAGGCCGTCGAACGCCTCCCCGAGATCCGCGAATCCCTCGTCATCGGCCTCGAAGAACCCGACGGCGGCTACTGGATGCCGCTCTTCGTCCACCTCGCCGAGGGCGCGACCCTCGACGACGACCTGCGCGCCGCCATCAAGCGGACCATCCGCGAGAACCTCTCCCCGCGCCACGTGCCGGACGAGGTCATCGAGGTCCCCGGCATCCCGCACACCCTCACCGGCAAGCGCATCGAGGTTCCGGTCAAGCGCCTGCTCCAGGGAACCGAGATGGCCAAGGCGGTCAACCCGGGCTCCGTCGACAACCTCGACCTCCTCCGCTTCTACGCCGAACTGGCCGCGAGCCGCCGCCGATAGACCGGCTGTCAGTCCCCCTGATTACGCTGAGTGAGCAAGGATTCACCGCGCACAGGGGGACACATGGCGCACACCGGCCACACCGACCACGGCTCCACCCACCACACGAAGCCCGGCACGAAGCACGGCACGAAGTCCGGCGCCACCATGCGACGCACGCTACGCCGCGAAGCACCCAGCACCATCGGCCTGCTGGCCGACGCACAGGACTTCGCGGCCATGCGGCGCTACCGCACCTTCGCCTTCGACGACCACACCGTCTATCTCCAGCAGGTCGAGGGCCTGCTCAAGGCGCTCGCGAGCCAGGGCGTGCACACCACCGTCGCCCTCTTCGACCCGGAGGACTACGCGGAGTTCTGCGCCGAATCGGGCCTCGAAGCCGACACCGGCGCGAGCCGCAGCCGCTTCACCGCGGAGATCGCCGCCGCCGGAGCCACGGTCGCCTACACCGGCCAACGCCTGAGCGACCTCATCCCCGTCCTCGTCTCCCGCGCGGTCCGCCGGGCCACCTGGGAGTACGCCACCCTCCTCCTCGCCGACCTCGGCACCTGCGCCGACTGCGGCCAGGACATCGGACGCGCGGCCTTCGACCGCGCATCGCACCTCCTCATGCGCCTGCTGGAAACGGCGGGACCGGGCGCCCACCACCTGGTATGCAGCACCCCGACGGACAACGACCAGCTCCTGGCCGTGCTCCACACCCACCGCGACACCGCAGGACCGGCCCGCCTCGACAGCGCGGAGGGCGCGGAGTTCGCCTCCGTCCTCGCCGTGGCCATCGCCCTGGAATCACGCGGGGGAGTCGTCCTGCGCACCAGCGCCCCCGACAGCCCGGACCGTGTCCACGGCTGGCGGCTGGCCCACGGCGCACTCGCCCCGCTCACCGCCGGCGAGGTCTTCAACGCCTACTGCACCGACGCGGACACCGGAGAGCCCCTCTCCCCGGAATCCGGGGTGGAGTACTGCGCGGGATTCGACATCGGAGCCGACCCGGCGGAGCCCCACCACTGAGACCCCACACAGCGGGAGGGGCTTCCCGCCCGACGGCGGAAAGCCCCTCCCGGCACACACCTGCCCCGGCTACTCGCCGGACAGCACAGCCTGAGCGGCGCTGCGCGCCTCGTCGGCGGAGTCGGCGGAACGCGCGGCGTTCGCCGCACGCTCGCACTGCGCCAGCGTGTACTTGGCCAGCGTGGCCCGCACATAGGGAATGGACGCGGCGCCCATGGAGAGCGAGGTGACCCCCAGACCCGTCAGCACACAGGCCAGCAGCGGATCGGCCGCGGCTTCACCGCACACACCGCAGCTCTTGCCCTCGGCACGGGCGGCCTCGGCGGACAGCGACACCAGATCCAGCAGCGCGGGCTGCCACGGATCCTGGAGCCGCGACACCGCGCCCACCTGACGGTCGGCCGCGAAGGTGTACTGCGCCAGGTCGTTGGTGCCCAGCGACAGGAACTCCACCTCCTGCAGGATCGACCGCGCCCGCAGAGCGGCCGACGGAATCTCCACCATCGCGCCGAACTTCGCCCGCAACCCGGCCTCGCGGCACGCGTCAGCGAACGCCTTGGCGTCGATGCGGTCGGCCACCATGGGGGCCATGACCTCCAGGTACACCGGCAGCCCCTCGGCGGCCTTCGCCAGCGAGGTCAGCTGGGTACGCAGCACATCGGGGTGGTCCAGCAGGCTGCGCAGCCCGCGGACGCCGAGCGCGGGGTTCGGCTCGTCGGCAGGCGTCAGGAAGTCCAGCGGCTTGTCCGCACCGGCGTCCAGCACGCGCACGACGACCCGCCCCTCGGGGAACGCCTCCAGCACCGCGCGGTAGGCCGCGATCTGCTTCTCCTCGGAAGGAGCCTGCTTGCTGTCGTCCAGGAACAGGAACTCCGTCCGGAACAGCCCGACACCCTCGGCGCCCGCCTCGACCGCCGCGGGCACATCGCCCGGACCGCCGACGTTGGCGAGCAGCGGCACCTTGTGCCCGTCCGACGTGGCGCCGGGACCGGTCGATGCGGACAGCGCCGCCTTGCGCGCGGCGGCCGCACTCTCCAGTTCGGCGCGCTTCTCGTCGCTCGGGTCGACGAAGATCTCGCCGGTGCTGCCGTCCACCGCGACGACCGTGCCCTCGGCCAGTTCACCGGCGCCGGGCAGCGCCACCACGGCCGGAACGCCGAGCGCCCGCGCCAGGATGGCGCTGTGGCTGGTCGGCCCGCCCTCCTCGGTGACGAAGCCGAGCACCAGCGTCGGGTCGAGCAGCGCGGTGTCGGCCGGCGCCAGGTCGCGCGCGATCAGCACGTACGGCTCGTCGCTGTCCGGCACACCGGGCATCGGCACACCGAGCAGGCGCGCCACGATCCGGTTCCGTACGTCGTCGAGGTCCGCGACCCGCCCCGCCAGGTACTCCCCGGCATTGGCGAGCAGCGCCCGGTACGCGGCGAACGCGTCGTACACGGCCCGCTCGGCGGTGCTGCCCACGGCGATGCGCCGATCGACATCGGACATCAGCTCGGGGTCCTGCGCCATCATGGCCTGCGCCTCGAGCACGTGCTGTGCCTCGCCGCCGGCCAGATTGCCGCGCGCGATCAGATCGGCCGCGACCGCCTCCACCGCCTGCCGGGCACGCCCCTGTTCGCGACCGGCCTCCTCGGCGGGAATCGATTTGGCCGGCGGCTCCAGCACCGCTGTACCCATGTGCCGAACCTCGCCGATGGCCACACCGTGGCTCACGCCGACGCCTCGCAGCGTTGTCTCCATTTCACCCGTCTCCGGTTGTGCGGCGACCGAGTCACCGCGGTGGTTGTGCAACTGGCTTGTCACTGCGCCCGAGGCGTCACTGCCAGCCGAACAGTGTGTCGCCGACCTTCACGTCGCCGTCCTCGCGCACCTCGGAGAGCGCCTCCGCGGTGGCTTCCAGGGCCACGATCGGGCAGATGGGTGACTTGCCGGCCGCCTCGACGCCGGCCGGGTCCCAGCGCACGATGCTCTGGCCGCGGGTCACCGTGTCCCCCTTGTTCACGAGAAGCTCGAAGCCCTCGCCGTTGAGCTGGACGGTGTCGATGCCCAGGTGCGTCAGGACCCCGTGCCCGTCCGCGTCGACGACGACGAACGCGTGGGGGTGCAGGGAGACGACGATGCCGTCGACCGGGGACACGGCCTCGGAGGGTTCGCGTACGGGGTCGATGGCGGTGCCGGGACCGACCATCGCGCCGGAGAAGACCGGGTCGGGAACCGCGGTGAGCCCGATGGCGCGTCCAGCAAGAGGGGACGTCACGTTGGTCATGGGGAGCCTCCCAGGGGGTGGAGATTCAGGTGTCGCCGCCGCGACTGATGGGGGACGGCGTACTGCTCAGCAGAGTAAGTCATATGAAGTCCCGGTTCCGCCCGAGACCTACCGCTTGGCGGACCTAGGGGTGCACCAGAAACGATTTGCCTCGACTCTCGGCGACCTGTACTGTCGTACTCCTGCCTGACCCCAACGCGACTTTGAGTCGGGGGTCGGCGGCGACCTTCAAGCCCAGATCCTAACTCTGAACCTTTCTTCGGCATGCCCGCAGGACGTGGTCAAGGGAAACGGAAAAGGCCTGATAGAGTCGGTCCCGCCGGAAAGGGAAAACGCGAAAGCGAAGAACCTGGAAAGCGAAAACTGCTTGACCCGCTTCGGCCGGGAATCGGACGCGAAAGAGTCTGATAGA
>NZ_JBIRRY010000007.1:211524-477059 GCF_044333935.1 Streptomyces sp. NPDC020884 | reverse complement strand
ATCTGCCACGACAAGCGTCTACCGCCTCAGCCGGCCCGAAGCGGCCTGCCACCTGAACTGCAACGAAGCACCCCTGTCAGGACAAAACGCTCTTTAAGGCTGAGATTCCTTACCCAACCCCGGCCAATTACTCGCGTATCCACGACCATTTGCGGGACAGACCTTAGTCAGCAGTCTCCCTTTTCGGGTCAGGTGTCGGATCCGGGTCCTGTGCTCGTGAGCGCCTCTGATGGGCTGTGCGTTGGGCCATGAGCCAGTAGACGAGTGCCGCAGGGGGTGCGACGCACAGCAGGATGATCAGCAGGCGCGAGTCGATCACATCAGTGTGTGACACGGGTAATTCCGCTTCGCCCGGCAGATCCTTCACGAGGACATCGAGTTGCTCGCGGGTGCGTGCTTCGTAGGCCGCGGCCACGCGTTCTTCGAGCTCGGGCAGGGTCAGTCGGCCGACTGCGTAGTGGTGTTTCAACTGGGCCTCGATCCGGTCACGCTCGGCGTCCGAGGCTCGGATCGCTGCGTGGGCCGTGTGCTCCTCGTTGTCCTTCATGACGACCTCTCAGGTGAGGGCGGCGCGGCATGTGGGGGTGGGCGGTCTTGCAGGTCTACGAGCGCGATGACCACCCGCGTCCAGACCCCTGGGGCCTCGCGGTCACCGAATCGGGTGGCGAGTCGTTCGATGTGGGCGCGTAGTTCGGCGAGCGCCTCGTCGGTCAGCCGCAGCGCGCCGCGGTGCACATCGACCTCTCGGAGGCCGCCCGCCTGCTTGGATCGCCAAGCGGCACTGATATCGGCCCGGGTGGCGTCCAGCATCGAGCCGAGGAACCCCACCATCTCTTCCGGGCTCGCGGCATCCCCGGGAGGTTCGGTGACCGCAGGGGCATAGACCCGCTCGACCTTGCCGCGGGCCAGCGGGCGGTATTCGGCGATCTCGATCAGCCCGGCCCGCTCGAGCCGGCCCAGATGGTAGTAGAGGCGATCAACCGGGATGCCGGCGTGATCGGCGAGTTCCCGTGCGGATCGCGGCAACTCCCACAACGCCTCCAGCAGCCGGATCCGCAGGGGGTCTGCCAGCGCCTTGTGCACACCATGCCATCGCTGGGACGGCACATCGGAACCCTGTCTGCTCATCGCTGACGCCTCTTCGTTCGACAGATCTCAGTTGATTGGAAAATTCTACAATCAAGCGAGCGAGCGAGCGAGCGAGCGGGCGAGGGGACGAGCGATGCGACCAGGACGGGAGATTTCCGGGACGGACGATGCCGGAGAGCCTTGTTCAATCCGTGTGCGCTGCGGTGTACGGCGTCAAGATTGACCTGGCACTCGGCGACGTGAACTTCGCAGAGTATGCCGAGGCTGCTTCAGAGGGGCCTGATCAGATGCTGCCGGCCATCTGACCAACCGCCGACCCGCCCACCAATGAATCGGCATCCAAGTCCGCAGGACTGGCTGCCGAACAGCTTCGAGGAGTAGCACACTGAGCGCAGTGCGATACGAGGAGAAGGCGAAGCTCACCACCGCAAGGGCCCTGGTCCCGGTGGCCATCCTTGTCGCCTCGCCCGTGCTGCTGATAGCCGGAGCGCCGATCCGTCGCCGATACCTCCGCTACGTCTACCGGGATGACGCCCCTCTGATCCTGGACAAGGAGCAAGGCCGAATCAGCGTCCACTGGTTCGTGGTCACCAGCCCTCTTCTCGCATGGCTCTGCGGGCCCACGGAGTCACTCGCTCGACTCACCTCACGCCGAGGTTGAACGGCAGGCTCCAGGAAGTTCGGCTGAGTGGCGGCGAGCAGGGCAGCGGGCGGTTCGGCGGGCGGGCCATTGCGTTCGGCGGGCGGTCTCGGTGGGGTTCGTGAGCGGGGTGGCGTCCGCGGTGCTTAGCCGGTGGATGTCGTGAGGGCGGCCGAGAGTTGCGTGCGGGAGCGGATCTGGAGTTTCCGGTAGACCCGGCTGAGCATGCTCTCGACCGTCTTGACGGAGATGTACATCTGTTGCGCCGCTTGCTGGTTGGTCGCGCCTCGGCTGACGAGATCTGCCAAACGCACCTCGGAGTCGGTCAGTTCGGTCCTTCCGTCTCCCTGGCTGCGTGTACGTCCTTGTCCGTTGAGCCGGTCGAGGTGCTCCTGGACGGTGGCGAGCATCGGCCGGGCCCGAGCCCGGACGTAGAGGTCCCTCGCCTCCTGGAACGCGATGCGTGCGGCTGCCTGGCGTCGATGGGCGCGCTGGATCCGGCCTTGTGCCAGGTGCGTACGGGCTTCTTCCAGAGGCAGCCCACTGCGGCAGAACACTTCGGCTGCGGCGCGCAGAAGTTCCACAGCACGGTCGGTCTCGCCCGCACGGGCCATTAGCAGTGCCTGGGCGCGTGTCCAGGCAGCGCCGGTGGCGCTGTCCTGGCGTGCCGCGGCGGGGGACGCCAGGATCAAGTTCTGCGCAACGGTGAGCTCTCCAGCGGCGATGAAGGCCTCGATCGCGTCGGGCTGCCAGCGGAACACCGACGGGTCTGCGGGCCGATGGTCGTCCTCGGTCCGGTTGAGTCGGGCGAAGGCCGTGACCGCTCCGTTGATGTCGCCGGTATGGAGCCGGACCGCTCCGGCCATCCACAGGTTCCGGTTCCGGTGCAGGACATCGCCCTCTTCCCGTGCGGCGCGTTCCCCGTAGGTCGCGTAGCGCAGTGCTGCGGCGAACGAGCCGCCCGCACTCTGGGCCAGGGCGGCCGTGTAGCAGGCCGGACCGAGGGAGAGACCGGCAGCGACGGAGGCGTCCAGTGCCTTGCCGGCCCAGGTGAGGGCCCTGGCGCACACACCGCTGCGGACCTCGACCTCCGCGAGACTGCGCCAGATGTCGACCAGGTCCTCCTCCTGGCCCTGCTGTTCGGCTACCGCCAAGAGCACGGTCAGGCGGGACCTCGCCTCCGTCAGACGGTCGTCAAAGATCGCGTGGCGGGCGGCGAGGTACTGGGGACTGTTGCCGATCCCGTCGGCCTCGGCCGCCACGTTCAGGGCGAGCGCACAGTCCAGGGTGTGTCTGCTGTCTCCCTTGTTCAGGACACGCTCCATCCGTGCCCGCATGGTCAGGGCAGCCGCCTCCAGAACGGGTTGTCCGGCAGTGCGGGCCAGTTCCGCCGCTTTCCTGGCCGCCCTCAGTGCCTCGTGCGGGTCGCTGTCGGAGACGTTCGCCCTGATCGCGGCCCGCAGTTCCACCGCGGCCAGCAACTGCGGGTCTCTGGAGGCAAGCCGGCGGCAGCGCTCGAGGAGACCGGCGGCCTCGGCCAGCGCCTGGCTGTGGGAGTCGACCACAGCCAGAAGCGCAGCCACGTGTTCGGCCGGTGTCGGCCGGGACGCGGCGACCGCGCTCGCCGCCCGCCGTGCGAGACGACTGTCACCGGCCGCGGCCGCCTCCTTGGCCGCGGTCAGGAATCGGCTCAGTCTCAGACTGGGTCGGTTCACCGGCGTCAGCTCCGCGGCCAGCACGAACAGTTCGGCGGACAACCCTCGTTGGCCGTCGGCCCTGGCACGCCCGGCTGCTTCCGCGGTGTCCTCGGCCAGGCACTGATCGGTGGCCTCGGAGCGGCTCAGCGCCCGGTGCCGGACGGCGTGCACCGGGTCCGCTTCGGCGCACGCCAGCGATCGGTGGGCCTCGGTCTGCTCCTGCTGTCCGGCGACCCCGACCAGAGCGTCGGCCAGGGCGAGCGCGGTGAACCGGACGTCGCCCGTCCTGTCGTCGCACAGCACGCCCGCGGCCACCGCCGCCCGCACATGGTCGTCAGCTCGGGAGCGTCCGGCACGTTTCAGCAGAGAAGCCGTGGGCCGCCGGGCCAGGGCCGCAACCAGCAGAGTGGCGCGTACCGGAGCGGGAAGCGTCGCCAGCCAGTCCCGCGCGGTCTGCACCACCGCACGCGGCAGGTCCTGCCCGTCGGGCGTGGGCCGGGCGGCCAGTCCAGCACACGCGATCTCGGTCAGCAGGCGATGTCCCCCGCAGTACCGGTACACGGCGCTCGTCGACCGGTGGGGCAGTCCGTGGCGGGCCACGACAGCGGACGTCAGCGCAAGGTCGAGGGCGGAGATGGGAACGTGCATCGGGTGGCCTCCCAGCAAGCGCCCCGCCACTCCGGGTCTGCCCGGAGTCCGTTCGCTCACCAGTACGGCGAGACCGGTCGCCGCGATCGTGCGTGACGCGTATCCGAGAACGTCGGCGCTGGCTTCATCCAGCCACTGCACGTCGTCGACGGCGATGTCGACGCCGGGCGTCGCCCGGAGCAGCCCTGCCACCGCGCAACGGGCTTCGGCGATCTCCTCCAGTCCTGCCGGACCGCCGGGGGGCCGGTGCAGCAGCCGGTCCACCGCCGTCGCCCAGCCGGTGCGCATCGGGGCGGGGAGCGGTTCGGGCAGGGCGGACAGCAACTGTGCGATGCCGCCGAACACGTAGTGCTGGTCGCCGTCCGCGCACGTCACCCGTACCTGGGTCCGGCCCTCCTCCTTGGCAGCGTCCAGTGCCTCGGCCAGCATGGTGGTCCTTCCGGACCCCCAGACGCCGGTCACGGCGACACGGCCCTCGCTTCTCAGGGCACGCGCCACGGCTTTCACCGTGTCGTGCCACGAAAGGCGCTCGGCGTCCGGGCCGGTGACCGCTTCGACGTCCATCACACGGGCACGGTAGGACCGGCCCGGTGCTGTGACAACAGCCGGGTGTCGACGCCGGCGGGTTCAAGGGTTTTCCCTGATGGCACAGCGGGCCCGGGACCGCATCGTGGAGTCGAGGTGAGCCGCACCGCGCCGGCGTGGCGGGGTCGGCGGCGGGCGCGGGGCCCGTGCGGCTCACCTTCTCCCCGTACGTGTGTCGTCTTCCTCATCCTCAAATGGTCGTAGGGACCCGTGCGACCGTTCCCCTGCCTGGACGTCTCCGGAAACTCGATCGCCGTCATGGCCGTCATCGCCGTCATCGTCGCCATGACCGTCATCGAGTGCATCGCCGTCAACGAGTGCATCGCCGCACACAGTCGGGCGGGAATCCGAACGGGGCCGTACGTCACGAACCCGCCCGGCGATGCCCATGGCGGCCGCTGAACACGGCTGATCCTCCGCTCCTGCGCCACGACGCTCCGATGCGGCTCGTGGCCGACCGCGCGCAAGGGATTCCTCCGATGCTCCCGGCCCCCTTCCGGGCGGAACGTGTTGGCCATCTCCCCGAATGGTTTTCGGACTGGCCGGACCCTGCTCCGGTTTCCGGTCTCCGGCTTTTTGGATTCCGGTCCGGTGCCGGTTCCCGGTCCGGTGCTGTTCGGGGCCGTTCGACCAGCCGCCGGTCAGGTGCGTCCCGGTCTCGTCCGGAGCCCCAGCCGTCGGTCCATCCCTCCCTCCGAGAGGACTTCTCCGTGCCTGATCTCTCCTATCGCCCCCTGCTGTTCGGTCTCAGCGCAGCCCTCACCCTCGTCGGACTCGCGGCTCTGCCCGGTACCGCCGCCGGGTCGCCCCAGCCCTCCGTCCCACCCCAGCTCATGGAAGCCATGCAGCGCGACTTCGCCCTCTCGCCCGAGGAGGTCCGCAGCCGCGTCAGCGAGGAGTCGGCGGCCGCCAAAACCGCGACCCGGATACGCGCGCAGCTGGGCGACCGCGTCTCCGGACTGTGGTTCGACGCCGCCTCCGGCAAGCTCAACGCGGCTGTCGCCGATCCGGCCGACGCGCCAGAGGCACGAGCCGCCGGTGCGATCGTTCATTCCGCCGCCCACACACGGGCCGAGCTCGCCGAGGCCCTCAGGCACGTCTCCGAGTCGGCGGGAGCCGGCGTGGCCGCAGTGCAGTCGTGGGGTCCGGACGTCCGCAACAACCGGATCGAGGTGACCGTCACCCGCAGCGGCCGGACCGCGGCCACCGACGCCTTCCTCGCCGAGGTGGGAACGTTGGGGCCGATCGTTCACATCAACCACTCCGACCAGACCCCACGGCAGCAGGCCGACGTGGTCGGCGGGGAGAAGTGGACTCCAGGATCCGAGAGCCCGTGCTCCATAGGGTTCCCCGTCACCCGCAGCGGTGGCGGCAAAGCGTTCCTGACGGCCGGGCACTGCACCAACGACGTCAACCAGGCCGCCTACGGCAAGGACGGAAGCCGTCTCGGCACGTCCAACCGCAACGGCACCGGCAGCGTCAACGCCCGCGAGGGTGACATGGGCATCGTCGACGTCGACCAGCCGAACTGGAATCTCGCGCCCACCGTGTCCGGGTACGGAGCGGGCGACATCACCGTCACAGGGTCGGCCGACGCACTCGTCGGTAGTGCGATCTGCCGGTCGGGGCAGACCACCAGCCTGCGTTGCGGCGAAGTCACCAAGGTCGACCAGAGCGTCGACTACGGCAGCGTCGTCATCGAGGGCCTCTCCTACTCCAACGCCTGTTCCGCGGGCGGGGACTCCGGGGGCGCTTACGTCACGGCGACCGGAGGCAAGGCCGTAGGCCTGCACTCCGGAGGCGGCAGCGCGACCTGCACTTCGGGCAGCGGAGAGAAGTACACGATCTTCCAGCCCGTCAACGAGGCCATCACGCGCTTCGGTGCCGTCCTGGTCACCTCCACCCCTCAGCCCGGAGGCGTCACCGTCTCCGCCGTCTCCACGCAGACCACCCTCGTGGGCACCGCGGCCGAGGTCAGCAACAGTGCCGAAGGGGGCACAGCCCCGTACACCTGGAAGGCCACAGGGCTGCCGGCCGGTCTCTCCATCACCCCCGCCACCGGAACGATCGCCGGCACTCCGACCACGACCGGGACCTCCAACGTGACCGTCACCGCCACTGACAGCGCAGGCAAGACCGGCTCCACCAGCTTCTCCTGGAACGTCACCGGCAGCCAGGGCGGAACGCTCACCCTGACCAGCCCCGGCAGCCAGACCGCCTACATCGGCAGGCCCGTCACCCTCCCGCTCCGGGCGACAGGAGGCAGCGCCCCGTACTCCTTCAAGGCCACCAACCTCCCGGGCGGACTGGCCATCGACCCCGCGACCGGAACCGTCTCCGGGGCCCCGACCAGCTGGGGTTTCCGCTCCAGCACGGTCACCGTGACCGACAGCACGGGCAGGAGCGGCTCGGCCGGCATCACCTGGAACGTCTACTTCTGAGCAGTGATTCGACACCCCCGACCGAACACACCAGGTCCCCCACCCACCCCGTGCGGAATCTGACCGGGCGACAGGCGGAGCTCCCACCGGAACTCCGCCTGTCTCCGTTGCGTACGGCACACCGACGCGCAGACGCGCTGACGCGCTGACGCGCTGACGCGCAGACGGCGGGTACGAGCATCCTCTCGGCACCGGTCCAGCACGAATCTGCTGCTTCCTCGCGCTGGGAGCGGGTTGTTCAAGGGCGGCAGGAGCGAACGCCAGGTGCCTGCTCGTGGACGCCACCGATCTTGGCCACCGGGCCCGGAGGCGGTCCGGCTGCATACCGCCGAAGCTGGTCTCGCGGCTGCTCGAACGCGGTTACGCCGATCTGCTGGAGGGCTGGGGCCGTGTCGACGAGGCGATCGAGATCACTCGGGTCCGTAGGGAGATCGGGCATCCGATGGCGCTGGAGTCCTACGCGCGTCTGCCGTTCTGATGTGTCACGCGGGGACGTCGGCGATGGCGAGTTCGCTGCGGATCTGGGTGGTGACGGCGGAGACGAGCTGGTTGAACTGCTCGTCCGCGGTGGGGAGGGGCAGGGTGGCTGCCTGGCGGAGGGTGGGGATGTCGAGATCGGCGTGGTCGTCGAGCCAGGTGTCGGGGACGAGTGTGCTCCGGTCGGCTCCGGACCGGTCCCCGGGCTGCTCGACCAGGAGGGCGAAGGAGAGGACGAGCAGGGAGAGATGGCGATGAGCCGCGAGCGCCGCCGGGGTGTCCAGGCCGATGTCCTTGAGGAGTCGCAGGAAGCGGTCCAGGTTGAGCAGGCGGTTGGGGTGCACCGAGGTCGGGGGGGTGGCCTCGTCGAGGGAGATGAGCAGGGCGCGGGGCCAGCGGCGGTACAGCTCGCGCAGTGAGCCGGCGTACTCCGCGACCGACGTCTCCCAGGTCGCGGGGTGCAGCGGGGGCGGGTTCCAGGAGCTGAGCATGCGGTCGACGACGAGGTTGACGACGTCCTGGCGATCTTCGACGTAGTTGTACAGCGCCCGCACAGTGACGTCCAGTTCGGCCGCCAGCGCGCGCATCGTGAGGGACGGGAACCCTTGTGTGCCGGCCATCTCCAGAGCCTTGGTGGCGATGATCTCTCGGGTGAGAACGGGGCGGCCCTTGCGAGTGGCGGGGCGGCGGCGGGAGGCGGCGGCAGGCATGGCGACAGCGTACGACTCCGCTTGAACTTCACACATGTTGACTTTTAGCGGTGGGCGCCTTCAGGCTGACCGCGTCACGCCCGTTCCCGTCCGTTCCCGCCCGTCCCGTCCGTTCACGTCCGGAGGTCGAATTCGATGCAGGCTCAGAAATCCCGCCGGTTACCGCCGTTGAGCGGGGTCCTGGTGCTCGTGATGGCCTCCACCGGGTTGGTGGTCATCGACCTCACGATCGTGGCCATCGGACTTCCGCTGATCAGCGCAGAGCTCGCGGACGGGGCCTCGGCCGAGTCCGTGGTGGTGACGTACATGGTCGCCATGGGCGCACTCACCCAGGTCGTCGGAAGCTTGTCGGACCGGTGGGGCCGACGGCCGCTGTTCCTTGCCGGGATCGCCGTGTTCACCGCGGCGTCCCTGGCCGCGACCGTGGCACCGGCTCTGCTGTGGCTCAACGTCGCCCGTGTGGTCCAGGGCGCGGGGGCGGCGGCGATCATGGTGAACGGCATCCCCCTGCTCTCCGGCCGCTATACCGGCGAGGAACGCAACCTCGCCATCGGCGCCTGGGGCTCGTTCGCGACCGCGGCCGGCCTGCTCGCCCCGACCCTGGGCGGGGTACTGGCCGACGCCTTCGGATGGCGTGTGGTCTTCGCGATCAATCTGCCTCTCGGGGTGGCTGCCTGGGTGCTGGCCACACGCGTGTTGCCGCGTTCACCGGCCACGCCGGAAGCTGGGCGACCGGACTGGCTCGGCAGCCTGCTGCTCATGCTCGGCCTCGGCATGGCGACCCTGCTGATGCTCCGCCCCGGCGACGTACCGTGGTCCGGCCAGGACACCACCGTGCTGTTCACCGCCGGCCTGGCCCTGGCCGCCTTCCTGGCCGTACAGCTCCGTGTGCCCGTGCCGACGCTGGACCTGCGGATGTTCGCCGGGCCCGCGTTCTCCGGCGCGATGCTGGCCATCTTCCTCTCCCGCGTCCTGACCATCGGCGGCTCGGTCTACCTGGTGCTGTACTTCTCCGACGGCCTCGGCTTGAGCCCGTCGGCGGCGGGCCTGCTGATGACCCCGATCTTCCTGGCCCAGATCGCCATGGGCATGGTCGGCTCCAAGCTGCTCAGCCACTGGGCTCCCGGCCTGGTGATCGGCTTCGGCTACGCGCTCAAAGGGGCCGGCCTCGCCGCACTGGCGTCGCTGATCGCGCCGGACACGCCGTGGTGGGCCCTGGTCCTGCCGCTGCTCGCCTGGGGAGCGGGCGGCGGGGTCGCCGGCTCCCCAGTGATGGCCGTCGCCGTGCGGGTCTCGGCCCCCGAACGGGTCGGCATGGTCGCCGGGACCGTCTCCACCCTCGCCTCTCTCGGCGCCGGCGTCGGCACCGCGGCGCTCGGCGCGGTCTTCACCCTCTACGGCGGCCACGGCAGCCAGGCCGTCACCGACGGTGCCCGAGCCGTGCTGGGCGCGTCCGCGGTCCTCGCGGTCGTCGCCGTCCTCACCACCATCATGCTCATCGACCCGCGCCGCATCCCACGCCCTGACCGCAGCCAAGCATCCGCGCCGCGAAGCGAGCGAAACTCCCCGGCCCGCGGGCCGGAAAATGGGTTGCCCCGGCTGAGGCGAGGCCGCTAGCTTCACGCCAGCGCGACAGACGCGTGGTCCCGAGATGAGGGGGTTGATGAATATGGCTGCCGTGAGCCTTCGTCAGCATGCCCTCATCCGGCCCGCGCGATAGCAGAGTGCGGCCGGTCCTTCCCATGACCAGGAGAGACACGTGCCTTCCCCTCCCTCCCCCGCCCCTGTGGCCACCGAGCGCCTCGTCCTGCGGCCCTGGACCGTGAGCGAGGCCACCGCGGTCCTCGACGGCCCCCGGTCCCCGCACTGGGCCGACGACTTTCCCGCCGATGGCGATCGCGTGGTCGCGGGCTTCTTCGACCAGTACCCCGCCTGGCTCGGCGCCTACGGCCACCGCCTGATCATCGAGCGCGACGGCGGCCTGGTGGTGGGCTCCATCGGGTTGTTCTGGCCGCCCGGCGACGGTGTCCTGGAGATCGGCTACGGCGTCGTGGCCTCCCGCCGCGGCCGGGGCTATGCCCCCGAGGCCACCCGGGCCCTGGCCGAGTTCGCCCTCGCCTCGCCGGCTGTGCATACCGTGTCCGCCGACGTGGAACTGTCGAACCCTGCCTCGGTCCGGGTACTGGAGAAGGCGGGCTTCCAACGGTGGACCACCGGAGAAGACGTCGCCACGTTCAGGATCTCGAGCCCGGACCACGATCGGGGCTGATCCTCGGGGTCCTGGAGGCGCTGTCCTCCAGGGCCCCGTCGCGGTGGCTGAGCCCCGGACGGCCACGGTGATCGGTGCTCCCGGGCGCCGTGGTACGGCTACCGCCGTTCCTGCCAAGCCGGTGGGCAACCCGGTGCGGGCGGGGCCCGGGTCAGGCCGGGCTGTCTTCCTCCGGTGGTGCGAGAAGGGCCCCAAGGCGACGCATCACGTCGACCTGAGCCGGGTTGTAGAGGTCGTTGATCGCCTTGCCGATGGTCTGCGCGGCGTGGTCCTGGCCGCGTGGGGCGTCCGTGGCCAGGTTGTTCAGCCCGGGGTGTGCCACGTGCAGTGCGCGGACATAGGGCACGAGGCGTTCTGCCAGTTCCCGGCAGGTCTGCTCGTCGGCGTCGGCGGGAAGGTCGTCGAGCTCCAGGGCGACCGCGTCCGGGTCCTGTTGCAGCAGGTCCGCGTAGCCACCCAGGCTGCTCGGGCCGAGGATCGTGCTCATGACGGTGACGAACGAGCGGTCAGGGGCCGGCAGTTCGGCGGGGTCGTCCGCCTCGGCGAACTGGAGTGGCAGGTCGGTCGCGGCGGTTCTGCGCAGCAGTGCTCCGACTTCGACCCGGGCGTGTTGCAGGCGTTCGATGGTGGCGGCCAGTTCGGCGTCGAGGGCCTGCAGGGCGTCCCGGGGGTGCTCGTGATCGCGTAGGGAGGCGATCTGGGTCAGCGAGAATCCGAGGGCCGTGAGGCGCTTGATCCGCAGCAGCCGGACGAGGTGGGCGACGCCGTACTGCTTGTAGCCGTTGGAGCGTCTCTCCGGCTCGTCGAGCAGCCCGATGTCGTGGTAGTGCCGCACCGTCCTCAGACTGGTCCCGGCGAGCTCCGCGATCTCGCGGGTGCTCCACGCCATGATGGGTGTCTCCCTCGACAGCCGGTGACCTCGGCGCGGTCACGCCGAAGGGGTCCAGTGGAAACCATGCCGCAGGGGCATGGTCAAGTGTGATGGTGGGGGCGCGCCGCACCCGGTGCTGGTGCTCACCCGGTGCTGGCACCGGCACCGGCCCTCGCCCCGGTACCGGCAGCGTAGTGGCAGGTCACGCCGGGAAGGCCTCGGTGAGGTCTTCAGAGGGTGCAGGCGGCGGTTTCGGACGGGGTTCGCAGGTGGATCAGGTAGTCGGCCACCGCCTTGTTCACGCAGGCGTTGACCCCTGATGCGGCGATGGTGTGCTGTTCCCCCTTCACGGTGAGCAGGCTCCCTTCGAGCGTCTTGGCGAGGTTGACGCCGGCCGCGTGGGGGGTGCTCGGGTCGCCGGTGATCGAGATCGTCAGAGTGGCGGGCAGCCCGTCGACCCGGTCGGGGAAGGGGTACGTGGTCTTCGGTTCGGCCGGCCAGAACTCGCAGGTGTCGCGGGCCCCTTCGGTCCCGGTGCCGGGGTCGACGAACGGTGCCGCCTCGTAGGTCCTGCCCCGCATGTCGACCGCCTGCTCGGGGGTCATGCGTGCCTCGTCCATGCAGGTGATGGCGTAGTTGGCCACGTCGAAGTTGCCGCCGCTGCCGTCCGGGCCGCGTCCGCTGAAGGCCGCGGAAATGGCGAGGAGCTGTTCGGGGTTGCCCGACCGTACGTCCGCGAGCCCCTTGGTGATCTTCGGCCAGACCGCTTGGTAGTAGAGGCCGGAGATCACGGAGTCGATGAGGTCGTTGTAGGTGAACTTCGCCCCGTCCCCGTAGGCGAGCGGCTTGTCGAGCAGTGGCCGGGCGATCTTCTGGAACTCCTCGGTCGACCGCTGCGGATCCGTGCCCAGGGGGCAGTCGTCCGCGGTGGCGCAGGCCTCGGCCATCTTGTCGAAGGAGCGTTGGAAGCCGCTGTACTGGGAAAGCCGCCGCTCGCTGCCGAGGTGGGGGTCGACGGCGCCGTCGAGGACCATGCTGCGTACGTTTCCGGGGAACTGCTCGGCGTACAGGGCGCCGATGCGGGTTCCGTAGCTCTGGCCCAGGAAGTTCATCTTCTTCGCGCCGAGAGCGGACCGGAGGATGTCCATGTCGCGGACGGTGTCGCGGGTGCTGACACTGCCCAGGTTCCGCTCACCGCCGGAGGCTTGCGCGCACTTGCCGACGAGTCGCTTCGTGTCGTCCTCGGAGAACCGGCCCGCCGTCAGGACGAGTTCGGTCCGTACGTCGCCGGCGAGGTAGTCCTCCTTGCTGAAGCAGCTGATGGCCGGCTTGGACGCCCCTACTCCCCGTGGGTCGAATCCCACCAGGTCGAATCGCTCGGTCACGGGGCTTTTGGCCAGTGCCGCGCCCGTCTGCGCGGCGAAGTTCTGGCCGGTGCCTCCGGGGCCTCCGGAGTTGAGGAGGAGAGGTCCCTTCGACTTCCCTCGCGCGGGCACCCGGAGCACCGCGATCTGCGCGGTCCCGCCCTCGGGGTCGCTGTAGTCCAGCGGCACCTTCAGCCGGGCGCACTGGAGGCGGGGGGCGGCGAAGGCCTTCTCGTCCGCCGGAGTGGTGCCGTACCCCTTGCAGGAGCCGAAGGCGAGGTTCTGCTCCGCGAAACGGTCCCGTTCGGTCGGTGGACTCTTCGAGGCATTCGCCGCCTGCGGAGCGTCGGACGTGCTCGGACTGCATGCCCCGACGAGAAGCAGCAGCGGCACGGCCGCCGCGATCATCGTCGGGCGGAGGCGTGATGGCAGATGGGACAACGTCTCTCCTCGTGGGGGCCGGGGTGAAGGGAGCGGGGAAGGGCGGGTGGTGGGGTGCGCACGCGGGTGGCAGGCGGTATCCGTCACGCGGGATCGGCGCCTGTTCCGTCACGCGGGATCGGCGCCTGTTCCGTCGCGGTGCACGCCTGGGCCAGTACGGCGCCCAGCTCGGGGAGGAGGGCGGCTACGGGGTCGTGGGTCAGTTCCGTCATCCGCAGGCGGCCGTCGACCGTCACGACCCCGAGGACGTGCTCACCTCGCAGTTGAGTGAGCTGTGCGGGTCCCCAAAGGGCCTTGAGGGACGACCCGGCCGGTTCGTACGCTTCCGTCGCGCCAAGGTTGGTGATCTGGATGTCCGCCGCTGTGGCGGCGGCCAGCATCGCTTCGGCGTCCTGCGGAGTCGCCGGTGCGTTCCGGGACAGAGCCACGGAGCCGGCCTGCAGCGCCTGCGGCGACCGTTGCCGCCCGAGCGCCTCGTGGTGCCCCCGGGCGAGCGCCCAGAAGTCGTCCGCCTCGGTGGCTCCACTCGCCGTCCGGGCGCCCGCGAACCGGTTGGCGACGTCTTCCGGCAAGCCTGCCGCGCGGCGCAGATCCACCGGGCTCAGCACGGTCACGAAGGCGCGGCCGCGCCGGTGGAACACCGTGGAAGCGGCCGCGCAGAGGGCCGCGTGCACCGACATGCCCTCCGCGCGACAGCGCTCGACGAGCCGCGCGGTGACGTCCGGGTCCAGGGCCAGGGCGGAGACGTGCGGCAGCAGCCCGGAGAACGGTGCGAGGTCTCCGGGGGCGCTCATGCGCTCGTCCTCCGGCGGCGATGCCACGGGGGCCGTGTCGCGGGGATCGGTGGGTACGGTGTCGAGACCGGCGAGGAGGTCCTCCTGTGCCCGGGGAAGGCCGTGTGCCGTTCCGCGCTCATCGCCGTCGAGAGCGGCGACCAGTTCCAGCAGCACCCGCAGACCGCCGATCCCGTCGGTGATCTGGTGCGCGAAGGTCAGCACGATGAAGCAACCCGCGGCTCCGGGGATCAGGACGGCGCGCAGCAGCGGGCCGGGCTCCGGCGGGATGGGATGTGTCTGCTCGGTGGCGACGACCGCTTGCCACGGGGTGCCCGCGGCGGCCGTCTCGACACCGATCGAGCCCTGCGCCTTGCGGTACACGGGTTCCGGCGGATTTCGGTCGACCGAGACGCTGAGCAACGGATGCCGCTCCTGTACGCACTTCAGCGCCCGCGCCAGATCGTCCTTGGTGATCCGGCGGCCGATCTCGGCTACCAGGGAGAACTGGACGGGATTCCTGTGCATATAGAGATCGATGCTCTTCTCGAATGCTCCGAGTGCCCGGAGTGCCTCGCCTTGTGTGTGATGACTCGTCACTCTCGCCCTCTTCCTGATGGATTTTCCCGCGCGGTCGGCCTGTGTTCCCGTCAGGTTTCCCGAATCAGTCGCTTCGAGCTCCGTCGGAACGCCCAGGCGGCGACGAGTGCGGCGACGATCGTCAGCGGGGTGCCCATGGCGATCTTCGCGAAAGCCAGCCAGCCGGTGAAGTCGTGGACGTAGAGCCACTGCTTGACGACGAACCGCCCGCCGAACACGATCGCCGCGGCCGATGTGGCGATGTCGTGGGCCCGCAGCACCGCTCGGTCGTCCCGCCAGGCGTGCTTGCCGCCGTGCAGCAGGTTCCACGCGGCGCCGGTCAGCGGCCTGCGGACCAGCAGGGAGCCGAACGCGACGACGAAGCCGGCGAGGGCTGCCCAGATCCCCAGCAGGAAGAAGTCCTTGGCCGATCCGGTCAGCATGACGATGCCCGCGGCGACCGCCACGCCGGCGAGCCCGCCGACCGCCGAGGCGAAGCGCTCGCCGCGGAGCAGGCGCAGCACGGTGAGCGCCACGCCGGTGGCCATCGCCACGGTGATGGCCACCGAGGTGGGCTGCAGGGAATGGGCCACGACGAACACGACGACCGGGACCGTGGAGTAGATGAAGCCCGCCAGGCCGCCCATGGATTCGAGCATGGTCGGCTTCGGGGCAGGCATCGGCGCAGGAGTGGGGAGTGCGCCCGGCTCCTGAGGAGCACTGCGGTTTCCGTCCAGAAAGGTCATGGTTCTCCTGGGTAGTCGGTTCCTGGCCCGCCTCGAAATCGAGAGCGATTCCCTTTCGCTTCGCCGTCGTCTTTCTGTCGACGGCAGCAGCTCATGGGTTGCCAAAAGGGCGTCTACCTCGCCGATACCAGGCGAAACCCGTGACGTTACGGCACAGTTCCGAGAAAAGGACGCGATTGTCCGAGCAGGGGCGGATTTTCAGAAGATTCCGTCATGACCGACCGCCTGCCGGACAGCCGGACAGCGCCTCCCCGGTTTTCGAGCGCCGAAGGGCATATCAAGCGCATCAATACTCAAGGGCGGCCGACGGTGCTGCCGAAACATGCCTCGCCACCGGTCCCACCCGGGTGACCTGTCCGATGCCCATGGGGAACCTCAGGAGCCCATTCCATCGCCCCGGAGGGCCGGACGGAGAAGGAAGGGGCTGGACGCCGGGCGCCCGCCCGAGCGCGAGCTGCGCCGGATCATGGACGCGGTCCTTCGTGGACCGCACCGGTATCCCCTGGCGGCGGCTTCCGCATGGCTTCGCTCCGCGGGAACGGTCTACGGGAACATCGTCGCCTGACAGAGGAACGGTGTGCTGGACAGGCTCAACGATCTCCTCCGACGGCTCGTCAGCAAAGCCGAGGGCCAGGGCCCCGAGCCGAGCGTGTGCGTCCTCGATGCCGCCTCGGGGTCATGTCGAGACCGCTCGACATGACCCCGGGCCGGAAGGGTTTCAAGGTTATTCACGAGTCCAGGTTCTGGGCACGGCAGTGCCAGTCGGCGGCCGCATCGATCACGTCACCGTCCGCGTCACCGAGGTGGAAGCAGTTGCCGTTGCCCCACACAGTGACCGAATCGGATCGATGATCGACCTGGAATGGCTCCCCTGCAGCTGACCGTGGAGCCCTGGGCGGTTTTCTACCGGATCCTGCCGAAACTGACCTGTGTCGTTGTAGCGCACTCGCCTGAAGCGGATGGTCCCTGGTCCGGGACGTTGCGTGAACCGGCCGCCCCTTGCCGGTCACACCCGGCCCGATCACTCGGTCCCCGCAGCTACGTCACCCGAGCCATCAACGCCCCTGCTGGGGCAAGACGCTCCTTCAGGTGAGCCGGCACTCCACCGAGTCGGTGACACGCACGGTGTCGATCGTGCCCAGATGGATGGCGACGGTCTCCCCGGGCCCGACGCACCGGGCACCACCCCTGGTGTCACCGATCCAGGCGGACTCCTGGCGCATGTTGACGACGTGGAGCGGTGCCGTCAACGGAAGGGGAAGATACTGCCAAGGAGTCACGTGGTAGTACTCGTCGACGAGTTCACCGCCGTGCATGAAGCAGAGGGAAGTGGAAGGGCAGGCGGGCAGGGGCTCGAGGGGCGGGGTGGGCTCCGCCGACGCCATCGACGTCGCTCCGCCGATGAGCACGACTGTCGTGAGGAGCACGGACATGACGCCTCGTAAGCCGATGTTCGTCTTCATGAAATCCCCGTCTTCGGTGTGAGAAGTGAACGAATTTACTCCAGCCCACGCACTATCTCCACATACCGTGGATCCGGTCAAGAGCAGATGACCCCTGCAGTCCTTACATCTGCCCCGTGTGCCCAGGATGGCGTCGGCTGTTTCGTCGGCCCGGTCATCCATCTCGGAGGCGCCCCGCTCCGGGGTGGCCGTACGGTCTGCGCACCACCCGGGAACCGTACGTCGAGAGAGCCGCGCACCCCCTCCTCGCCACGACAGAGCAATGCAGGGGCGACGCCCAACGGCCGGCCGAACTCGCCCTCCGTCTGTGGCCCCTGCAAGAGATCGCCGACCGTGACACCGCCGCGTCCTTCCCCAGTACGGGGAACCGTCGCGGGCGTCCGTCCACGTGGGCCATACGGGCGTGGTAGCCGCCGTCATGGCGTGTCCGGGGTGTTTCTCCCCCGAGCATGTGCGGCTGGCGTGATCAGCTCTCATCAGTGCCTGATTCCGCGCGGTGCGAACTCCTGATCGGCAGTGCACGAAGGCAGGCGAAGGGGGAACGCGTCCGCGTGAAGTGACGAGTCGTTCATCATCACGGAACCACTGATCCCGGAAAGGCGTGAGATGGGCCGTCCCCAGCCCACGGAGCACTCGTTCGGCGCGCGCTCGCAACCGGTCCACGAGCCGGACGGGTGCCGCCATCCTGCTCTGTCGTCCGAGGACGTGCGGGCCGTCGACGCGGATGTGGTCGATGCTGTCCTGCGCACCGCACGGGCCGTGCTGACCGAACGGGTCGCCGAGGCCTTGGAGAGCGACGCCTTGTTCTCCGAGGATTTGGCGCGGCGGGTCGCCGACTTCACGCTCGACGGCGGAAAGCGGATACGGCCTCGCCTTCTGTGGTGGGGGATGCGCGCCTGCGGTGCGGCGGAGACCTCGGCCACGCTGCGGCTCGGAGTGGCGCTGGAACTGATCCAGACCTGCGCCCTGATCCACGACGATGTGATGGACCGCTCGCGACTTCGCCGGGGGAAGCCCACCGTGCACATCGCTCTGGCCGAGCGTGCGGGGCTCTCACCGGACTCCGAGCGGGGTTCCGCGTTCGGTTCCTCGGCGGCCGTGCTGGCGGGGGATCTCGCACTTGTCTGGGCCGACGACACGTTGGCGGAGACCGTGCTGTCCGCCACCCAGCGTCGGCGGATCGGCGCCCTCTGGCGGGCCATGCGGACCGAGATGGTCGCCGGACAGTACCTGGATCTGCACGGCCAGGTCAGCCGTGGGTCCTCAGTGGCGCAGGCCTTGCGGACCGCCTGTCTCAAGAGCGCCTCGTACTCCGTCGAGCGGCCTCTGGCGATCGGCGCCGCGCTGGCGGGCGCCGATGAGCGGACCACCGACGCTCTGCGTGCCGCCGGCCGGTGCGCCGGAATCGCCTTCCAGCTGCGGGACGATCTGCTCGGGGCCTTCGGCGACCCGGCGCTGACCGGGAAGCCGTCCGGCGACGACATCCGCGAGGGCAAGCCGACCTACCTGCTGGCTGTCACCCGGACGTGGGCCGAAGCGGCGGGCGACGAAGAAGCGCTCGCCGTCCTCGGCCGCGTCACGGGCGACGCCGACCTCACCGAGACGGATCTCGCGGACGTACGCGGCGTCTTCGAGGCGACGGGGGCGCGCGCCCATGTGGAGCGGGAGGCGGAGCGCCTCCACGACCACGCCGTACGCCATCTGGGACAGGCCGTCGACGTCGACGCGCACGGCGGTCGCCAGTTGCTCGGTCTGCTGCGCACGGTCTCCGGAGACCGGTCCGGCCACTCCCCCGCCAACCCCGGTGGGACACACGGGCACAGCAGCGGGACGGTTGCTGCGGCCCGGTTCCTGACCGCGGCCGAAGGAGGTGGCACCCAGTGATCACGGTCAAAGGGCCCGTCGACCATGTGGTGGTGGTCGGTGCCGGTCTGGCAGGACTGGCCGCTACGCTCCACCTGCTCGGCGCGGGCCGCAGCGTCACGGTCGTCGAGCGGGAGGGCGTGCCCGGGGGCCGGGCGGGACTGCTGACGTCGGGCGGCTTCCGCATCGACACCGGGCCGACCGTGCTGACCATGCCGGATCTGGTGGAGGAGACCTTCGGCGCGGTCGGGGAGCGGATGGCGGACCGGCTGGAGCTGATCCGGCTGGATCCCGCCTACCGAGCCCGGTTCGCGGACGGATCCCAACTCGATGTTCACACCGACGGCGCCGCGATGGAGGCGGCAGTCGAGCAGTTCGCCGGGGCCCGGCAGGCGGTGGGCTATCGGCGGCTGCGGATCTGGCTGGAGCGCCTCTACCGGGTGCAGATGCGCCGGTTCATCGACTCCAACTTCGACTCGCCGCTCCAGCTCGTCCACCCCGACCTCGCCCGGCTCGCCGCTCTCGGCGGTTTCGGCCGGCTCGACGCCAGGATCGGGCACTTCGTCTCGGACGAACGGCTGCGCCGGGTCTTCTCCTTCCAGGCGCTGTACGCGGGTGTCCCTCCGGCGCGGGCACTCGCCGCGTACGCGGTCATCGCCTACATGGACACGGTGGCCGGCGTGTACTTCCCCCGAGGTGGCATGCACGCGCTGCCCCGTGCGATGGCCGACGCGGCCACCGACGCGGGCGCCGTCTTCCGCTACGGGCAGGCCGTGACCCGGCTGGAGCGGTCGGGCGACCGTGTCACCGCGGTCGTCACCGACCAGGAGCGCATTCCCTGCGACGCTGTCGTCCTGACGCCCGATCTGCCCATCAGCTACCGGCTGCTCGGCCGCAGCCCGCACCGGCCCCTCCCCCTGCGGCACTCGCCGTCCGCGGTGATCCTGCACGCGGGCACGGACCGAACCTGGCCGGATCTGGCCCATCACACCATCTCGTTCGGCGCGGCCTGGAAGAGCACCTTCCACGAGCTGACCCGCAGCGGCAGCCTGATGTCGGATCCCTCGCTCCTCATCACCCGGCCCACCGCGAGCGACCCCTCCCTCGCGCCACCGGGCAAGCACCTCCACTACGTGCTGGCGCCCTGCCCGAACACCGAGGTCGGGCCCGGCGTACGGGAGTGGCGGGAGCTGGGGCCCCGCTACCGGGACGAGCTGCTGGCCGAGCTGGAGCGCCGTGAGATGCCCGGCCTCGGCGCGGCGATCGAGGAGCAGGGGCTGGTCACGCCGGTCGACTGGACCGCCCAGGGGCACGCGGCGGGCACCCCCTTCTCCGTGGCCCACACCTTCCCCCAGACCGGTCCCTTCCGCCCGCGCAACCTGGTGCGGGGCACGGCCAACGCCGTCCTCGCCGGCTGCGGCACCACGCCCGGCGTCGGCGTGCCGACCGTCCTGATCTCCGGGAAGCTGGCGGCGGAGAGGATCACCGGCCCCCGGGCCGCCCCGTACCCTGCCCCGAGAGGTTCCAGCGCATGACCGTCCGTGAACTCGACGCAGCAGGCATCCACGACCCCGCACTCCGAGCCGCCTACGCCCGCTGCCGCGCCCTCAACGCACGCCACGGCAAGACGTACTTCCTCGCGACACGGCTGCTTCCCGTCGACCGGCGGCCCGCCGTCCACGCCCTGTACGGCTTCGCCCGCTGGGCCGACGACATCGTCGACGATCTCGACAGCACGGCCACTGCCGGGGAGCGTGCTCGCGCCCTGCTCGCGCTGGAAGCCCAGCTGGAGACGGGGCTGCGGGGGAACCGGGCCACCGAGCCGGTGATCCGCGCGCTCGCCGACACAGCGGGCCGGTACGGCATCGACCACCGGCACTTCACCGACTTCCTGTCCTCCATGCGCAGCGATCTGACGGTCGGCGGGTACGCCTCGTACGAGGAGCTCGGCCGGTACATGCACGGCTCGGCCGCGGTGATCGGCCTCCAGATGCTGCCGGTGCTGGGTACGGTGGGGCCGCGCGAGGAAGCGGCTGTGCACGCGGCCGCGCTCGGTGTCGCCTTCCAGCTGACCAACTTCCTGCGCGACGTGGGCGAGGACCTGGACCGGGGCCGGCTCTACCTGCCGGCCGAGCTGCTCGCCGCCCACGGGGTGGAGCGGGAACGCTTCGAGTGGAGCCGGAGCACGGGCACGCGGGACGGCCGGATCACCGACGTCCTGCGGGCCGCCGCAGCCCACAACCGGGCCGTCTACCGGGACGCCCTGCCCGGCATCGCGATGCTCGCCGCGGTCTCTCGGCCCTGCATCCGTACGGCGTTCGTGCTGTACAGCGCCATCCTCGACGCGATCGAGGCGGACGGGTACGCCGCTTTGCACCGTCGGGCGATCGTCCCGCGCCGACGACGGGCCGCCGTGGCGCTGGACGGGCTGGCCCGAGCGGTCGCCGTGCGCACGGTGAGCCGGCGCCGGGAGACGCCGGCTGAGCGAGGAGATGTCTCTGCGGCCTCCCGTCCACGGGTGGCGGACGCCGCATGCGCGGGGCGGAAGGAGCCGGTATGAGCCCCGCGGCCCGACGTCCCGGGCGCATTCCGCTACGGCTGCGGCGCGCCCCCGTGCCGTGGGAGCGGCAGGCTCCGACGTGGCGGGACGCGAAGCCGGCGCTGATCGCGGAGGCCCTCGAACGTGCGCAGGGCCGGCCCTCCGGCAACTGGTACGTCATCGGCGCCTCGCGCGGCCTTCCTCCCGGGCGGACCCTCGGGGTCACGGTCGGCTCCACCGAGGTGGTGGCGTGGCGCGACCGCGAGGGGAAGCTCCGCAGTGGCCCGGGGGCGTGCCCGCATCTGGGGGCGCCGCTGCGCGACAGCCCCGTCCGCTGCGGCACGCTGGTCTGCCACTGGCACGGGCTGGCTCTGGACGGCGGGCCATTCGCCGGATGGGAGCCCTATCCGGCCTATGACGACGGCGTCCTTCTCTGGGTGCGGCTCGACCGGATGGGAGGCGAGTCCCCTTCGGAAAGACCCTACGTACCCGTCCGGCCGAGGACCCTGGAGGCTGTTGAGGCGGTCTACTCGGGCGTCGGCCGCTGCGAGCCGGAGGACGTGGTGGCCAACCGCCTCGACCCGTGGCACGGCGCGTGGTTCCACCCGTACTCCTTCGTGGACCTGACGGTGACGGGAACGCCAGCCGACGGCCCGGCGGACGACGACGGGTTCACCGTCGATGTGTCCTTCAAGGTGGCCGGGCGGCTGGTGGTGCCGGTCCGGGCCCGGTTCACGGCGCCCGAGCCCCGTACGGTCGTCATGCACATCATCGAGGGCGAGGGCGCGGGGTCCGTGGTGGAGACGCACGCCACTCCCCTCGCTCCGGACGAGCGGGGGCGGCCCCGAACGGCCGTGACGGAGGCGCTGGTCGCGGCGTCGGACCGTCGCGGATTCGCCGTGGCCAGGGCGGCCGCGCCGCTGCTGCGCCCCCTGATGCGCGCCTCGGCCGGCCGGTTGTGGCGGGACGACCTGGCGTACGCGGAGAGGCGCTGGGAACTCCGCGCCGGCGGGAGGCTCCCGGGCTGACGGGGCGGGTCGGCGGCCGCCTACCGCCCAGGGCCTGCCGTGGAGGGCGATCACTCGGCTCCCAGCGCTGCGAGCCGGCGCAGAAGGGCCGACCGTCCCGTACGCGGCACGGTCCACAGCGTCTGGCCGCGTACGCCCCACCGCTCCAGCAGGGCGTTCGCGGCGAGGAACCCGCTGGTGGCCGCGCGTTCCATCAGGGCCACCGGCAGGTCGGTGCGGACCATGTCCCCCGCCACCGTGACGGCGGGGTCGGGGCTGCGCACGCCCGGCCGGTCCCGATAGCCGCCCACGGGGAACATCGGGCAGTCCGCCCGCCATGCGTGGCGCTCGTCGATGACGCGGGCGCTGCGGGTCTCCGGGTAGATCCGGTGCAGTTGCCGCAGCGCCTCGCGCTGTACGGCGGACCGGTCGGCGTCCGGCGCGACGGCGTAGGCGTGCAGTTCGAGGACCGAGCCCCTGGTGCGCCGGGCCCAGCGGGCGGCCTCCCCCTCCCAGCGGTCCAGGACGCTCACGTTGTCCAGCGGTCCGTAACCGCTGGTGCCGAGGAAGCCCGGCCGGTCCCGGGCCACGGGCCGGTCGAGCCACAGTCGCGAGACGAGGAACGGCGGCGCGCTGCGCAGCCGTGCGATCCGTGAGCGCCAGTCGGCGTCGCCGAGGTCCGGTGAGGCGGCGACGACGCGGCGCAGGCCGCCGCTGTCCAGGGCGAGCACGAGGGCGTCGGAGCGCGTGGTGCGGTCGTCCGTGGCGATGTCGAGGCCGTTGTCCGGCCGGGGACGCACCTGCCGGACCGGTGTCCGGGTCCGTACGTCGACGCCGTGGCTCTCGAGGTAACGGTGCAGTGGGTCCCACAGGGCGGTGGGGAACGGTTCGCCGGGAACGTCGAAGAGGAGGCCCTCGCTGGAGCCGAGGAAGTAGATGTGGAACATCAGCACCAGCTCGGCCGCCGACAGTTCGCGCGGGTCGGCGAAGAAGCTGCGGGAGAACACCTCGAACGCCAGGTGGTGGGCGGCTTCCGGGAAGCGGATGCGGTCGAGGAAGTCGGCCGCGCTGATGCCGTCGATCCGGTCGTAGACCTCGGGTACCCGCACGTCCAGCAGCGGCAGAGCCGCCCTCGGGTTCATCCGGAGAAGGTCCCGCAGACCGAAGGTGGGACTGAGGGCGACGAATCCCATCGCGCTGAGCGGAGGCGTGCGCGGCACCCGGGCGAAGCTGTCGTGCAGGCCGGAGCTGTGCCGCAGCGGATAGTCGGGGAGCCGGGTCAGCGAACCGAGGCCCGGGTCGACCCGGCGCAGCAGGCCGCGGAGGTTGTAGTACTGGCGGAAGAAGGCGTGGAACCCGCGGCTCATCGTCACGGTGGTGCCGTCGGCGAGCTCGGTGGGCCATCCCGACAGCCTTCCGCCGAGGCAGGTTTCACTCTCGTAGAGGGTGACGCGCGCGCCGCGCTCGGCCAGGAGGGTGGCCGCCGCGATCCCGGCGATGCCCGCGCCGACGACCGCCACCGTGGGGGCCTCTCCCGTGAACCGGGCGCGGCCGGCCGGGGCCGGCACGACGGCCGCCTGCCGGTCCCGGCCGCGCCGGTGGCCACCGCCGCCGTCCCGCCGGAGCATCACGACCGCTCCCCCGCGCCGACGGTGGCGCTGCCGACGAAGGTGTGGGTGATCCCGGTCTGCCAGCCGGGCAGCGGCAGGACGCGTACGCCGGCGAAGCCGGCCCGGCGCAACCGCCGCGCGAACGCGGGCGCCGTGTCGAACCGGGCGACACTGTCCTTGAGGTGACGGTAGAGCTCCGCGTCCCCGGCGAGGCGCCCGGCGGGCTGGATGATCAGCGAGCAGACCGCGTTCCAGACGGCACGGTGGACGGGTGAGCCGCCGAGCGTGTACTCGTGGACGGCGAGGCGGCCGTCCGGCACGAGCAGGCCGCGGACCAGGTCGAGCGTCCTGTCGGGGTCGTCGAGGTTGCGGAAGAGGTATCCGGCGAAGACCGCATCGAAGGATCCGGGGCGCAGCCGGTCGGCCAGCTCCTCGACCGGTGCGTGCACGAATTCGACACCGGCGAGCCCGCTCTTGGCCGTCGCGCGGTCCAGCATGCCCGCGGACGCGTCGACGCCGGTGATCCGGGCGTGCGGAGCGGCGGTGAGGAGCGCGGCCGTGGAGGCGCCCGTGCCGCATCCCAGGTCGAGCACGCGCAGCCCGCGTCCCCCCTCCGCCAGGCCGAGCCTGCGCGCGGAGCGGCGCAGGTGGGCGTGGTAGCCGGGGCTGGCCGCGACGAGCCGGTCGTAGGCGGTGGAGCCGTGGTCGAAGGCCGCGGACAGTGCGTCACCGCGCAGCAGGGTCATGGGGTGCTCTCCTGGTGGTCGGTCGGTGAGGGGGGAACCGAGGCGGCAGGGCGTTGACGCCGGGCTGTGAAGGGGAGTTCGACGACGGTCCGCAGCATGGGAACCACCGGTGTCCGCAGGCCGATCAGCAGGTCCTCGTGCATCCGCGAACTGCCGTCCATGAAGCGGAGCAGCCGCTCGCCGGGAACGCCGCGGAAGAGGCGGCCGAAGAAGTCGGCGCCGTCCACCCGGCCGCTGTCCAGCGCCCGCAGCATCACCGCGTCCATGGCCTGCGCCCGTCGCCCGTACGGACGGGGCATGCGCAGCGGGCGTCCGGCGCGCAGTTGGGCGGCGATGGACCGGCTCTGTCGCTGCACGGCTGCGAAGGTGTAGCCGGTGGAGGGCCGGGTCGCTCCCCCTGCGGTGCCGATGCGATAGACCGAACGTCCCTGCCGGTAAGGGAAATGACCGTCCGTCATGGGGATGACGCCGTGCTCCTGTGCCGTGACGTGGAACTCACCGGTCCTCAACACCTCGCGGGTGTAGTGGCGCAGGGCGCGCCGGTAACCGTCGGCGTCCAGCGGAGCGTGCGAGAACTCGGTGTACTCCACCAGCGCGGTGTGCGGGTCGAGCGGCAGGACGTAGCCGAACGACAGCCCGCGAGGGGGCTGCGGCGTACGGAAGTCCATCAGGTCCGCGGTCGCCGGGTCGAAGGCGGGACGGTCGGTGCGGACGAACCAGCCGGTGAAGTGCTGGAGGAGGGTGGTGCGGGCGGGCGGCAGGCGGCGGGGCGGACGGGAGTCGAAGACGAGTCGGCCACGCGCCAGGACGCGTTCGCCGGACGCGTCCTGCGTGAGGACCTCGCCACCACCGCTCGGGATATCGCGTACGGCGCTCACGGTCGCCTCGATCCGACGCAAGGCCGGTGCACGGGACAACCGCCGGTCCACCAGTGCTTCGAAGGCGTCCGAGCGCAGCATCTTGTAGCGCAACTGTGAGAGCCGGGACACCGTGGCGGCCCCGTCAGCCGCCCGGATCCGCAGTTGCTGCCAGGAGGCGGCCAGGCGCGGGTCGTAGGCACCGCCCGGTGGCTCCCAGAAGCACCAGGTACGCGGCGGCGCCCTCAAAGGCCCCGGCGGGGCATCGACCAGGGCGATCGACAGCGGTGCAGCGCTGTCCGGCGCGCACAAGTGGTACGCCAGACTCAGACCAGCCGCTCCGGCCCCCACGATGACGACGTCGAAGTCGGCGGGCACGGCTTTCCTCTCGGTCGGACAGGTACGAACCCTCGCTGTGCCAGGGAAGCCGATGTCCTCCGCACCGGAGGACCGGGCGGGGTGCTTACTGCCCGACCGTATCCCGCTGTCCGCTCCCGGACCCGGTCCTGTCCGCTGCTCCCACCTGAGTGGCGGTAAGGTCCGTCGGCTTCTGGCCGGACGCCGCCGCGCGGCTCTCAGGCTCGGGCGCTGTCCGGCTTGAGCTGTCGGATGCGCCCGTCGAGTTCGCGCTGGTGGGAGTCGGCGGATCCGTCGGGGTCGGGGCACTCGTTAGGTGTTCGAGCGGATTACCTCCGGCGGGGGCCGTGCCAGTCCAGGCACAGAACGGTGGCGTCGTCCTTGGGCGGCCGGCCACCGTAGGCGTCGGCGACCGCGGTCACCAAGGTACGGACGACCTCCCGCGGGTGCTCAGCGGCGGTCCGGAGCAGGAGGCCGGGCAGGTCGACCGTCTCGGCTTCGCGCTCCTGCATGCCGTCGGTGTACAGCACGAGACGATCACCGGGGCGCAGGTCGATGTCCTGTTCCTGGTAGGAGCCCTGCGGGGAGAAGCCGAAGGGCATGTTGACGGCCAGGCCCAGTTCCTCGACCGTGCCGTCGCGCAGCCGCAGCGGCCCGGGATGACCGGCGTTGACGAGCTGGGCACGGCTCCCGTCGAGGGCGATGCGCAGCAGCTGGCCGGTGGCGAAGGTGTGGCGTCCGTGGTCGAGGAGGGCTTGATGCATTTGGCGGGCTTGTTCGGTGAGGTCGGCTCCGGCGCGGCGGGCACCGCGGGAGGCGTTCACGACGAGGGTGGCGGTGAGGGAGGCGTCGACGTCGTGGCCCATGGCGTCGGTGACGGACAGGTGCAGGGCGTTGTTGTCGAGGCTGTAGTCGTAGGTGTCGCCGGCGATGTCGGAGGCCGGGACCAGAGCTCCGGCGAGGGCGAACTCGGCTGCGTCGCAGGAGGGGGCGGAGGGGAGAAGCTGGCGCTGGATCTCCGCCGCCAGACTGACCGGCGTGGTGCGGTTGCCCCAGTGGTAGAGGTCGGTGAAGCGCCGGTCGGTGACGATGATGTACGCCAGCGCGTGCGCGGCCTCCTCGACCTGCTCCAGCACGTCCTCGGTCACGACGTCGAGGAACAGCTCCAGCACACCGATGGTGTCACCTCGGTTGGTCACCGGCGCGAGCACCCGCTGGCCCGGCCCGTCCTCCTCCACCCGCACCAGCTTCTGGGCGCGCAGCACCTTGTCGTAGATGCCGCTGTCGGCGAGGGGGACTCGCTCGGCCCCGTGCTCCTGCGAGATGCCGACCGTGTCGTTGACCCGCAGCAGACGTCTGCCCACCACGTCGACGAACAGGAACGACACGTACCGCGCTCCGAACCGGGTACGCAGGTTGCGCGCCACGACATCGAGCGAGTCCACCGGGGCGGCAACCTCCGCCGCCGCCAGCACTTCAGCCAGTCCGATCCGATCACACACCACCACGACCTCCAAAAGTTGAGGAGGCTTCTGCCCGCTGACTCGCCCCGCATTGCCTCAGCCGAGAAATTCGGTGGCGTGCGGGACTCCGGGGCCCGGCTGTGGTGCGTGGGCCCGCACGGTGGGGTCGTCGTGAGGTCGAAGGCCGGGCCGCCGCCGGGATCCCGTCGGTGAGCCTCCTGGCCGGGGGCGCCCCGGCCAGGAGTGGTTCCACGCCGGGTGCGCACGATTCCGTGCCGTCACCCGGGTCGTGCCGCAAGCCTCCGGTGAGCCAGAAGCGGAAGGCGGCTGGGGGAGGTCCCTCTTTTCCTTGGTTGTTCGCACAGCTCCCGTGCGAACCGGCCCGCACGGGGTGTTGCGGGGTCATTCCTCCGCGTCGCGGACCAGCAGGGCGATCTGTACTCGGTTATGGACCGCCAATTTGGAGAACAGGCTGCTGGTGTGTGCCTTGACGGTCGCGACGCTGATATGGAGCCTCTCGGCGATCTCCGGGTTTCCCAGACCGTCCGCGATGGCCCCGGCGGTCTCGCGTTCCCGTTCGGTCAGTGCCGACAGCCGGTCCCGCGCGGCCCGGCGGGTCGCGTCGCGGGTGTGGGAGGACCGCGGACCGGTGGCCGCTGCGATCACCCGTGCCGTGGCGGCCGGGGACAGCACGGAATCGCCGTCCGCGACGGTCCGGACGGCGTCGAGGATCCGCGACGGCTGGGTGTCCTTGAGGACGAATCCGAGGGCTCCGGCCCGCAGGGCGCCGAGCACCAGGTCGTCGGAGTCGAACGTCGTCAGCATGAGCACCCGGGGCGGCGCCGGCCGGGCGAGGAGCTCACGGGTCGCGCTGAGTCCGTCGAGGACCGGCATCCGTACGTCCATCAGCACGACGTCCGGCCGCTGTTCGTCCACCACGGTGATCGCGGCCTTCCCGTCGGCCGCCTCCGCGACGACGGTCAGGTCAGGTTCGCCGTCGATGACCAGACGCAAGGCCATGCGCACCAGTTGGTCGTCGTCGACGATGACGACCCGCACCGGTTTCCGCTCGCTGTCCACTCAGGTTCTCTTCTCATGGGTGGGGGCCGGCCAGGGCAGTCGTACGGTGAGGACGTACCCGTGGTCGGATGTGGGGCGATGGTGGAGGGTTCCGCCGGCGAGGTCGACCCGTTCGGTGAGGCCGAGCAGGCCGAATCCCGAGGCAGGCGGTGGCTGGGCGGTTCTCGAGGTGGCCGGGGCATTGCGGACGCTGACGCCGAGTTCGTCGCCCGCGGTGCCTGCGACCGTGATGTGGACGGGGGCGCCCGGAGCGTGTTTGGCGGCGTTGGTGAGTCCTTCCTGGACGACCCGGTAGCAGGTCCGTCCCACGACGTCGGCCGGTGTTCCCGTCACCTCGGTGCGCAGGGTGACGTCCAGGCCGGACGCGCGGGCGTCGGCCACCAGGTCGGGGAGGCGGTCGAGGGAGGGCTGCGGTGGTTCGGGGTGGCCCGGGTCCGCCCGGAGCACGCCGAGGACGTCCCGCAGTTCTTCCAGAGCCTGGTGGGATCCCTCGGCGATGGAGCGGACCAGCACGCGGTTCTCCTCGGCCCTGAGGTCGCCGCGGTGGTCCAGCACTCCGGCCTGCATGGCGACCAGGGAGATCCGGTGCGCGAGTACGTCGTGCATCTCGCGGGCGATCCGGTTGCGCTCCTGGACCCGGGCCTGCGCGGCTCGTGCCGCCTGTTCCCGCTCCGCGCTCTCGGCGCGGTCGCGCAGGGACCGCACCTCGACACGGCGCGCGCCGATGGCCATGCCCACGGCGACCGCGATGCCGGCGGTGAGGACCGGCAGGGTGAGCTGGAACCAGAAGGTGTCCGGCGGGTTCTGGATCGGGTAGAACCCGCCCGCGAACTGTGACGCGGTCACGTAGGCCAGGACCACGGCCCCGATCTCCACCGGGCGGCGGCGGGTGGAGATCGAGCCCAGCGCCACCAGGGCGGCGCCGGTGGCGAGCGCCGACGCGGTCGAGGCGATCGCGACCGTCATGGCGACGGCGAGCGGGAACCGTCGCCGCCACAACAGCGCCGTCAGGCAGGCGAGGGCCACGAGCGGATCACCGATGCGGAACCAGGGGCCCGGTCCGGCGTCCTGCCCGTGCAGCAGCACACCCACATAGAGCCAGATCGGCACGCTCACCGCCCCGGCCGCCGCCAGCCGCCAGGTCTGCTGCCACCATCCGAGCCGTGGCGCGCCGTCCGTGTTCACCCGTTCAGTATCGCGAAGCCGCAGGGCCGGTGAGTCAGCCCCAGGGCGGATGCGCCCTAGACCGGAGTCGTAGCGGCGCCTCACCGCTGGTCGGTCCGGCTTCGGGCCGCGGGGCCGATGTGCCCGGACACACCGCACGGACAGACTCGTCCACGTACCGAGACGACCGGACGTGGGAGTGAGAGAACACGATGCGTGAGCGTGGCCTGGTGGTGCTCGAGGCGGGCGGGATGGTGCTGACCGTGCTGGCCTCACAGGCGCTGATCCGCGGTCTGCTCGACCGGGACGCCGAGCCGCTGTGGGGTCTCGTCGGCTGGGTCCCCGGCGGCCCCGCCGGGCGGATGGGGCTCCTCGGGCTCGTCGCGCTGCTCTCCGTGGTGTCCGGCGGCTGGGCGCACATCCGCCGGGAGTCGGCCATCGAGCGGACCGGCGGCCACGACCGGGTGGTCCGCGGCCGGGACACGTCCCGAACAGGTCCGGAGCAACGGGCCCCCTCGTCCGCGCCACCGAGGAGATAGGGGCGTCAGGGCCGAGGCGGCCCTGACGACCGGCTACGTCACACAGCCAGCGGCGGGCGGCTGCGAGCCCGCACTTTCCGGCGCCCCGTGCGCCCTCTTTCTGGAGGACATCAGATGCGTAAATCCCTGTCCCTCGCCCTCGCCACCGGCGCGGTGGCGGTGGCGACCGCCATGCCGGGAGCGTCCGTGGCGGCGACTGCGGACACCGTGGGCGTGGGTCCGGGCCCCGTGCGGTGGGGCCCGTGCCCCGAGGAGGTCACGTCCCCCCGCCTGGAGTGCTCGACGCTCGACGTCCCGCTGGACTACCGGCACCCGGACGGCCGCCGGATCGCTATAGCGATCTCCCGGCTGGCGAGCGAGAACCCGTCGAAGCGCCGCGGCGTGCTGCTGACCGATCCGGGCGGCCCCGGGGGTTCGGGGCTCGACTATCCGGCCGTCCTCGCCGCCTCGGGGCTGCCCCCGGAGGTGCTGGACTCCTACGACGTGATCGGCTTCGACCCCCGTGGCGTCGGCCGCAGCGCTCCGGTGACCTGCGATCTGACGCAGGAGCAGCAGTACCGCGGCAACTTCGCTCCCTACGCGCACACCGCGGCCGACGTCGCGCGGGAGGCGGGGTATGCGCGGACCGTCGCGAGGCAGTGCGCCACCTCGCGGACCGCGTCGATGTTGCCGCACGTCACCACCGCGAACACCGTGCGCGACATGGACCGGATCCGGGCGGCGCTGGGCGAGCCGAAGGTCTCCTACCTCGGCCATTCCTACGGCACCTACCTCGGTGCGGTGTACTCGACGATGTTCCCCCGGCGCAGCGACCGGGTCGTGCTCGACAGCAACCTGGGTCCCGGTGGCTACGACGTCACGGCGATGCGGCTGTTCGCCCGTGGGATGGAGGACCGGTTCCCGGACTTCGCCGCGTTCGCGGCCGCGCACCCCGAGTACGGTCTGGGCACCACGCCGGAGCAGGTGACCGCGAAGTACTTCGACCTCGCGAAGCGGTTGGAGGAGAAGCCGGTCCAAGGCGTCGACGGGACGGCGTTCCGCGGGGTCACGTTCGAACGTCTCTATGCCGATGTCCTCATGCCGCACCTGGCGGAGTTCTGGCAGGCGGTCGACACGGACCGGCCGCTGCCGCCTTCTCCTCCGCTGCCGCCGGGCCTGGAGAACCTCATGGCGGCGCGCTTCGCCGTGATCTGCGGTGATGCGCGCTGGCCGGAGACGGTCCGGGAGTACCAGCGCAATGTCGTGGTCGACCGGCTGCGGTATCCGATGCTCGGTGGCTCCACGGCGAGCATCGGGCCGTGCGCGTTCTGGTCGGCCGAGCGGGTCGAGCCGCCGGTGCGGATCGGTGACCGGGGGCCGTCGAACGTGCTGATGGTGCAGAACGAGCGCGACCCGGGGACACCGTTGGCCGGCGCCCGGGAGCTGCGACGGGCGTTGGGTCAGCGGGCCGTCATGGTGACGGCCGACCAGGGCGGACACGGCGTCTATCCGTTCGGCGGCAACACCTGTGCGAACGGAGCGGTGACGGCGTTCCTGACCACCGGGCAGCGCCCGGCGCGGGACCTCGCCTGCGCGGCGGAGCCGGGCGAGTAAACGGAGGGATGGGATGTTCAAGGAGTGGCGGCGGCGTCGGGCCCTGCAACGGGTCGAACCCGGGGACGGGCGGGCGTTGAAGCGTTTTCGATGGTGGCAGGTGCTCTTCCGCGCACTGTTCTATCTTCGGCTGACGCACAGTGACGGTCGGCAGACGGTCTACGCCGTCGACGTCAGGCATGGGCAGAATCAGACGTCCGGCCAGGTCAAGGCCCATCTGTACCTCGACGGCAGGCAGCATGCCCGTGCCGGACTTCCGGCCGCCTTCCCCGTCCCGGGCGGCACGGTCGAGGTGGCGATGAGTTCCTTCGGGCTCAAGCGGTGTCACTACGTCACCACCGGCGGGGTTGCGTCCCAGCTCGTCCCGGACCGCGATTCCGCCGAGGGCCGTCGCGCGTATCTCGAGCGTGCGCATCCCGCGCTGAGCCGCCTGATCGGCGCTCTGTCGTCGATGGTGCTCGTCGTCGCCCTGACGCTTCTCGTCTTCCAGCTCATCGAGCCGGTCACCCAGGTGCCGCCCATCGCCCGGAGGTTCGGGAGCCACACCTCGCCCCTCGATCTGCCGGGGTGGCTCACCCTCGCGATCGGAGGCTGTGCCGCCGCGGCGAGTACGGAGCGGGCGTGGCGGCTGCGCTACAGCAGGCTGCTCGACGGCGGGGCGGGCTGACCCCTCCCCTGTCCCCGGGCCACTCCGCCCCCGGGCCACTTCGTCCCCGGGGCGCGGTGGGCCATGGCAGCAACTGTCATCACGTAGGATAGGGACCATGGGACGGTGGGCGCCGGACGCGCGAGGTCGGCTGGAACAGGCGGCGTTGGAGCTGTTCAGCGATGTCGGCTACGAGCAGACCACGGTGAAGCAGATCGCGCAGCAGGCGGGCCTCACCGAGCGGACCTTCTTTCGCCACTTCACCGACAAGCGCGAAGTCCTCTTCCCGCAGTCGCAGCCGCTGGAGGCCGCTCTCGTGGCGGCTCTGCGGGAGGTTCCCGCGGGGCAGGGGCCGATGGAGGCCGTCGCCGCGGCGCTCCATTCGCTGCCCGCCCTCATGAGCGACCGTCACGAACTGGCGCGGCGGCGGCAGGCGGTCATCGACGCCCATGCGGACCTGCGGGAACGCGAGCTGATCAAGCTCGCGTCCGTGTCCGACGGACTCACTCGGGCATTGCGGGAGCGCGGCGTCCCGGATCTCGAGGCGGCCCTGGCGGCCGAGGTGGGAACGGCTGTCCTCAAGATCTGTTTCGTCCGCTGGATCGGTGACGATTCTTCCGATGCCGACTTCGGGCAGTTCATGAACGAGTCGCTCCAGGCACTGACGGGCATCGTCAACAGGCCCTGAACGGCCGGGCCGGCACCCCTGCGGTCAGAGCTCCTGGGCCGTGGGTTGACGGAAGTAGTGGCCCGCGTCGATGTCGTCGAGCAGGGTCGCGTGTGTGGGCTCCCATCCGAGGATCTCTCGCGTCCGGATGCCGGAGGCGGGCTGGTCGACCGCGAGGATCATTCCCAGGAAGCCGAAGTGCTCGGGCTCCCTGGACGTGACCGGCAGGCCCAGGTGCCGGCCGATGGCTTCCGCGATGTCGCGGGTGGCGATGCCCTCCTCGGCGACGGCGTGCAGGACCGAGCCGGCGGGCGCCTTCTCCAGGGCCAGACGGAACGCGCGCGCGGTGTCCAGCCGGTGCGTGGCCGGCCAGCGGCTGCTTCCGTCGCCGACATGACCGGAGACGCCGGTGCGGCGGGCCACGGCGATCAGGTTCGCGATGAAGCCGCTGTCGCCCTCGCCGTGATTCGTCCGCGGGAGCCGTACGACCGATGACCGCACGCCCTGCCGCGCCAGCCCCACCGCCAGGCGGTCGACGGCCGCGCGGTCCGAGGGGGTATTCTCCTCGGCCGCCGCGTCGGAGTCGGTCCCGAGCCCGTCCTCCTCGCTCGCGACCCTTCCCGCGACGGCCGGCGTTCCGCCCGTCACGACGAAGGGCTTGCCGGAGCCGGCGAGCGCCCTGCCGATCGTGTCGACGACCCTGCGGTCGGCGTCGACGGCACTTCTGAAGTCGCCCGTGAAGGCGAGGTCGTGCTTGAACGCCAGATGGATGACCCCGTCCGCGGCCGAGGCCGCGGCGTGCAGGGTGTCCAGGTCGTCGAGTGATCCGCGGATCACTTCGGCGCCCGCCGAGGTGAGGGCGGTGGCCGAGGACGCCGAGCGAGCCAGGCCGAGGACGTGGTGTCCGTTCGCGATCAGCTCCGGGGTCAGGGCCGAGCCGATCCATCCCGATGCGCCGGTGACGAATACACGCATGAGAGCTCCTCACCATTCCTGTCGATGTCATGGACTGACATCAACCATAACACTTCGATGACAGTGACTGCCATCAGGAGCCGGCGCGGCGTCCGAGCGGCCGCCTCGCGCCGACCAAGGGCTCCTATCGCCACTCACCGACAGTCAGATGCCTTGTGCGACAAGGGGTTTGAGCACTTTGCATTATCAACGGCGAACTTTGAACACTGTGGTGACGAAGTATGGACGCCGCCGGTAGAAGCCTCCTACTGTTCTCGGCGCAGCCACCGGAGCCCCTGTCCGGAGCATGCGCTGCCTCACCGCACGAGCCGAACGTTCACCCCCGGGCGCCGGGTGGCCCCACCCACCGCCGCGACGTGCCCCTCGCTGCGAGGGGCCAGGAGGAAGAATGCATCCACGGCCGCTCCACCGTTGCCGCAGACATCTCACCGGTCTGCTGGTCTCCGCGTTCCTCGTCGGCGCCTTCTCCGCCGTGCCGGCCGCCGCCGCACCGGCGCCGCGGGACGACCTCCCGCCGCAGGAGCCGGGCGTCACCCTGCGCGTCTTCGATGTGCAGGTCCCCCTCGACGAGTTGTGCGACATCAAGACCGGACAGACGCCGAACGTCGACAGGCTGATGCCCGAGATCGACTGGAGCTCGGCGGACGACTTCGGCTTCGAGGACCGCTTCGTCTCCCAGGTCACCGCCAACCTCACCGTTCCCGAGGACGGCGCGTACGCCTTCCGGCTGACCAGCGACGACGGTTCGCTGCTGCGGATCGACGACTCCACCGTCATCGACCACGACGGGCTGCACGGAGCGGAGCCCAAGGACGGCTCCGTCGACCTGACGACCGGTCACCACGCGTTGCGGATCGACCACTTCGACCGCACCGGCGGCCAGCAGATCACCCTGGAGTGGAAGCCGCCCGGCGCCGGGGACTTCACCGTCGTCCCGAACTCCGTGCTGAGCACCGACGCCGACGTCGTACGGGTGACGGCGCCCGGCCGCAAGGAGTGCGAGGGAGCCCTCGACTCCCCCGGCGACGGGCTGCCCCTGACCGAGACGCACCCGGACTACGCGCTCACCGATCTGCGCCCCGCGGGCTTCGAGCCGCAGGTCACCGCGATGGACTGGCTGCCCGACGGCCGGCTCGCCGTGACCACCTGGGGCGGCACCGACAACACGACCGGTGAGGTCTATCTCCTGGACAACGTCCAGGGCGAGACCGACCCCGGCAGCGTGACCGCCAAGAAGGTCGCCGACGGGCTCAAGGAGCCCATGGGCATCAAGGCCGTCGACGGCAAGCTGTACGTCTCCCAGAAGCACGAACTGACCGAGCTCAGCGACACCAACGGCGACGACGTCACGGACGAGCGGCGGACGGTCGCGACCTGGCCGTACGGCGGCAACTTCCACGAGTTCGCCTTCGGCCTGCTCTACCGGGACGGCTACTTCTATCTGAACCTGTCCGTGGCGATCGACCTGGGCGGGGCGACGACCGACCCGCAGCCGGCGGCCAACCGCGGTTCGACCATCAAGGTGAACAAGGAGACCGGCAAGGTCGACTACATCGCCGGGGGCCTGCGGACCCCCAACGGCATCGGCTGGGGACCCGAGGGCGACATGTTCGTCCTCGACAACCAGGGCGGCTGGCTGCCCTCCTCGAAGCTGCTCCACATCAAGCAGGACCGCTTCTTCAACCACTACACCAACCCCTCGGGCCCCTTCGACGCGAAGCCGGTCACCAAGCCGGTGCTGTGGCTGCCGCAGAACGAGATAGCCAACTCCCCCAGCACGCCTCTGCAGTTGTCGGAGGGCCGATTCGCCGGGCAGATGCTGTTCGGGGACGTCACGTACGGCGGAATCCAGCGCGCGTACCTGGAGAAGGTCGACGGCGAGTACCAGGGCGCGGTCTTCCGCTTCACCCAGGGCCTGGAAGCGGGCGTCAACCGGATCAGCATGGGTCCGGACGGCGCGATCTACGCCGGCGGCCTCGGCGCCGGTGGGAACTGGGGCCAGGAGGGCAAGCTGACCTACGGGCTCCAGAAGCTCTCTCCCAGCGGTGACAAGGCCTTCGACATCCTGGCGATGCGCGCGAAGCCGGGCGGTTTCGAGCTGGAGTACACGGAGCCGCTCTCCGAGGAGACGGCAGCGAAGCTCGCCGAGAGCTACCGGGTCGAGCAGTGGGCGTACGCCCCGACCCCCGCCTACGGCGGCCCCAAGATCGACGAGGAGTCCCTCGACGTCAGTGCGGCCACGCTGTCCGAGGACGGCAAGAAGGTCACGCTGACCATCCCCGGGCTCAAGGCGAACCGCGTGGTCCACGTCCGCTCGCCGCGCCCCTTCAGCTCCGCCGCCGGCACGGAGCTGTGGAGCACGGAGGCCTGGTACACGCTCAACTCGCTGCCGGGCGACCAGCCCCCGGCCACCCAGTACGAGGCGGAGGAGGGCGCTCTCGCGGGAGGCGCGGGCTTCGACACCGAGCACGCGGGCTACTCGGGCGGCGGCTTCGTCGACAACTTCGGCGAGGAGGGCGCGTCGGTCACCTTCGACGTGGAGACCCGGAAGGCGGGCACCCACGACGTGGGGCTGCGCTACGCCAACGGGCCGGACCCGGCTCCCGGCACCAAGACCGTGAGCGTCCACGTCAACGGGGAGAAGGTGCGGCAGATCAAGCTGCTGTCCACCACCGACTGGAAGACCTGGGCGACGGGGACCGAACAGCTGGAGCTGCGCGAGGGCCGCAACACCATCACGTACTCCTACGACAGCGGTGACACCGGCCATGTGAACCTGGACATGATCACCGTCCATCCCCAGGGGGCGCGCGTCCAGCTCTTCGACGGCACGGACCAGGCCGCCTGGCAGCACCCTGACGGCCGTACGCCCCAATGGCCGGTGAGCGGTGAGGAGATGGAGATCGCCGGCGGGGACCTGCGCACCAAGCAGGGCTTCCAGGACTTCCGCGCGCACGTCGAGTTCTGGCTGCCGAACCTCCCGCCGGACGTGACCGGCCAGGACCGCGCCAACAGCGGCGTGTACCTGCAGGAGCGCTACGAGGTGCAGATCCTCGACTCGTACGGTGACACCACGCTCGCCGACAACGAGGCCGGGGCGATCTACACCAAGAAGGCTCCGGACGTGAACGCCGCCACGGCCCCGGAGACCTGGCAGACGTACGACATCACCTTCCGCGCCGCCCGTTACGACGCCTCGGGAGCGAAGACGGAGGACGCCCGGGTCACCGTCGTGTGGAACGGCGTCACCGTCCACGACGACGTGGCCGTCGACGGTCCGACCGGCGGCGGGGCGGCCGAGGGCCCGACGGCCGGGGCGATCAAGCTCCAGGACCACGGAAGCAAGATCCGCTACCGCAATGTGTGGGTGGAGCCGCTCACCTAGGGCGTTCCGCACCACCGGACCGTCCGGTTCCGGGGCGGCGGCAGCAGGCCGCCGCCCCGGTCCCGGGCCTCCGGCCCCAGCACGCACCACGACGGGCGGCGCTCTTGCGGTGACGGCTCGTCAGACGGTGCTTCTCCGGCAGGAGACGACGACCAGGAACGGCCACAGCGCCTGGACGAACGTCACCACGCGCTCGGCGATGCCGGGCGCCCTCGCGCTCTGCAGTTCCACCAGGAACCACAGCGTGCTCGCGCACATGAACGCGCTCGCGACGAGCGACACATCCAGCCTCAGCCCCCACGGCACCTGCCTCCTGCCCCGGGTCGCGGCCAGCGGGGGCCAGACCGTCAGGAGCACGAGGCCCAGGGTGGCCACGGCCCCGTGCTCCAAGGCCCCTCCGCTGCTCGGCACGGGCACCAGCGTCAGGGCCAGTGCGCACAGTCCGCCGCCGGCCAGGGCCACCCGTCCGGCCAACGCCGCCGGCCGGAGCGCGTGCGCCGTCACCAGGTAGCAGGTCCCCAGGACCAGCGTCATCCCCGTCATCAGCCAGTAGGCGGCGGCTCCGTAGGAGGCCAGCACGCTCAGGGTCTGCCCCGCGGGGTCGTACTCCGGGCCTTGGCGCATTTGCGCGATCGTCCAGGAACCGACCAGAAGCACAGGGGCACACCCGGAGGAGAGCAAGGCCCACCAAGGAGCAGATCGCATCAAGACAGCATAAATGCGAACATCTTGGGCAGCGCTGATCTCCGCCCTGTTTCCGTGGGCCGTGCCGGGGCTGCGGTCGCGTCAGCGTCAGCGGAAGGTGCGGCGGTAGCGGTCCGGCGGCACGCCGACCGTGCGGTTGAAGTGGCGGCGCAGCGTCGTGGCGGTGCCCATGCCGGTGGCCGTCGCGATGGCGTCGACGGTGTCGTCGGTGGTTTCCAGCAACTCCTGTGCGTGGCGGATCCGTTGGGTGAGAAGCCACTGCAGCGGAGTGGTGCCGGTCACCGACCGGAAGTGGCGGCCCAGGTTGCGTGAGCTCATCCGGGCCTGGCGGGCCAGGTCCTGGACCGTCAGCGGGTGGTCGAGCCGCTGGATCGCCCAGGGGAGGAGTGCGGCGAGCGGGTGGTTGTCCGGTGCGGGGACGGGCGTGCTGACGAACTGTGCCTGACCGCCGTCCCGGTGCGGTGGCACGACCAGGCGGCGCGCGAGGGTGTTGGCGACCGACGAGCCGTGGTCGAGGCGGACGAGGTGCAGGCACAGGTCCATGGCGGCGGCCTTGCCCGCGGACGTGAGCACGCTTCCGTTGTCCACGTAGAGGACGTCCGGGTCGACGGTGACCCCGGGGTGGCGTTCCGCCAGTTCCCTGGTGTGCGCCCAGTGCGTGGTCGCCCGCTCGCCGTCCAGCAGGCCCGCGGCGGCCAGCACGAAGGCTCCCGTGCAGAGGGACGCCACGCGGGCGCCCGCCTCGTGTGCCGCGCGCACCGCCTCGACCAGCTCGGCCGGCGGGTCCTGTCCGACGTCGGCCCAGCCGGGGACGATGACGGTGTCGGCGTGCGCGAGGCGGTCCAGTGGGTGGTCGGGCTCCAGCCGGAAGCGGCCGACCCGCACGGCGCTCGGCCCGCAGAGCGAGAGGCGGTACCAGGGGTCCGCCCCGCCGGGCGCGTCGGGCCCGAAGACCTCGCAGGCCAGGGCCAGCTCGAAGTGGAGCATGCCGTCGGTGACGGCCAGGGCGACAGTAGCCATGTCCGGAAGTGTACGGGGCATGGCGTTCCGGACAGGCGCGGAGAGCGGCCCCTCTTCGCCAGGATGTTTCCGACGGGGCGCAGGGCTTCAGCCGGTCCCGGATCGGCGGGGCCCGTACATCGGCGGACCGGCCGTCAGGCGCGGAGCGGACAGGGGAGAACTCATGGCATCGGGTCGACAGGTGGCGGTGTTCGGGGCGTACGGGCACACCGGGCGGTTCGTGGTGGCGGAGCTGAGGGAGCGTGGCTTCGTCCCGGTTCTCTCCGGACGGGACGCCGTCAAGCTCGAGGCTCTGGCGCACGAGAGCGGTCAGGACGCCCGTCCGGCGTCGGTCGACGACCCGGCCTCCCTCGACCGCGCGCTGGCCGGGGCGGCGGCCGTCGTCAACTGCGCGGGGCCCTTCGCCACGACGGCGGCCCCCGTGATCGAAGCGGCTCTGCGTGCCGGCATCCCGTATCTGGACGTGGCGGCCGAGATCGAGGCCAACGCCGACACCTTCGCGCACTTCGCCGACCGGGCACGGGAGGCGGGAGCGGTGATCGTCCCGGCGATGGCCTTCTTCGGCGGGCTGGGCGATCTGCTGGCCACCGCGGCGATGGGCGACTGGACCGTCGCCGACGAGGCGCACATCGCGTACGGGCTGAGCAGCTGGCACCCCACCGCCGGTACGCGCACGGCGGGCGCGGTCTCCCGGCAGCGGCGCGGCGACCGGCGGATCGTCTACACCGAGGGGCGGTTGCAGCACCGCCGCGACGCACCGCCGGCCCTGGAGTGGCGCTTCCCGGCCCCCCTGGGCCCCCGACCGGTCATCGGGGAGTTCACGATGGCGGACGTCGTGACCGTGCCCAGCCATCTGTCCATCCCCGAGGTGCGGACGTACATGACGGCCGGGGCGGCCCGGGACATCGCCTCCCCGGAGACACCCGCTCCGGCGGCGGTGGACGAGCGCGGGCGGTCCGGCCAGACCTTCCTCGTCGACGTCCTCGTGCGCTCGGGCGGTGTCGAACGGCGTGCCGTGGCGCGCGGGCAGGACATCTACGCCGTCACCGCGCCCCTCGTCGTGGAGGCACTCGAGCGTGTCCTCGCCGGGCGGACCAGCAGGTACGGCGTGGTCTCCGCGGGAGAGCTCTTCGACGCGCCCGACTTCCTGCGCGCGCTGTCCCCGCACATCACCGTGGAACTGCGCCCGTGAGCGGTGGCGGTCCTCCGGGGGCCGGGAGCCGTCGGCGGTAGCGTACGGACATCCGCAGGCGAGGAGGCAGCGAGTGAACGGCACCGCCCGGATCGAGGTGAGCCGCGAGCAGGTGCTGCGGTACCGCGTGGCGGCCCAGGGGTTCGACCGTGCCTCCCCCGCACCCGAGGTCCTGGCGCTGGGTGTCCAGGACACTCCGAACGGCTCGGCCCGGGTGGCGCTGGCCGCGAGGGGCGCGTCCGGCGATCCGCTGGAGCGGGTGTGGTCCTTTCGCGGCGCACCCCATCTGCACCGGCGCGCGGACCTGGCGGCGCTGGCGGAGGCCCTGTGGCCGCTCGACGACGCCGATGCCACGGCCCGGATCGACACCGCGGTGATCAAGGGGGGTGCGCACCTGGGCCTGGCGGCCTTCCGCGTCACCGCGGAGGCCTTCCGTGGCACGGTGACGGCTCCTCTGGGAAAGGGCGAGGTCAGTACGGCGGTGAGCGCGGCCGTTCCGGAGTCGCTGACGTACTGGTGCGTCCCGTGCGAGGCGCGGCACATCTCCGGTCTGCTCTTCCAGCAGGCGGGGCTCTTCGGATCGGTGCGGGTCGGTATCGACCGGGGGAAGACGGTGCTGGCCCCGCTCGCTTCGCGCTTCCCGGTGCCGGCGACGGCCTCGGGGACGGAGGGCCTGGTGCGGGCGTATCTGCGTTTCCTCGGTCCGGCCACCCGGGCCGAGGTGGCCGCGTTCCTCGGGACGCGGCCGACCGCGATCAGGCCCGTGTGGCCGGACGGGCTCGCCGAGGTCGCGGTCGACGGCCGGACGGCCTGGCTTCCGGAGTCCGAGGTGGAGGCCCTGCGCGGGGCCCCGCGCGCCCGTGCCGTTCGGCTGCTTCCGCCGGGTGATCCGTTCCTCCAGGCGCGGGACCGTTCGCTGCTCCTGCCCGCGAGAACCCGGCAGAAGGAGCTCTGGCGGTCCGTCGGCGGGCCGGGGGCCGTGCTCGCCGGGTCGGAGATCGTCGGCACCTGGCGCGGCCGGGCCGCGGGGCGCCGGGCGGAGGTGTCGGTGACGGGATTCACGGCCCTGTCCGCCGCGGTGCGCAAGGGTCTGGAGGCCGAGGCGCAGACGGTGGCCGTGGCCCGCGGGGCGGACGAGGCCGTCCTGCGGATCGGGTGAGCGCAGGACCGGCGGAGCCGGCTGTCAGGGGGCGGTGTCGCCGTGCGCCGCCCGCCGGATGGGCATCATCGTCTCGACCGGCTCCCGCGTGAGGTGGTCGAGGATCAGCCGGTTGACGAGGGTCGGCTTCTCCAGCGGGACCAGGTGGGAGGCGCCGGGGACGACGGCCAGTTCGGCGTCGGGGATCGCGCGGTACAGGGCGGTCGTGTGTTCCAGCGTCATCAGGTCGTCGTCTCCGACCATGACGAGGGTGGGCGCCGTGACACGGGCCAGGTCCTCGGTCGTGAGCGTCGGCCGGGTGCGCCACATCTCGATCACCTTCGCGGCCACCACCGGCCAGTGGCCAGCGCCGTCCGGTGCGACGGGCTCGTACAGCTCCCGGAAGAAGGCTAGGTCGGGCCCCTGGGGCGTCATCGTGTCGAGCATCGACGGCTCGACGAAGCACTCGGGGCCGGGACGGAAGTTGGCCCCGATCGCCACGATCCTGCGCACGAGGTCGGGCCGGGCCATGGCGACGAGCAGCGCGACGACTCCCCCGTCGCTCCAGCCCACCAGATGCGCCGGTCCTTCGACGACCTGCTCCAGGAAGGCCACGGTGTCCTCGGCCATGTCCTGGTACGTCAGCGGGCCCGCGACGTCGGCCGTGTGCCCGTGGGCGCGCCGTTCCGGCAGGAGGAGGCGGTAGGCGGCGGCGAGGTCGGCGCGCTGCGCGCCCCAGGTGTCGTTGGTGCAGAAACCGCCGTGGAGCAGGACCAGCGGGTCGCCTATCCCCTCGGTCTCGTACCAGGTCCTGACACCTGGAAGGTCCGCGTACTCACCCATCGGCCCAGGCCTCTCCGGGATGCTGTCCTCTCCGGCCAGTCTGCGCCGTGGTCCCGGGGGCCGCACGCGGAGTGCCTGCGGCCTCGTCCGAGCGGTCTCAGCCGCCGCCCGCGCCGCCCACGTCGTCCGGGCCGCTCGCTCCTCGCACGCGCCGGACGCTCGCCTCCGCGCTGTCGAGGAGCATCTCCAGGGCTGTGGGGTAGGCGCTGTCGTTCATCCTCGCCACCAGCAGCGGCGCGGTGGCGGCGATGTTCGGGTGGGTCTCCGCGGGCAGCCGGGCGTAGGTGGCGCGCCAGACCCGCTCGTCGGCGGCGCGTGCCGCCTCGGGCAGGGCCAGGCTCGCAGCGTCCAGCGCGGCAAAGGCGAGTGCCTGGTCGACGAACGCCTGGTAGATGCGCACGACGTCCGTGTCGGGCAGTCCGGTCGACCGCAGGATGCCGAGGACCGCCTCGTCCGCGGCGATCTCGTTGGCCCGGCCGCTGACCCGGCTGGCGGTCAGCACCGCGGCCTCCGGGTGGGCGAGGTAGGCGGTGTGGATGCGCAGGCCCACTTCGCGCAGGTCCTTCCGCCACTCCCCTCCGGTCCGCCATCCCCGCATGGCGCGTCCGATCAGCTCGTCGGCGATCGCCAGGGTCAGGTCGTCGATACCGCGGAAGTAGCGGTAGAGCGTGCTCGGGTCGGCTCCCAGCGCCACGCCCAGGCGTCGCACGGTCAGTCCGTCCCTGCCGTGTTCGTGGAGCATGCGCAGGGCCGTCTCGACGATCAGGTGCTGGGTGACGACCACGCCCTGCCTGGTCGGCCGCCTGCGCCGACGTCCTTCCTCCGGAACCACGTCCTTCGCCATCGGAGCACCTCTTCCGTCCCGGCACCGGCGTTCACCTGTTCGGACCGACCTTATGCCAACGGCGTTGACGTTACTCAAGTACGCCCCTTTCATGGACGAATCCAAGGGCACCGGCCCGCACGGCCCGGCCCTCTGACGAAAGGCACATCCGCCATGCGCGTACTGCTCGTCGGCGCAGGTGGCGTGGGCACGGCGATCACCAGGATCGCCGCCCGCCGCTCGTTCTTCGACCATATGGTCGTCACCGACTACGACCTCTCCCGGGCCGAGGCCGCGGTAGCGGCGCTCGGCGGGGAGAAGGGCCGGTTCACGGCGCTGCGCGTCGACGCCTCGGACCGGGCGGCGGTCACCGCGCTCCTCGCCGAGCAGCGGTGCGACATCCTGGTGAACGCCACCGACCCCCGGTTCGTGATGCCGTTGTTCGACGCGGCGCTCGCCGCCGGCGTCGACTATCTGGACATGGCCATGTCCCTCTCCTCCCCGCATCCGGAGCGCCCGTACGAGGAGTGCGGGGTCAAGCTCGGCGACGGGCAGTTCGAGCGCGCCGCCGCGTGGGAGAAGGCCGGCCGGCTCGCGCTCGTCGGGGTGGGCGTCGAGCCGGGGCTCTCCGACGTCTTCGCCCGCTACGCAGCGGACGAGCTGTTCGACGCGATCGAGGAGATCGGCGTTCGGGACGGTGCGAACCTTGACGTCGAGGGCTATGACTTCGCCCCGTCGTTCTCGATCTGGACCACCATCGAGGAATGTCTGAACCCGCCGGTGGTCTGGGAGAAGGACCGGGGCTGGTTCACCACGGCTCCGTTCAGCGAGCCGGAGGTCTTCGACTTCCCCGAGGGCATCGGTCCGGTCGAATGCGTCAATGTCGAGCACGAGGAGGTCCTGCTGATCCCGCGCTGGGTGGAGGCCCGGCGGGTCACCTTCAAGTACGGGCTGGGCGACGAGTTCATCGAGACCCTCAAGACCCTCCACAAACTCGGCCTGGACCGCACGGACAAGGTGACCGTGCCCGGCGGCGCCGTGTCGCCGCGTGACGTGGTCGCGGCCTGCCTGCCGGATCCGGCCTCGCTCGGCGACCGCATGCACGGCAAGACCTGCGCCGGCACCTGGGTCAAGGGCACGAAGGACGGCGCGCCCCGCGAGGTGTACCTCTACCACGTGGTCGACAACCAGTGGTCGATGCGGGAGTACGGCTCCCAGGCCGTGGTGTGGCAGACGGCGATCAACCCGGTGATCGCCCTGGAGCTCGTGGCGAACGGCGTCTGGAGCGGCGCGGGGGTGCTCGGAGCCGAGGCGCTGGACCCGCGCCCGTTCCTCGATCTGCTCGTCGAGTACGGGTCCCCGTGGGGCCTGCGCGAGCAGTGAGCGGGGGCCCGTCCGCGGCCCGCCGAAAAAAGTCGGGAAGTTTTCTGGCGACGATGTCGAGAACCCGGATCCCGCTCCGTCCCCGTAGTGAGAGCGGCCAGAATGGGTCGCACGGAACCAAGGAGTAACACCATGGCCAAGTACCTGCTGCTCAAGCACTACCGCGGAGCTCCGGCCGCGGTCAACGACGTACCGATGGACCGGTGGACGCCCGAGGAGATCTCGGCGCACATGCAGTACATGCAGGATTTCGCGGACCGGCTGGAGAAGACCGGGGAGTTCGTCGACGGTCAGGCGCTCGCCCCCGAGGGATCGTGGGTCCGGTACGACGGTGAGGGCCGCCCGCCGGTCACCGACGGGCCGTTCGCCGAGACGAAGGACCTCATCGCCGGCTGGATGATCATCGACGTCGACGGCCACGAGCGCGCCGTCGAGCTGGCCGGGGAGCTGTCGGCCGCTCCGGGAGCGGGCGGGCGGCCGATCCACGAGTGGCTGGAGGTGCGCCCGTTCCTGACCGCGCCGCCCACCGTCACGGAGTGACGTCCCGATGAACGAGGCCCTTCTGCGGAGCCTCACGCCGAGCGTCCTCGCGATCCTCGTCCGCCGCGGAGCAGACTTCGCGGCGGCCGAGGACGCGGTGCAGGACGCCCTCATCGAGGCGGTCCGGGTCTGGCCGGAGGACCGGCCGCGCGATCCGAAGGGCTGGCTGGTCACCGTGGCCTGGCGGCGGTTCCTGGACGCGACCCGGGCGGAGGCCGCCCGGCGGCGGCGGGAGGACCTCGTCGACGAGGAGCCCGCGCCCGGACCCGCGCCCGCGGCGGACGACTCGCTCCAGCTCTACTTCCTGTGCGCCCATCCCTCGCTGACGCCGTCGTCCGCGGTCGCGCTCACGCTGCGCGCCGTGGGCGGGCTCACGACCCGCCAGATCGCCGGGGCCTATCTGGTGCCCGAGGCGACCATGGCGCAGCGCATCAGCCGGGCGAAGCGCACCGTCTCCGGTGTGAGGTTCGATCAGCCCGGCGATGTCACCACCGTGCTGCGCGTCCTCTATCTGGTCTTCAACGAGGGGTATTCGGGCGATGTCGACCTCGCCGCCGAGGCGATCAGGCTCACCCGGCAGCTGGCGGCCGCGATCGACCATCCGGAGGTGGCGGGGCTGCTGGCCCTCATGCTGCTCCACCACGCCCGGCGCGCGGCCCGGACCACGCCCGACGGGAGCCTGGTGCCGCTCGCCGAGCAGGACCGGGGCCGCTGGGACACCGCGACGATCGCCGAGGGGGTCCAGATCCTTCAGGCGGCGCTCGCCCGCGACCGGCTGGGCGAGTTCCAGGCCCAGGCCGCCGTCGCGGCGCTCCACGCCGACGCGCGGGCGGCCGAGGAGACCGACTGGGTGCAGATCGTCGAGTGGTACGACGAGCTGGTGGGCCTGACGGACAGCCCGGTGGTCCGGCTCAACCGGGCGGTGGCCGTCGGCGAGGCCGACGGCCCGCGTGCCGGGCTGGCCGAACTCGCCGCGTTGAGCGACGCGTTGCCCCGGCACACGGCGGTGGCGGCGTATCTCCACGAGCGCGACGGTGACCTGGTGACGGCGGCGCGGCTGTACGCGGAGGCCGCCCACAAGGCCCCCACCCTCGCCGAGCGGGCCCACCTGACGCGTCAGGCCGCCCGGCTCAACGCCGGCCGGCCTCGGACACCTCCAGCGGGATCCGGGCCGGGTCGCTGAATCCGGCCGCGCGGTCCGGTCCCGGCCTCTTCGCCGAACAACTCCCCCTCGAACGCCTCGCCCATCTCGTCGTACTGCCGTGCGCTCACCGTCCTCCCCTCCGGCTTCTTCGCGGCAGCAGCACAGAACCGTACGGTCGAGCGAGTCGCTCACTCGATCGTGACTTCCGCCCCTCCGGCGCCCGGTGCGTCGCGATGCTGGGGAAAAGGGCGCGTGACCTGCGCCGTCGGCGGTTTCGGGGTGGGGAGTGGCATGGCGCAGGACAGGACGCATGAGGCAGGACGCCGCGGGGATCCGGACGGGCGGGTGGTCCTGCTCATGGCGGGGGCGGCCGATCTGGCCGTGTGCGCGGTGGGTTCGGCCTTCGGGGCGGTACGGGGGTTGCTGCGCCGCTCGGACGCCGCCGACCTGGCGGCGGAGGCCGAGCACGATCTGATGGCGCGCGGGCGGCTGGTGCTGGACCGGTACGCGGCCGCGCCCCCGGCCCATCTGGAGCTCCTGGCCCGGCACGCCCTTGCCCGGCGGGCCGCCGATGACGTCTGACCGGTGGGACCCGGCCGCGTTCAAGGCCCGGGTCGACGAGGTGCTGCACCCGTTCGTCGCCCGGGAGGCCGATCTGTTCGCGGCGATCGACCCGTCCCTGGCCCCGGTGGCCGCGCAGGTGGAGGCGGTCGTCGCGGACGGCAAACGGTTACGGGCGGCGTTCTGTTACTGGGGCTGGCGGGCGGTGGGCCAGCCGGACAGCGCCGCCCTGGTGCGGGCGGCCGCCTCCCTGGAGCTGATCCATGCCGCCGCGGTCGTGCACGACGACCTCATCGACGACAGCGCCCTGCGGCACGGCCGCCCCACCGCCCACATCGCTCTGCGCGGTGCCGTGCGCCGTCGGCCGCGTTCCGTCGCCGCCGCCAGGTCGCTGGCGATGCTGGTGGGGGATCTGCTGATGGGGCTGGCCGGGCAGCTGTTCGCCACCAGCGGTCTGCCCGCCGCCTATCTGGGCCGGGCCCGCCCGTTGTGGTCGGTGCTGGGCCGGGAGCTGATCGCGGGCGAGTGCCTGGAGATCCTGCGTACCGGAGCGGAGCCGGACACCGAGGCCTCGCTGAAGGTGATCCGGTACAAGACCGCCAAGTACACGGTCGAGCAGCCCTTGTTGATCGGCGGCGCCCTGGCCGGGGCCGGCGGACGGCTGCGCGAGGGCTACTCCGCCTACGGGCTGCCGCTGGGCGAGGCGTTCCAGCTGAGGGACGATCTGCTCGGGCTGTTCGGAGACCCCGGGCGCACCGGCAAGGCCGCCGCCGACGACGTATGCGGTCACCGGCCCACGACCCTGCTGGCGGAGACCTGGCGGATCGCCGATGCCGACGACCGGGACCGGCTCCGGGCCCTGCTGGGCCGGCGCGACCTCGACGAGGACGGTCTGGACGCGGTCCGCACGGTGATGCGACGGCTGAAGACCCCCGGCCTCGTCGAGAACATGATCGCGGCGCGGGTCGAGGAGGCCCTCGGCGCGCTCGCCGAGTTGGACGTACCGACGCATGCGGCCAACGCCCTGACCGCGCTGGCGCATTCGGCGACCGCCCGGCTGTCCTGACCCCTGCCCGGCCCGGCCCGAGGACAAGGAACTCCGTCATGAGCTACACCGAGGCTTCGATGAACGCCCTGCGGCAGGGCGGTGACGAACTGGCCGACGCCACCGTCGCCGCGCTCTTCGACCGTGGGGAGGTGGGCAAGTTCAACACCCTGATGCGTTACGTCTCCACCGCGGGCGCTTCTCTCCCGGACGGGCTCCCCGATGTGGCCCGGGAGTACCTCCAGGCCACCAGTGCCCCGCCGGCCTGGGTCGACTGGGGGGAGATGGAGCGGGCCCGGCTGTTCTTCATCGACAACAACGTGCACATCTCCACCGCGCTGTCGTTCGCCTCCATGCCGGCCTGCTACGTGGTCCCGCACGTGGCGAAGCTTCTGTCGGCCACCCACGGGCTGGAGTACCCCTCCAAACGGATGGCGGAGACAGGCCAGTTCACCGTCTACCTGATGCGGCCGGACGCCTTCGAGGCCGGGGGCCGCTTCCTCCCCGCCGCCCAGAAGGTCCGCCTCCTGCACGCGTCCATCCGCCATCACCTCCTGCGGGAGAACCGATGGGACGCCGCGGCGCTCGGTAGGCCGATCTGTCAGGAGGACATGATCGGCGGGCAGATGTTCTTCTCGCTGCTCGTGCTCGACAGCCTGCACCGCCTCGGCATCCATATGTCGGAGGAAGGCGCGCAGGCCTATTACTACGCCTGGCGCGTCGTCGGCGCGATGCTCGGTGTCGACCAGGAGGCCGCTCCCCGGACCCTGGACGAGGCCCGCTCCTTCCTGGACCTCTACATGGTCCGGCACATGGGGCCCTCCGAGGAGGGCGCGCAGCTGACCCGACAGCTCATCGACCTCTACGAGGAGGTCGTGCCCGGGACCCTCTTCGACCCGGTCGTCTCCGCGCTCATCCGACATCTGACCGGTGACACCTGCGCCGACTGGCTCCGGGTGCCCCGCACCTCGTGGGACACCGTCGTCAAGGCCGTCCCCCGCCTGCTCGGCGTCCTGGAGACCATCGAGGACCGGTCCCCGCTGGGCGCCTGGGCCCTGGACCGCCTCGGCCACCTCACCACCGTCCTGGAACTCTCCACCCTCACCCGCGGCCGGGTGATGCACTACGCCATCCCCGAGCAGCTCAGGCAGGAGTACGGCGTCTCCCCCGGGGCGTCCCGCTCCCACCGCTGGAATCCGCCCGCCGCCACCGACTGGCCGCTCTCGCGGCCCTGACCGTCATGTCCGTGGGCGCCGGCGTCCTCCCGGCGGCCGGGTCGACGTGCGCTGACCCGGGGCCCCGGCCGCACGCGACGCGAACGCACCCGGCGGGAACGTTCCCGCCGGGTGCGGCACGCACCCTTCGAGCGCCGTGGCCCGGCGCCCTCGTGTGTCCTACTGGCCGACGCGGCCGCCGTCGAGCGGCGGGTAGGCGTTGCGCAGCAGTTCCTGGAACTGTCCGGAGAACCAGTGCCCGGCCACCGGGGAGTTGGGCAGGGCGCCCGTGAGGTTGTAGCCGTTCCGGCCGTTGCCGGTGTACGTGGGGTCGCACATCCGGTCGAAGCCCTTGCCCTCGTCGTTGTCGACGGGTTCGCTGCTGCCGTCGGACTCGCCCGGGGGCTTGGCCCAGACGTAGGCGTCGATTCCGGGCGCGGGCGCGGTCGTGGGACGCTCGCCGATGCCCGCGCCGCTCTGGTTGCACCAGTTGCCCGCATGGATGCGGCGATCGGTGCGTGCGCCGTCGACATAGGCGTCAACGCTGGTCAGAGGTCCGGGACCGGCAGGCCGGGAGGGGCCGCCCCAGCCGTTGCGGGCGGTGTCGATGAGCATGCCGAGGTCGGAGGCGAAGCCCTGGCGGACCAGCTCGGTGCGCAGGGCCTGGGCGAACGAGAGCTCGTCCACGTAGTAGTTCCAGTCCACCCAGCGGGACTGGCGCACCGTGGCCCCGTTCACGGCGTCGGTCACCGCGAAGTGGGGCTCCTGGAGCGCCGAGTAGTTGGCCGTGTTCACGATGAAGCCGTGCACGTCGGAGACCGTGGCGCCTTCCACCGTGGCGGCCCTCTTGAACTGCTCAGCCGCGGGGACGAAGTTGGAGTCCCAGCCGAGCCAGCCGTGATGCGCCGCATCGACGTAGTTGTAGACGTTGGGCAGGGCGCCGAGCGTGTGCAGGGCGTACCCGATGCCCTTCTCGTAGTTGCCGTTGGCCTTCATCGTGGCGCACTCGGGCGTGGAGCCGGCCGTTCCGCCGGCATTGGTGACGAGGTTGGGCAGCGAGTCGGGTTCGATGAGCGTGACGATGCGCAGACTCGCGTAGGCGGGGTCGCCGAGGATGCCGGCGATGGGGTCGATGTAGTCGTCCTTGTAGCGGCCGAGCTCGGTGGGGCCGAGTTCGCCGTTGGAGGCGAGTGCGGCGCAGTCCCGGCCGGGCAGGTTGTAGATGACGACCTGGAAGAGGTCGGCTCCCTGGCTGACGGCCGTGTCGAGGTGCTCGCGCAGGCCCCGCGCACCGGGTGTGCCGCCGATCGCGGCGATGCGGTCCATCCAGACGAACGACGGCTCGTCCGCGATGACTTCGCCGCCGGGTTCCGCGGCGGCCCTGGCGGACCAGTCGGGGTTCACGTACGCGGTGGCGCCCGTGTAGGGGTTGTCGACACGGGCGGCGGCCGACGCCGGTGCGGGTACGGCCACCGCGAGTGCCGCGCCCATGACCAGGGCGGACAGTGCGGCGACTGCGCTTCTGCGCGGTGCGTGCGGGGTGGTTCCTCTGATTCTCATTGCGGCTCCGTGCTCCTCTCATACGTCCGTCGTGGGTAGCGACGGACGGGCTCTGGGGGTCCGTGACGCTCAGGAGGTAGGGGATTCGAGTGGGGGAAGAGTGTCCGTGGGAGCGCTCCCAAAGTGGCGCGGCTTCCGACGACTGTCAAGCAGTCCAACGCAATAACCTTGCGTGGAGGGCCAGTTGGAGAGAATGGAAGCGCTCCCATCGATGGAGAAGGGAGCCGCAAGAGCACGTTCCCGGTCGACTCCGCTTCCATGATTGGCCGACTACCGCCTTGCGGAGAGGCGCGAGCGGGTCGCAGAAGAAGGCGGCGCAGCCCTGGTCTAGGCCAGACCGTACCCGTCCCTCTATCCTCACCCGTAGCCGGTGCCACACCATCCCCCACCCAGGTTGCCTGCCGGCTCGCGCCCCCACTCAACTCCGCTCGAGCAGCCGGGTGATCCCCCCATTCGCCGCCTCCAGGAGGCCACGGTGAAATTTCGCACCAGAAGCTCGGCGATCATCGGCACCCTCTGCCTCGTCACGTCCCTGGCCTTGGCCACGGCGTCGGCCGACGAGCCCGCCGCCCCGGTTCAGCCGGTGACCGCCTCCCTGACCGAAGTGGCCAGGGCCCAGGGACCGTCCGCCGGTACGGCCGGACCCGATGACACGCTGTGGATCGCCGAACGCGCGGGCACCGTACGGGTCCTGGACTCCTCGGGTCTCGGCGAACCCGTCCTCGACATCTCCGACGAGACCACCACGGACGGGGAACGCGGCTTGCTGGGCGTCGCGTTCGACAAGACGTTCGCGCACTTCTACATCTCGTTCACCGACCTCGAAGGCACCAGCAGGGTCGACGAGTTCGCCGTGGAGGGTGGTGAACTCCAGCCGGATTCCCGGCGCACCGTCCTCTCACAGACGCAGCCGTACGCCAACCACAACGGCGGGGACATCAAGTTCGGCCCCGACGGCTATCTGTACATCGCCTTCGGCGACGGCGGCTCGGGCGGCGACCCGCACGGCAACGGGCAGAAGCTCGACACCCTGCTCGGCAAGCTGCTGCGGATCGACCCGAGCGGCGGCGATCCCTACGCGATCCCGGCGGACAACCCGTTCGTGGACGACGCGAACGCGAAGGGCGAGATCTGGTCGTACGGGCTGCGCAACCCGTGGCGGTTCTCCTTCGACGCGGGCACCGGCGACCTCCTGATCGGCGACGTCGGCCAGAGCGACTGGGAGGAGATCGACTGGGCCCCGGCGGACAGCAAGGGCGGCGAGAACTACGGCTGGTCCTCCATGGAGGGCACGCACCCCTTCCGGGGCGGCACGGAGCCCGCGAACCACGTCCCGCCGGTCCACGAGTACGACCGCACGGGCCTCGGCTGCTCGGTGACGGGCGGATTCGTCTACCGCGGCGAGGCGCTCCCGGAGCTCCAGGGGAGCTATGTGTTCAGCGACTACTGCGACGGCACCCTGCGTACGCTCCGGATCGAGAACGGCGAGGTGACCGACGTCGGCGACCTCGGAGTCGGCGGCGGCGAGGTCATCTCGTTCGTGGAGGGCGGTGACGGCGAGTTGTACGTACTCAACATCGGCGGTGCCGTCTCGCGCATCGACCCCGCGTGAGCCTCTGAACCGTGCGGACCGGGGTGGGGCCCCGCCGATCCTGGTGATCGGCGGGGCCCCACCCTGTGCTCGTCCCCGGTCCCGGCACCGGCGTCTTCGACCCCACGCTTTCGCTCGTCACGCCGGGCTCTGCCCGGACGGGTCCGGGCGGTTGCCCTTCTCCGCGCCTTCGCCTCGCTGGTGACCGCGGCGGGCGTCCCGGTCGAAGATGCCCAGCACCTCGCACGGCCCGCCCTCGGCGCCGATCGCGTGCGGGAGCATCGTGGGGAACTCCGCCGCCTGGTTCGTCTCGATCCGCAGGCGCCGGTTGCCCAGGAGCAGGGTCGCGGTACCGGAGAGAACGACGAGCCACTCACGGCCCGGATGCGCGCGCAGACGCGCGGGGCTGTCGGGCGGCGGCTCGGTCATGCGCTGACGGATGACGGTCATGCCGGGTTCCGCCTTGATCGGCCACCGCATCTGACCGCGGGCCCCGTCGATCATCGGGCTGGAGACGATGTCGTCGGTGGCGGTCTCGACCAGCTGGTCGAGCGAGGTGTCGAGGGCGCGGGCGAGCGTGACGAGCTGGTCGAGGGCCAGGCGGCGCCGGCCGTTCTCGATGCGGCTGAGCGTGGACTGACTGACCTTCGCGCGGGCGGCCAGCTCCTCCAGCGACCAGCCCTGGGCCACGCGCAGGGCGCGGATGCGTTTGCGTACCAGGCTGTCCAGCTCACCATCTTCTTGCGTCATAGGCATAAGCGTATGCGATAGAGGCAAGCCGCGTTTAGCGTCGTTCGTGTTCGGCCCCCAAGAAGAGGGCCCGGCACGGACGGAGGCAACGCCATGGCTGGTGCCCCTGCCGCATCCCGAGCACCGGAGAACACCGACCTCGGCTCCGTCGGCACCGAGGCGGCCATCGAGGCGGCCTCCGACACTCCTGCTGTCGTTCCGCGCCTGCTGTTCCGCACCTGATGTTCCGCGCCTGTCGAGAGGAATCCATGAGTACGAACCAGTCCGGCCCGGTGAGCGTCGATCCGGACGGCGTCCCGGGCGCGTCCGGTGAGGGCGTGCCCGACGCGCGTCAGCGCCGCACGATTCTGATCACCGTGTGCATCGCCCTGATGGCCGTCATCGCCTCGGTCTCGGGGCTCAACGTCGCCCAGCCCGACCTGGCCGTCGCCTTCGACGCCTCGCAGAGCACGATTCTGTGGATCATCAACATCTACACCCTCAGCCTGGCCGCTCTCCTGCTGCCGCTGGGCGCGATCGGCGACCGGCTCGGCCGCAAGCCCATGCTGCTGACCGGCCTGATCGTCTTCGGTGTGGCCAGTGCGGCGGCCGGCCTCGCCCCGTCGGCCGAGGTCATGCTCGCCGCACGGCTGCTCAGCGGGGTGGGCGCGGCGATGATCATGCCCATCACCCTGGCCGTGATCACCTCGACCTTCCCCGAGAAGGAGCGGGGACGGGCGATCGGCGTGTGGACCGGGGTCGCCGGAGGCGGTGGTGTTCTGGGCATGTTCCTGTCCGCCGCGCTGGTCGACGTGGCGACCTGGCGGTGGCTGTTCGTCCTGCCGTCGGCACTCGGCGCCCTCGCTCTCGTCATGACGCTGCGGTCCGTTCCCGATTCCCGCGAGGCGTCCGGGCACGGGTTCGACGTCGTCGGCGCGCTGACCTCCGTCGTCGCCGTGGTCGGCCTCATCTTCGCCCTTCAGGAAGGACCGGAGCGCGGCTGGACCGCACCCGTGACGCTGCTCGCCCTGGTCGTCGGAGTGCTCGCCGCCGTCGGCTTCGTGGTGGCGGAGCTGCGCCGCAGGGACGCGGCGCTCCTGGACGTACGCCTGTTCGGCGAGCGCGGACTGGCCGGGGGGTCGATCACCCTCCTGGTGGTCTTCGGGGTCCAGGCGGGCATCTTCGTGGTCCTCTTCCCGTTCCTCCAGGCCGTTCTCGGCTGGTCGGGGCTGCTGTCCACGCTGGCCCTCATGCCCATGGCCGTCCTGATGATGCTGGCCTCGGGTCTCGCGCCGCACCTGGCCGGGCGGATCGGCGCCCGCGCGACCATGGCCACGGGGATCCTGCTGGCGGGCGCGGGGCTCGCGCTCATGGCCGGGATCGTCTCCGTGGACGGCGGCTATCTGTCCGTGCTTCCCGGCATGTTGGCGATGGGCCTCGGCATGGGCCTGTCGATGACGCCGTCCACCGAAGCCATCACCAGTGCGCTCCCCCGCGAGCGCCAGGGGGTCGCGTCCGCGCTGAACGACGTGACGCGGGAGTTCGGCACGGCGCTCGGTGTCGCCCTCCTCGGTGCGCTGCTGTCCGCCGGCTATCGCAGCGCCATCGACTCCCGGCTCACCGACCTTCCCGAGGGCCCGGCCGACGCCGCGCGCGAAGGCGTCGCCAACGCGGTCGAGGCGGCGAACGGCGCCGGCGTCCACGCGCAGGAACTGGTCCTCGTCGCGCGGCAGTCGTTCGTCGACGGCTGGCAGAACGCCATGTGGGCGGGGGTCGCCGTCATGGCCGCCCTGTTCCTCTACGTCCTGGCCCGGGGGCCCCTGTCTCCCGCCCGCACCTCGGCGAGCTCCTCGCGGCCCGCCGGCCCGGATGCGACTGACGCCCCGGACGCCAATGACGCCACGGAACGAGCCGCCGCAGCCGTTTCCTGAGCCGGGCCGGGCGCACCGGCTCAGGCCGTGGTCAGGGCGGGCTCCTCCGGACCGGTGCACGCCGTACACCGGCGGTCCTGATCACGCGGCGACGCCCGTAGCGGGCTTCCAGCCGCCGGGCGGCTCACCCCGTGCGGTGGGCGGGTCTCACCTCACGGGCGTTGCGCGGGAACGGGGCGGAGGGTGGGCCAGCGGGTGAGCATGGTCCGGCGCAGCTGCGCGCAGAGTGCGCTCAGCCCGCTCAGCCCGTCGCGGCCGGCTGTCATCGGGCCGACGACGCCGAGCCGGTGGACGAGTCGTTGCCGGGCGGTCGCCGTGCCCCACTTCCAGTCCCGTTCCGGGATCCTGGCCAGGTGATCGGTGCTGCCGCGGTGGGCCCTCTGGACCAGGGCGTCGCCGCGCAGCAGCCAGCCGGCGCAGGGGTCGGTGAGGTCGCCGTGGAGGTCCGTGCCCGTCGCGGTGCGCCAGGCCGTGCGATAGGCGCTCTCCGCGCGTTCCTGCAGCGGAGCGGGTGCCGTGGTGACACACCAGCACGTCGGGAAGCCGATGCGCAGGTAGGCGAGTTCGACCAGCCCACTGCCCAGTGAGGCCTGTTCGAAGTCGATGAACCTGGTCCCGCCGGTGGTGTGCAGGTCGTTGCCGGGGCACGGGTCGCCGTGGAGGAGGGCGTGGCCGGGTGCCCGGCCGAGCCGGTGCACGAGGTCGTGCAGCTCGCCGGGGACTGCGGGCGGGACGGGAACGTCGAGAGCCGCGGCCAGCCCGAGGAAGGACGCGACGTCGGCCTCGTCCGGGCCCTGCCAGCGGGGCAGCACGTCGGCGTGCTCGGGGCGGCCGGCGGCATGCAGATGGGCCAGTGCCGCCGCGTAGTCGACGATCCAGTCGCCGGAGGGGCGTCGGTGCTCCAGATACTCCAGGACCAGCACCCGCTCCTCGGGGGCGGTGCTCAGCAGGGCGGGCACCACGGGCGGGTCGGTTCCGGCCGCGAGCCGCAGCGCGGCCACTTCGCGGGCGTACCGTTCGTCGGCGTCGGAGCCGCCGACGATCTGCTTCACCACCACCGGCGCCCCCGCCGTCTCGACACGCCACACACGTGAGCGCGGGCTGCTGCTGAGCCGCCGCGAGCGCCTCGGAGCGCCCAGTTCGGCGCGTAACGCGTCCCCCCACGGCAGTCGTGACCCCATGCGCCCATCCTTCCACGCCGCCGGGCGGGGCCCCCGGGTCTGCGGCAGGCTGCCACCGGCCCCGCCGCCCGGTCGCGCCCCGGGGCCGGGGTGCGACCGGGCGGCGGTTCGGCTCACCTGGAGCGGTGTCGGTCCGCCCTGGCGGATCCGCCGACGCGGTGGACCAGCTGTGTGTTCAGTTCGTAGCGCGCGCCGACGATCTCCAGCTCTCCCGAGGCCACCTTCGCGGCGAGGTCGGGCTCGCCGGCCAGGCGCGAACGGACCAGCTCCACCTGGGCGCTGACCGTGGCGTCCACGCGCGCGTCGCCGTGCTGGGTGTGGTCGATCGCCGGTTTGATCTGGTCGGCCACGTACTGGATGTGCGCGGGCAGTTGCTCGCCCGACTCCTCGGCGTGGACGGCGGCGGCGACGGCCCCGCACGCCTGGTGTCCGAGGACCAGAACCAGCGGAATGCCGAGCTCCAGGACGCCGTAGGCGATGCTCCCGAGCACCGCCTCGTCCAGGACCTCACCGGCGGACCGTACGGTCATGAGGTCGCCGAGCCCCTGGTCGAACACCAGCTCCGGCGGAACGCGGGAGTCTATGCAGCCGAGTATCAGCGCGAAGGGATTCTGGCCGGACACCAGCGAATGCCGCACGGTGCGCGACTCGTGCGGGTGCCGCTGGTGCAAGGTGCGCCAGCGGCGGTTGCCCTGGGCGAGCGCCGCCAGGGCTTCGGCGGGAGTGGCGGGCGTGGCCGGGGCCGGTGCGGTGGTCCGGGTGGCGGCGCCGACCGGCGCGGCGCCGGCCATGAGCACGCCTCCCGCGGCGGAGGCGCGGAGCAGCGTGCGGCGGGTGGGCTCCGCCGACGTCGAGACAGGTGCGGTCGTTTTCACGCCCGGACGCTAACTCCTGGGCCACGTAAGCCTTTTCGTGCCGGACAAGTCTTGGCTCTCCCTTGACGAACTCTTGGCCATGGTTGAGCGGAGCGTGAGATCCGGCCCGCTCCGCCCTCCGGGGCCCGAGGCCGTTGTCGCCCCGCGTCGTGGCGGGGGCAGGGCAGGCACGTACGGTACGGCAGGTGAACGAACCGCTCGAAGCCGTGACCGGCCCCCCTGCGGACGCGCGCGTCCGGGCCACGACGACCCGCGTGTTCCTGGCGCTCGCTCCGCCCGACGACGCGAAGGAAGAGCTGGCGCGGGCGCTGCGTCCGGCCTATGACGCCTACCCCCGCATGCGGTGGAACCGCGTCGAGGACTGGCACATCACTCTGGCGTTCCTCGGCGAGCTCCCGGTCACCGCCGTTCCGCCCCTGATGCCTCCGCTCGCCCGGCTCGCGGCGCGACGACGGCCCCTGACGCTGGCGCTGCACGGCGGCGGGCACTTCGACGAGCGGGTGCTGTGGAGCGGGATCGCGGGGGACCTCGCGGGGCTGCGCGATCTCGCCACCGCCGTACGCGCCGTCGTCAGGGAATGCGGCGTCCCCTTCCCGGACCGGCCGCTGCGGCCCCATCTCACGCTGGCCCGCTCCCGCCGGGGCGACCACGCGGCCACCGTGGAGGCTGCCGCCGGGCTCACCACGTTCGCCGGCCGGAGCTGGCAGGCCGGGCGCCTTCACCTGGTCGGCAGCAACATCGGGCGCGGCCCGGGGCCGATCCGCTACCGGGACATCGAGGCGTGGTCCTTTAGCCGCGGGACCGGCGGGGCCGACAGCACCTGCGCGGCCGACGGGGACTGAGGGAGGCGCCCGCTCCTCCGGGGCATCAGCCCAGGACGAGCGGGAGGACGGCGGCCAGTTCCCCCAGTTCGGCGGTCTCGGCGTCGGTCGGGGCACGCCGTCCGGTGCCGACGAGCAACACGTCCTCGTCGGAGAACGACGCGGGGAACGGGGCCCCGCCGATCTTCTCGACCATCTCGCGTGAGCGGGCGAGCCCTTCCGGGGGCGGCCCTACCGCGTCCGGGAGGTGCATGACCAGGTCGAGGTGGTGCAGCGTCCACTCCAGTACGTACGCGCCGAGGTAGTCGCCCGCGGTGAGGACCTCCCCGCAGGTGCTGACCCGGAGGTCCGGATCGGCGAGCCGGGCGGCGCGGCCGGCGGCGGAGCCGACGTCGTCGAGGTGGAACGTGAGCAGAGCCGGGTCCTCGTACGCCGCGGCCAGCCGTACGGTCAGGGCGTCGAGCGGGTCGTCACCGGTGGGCGGCGCGGCGGCGACGGTCCAGTAGGCCACCGCGTCACGGGTCGGTTCCGTCTCGGCGGGCGTGACCAGGGTGATCAGGACGTCCTGCGCGTCGATGACCAGATGGCACACCAGGTCCCGTACGAGCCAGCCGGCACAGCCGGACGGCCGCGCGAAGTCCTCGTCGGACAGTTCGGCGACCGCCGTGCGCAGCGCTTTCCACGCGTGTGAGAAGAGATCCACACCGGAGAAGGTAGTGCGGTGCGGGAATCCCCGCCAGGCCGTTCGGCGCGCCCCGTTCCCTCCTGCCGGGGCGCGCCGGGGGCGTGAGCGTGCCGTCTCCTGGGTCAGACGGTGCCGGGCCGTGCGGGCCGGGCGTGCGTCAGCAGGAACTCGGTGGCCCGCGCGATGGCCTCGGCGGAGGTGCCGTGGACGGCGTCCGACTCGTCCTCCTGCCGGTCCGCGCCCGTGGCGGTGTACCACCAGGCGTCGGCGCCCGGGTCGTGGTGGATGACGGCGTCGCCGCCCGCGTAGTGGAGGGGGATGGACTCGCTGGCGGACTTCTTGGGTACCGCGTGGGGCCACTTGAGGCGGGCCGACTGGCGCTTGATGCCGCCCCATGCCGCGCCGAGCTGGGAGTAGCTGGCTCCGCCGCGCCCGGCGACGGTCGCCGCGCTCTCGGCCAGCCGGTCGACGGACCGCTTGGCTTCGTGGAGCGACCGCAACACCGCCAACTGCACGTCGGGGGCGGCCATGAGTGCGGCGTCGAAGGGTTTGCCGGCGGTGCGGTAGGCCAGTGCGCGGGTCGAGATCCGTTCCGCCAGCGCACGGACCGCGTCGAGGACGTGCTCGTCCATCGCGAACGTGTCGTCGTCACCGGGCTCGTTCCAGGCGGGGTCCACCGGGGTCAGGACCGTGGCCCAGAAGTTCTCATCGCTCTGATCAGGGGTCGGGATCGCCCTCACATCGTCCATGCGACACATTTAACTGCGGCTCCGCACCAACGGCAAGTTATTTTGTCATTGATGGTTTCGACAGGATTAACTGTCATTGACCGACTCCATAACTGTACCTTTCGAAAGGTACAGTTATGGAGTCCGTCCGGTCCGTTCGGTTCTCACAGCGAGGTGCAGGGAAATGATCATCAGCACGAGGCGGCGCTGGCTGCTCCTTGCAGTGGTGAGCGCGGGGCTTCTGTTGATCACGTTGGACAACTCCATCCTGTACGCGGCGTTGCCGACACTGGTGGAGGATCTCGGCGCGAGCAGTTCCGAGGGGCTCTGGATCATCAACGCCTACCCGGTGGTGATGGCCGGCCTGCTGCTGGGCAGCGGCACGCTCGGTGACCGGGTGGGGCACCGGCGGATGTTCCTGATCGGCCTCGCGGTCTTCGGCGTGGCCTCACTCGTCGCGGCGTTCTCCACCAGCCCGGAGGCCCTGATCGCCGCACGGGCCTTCCTCGCCGTCGGGGCGGCCGCGATGATGCCCGCCACCCTGGCCCTGATCCGCGTCACCTTCGACGACGAGCGCGAACGCAACATGGCCATCGCGATCTGGGGAACCATGGCGGTCGTGGGCAGCGCGCTGGGCCCGATCATCAGCGGGATCCTGTTGCAGCACTTCTGGTGGGGATCGGTCTTCATCATCAACATCCCCGTCGTCGTCGCGGCGGTCGCCGCCACGCTGGTCCTCGCTCCCCCGAACGACCCGGACCCCTCGAAACGCTGGGACCTCCTCTCCTCGCTCCTGGCGCTCGTCGCCCTGGTCGGCCTCGTCATGGCCATCAAGGAGACGGCGAAGACCGACCCCGCCCCGGCGGTCATCGCCACCGCCGTCCTCGCGGCCGTGCTCGGCGGGTGGACGTTCGCCCGGCGTCAGCATCGCCTGCCCTATCCCCTGCTGGACTTCGCGATCTTCCGCAACCGGGCCTTCCTCGCGGGGGTGCTGGCCGCCGGATTCTCCCTGTTCGCCATCGCCGGCATCCAGCTCGTCACCACCCAGCGCTTCCAGCTCGTGGAGGGTTTCACCCCGCTGCGGGCCGGGTTCCTCGTCGCGGCCGTCGCCGTCGGCGCGTTCCCCACGGCGATGCTCGGGGGCGCGATCCTCCACCGGGTCGGCCTGCTGCCCCTCATCACCGGAGGCCTCGCTCTCGGCACCGTGGGCACTGTGCTGGTCCTGATGAACTTCGCCACCAGCATGGGTCTCCTCGTCACCGGGCTGATCATTACCGGCAGCGGTCTCGGCGCGGCCATGTCCGTCGCCTCCAGTGCGATCATGGGCAACGTGCCGGCCCGCAGGGCGGGCATGGCCTCGTCCGTCGAGGAGGTGTCCTACGAATTCGGCAGCCTCGTCGCGGTCGCCCTCCTCGGCAGCCTGCTGACCGCCGTGTACTCCGCGACCATCGACCTCCCCGCAGGGGTGTCCGACCGGGCGCGCGACAGCCTCGACAGCGCGCTCGCGCTGGCCGGCGAGGGGGCGGGGGCCAACACCCCGCTGGTCACCGCCGCGTCCGAAGCGTTCGACGGCGCGTATCTCGCCGTGATGATCGTGGTCGCCGCCGTTCTCGCCGTCGGCGCCCTGGTGACCGGCCTCCTGCTGCGCCGCCACGGCCCCGGCTCGGCGCTGTCCGGCCCGGCACACCACTGACCCGACGGAACGGGAGCACTCCATGCGCACCAGCAAGCGAACCCAGATCCTCGAAGCCGCCACCCGGGTCGTCCAGCGTGAAGGCGTCAAGAGCGTCACCTTCGACTCGGTCGCCGCGGAGGCCGAACTGACGAAGGGCGGCCTGCTCTACCACTTCGCCTCGCGCGAGGAGCTGGTCCAGGCGATCCACCAGCACCTGGCCGACCAGTGGGAAGCCGACCTGGTGGCGGCGGCGGGGAAGCCCGCCGCCGAGGCCACCCGGGGCGAACGGCTGGCCGCCTACACCCGGGTCGCCATCCAGAGCGCCACACGGGCCGAACTGCTGCTCATGCTCGAGGGGTCGACGAACACCGCGCACGCGGCCGTCTGGGATGCCGTGACGGAACGGTGGGCGCCGTCCCCGGCATCGGCGGCCGGCGACCCGGCCGCGCTCGACCGGTTCATCGTCCGCCTCGCGGCCGACGGCCTGTGGCTGTACGAATCCCTGACCACGGAGCGACTGACCCCCGAGCTGCGGCGGGCCGTCGCCGAACGCATCGCCGACGCCCTGACCCACGGCGACGACTGAGCCGAGGGCGGCTCAGTAGGCGTCGGCGGCCTCCCCCAGGGCGGTGGTGAGACGGCCGAGGACCTTCTGCAGGCCGAGGACCTCGTCCAGGGACAGGCCCGTGGCGGCGAGCACGCCACGGGGGACGGACAGGGCGCGCTCACGCAGTCGCGTGCCCTCGTCGGTCAGGTCGATCAGGACGGAGCGTTCGTCCTCCCGGCTGCGCTCGCGCCGGACCAGTCCGGCCGTCTCCAGCCGCTTCAGCAGCGGCGAGAGGGTCCCGGAGTCCAGGTGGAGACGCTCGCCGATGGCCTTGACCGGCTGCGGTCCCTGCTCCCACAGGACCAGCATCACCAGGTACTGCGAGTAGGTGAGCCCGAGGTCCTTCAGCGCCTGCCGGTAGAAGCCGCCGAACGCCCGCGACGCGGCGTGCAGCGAGAAGCAGACCTGGTGGTCCAGTCGCAGCAGGTCCGCGTCGGGGACGGCGGAGAGGTCGGGGGAGGCGCTCGGAGCGGTGGTCATGAAACCAGCGTACCGCCGACCACGCCATTGCATTGCGCACAACTTAATTGTGTGCAATCTTTATGGCCGTGGCCGCGACCATCCCGGTCGGGGCCCCAGAGGAGGGTCACCCATGGACGCGTTGTACACCGCCGCCGCCACCGCCAACGGCCGCGAGGGCCGTGCCGTGAGCTCGGACGGTCAGGTCGACCTGCCCCTCGCCATGCCCCCGGCCCTCGGCGGCAACGGCAAGGGCACCAACCCCGAACAGCTCTTCGCCGCCGGCTACGCGGCCTGTTTCGCCAGCGCGATGGCCGCGGTCGGCCGCGAGCTGAAGGTCGACACCAAGGACGCCTCCGTGACCGCCGAGGTCTCCATCGGCAAGGACGGCGACGGCTTCGGGCTCGCGGTGGTCATGCGCGTGGAGCTGCCGGACTCCCTCGCGGGCGAGGTCGGACAGAAGCTGGTCGAGGCCACGCACGCCTACTGCCCGTACTCCAAGGCCACGCGGGGCAACATCGACGTCGAGCTGGTCATCGAATAGGCAGAGCGGGGGCCGGTCGACGACGTTCCCGGCCGGCCCCCCACCTCTTCGCGTCACCGCACCGCACCGCACCGCACCGCACCGCACCGCACCGCACCGCACCGCACCGCACCGCACCGCACCGCACCGCACCAATAATGGTGCAGTTGATGTAACTGATGCACCGCATGCACTAATAGCCCCATGTCCTATGTGATCCATGGCGCGACAGGCGCCCAAGGTTCCCCCGTCGTCTCCGCTCTCGCCGCCGCGGGCGAGCCCGTCGTGGCCCTGACCCGCGACGCCGACGCCACTGTCGGCGGCGCGCGCGTGGTCGCGGCCGACTGCTCCTCGGCCGAAAGGCTCGCCGACGCCTACCGCGGCGCCGCGGGCGTCTTCGTCCATCTGCCCCTGGGCGAGGAGGAGGACCGGCGGCGCTACGCGCACAACATCGTCGCCGCCGTCCGCGAGGCCGCACCGGCGCGGGTGGTGTTCTCCACCAGCGGCTCCGGTGGGGGCGCTCTCGCCGAACCTGCCGACAGCGCGGTCTCGGTGCTGATCGCCGGACTGGCGGAGAGCCAGGTGTCCCACGCGGTGGTAGCACCGCGGCTGTTCCTGGAGAACCTGCTGCTGCCGCCGATCGCCCGAGCGGTCCGTGAGGAGGGCGTGCTGCGCTACCCGCTGCGCGCCGACTTCCCCGTCTCGTGGGCCTCGCACCTGGACGTCGCCGACGCCGTGGCCGGCCTCTTCCACCGCCCGGACGTGACGGGCACCATCGCCGTGGGGCAGTATCCGGCGCTGACCGGCCCCCAGTTGGCGCAGGCGTTCGGCACCCGGCTGGGACAGAACGTGACCTACGAGGCGATCGCCCCCGCGTCCTTCGGCGCCTCCCTCGCACCCTTCATCGGCGAAGGGGCCGCCACCGGAGTGGCCGGTCTCTACCAGGCGCTCGGCAGGCTCACGGACAACGTGATCACGCCCGAACAGTCGGCACAGAAGCGGCTCGGCCTCGCTCCGCGGACGACCGGCGGATGGCTGGAGGACATCGGGCTGTAGCTCTCCCGTGCGGACCGACCCCGGAGTTCCGGTGCGGGTCCCCGGAGCGGGCCTCCGGGGACCCTCCGGCGCGGCGGCTCAGTCCGTGAGGCGGGCCAGCACCGCGCCCACCGCCCGGTGCACGGCCGCGCGCGTCGCGTCGGTCGCGTCCAGCGTCTCGAAGCCGTGACGCCCCTCCGGTACGTCGATGACCTCGACGTTCGCCCCGCAGCGCCCGGCCTCGGTCAGGAACTCCCCGACGGTCGCGGCGATCTCGGCGCTCTCCCGGCCCGCCCGGACCAGCACCACCGGCAGCTCGCCCGCGCGAGCGATCGCCCGGGACGGGTGGAACCGGGCGTCGGTCACCCCCCAGCTCGGCAGCGGCGCGAGGATCGGGTAGTTCGCCGCCACGCAGCGCAGCCATGGCGGGGGCGTCGCCAGCCAGTCCGCGAGGAGCGGGCCGCCGCCCGAGAAGAACCACAGGGCGACCCGGTCCTCGTCCACCCGCGGATCGGCACGCACCCGCTCCACCGCGTCGGCCACGTCCGCGGCGGCCCGTTCGTAGTCGGTCACGGCGTGCAGGCGGTGGTCCAGCGTCACGCCCACGGCCCCCTGCCCCGCCACCTGGTGGGCGTATCCCTTCAGGGTCGGCCAGTCGCGGGGCGTGGGCCGTGCCTCGGCGGGCACCGGGCCGCCGTGCACGAACAGCACCGCCGGGTGCGGCCCCGGCCCGTCCGGCAGGTACAGATCGATGTTCCCGGTCCGTTCGCGTGGCCGAGCGGGAGCGTCGAGCAGGAACGGCCGCAGGTGGGCGGGCGGTCGGGCGGCGTCGGCCGGGGTCAGCCGGTGGCCCCCGCCGGACGCGGCCTCGATCAGGACATCGGCCAGCGCGGCGGGGCAGGACAGCATCGGCCAGTGCCCCGTCGGCAGTTCGAAGAAGGCGACCCGGGCCTCCGCCAGGGCCCGGACGGCGGGATCGCCGACGTCCACCATGATCTGGAGCACCTCGACGCCCGGCCCGTTGCCGGTGCACAGCACCCCGGTCACGGGCACCGCGGCCACGGCTCCGGTGAGCCGCAGCGGCTGGAGCAGCGTGCCCAGCGGCTGCGGCGACGCCAGGGCCGTGAGCCCCTCGATCGCGGCCCCGGAAAGCCCTGCGGTGCTCCCCCAGCGGGACCACGCGTCCCGGGCCGGGGGCTCCAGATCGCTTCCGGTCCCGCTGGCGGCCCGCTCCGCCAACTCCTTCCGCAGGCCCTGGTCCGGCACCACTGCCAAAGCCGGGACGCCGTCCCGCGGCATTCCGGCGTCCAGATGGACGATCCGGGCGACCGAAGCGGCCCGCCGGTCGGCCGCGCCGAGCACCGGGTGGATGCCGTAGTCGTGCCCGACGAGCACGATCTCCTGGTCGGACTCCGCCGTCACCGAGTCGATCACGGCGAGCACGTCCGCGACATGGGTCTCCAGGTCGACGGCCCGGCCGGGCTCTGCGGGGCGCCCGCCGAGCCCGGTGAGCGCCACCGTGTGCGGCTCGGCGCCTCGCGCGGTCAGCCGGGCTGCGGTGTCCCGCCACACGTGCGGGCCGGTGAACGCCCCGGCCACCAGAATGAATACGGTCATGGTCCCTCCTCGTCCTACGGTCTTCCGCGCCCCGGCCCGATCCCCCGGCGGCGCTCGCCGGTACCGTAGGAACTCCCCCTGGTGGAGGTTCAAGTGTTCTCGTCTTACGACGGCTTGTGCACCATCGGTGAACTGGCCGAGCACGCGGGCGTGAGCGTCAAGACCGTCCGCTTCTATTCGGACGGCGGGCTGCTGCCGGAGACGTCCCGCAGCACGGGCGGGCACCGGCGGTACGGCCCCGAGGCCGTGGAGCGGCTGCGCATGATCCGCTCCCTGCGCGGTCTGGATCTGTCGGTTCCCGAGGTGCGCCGCATCCTCGACGAGCAGGACGCGCAGGGCGGGGCGGGGACCGGGGACGCGTTGGAGGACGCCGTGGCCGGACGGCTGCGCGCGCTGGGATCCGAGCTCGCCGCGCTGCGCTGGCGGGAGGCCGCGCTCCGGCTGGTGCAGGAGTGCCCGCCGGCCGAACGGCCCGACCGGCTGCGGCTGGTCGGGGCGGTCGCCGTGCCGCCGAGCACCGCCCCGCTGGCCCGTTTCTGGCGTGCGTGGCTGCCGCCCCGGATGCCCGCCCGGTCGGTCGGCGCGTTCCTGGAGCGGGCGGTGCCGCATCCGCCCGATGATCCCCGGCCGACCCAGGTCCTCGCCTTCGCCCGGTTGCACGCCTTCGTGACCCGTCCGTGCGACGGCGGGGGCAGCAGCCCTTGGCAGCCCAGGGCGCACGGCGGCGCGGGGGCCCGCACCTCGTCCGTGCTGTACGCGGGGCTCGCGCAGGCCTACGACCTGGCGGGCGGAGAGATGCGCGGCGGCTCGGCACCCGGTCCCGGGGAGGCGCTGGACGGGTTCGTGGACGCGTACGCGAGCACGTACGACACCCGGGACACGGCCGGCTTCCGCCGGGTGCTGGCCGGCCGGCTCGCGGCGGATCCGCGGATCGACCGGTACTGGGAGCTGACGGCCGAGGTGATCAGCGCTCCGGGCGGCCGCCCCGAGCCGACCCCGGGGTCCGCGCACGACTGGCTCGTCCGCGCCCTGGACGTACACCTGGGGTCGACGGTCGGCCACGGGGGTGGGCGGGACGACGGGGCGGGCGCGGGGCCGGACTCCCCGGCGGCGAACGGGGTGCGGGCCGGCTCACCCCGGTGAGCCGGGCCGGATGTGCTTCTCGGCCGCCTCGCGCAGGAACTCCCGCAGGGCCAGGGCCGCCGGGAGCGGCGCCGCGGGCAGGGCCACGTGCACGGCCCGGCGCAGGGCGGGGTCGGTGAGGGGGCGCAGGACGAGCTCTCCGGGGACCGCACGGGCCGCAAGTGAGGGGACCAGGGCCACGCCGAGCCCGGCGGCCGCGTAGCCGAACTTCCCCGACCATCCGGCGATCCGCAGGAGCCTTCTCGGGGTGAAGCCCGCTCGGGCGCAGGCGTCGGCGAGCATCGTGGGGCGGTCGCCGTACGCGCTCTGGATCCATGCCTCGTCGCGCAGTTCGTACAGGTCGACGGCCTCGGCCCCGGCCAGGGGGTGCCGGCGCGGCAGGGCGACGAGCAGTTCGTCCTCGCACAGCGCGGTCGTCGTGATGCCGTCGGCCAGGGGCAGACCGTACGGGTAGTCGCTCACGACGGCGAGGTCCAGCGTTCCGTCCGCGAGACGCCGCATCAGCGTGCCGGTAGGGCTCTCCACCGCCGCCACCTCTAGGTGGGGCCGGGCGTCCGCCAGGGCCCGGAGCGCGGCCGGCAGGAGGGTGATGTTGGCGGTGGGGAACGCCCCGGTGTGCAGCGGCCCGCCGTCTCCGGCGTGCAGCGCGGTGAGGTCCCGCTCGGCGCGTGCCAGGCGGTCCAGCACCTCCACGGCGTGTCGGTGCAGCACGCGGCCAGCGGGGTTGAGCCGTACGCCGCGCGGGAGCCGTTCGAGCAGCGGCCCGCCCGCCTGGTGTTCCAGTGCGGCGATCCGCCGGGACACCGCGGACTGCGTGTAGTTGAGCCGGGCCGCCGCCTGTGTGAACGATCCGGTCTCGACCACGGTGACGAGCAACTGGAGCGATGCGTTGTCCCACATGTCTTCCCCCTGCCGCCCTGCCGCTGTGCCCGTCGCGCGTTGCGCGTTGCGCGTTGCGCGTTGCGCGTTGCGCGGTCAACGAGCATCCTCTCCGATCACATTCCTTCCGCGCATGGGTTCCATGCGATCCAGTCGCTGGTGTCATGTCGCGGTCCCCCATAGCGTCGGGCGCACGGCGGCGTCGGAGGGAAGGGCGCGCGACCGTCCGGGCCCGCCGTTCGCTCGGCCGAGGGCACGGCGGGGCTGGTGGCAGCGATGGCGAAGGGGCGGTTCACCGTGTGGCAGACCAGGAGCGGACCGGAGTTGGGGCAGCGGATCGGCACGTACAACGCCGTGAGGGTGCCCGGAGTACTCGCCCAGTTCGCGCTGCGGACCATCACCCTGCTGGTGGTCGTCCTGATCGTCGCGCTGATCTGGATCAGGCCGAACTCCGCCCTGCTGAAGGGCGCGGTGGCGGCGGCCGTGGTGCTTCTCCTGTTCGGGCTGAGGCTGGTGTGGCGCGCCCTCGTGGCCCGGCTCGGCGGCAACCAGTGCCGGCTGCACCGGGGCGGCATCGCCGTCACCGGTCCGCTCGGCGGGGTGCGGGACGCGGTGGTGTGGCGTGAGGTGACCGGGCTGCGCAGGATGAGTGGCGCGTCGCTTCTCATGGCCTTCCACCGGGTTGAGCTGGAGCGGCACGGCAGGCCGCCTCTGACCTTCACCGCGCTGGGGCTCGAACCCGCCCTGATCCCGGTCCTGTTGCAGCTGGCCTCGCGCAACGGGCTTGAATTCTGAGCCTGTTCCGGCCGGGGCCCTTCGTCATGAAGGGGTGTCGGCGGGCTCCGGAATCGATACGGCCCAGGCCGCCATGGCGTCGAGGACCTCGCGCAGTCCCTCGCCGACGGGGGTCAGCCGGTACTCGACGCGCGGGGGGATCTCCGCGTACGCGGTGCGGGTGACGAGACCGTTGGCCTCGAACTGGCGCAGTCTGCTGGTGAGGGTGTGCGGGCTGATGCCCGGGAGGGCGTCGCGCAGTTCGGTGAAGCGGTGCGGCCCGTGCAGCAGCTCGCGCACGATCAGGGTGGCCCAGGGGCCGCCGAGCAGGACGAGGAAGCGGGCGACGCCGCACTCGGGGAGTTCAGCGGTGGTCATGTCGCCAGCCTAGCCTTTGGTGCAGTGGGTGAAGCCGGTGCACTCCCCGCACCATCGGGCGTTCGGAGCCTCGGGGTCAGCCGACGGCGGCCGGGCCGAAACGGTCGGGGGCGAGGGTCGCCAGCAGCGAGGTGACCACGAGATCGGTCGAGGCGGCCATGTCCACGGATTCCGGTGACAGCAGCCACTGGACCTGCAGGCCGTCCATGACCGCGATGATCGCGTTGGCCGCGTCGCGGGTCAGGTCCGCCTGCTCGGCGGGCAGCTCGCAGGCCTCGCGCAGGGCGTCGGCGACGAAGGCGCGCAGCCCGTCGTAGCGGTCGCGGAAGTAGTCCTGGGCGGGGTGGTCGTCGGTGACGGACTCCGCCGAGAGCACCGCGTACAGCCGGACGATGCCCTCGCGCTCGGCGTTGCGCAGCGCGGTGTTCACCAGGTGGCGCAGGAACTCCAGCCCCTGGGGGCGGTCGGGGCCGAGCTGCTCGATGTCCCGCTGGTCGCGCAGTTCGAGCACGCTGGTGAGGAGCAGGGCCTTGGAGCGGAAGTAGTGCAGCACTCCGGCCTGCGTGAGTCCGACGCGGTCCGCGATCTCGGCGAGCGAGGCGTTGTTGTAGCCACGGGCGGCGAAGGTGTCCATGGCGATGGCCAGGATGTCCTGCTGTCGCTGCCGGGCTTCGGGGCTGCGCGGCGTACGGGGCTTGGCCGGGCGGCGCGTCTGTCTGCCCACTGACTGATTGCTCACCGGTTCACCTTAAGCCTGCCGGAGGCCCGGGGAAGATCTTCGGGGCGGCGGGGAAGAACACCGGAGCAGACTACTTACTAACCACTTAGTGGGTGTGCTTTCATGCCGTTGTCCCGCCCTCTTGTGACCGGCACGCCCGGAGCGAGGCGTCCGCCGCGCCCTCCGCCGGCCGGGGTGCCGCCTGTCAGCAGGTACGAACCCAAGGAGAGCCGCAACCATGCCAAGCTCCACTCCCCTGCGTTTCAGAGCGCGCGCGGCAGGCGCCGCGCTCGTCGTGACCGTCGCCGCACTCGGTGTCAACGGCGCCGTCGGAACCGCCCGTGCGGCCGACCCGGCCGCCCAGGTGTGGGTCACCACGCCCGACGGCTCCAAGAAGCTCACCCCGGACGGGAGCGTCCCCTTCACCGGGACCCCGCAGCCGGTGGACATCCGCATCGACGCGGGCAGCAAGGGCCAGAGGTTCACCGGCGCGGGGGCCTCGGTGACGGGCGCCTCCGCCCATCTCCTGCAGAGCCTCCCCCAGGCGCAGCGCACCACGGTGCTGAAGTCGCTCTTCTCCACGGAGGGCGACGGCATCGGGCTCAACTACCTGCGCCAGCCCCTGGGAAGCACCGACTTCGACGCGAACGGCAACGCGTACACGTACGAGGACACCCGGGGCGCCTTCTCCATCGACCGGGACCGGGACCAGATCATCCCGGTCCTGAAGCAGGCCACCGCCGTCAATCCGGCCATCCGCTTCATGGGCTCACCCTGGTCGCCCCCGGCCTGGATGAAGACGAACAACTCGCTCAACGGCGGCAGCCTGCGGACCGAGCACTACCAGGCGTACGCCGACTACCTGGTCAAGGCGATCAGGGCGTACGGGCAGGAGGGCATCACCCTCACGGATCTCACGGCGCAGAACGAGCCGGAGTTCGCGACGAGTTACCCGTCCATGAGCATGACCTCGGCCCAGCAGGCGGACTTCCTGAGGGTCCTGGACGGCGCGCTCACGGCCGCGAACCTGCCGACCGGCATCCTGGCCTACGACCACAACTGGGACCACCCGAACTACCCGCTCGACGTCTTCGCGCGGACGGGCGGCATCCAGCGGATCATCGGGGCCGCGTTCCACTGCTACGGCGGAGCGCCCGCGGCGCAGAAGCAGATCGCCGACGCCGGGAAGCGGGTCTTCTTCACCGAGTGCTCCGGCACCGACAGCGAGAACCCCGCGACCACGTTCGGCGACACGCTCAAGTGGCACACCGAGAACCTCGTCGTGCAGAACATGCGCAACGGCGGCGAGACGGTCATCAACTGGAACCTCGCCCTCGATCAGAACGGCGGGCCCCACCAGGGGCACTGCACCAACCGCTGCAACGGCATCGTCGAGATCAACGGCGGCCAGGTGACCCGCAACGCCGAGTTCTACGTCCTGGGCCATGTCTCCAAGTTCGTCCGGGCCGGCGCGGTCCGGATCGGCTCCACCAGCCAGGGCGCCGGAGGGGTGCAGAACGTCGCCTTCGAGAACAGCGACGGCAGCCGCGCGGCCGTGGTCGTCAACACCGCTTCCGGGTCGCAGCGGTTCTCGCTGACCGACAACGGCAAGTCACTCGCGTACACCCTGCCCGCCGGGGCCGTCGCCACCTTCACCTGGGACGGGACCGGCGGAACGACGGACCCGCCCGCGGGCTCCATCGACCCCGCCGCCTGGTACCAGGTGCGCAACGACCACAGCGGGGCCTGCCTCGACGCCGCCGACTGGGGTACGGACAACGGCACCGCGCTGCAGCAGTGGGCCTGCGGGACCGGGGCCAACCAGGGCTGGCAGTTCAGGCCGACCGACGGCGGCCACTACCAGGTGGTGAACCGGCACAACGCGAAGGCCTGGGACGTCGACGGCGGATCCGGGGCCACCGCCGACGGCACCAGGGTCCATCTGTGGTCGTACGAGGGCGGCGTCAACCAGCAGTGGCGGCCGGAGGCCCTGACCGGCAACGGGCAGTACCGCTTCGTCGCCCGCCACAGCGGCAAATGCCTCGCCGTCGACGACTCCTCGACGGCCGACGGGGCCCGGCTCTCGCAGCAGTCCTGCTCCGGCTCCGCGGCCCAGGCGTTCACCCTGGCCGGCTGACGCGGCCACGGGGGAACACCGGTACGGCAGGGGCCCTCGTTCCGCGTCGCGTCGTCGCGGCGCGGAACGGGGACCGCCCGGCCGCACCGCGTCCGGGTCAGGCGTGCCGCGCCAGCCAGTCGGCGTAACCGGTGGGGGCGATGCGCGCTTCGCCGTTCGGGGTGAGGACGTCGCCCTTGACCGCGCCGAACATCCCGGCGGTGTCGTCGGTGGTCACGGAGCGGCTGTCGCCCCGGGCGCGGAGCGTGATCCGGCCCAGTTCGTCCAGCGGGTAGGCGTCGGGCCCGGCAAGCTCGACCGTGCCCCGCAGCGGCGGGCCGGACGCGACCTCGGCGACGGTCGCGGCGACGTCGGCGGCGGCGACGGGCTGGAGCCGGGTGCGCGGGAGGCGCACGGTGTCGCCGTCGGCGGTCCAGGACAGGACGGCGTCGATGAACTCCATGAACTGCGTGGCGCGCACGATGGAGTAGGGCACCGGGCCCGACTTGAGGATGTCCTCCTGGAGGGTCTTGGCCCGGTAGTAGTCCAGTTGGGGCACCTGGTCGACGCCGACGATCGACAGGACGACGAAGTGCCCGACGTCCGCCGCGCGGGCGGCGGCGACGAGGTTGTCCATCGAGGTCCGGAAGAACACCGGCGAGGCGTCGTCGAACGTCGGCGAGTTGGTCAGATTGACGACCACGTCCGCACCGGCGAGGGCGGCGTCCAGGCCTTCGCCGGTGATCACGTCCACTCCGGTGGACAGGGAGTGGGGTACCGCGCGGTGACCGGACGCTTCGAGATCCCGCACCACCTGGGATCCGATCAGTCCGGTTCCGCCGATGACGGCAATGTTCATGGCTCTGCCCTTCCTCGATCACGTGTCGCGTCCGGCTTCCGGGGGCATCGCCGCCACCCGTCACCAAACGCGGACATCTCTTGTCCGAGACACTACTCGGATACGAGCTGTCCGGGTATCGGGGGCCGTGGATTAGAGTGAAGAAGTGAAAATGTCTGGTGGCGTCGAGTGGGCACTGCACTGTTGCGTCGTGCTGACCTCGACCGAAGAACCCGCGCCGGCCGCGCGGCTGGCGGAGCTGCACGACGTCTCACCCAGCTACCTCGCCAAGCAGTTGCAGGCCCTCTCGCGGGCCGGACTCGTCCAGTCGGTCCAGGGCAAGGCCGGCGGCTACGTCCTCACCCGCTCCCCCGGCCTCATCACCGTGCTCGACGTCGTCGAGGCGGTCGACGGCCCGGGGCCCGCGTTCGTCTGCACCGAGATCCGGCAGCGCGGCCCGATGGCCACTCCCCCGGAAGCCTGCACCGCTCCCTGCGCCATCAACCGCGCCATGGGCCGGGCCGAGGCCGCCTGGCGGGAGGCCCTCCGCTCGATCACGGTCGCCGACCTCGCCGCCGACGTCACCTCCGACTACGGGCCCGGCGCGCTCGGCCGGATCAGCACCTGGCTGGCCCCGGACAGCGCGTAGCGGCGAGCGCCCGCGCCGACACCCCCGCGATCGGGCGCGCCGGAGCCCGCCCACGGCGCACACGCCCTCATATGCTTCGCCTTCTGCCTGTTCGCCCGCTTCAGGAGGCTCCGTGCCGGCTCGCACCCTGTACTGCTCCACGTGTGATTCCGATGAGAAGCACCGCTCCCTCACCCCCGGCGAGAAGACCTGGCTCAGGGGCCGGACGGGCCGCCGCAGCGTCGAGGAGTTCTTCATCTGCGAGGCGCCGGACTGCCGCAATGTGCGCAGCGGTTTCAACAAGCACCCGTTCGACCCCGTGATCCGGGTCCCCCTGCCGGACTGACGCCGGCTCAGGGCGCCTCGACGGCCTTCTTGATGCGCTGCCCGAAGGCCGGTGCGTCCTTGCGTGCCGCGCTTCCCGCGAAACCGACCAGCAGCTTGCCGACTCCGTGGCCCTCCAGCACGTTGAAGAGCCTCACGTGCGTGCCGCCGTCCGGCGTGCGTTCCAGGTCGTAGCCGCCCTCCGCCGCGGTGACGAGGTTCTTGGACTGCTCGTGCCAGCGGATACGGGTCGGGGCGACCAGCTCGCCGATCTCGAAGTCGCGGCGGGACGTCATGCCCGCGTCCTTGACCGTGCTGCGGAAGACGGTGCCGACGCGGGTCGGGCCGTTCGGCGCCTTCTCGATGCGCTGTACCCGTGGGCTGAACTCGGGGTCGTGCTCGCCGTCCGCGAGGTAGGCGAAGACCTCCTCGATGGGGCGGTCGATGTCGACCGTGGCTTCGAACTGTGTGCTCATAGCGCTCTCCGGTCTGGTGGGACGCGACGGCGCATTCCGACCGGAACAGTGAGGTGATGCCGCGTCAGAAGGGCGGCGCACACGGGAGGGAACGACGGGAACGGCTACCGGTCGGGGAGGTGACCGCGGTCAGCGCGTCGCCCCGACCACGCTACCGGACCCGGGCGGTGTCAGCCTGTCGGCGGACCCCGGCAGACCCCGGCGGACCCCGGCAGACCCCGGCGGCGGGGCCGGGGCGGGGCGCGCGGCGAGGGCCCGGGGACGGCGACCCTTGTCAGTATCCAGAATCCTGTTTACTGTTTGATTCGTGAACGACCTCGACGACCGCTTCCTCACCCGCAACGGCCTCGCCGCCCGGCAGCTGGCCATCCTGCTCCTGCACCACGAGCCGGACACCCGCCTGCCGCGCGTGCGCGACTTCGCGCAGGAGCTGGGCTGCGGCAACGGAACCGTCCAGGCCGCCCTCCAACTACTGGAGGACTCCGGGGCGATCGCCACGACCGCGCGCGGCCACCTGGGGACCTTCCTGGTCCGTTCGGACCGCACCGTCCTGTGGCGGCTGTCCGGACTCGGCACCCTGCTCGCGGCCATGCCACTCCCCTACTCACGCAGGTACGAGGGGTTGGCGACCGGGCTGCGCAGCGCCTTCGAGGAGGCGGGCGCGCCGTTCGCGATCACGTTCATGCGGGGCGCCGGGGCCCGGACCGCCGCCCTGCTGGAGGGCAAGGTCGACCTGGTGGTGCTGTCGCGCTTCGCCGCCGACCAGCTGATCGCCGAGCATCCGGTGGAGCTCGTGGCCGACCTCGGCCCCGCCACCTACGTCGGGGCGCACGGCATGCTCGTACGGCACGGGGCCGACCTGGCCGCGCCGGGGCTCCGGGTGGCGATCGACCACGCCTCGGAGGATCTGCGCATGCTCGTGGAGCGGGTGTTCGCCGGCCGGGAGGACATCGAGTGGCGGGAGGCCTCCTACATGCAGCTGCACGACCTGTTCGCCCGGGACGAGGTGGACGCGACCGTCTGGAATCTCGACGAGGCGCGGGACCGGCTCGGGGTGGGCGTCGACGTGCTGCCGCTCGGCGACGAGGTCACCCGGGAGCTGGCGCTGCGCAACTCCACCGCGGCCCTGATCGGCCGGGCCGAGGGAGCGAAGGCGCTCGCCGCCGTCCGCGAGTCGCTCGACCTGTCGACGGTGACGCGGCTGCAGAGTGAAGTGCTGCGGGGTGAGCGCGTCCCCTCGTACTGACCGATCGCCCCTGCGGGCAGGAACCCAGAATTCCGGAGCGCCGTACGCCTTCAAAATACAGAATCCTGGTTATTGTTGATTGAGGAGGATCACCATGGACGACCAGCTCGCACTGCGGGTCCAGCTCTTCCGCGAAGGCGGTCGGATCAAACCCGAGGTCGTCGATTTCGTCGCCGCCGAACTGACCGCCCTGGAAGCCGAGGGACACATCGTCACCGAGGCGACGGCGGGCATGCTGACCAGCCACCTCATGATGGCGATCGGCCGCCTGCTGGACGGCGAGCCGATCGAGCAGTTCCTCACCGACGACCAGGTCGCCGCCGAGCTGGCCGGTCACCCGGAAGCGGTCGCCCGCGCCCGCGCGGTCGCCGCACGGGCCGAGCGGAAACTGGGGGCCGCGCTCCCCGCATCCGAGATCAACTTCCTCGGCATGCACCTGGCCGTACTGGCCCGGCAGCCCCCGCCCTGACCGCTCCCGGCGTCCCGCTCCCGGCACGTCACCCCCTCCGTACCGCACCCCGCAGGAACACGCAGAAAGCAGATCAGCCATGACGAAGATCCTCACCGGTGGAGTCGGCAAGGTCGAGGTCACCCAGGCCATCGGCAGGCTCGGCATCGACTCCCTCGAGATCGTCCCCTCCAGCGACATGGACGCCGCGATGAAACTGCGGGTCGGCCAGGCCGACTACTACCTGGGCACCTGCCACACCGGCGCGGGCGCGTCCCTGGGCGTGCTCGTGGGCCTCATGGGCAGCGCCGCCTGCCACACCTTCGGCCGGAGCGTCCCCAGCGAGGAGGACGTCACCGCCCTGCTCGCCGAGGGCAAGAAGGTCTTCGGCTTCTCGATGGACCAGATCGACGTCATCGCCCCGTTGATGGCCCGCGCCATCGCGGCCCGCGGCTGATCGCAGCCTCCTTCTCATCGTCCCGGGCACCAAGGAGTGACTCGTGAGCACCACCCTCGCCGCCGGCGCCGAACTCGACTTCACGCTGGCCCAGCAACTGACCGTGATAGCCCTCTGCGCGCTCACGGCGTTCATCGCGCACATGGCGCTGGCCGTCTTCAACGACGGCGTGCGCCCCTTCCTGCTGGACTTCATCCAGGGACGCACCACCCGCAGTGCGACCACGGCCGTCTCCTTCGGGCTCTCGGCCGGGTTCATCTTCGGGCTCGGCGCCCCGATGGCCCTGTCCACCGGCGTGCTGAACCCGTGGCTGCTCTTCCTGCCCACGGACATCCTCGGGATGCTGTCGCCGAAGAAGTGGCTCGCCCCGATCCTCGGCGGCGCCTGGGGTGCGGTGGTCGTCTTCGGCCTCAACGGCGCCAACAACGTCGCCCATGACCTCCCGGTCGACTTCCTGACCGCGATGCAGCAGATGTCGACGCCGATCCTGTTCCTGTTCACGCTCTTCCCGGTGCTCGCCATCACCAAGCAGTTCGGCCGCAGGTGGGGCGGGTTCGCGGGCGTCCTCGAACTGGCCCTCGTCGTCATGACCATGAAGCTGTGGCCCAACATGTTCGCCGGGGCGCTGGCCATGGCGGTCGGTGTGCTGATGCTCATCGCTCTCGCCGTCTCCAAGGACGTCAAGCAGCGCCGGACGGACCGGGCGGCGGGCGTCGTGGAGGAGGTGGGGCAGGGGGACGACCCCATGGCGTCCCTCTTCAGCGCCAGCGCGGCCCGGCTGCGCAGGTTCCTGCCGCTGTTCATGGTGCTGGGCGCCGGAGTGTGCGTGCTCGCCCAGATGCACATATTCGGCGGCGGCGAGGCGACCAGCTTCCTGATCGCCAAGGGGCAGTACTCCGAGGCCGCCCAGGTCGACTTCTACCGGGTGTTCGGCTTCATCCCGCTGATCGCCACGACCGCGCTGGCCTCCGGCGCGTACGGCATCGCCGGCTTCACCCTGGTGTACCCGATCGGGTACCTGATGCCGAACCCCTTCCTGGCCGCCGTCGTCGGAGCGCTCGTGTTCGCCGTCGAGGTGCTGGCGCTCTCCTGGATCGGCAAGGTGCTCGGCAGGCTGCCCAGCGTCCGGGACTCCTCGGAGCACCTGCGCAGCGCCATCGGGGACACCCTGCAACTGGCGATCCTGTTCGGTTCGCTGATGGCCGCCAACGTCATGGGCGGCGGGCTCGGCATCCTCGTCGTCGGCGGGCTCTACCTGCTGAACGAGGCGATGGGCCGGCCCGTCGTGCGGATGGCCGCGGCGCCCGCGGCCGTGATCGTCGGCGGCGTCCTGCTCAACATCCTGTACTGGCTGGACCTGTTCACCCCGGTCAAGGGCTGAGACCCGAACGGATCCGGCCGCGCCGTACCCGGAGAAGGAACCCCCACGATGAACCACCCCGCACCCCGCACCCTGCGCACCGTCGCCGGAGAGCTCCCGGCCGCCTCGTTGCGCGGCCCCGCCCTCGCCCACGAGCACCTCGTCCTGGACCTGGACCAGGTGGGCGACGGCGCGGCCGTCCTCGATCCGCGACACCACGCGGCGGCCGTCACCGCCGAACTCACCGCACTGCGACAGGAGTTCGGTCTCTCCCTCGTGATCGAACTGACCTGTCGGGGCATGGGACGCGATGTCCGGACCCTGGCCCGGATCGCCCGGGAGACCGGGGTCGCCGTCGTCGCCGCGACCGGCTGGTACTACGAACCGTTCCACACCCCGGAGGTCGACTCCCACGACGTGGAACAGCTCACCGAGCTCCTCGTCCGGGAGTGCGAGGACGGCATCGACGGCAGCGGCGTCCGGCCCGGCGTCCTCGGCGAGATCGGCAGCCACGGCGACCTCCCCACCGCGCCCGAGACCAAGGTCCTGCGGGCCGGCGCGCGGGCCGCGCTGGCCACCGGGCTCTCCCTCGCCACGCATGCCCAGCTCGGCCGGGGAGGCCTCGCCCAGCTGGAGCTGCTCACCGGCGAGGGCCTGCCCGCCCACCGGGTGAGCATCGGCCACCAGGATCTCCTCGACGACCCGGGGGTCCACCGGGAGCTGGCGGCGAGCGGGGCGTACGTCGCGTTCGACACCGTGGGCAAGGCCTCCTACCAGAGCGACGACACCCGGCTGAGGCTGCTGCTCGCCCTGGTCGAGGCGGGCCACGCGGACCGGGCCCTGCTCAGCTGCGACGTCTCCCGTCACGGCTATCTGCGGAGTGAGGGCGGCCAGGGGTACGGGCACCTCTTCGCGAGCTTCCTGCCCCGGCTGCGGGCGGCCGGGGCCGACGACGACCTGATCGACCTGCTGACCCGCCGCAATCCGCTGCGCTTCCTGACCGGCGCGAACGTGGAGGAGAACTGACATGAGTCCCGCACCCGCACCCGTGCTTCCCCAGACCGTCCCGCTGCCCACGGTGGCCCTGGAGGACGCCGTGGCCCGGCAGTTCCGGCTGCTGGAGGCCACCGCCGCGCACTTCGAGGGCCAGCAGCTGTTCGCCGCCGACGCGGGCGTCGTCCCCGGCCTCGGCCGGCCCCGGACCACCGCCCGCGTCGAGGCCGTCCTCGCGGACTTCTTCGGCGCCGAGGACGCCGCCCTCGTACAGGGCGCGGGCACCGGCGCGATCCGGGCCGCCCTCGACGCCGTCGTACGGGCCGGCGACGATCTGCTGATCCACCGGGCCCCGGTCTACCGCACCACCGAGGTCACGCTCCGGGGCCTCGGCGTACGGACCACGGAGGCGGACTTCAACGACCGTGCGGCACTCGACGCCGCGCTGGCGTCCGGACGGTTCCGGTGGGCGTACGTCCAGCACACCCGGCAGCGGCTCGCCGACTCCTACGATCCGGCCGAGGTCATCGCCGCCTGCCGGGCGGCCGGCGTCCGCACGATCGTGGACGACAACTACGCCGTCATGCGCACCCCCGCCGCCGGGGTCGAACTGGGCGCCGACGCCTCCTGCTTCTCGCTCTTCAAACTCCACGGGCCCGAGGGCGTCGGACTGGTCGTCGGCGCCCGCGACCTGGTCGAGGGCGTCCGCCGCGACAACTACTCCGGCGGCGGGCAGGTCCAGGGCCACCAGGCGCTGGACGCCCTGCGCGCACTCACCCACGTGCCGGTCCTGTGGGCCGTGCAGTCCCGGGTGGGGGCCGAGGTCGCCGAGCGGCTCGCGGCCGGTGAGGTGGCCGGGGTGGCCGAGGTGCGCATCGCCAACGCCCAGGACCGCTGTCTGCTGGTCCGTCTGGACCGGCCGGTCGCCGCGGAGCTGCCCGCGGTCGCCGCACGGTTCGGCGCGGCCCCGTACCCCGTCGGCTCCAACTCGCGCTACGAGATCGCACCGCTGTTCTACCGGATGTCCAGCTCCGCCCTGGACGACGCCCCGGAGCTGGCCGACTGGACGGTGCGCGTCAACCCCATGCGGGCGGGCGCGGACCTCGTCATCGACATCCTGCGCCACGCGCTCGCCGCCCTGAACGACCCGAAGGACCACTGACCGTGTTTCTCGACACCGTGCTCACCCGCAACCCCGAGCTCGTCGACGCCGCGGCTGCCCTGCACCGGGCCGGCGAGATCCCGCCCGACACCTATGTCATGGACCTCGACGCCGTGGAGGCCAACGCCGCGCTGCTGGCGGCCGAGGCCGAACGCCTCGGCATCGGCCTGTGGTTCGTCGTCAAACAGCTCGGCCGCAACCCCGAGCTGATCCGGGCCATCGCCCGGCACATCCCGCGCTCCGCCGCCATCGACGCGGCCGAGGCCCGGACCCTGCACGCGGCCGGGGCGCTGCCGGGCAACCTCGGGCACCTGGTGCAGATCCCCCGGCGGGAGCTGCCCGGCCTGCTGGCCCGGCGCCCGGAGTGCGTGACGGTCTTCGACCTGGCCAACGCCCGTGCCGTCGCGGACGCGGCCTGCGAACTGGGCTTCGTCCAGGACGTGCTGATCCGGCTCGAAGGGGCCGACGGCACCGTCTACCCCGGCCAGGAGGGCGGTGTCCCGCTGGAGCGGCTGGACGCCTTCGCCGAGGCGGCCGAGGCACTTTCGGGCATCCGGATCGCGGGCGTCACCGCCTTCCCGTGCGTGCTGTGCGACCCCGGAACGGGTCTGCCCACCGCGACGGCCACCTTCGACCTGGCGCTCAAGGCCCGCGAGCTCCTCGCCGCACGCGGCCACCGGGACCTCAGGCTGAGCGCGCCCAGCGCCACCTCGATGGCGTCCCTCCCGCTGCTCGCCGAGCGCGGGGCCACGCACGGGGAGCCGGGCCATGCCCTCACCGGCACGACGCCGCTGCACGCGGTGGACCCGGCCCAGCCCGAGAAGCCCGCGTACGTGTACGTCAGCGAGGTCGCCCACACCCTCGACGACGGCCGTCCGGCGCTGTTCGGCGGCGGGTTCTACGCCCGCTCCCACCTCCGCAGCGCCCTGTTGCCGCGCACGGGCGCCCGGCTGGGCGTGCAGGACGCGCCCGCCGAGAACATCGACTACTACCGGCTGCTCGACGCGCCCCCGCCCGGCGCCGACGTCCGGCTCGGGGACACCGCGCTGCTCGCCTTCCGCACCCAGATCTTCGTCACCCGCTCGACCGTTGCCGTCGTCTCCGGACTCGCCTCCGGCACGCCCCGGCTGAACGGGCTCTACGACGCCCAGGGCCGAGCCCTGTAAGGAGCACCTCATGGCCAGGACCGTCATCGTCGTCATCGACGGATTCGGCGTCGGCGCCATGCCCGACGCGGGCGTGCAGCGCCCCGGCGACCTCACCGCCGACACCTGCGGGCACGTCCTCGACCACGCCCGCACCGCGTTCGGCCGGCCGCTGCGGCTCCCGGTGCTCGGGGCGCTGGGCCTCGGCCTGGTCCACCCGCACCGGGACCTGGCGCGCCGCACCCCGCTGCCCGTGGCCGCGGGCCGGGCCGCGCTCGGCTATCCGGGCGCGGACACCTTCGCGGGCCACCAGACCATGATGGGCGCCGACTTCAGCCGGGTGACCGTGGCCCGGCTCGCCGACCACCTCGACGAGGTGACCGACGCGCTCACCGCGGCCGGCCACCGGACCGAGCTGCTGGACGGGGAGCCGTTGCTGCTGGTCGACGGGGCGGTGCTGGTCCACGACAACCTGGAGGCCGACCCGGGGATCAACTGGAACGCCTCCGGCCGCCTGGACGACCTGCCCTTCGACGGGCCGGGCGGGATCCTCGCCGTCGCCCGTACCGTGCGGGCCGTCGCCCCGGTCGCCCGGGTCATCGCGGTGGGCGGGCACGCGGACGGCCCGCTCGCCGGCTTCGTACGCCGTGGTGAGGGGGGCACCGTCGGGCTGGACACCCCGGCCACCGGCCTCTACCGCAACGGCGGCCTGATGGTTCAGCATCTGGGCGCCCCGCTCGACCACACCCGCCAGCTGCCCGGTCTCGCGGCGCGGGCCGGCATCCCGGTCACCCTGGTGGGGAAGGCCGCCGACATCCTGGTGTGCGAACAGGCGGAGCGGCGGCCGGCCGTGGCCACCGCCGACGTCCTGACGCACACCCTGGACGCGGTGCGCGCAGGGGGCGACGCGCTGGTGGTCGCGAACGTCCAGGAGACGGATCTGGCGGGTCATCAGCAGGATTCCGGGCGGTACGGGCAGGTGCTGGAGCAGGTGGACGCGGGGCTCGCCGGGCTCCTGGCGCTGCTCGCGGACCCCGGCGACCGGCTGATCGTCACCGGCGATCACGGCAACGACCCGGCGATCGGGCACGCGCACCACACCCGGGAGTATGTGCCGGTGCTGATCCACCGGCCCGACGGGGCCGGGGTGGAGCTGCTGCCGGACGCGCGCAGTCTCGCCGACGTGGGCGCGACCGCGGCCCGGTCGCTGGCGCTGTCCCCGCGGGACCTGGCGGCCGGCACCCCGCTCCTCGCTGCCGCCCGGCCGCGGGCCGCCGCGTCCGGGCGGTAGTCGCAGCGGAACGAATAATCCCCGGACCGCAATTGCGGTCCGGGGATTATCCCGCGTATATTGAATTCTTCTGCGCTCATGCAGAAAGGCCCCGCTCAGGGGGCCTTATGAGGACGAATATATCTGGCGGGGAGCCGTTTTGTCAAACCGGGAAAGCGACGAATTGCGGGAAGAGCAGGAATTCATCGATCGGCTCCACGCCCGGGTCGACGCCCTGCGCGGCGTGGCGGCCGACGGCGTCGACCGCGCGCTGACGCCGGTGGGCACGGGCCAGCAGGCGCGGCTGGAGCGCGACATCCTCGTCGCGGAGCGCTCGGGTCTGCTGGCCGCGCTCCACGCGGTGGACGGATCGCTCTGTTTCGGCCGCATCGACCGCTCCGACGGGCTCGCGCACCATATCGGCCGTATCGGGATCCGTGAGGACGACACCGAGCGCACTCCTGTTCTGATCGACTGGCGCGCGCCGGTGGCGCGTCCTTTCTATCTCGCCACGGGGCACACGCCGATGGGGCTGCGCCGGCGTCGCCACATCACCACCGAGGGCCGCACGGTCACCGAGCTCCATGACGAGATCCTCGACATCGGGGACCGCGACCGCACCGGTTTCGAGGATCCGAACGGCGACGCGGTGCTGCTCGCGGCGCTCAATTCCGCGCGCACCGGACGCATGGGCGACATCGTGCGGACCATCCAGGCCGAGCAGGACGGCATCATCCGGGCCCCGCACCGCGGCGTCCTCGTCGTCGAGGGCGGCCCCGGCACCGGCAAGACGGCCGTCGCGCTGCACCGGGCCGCGTTCCTGCTCTACGAGCACCGCGAGCTGCTGGCCAAGCGCGCCGTGCTCATCGTGGGTCCCAACCCGGCGTTCCTGCGCTACATCGCGGAGGTGCTTCCCGCGCTCGGCGAGACCGGGGTGCTGCTCGCCACGCAGGCCGAGCTGTTCCCCGGTGTGCACGCCACCGGCACCGACACCCCGCGCGCCGCCGCCGTCAAGGGCGGCGAGCCGATGGCCGAGGCGCTCGCCCTGGCCGTACGGGACCGGCAGCGGCTGCCCGAGCCCGGGGCGGCCGTGGTCGTCCCGCACGAGGACGGCGGGGATCTGATCCTGGACTGGGAGATCGCCTACGAGGCCCGGCAGGCGGCCCGGGACACCCGGCTGCCGCACAATCTCGCCCGCCCGCACTTCGTCTTCCGGGTGATCGACGCCCTCACCGCGCAGCTCGTGGAGCGCATCGGCGCGGACCCCTACGGCGGGCCCAACTTCCTCGGCCCCGACGACGTGGCCCTGCTCGGCCGGGGCGTCGCGCTGAGCCAGGAGGTGCACGCCGCCGTCGACGAGCTGTGGCCGCCGCTGACCCCCGAGGACTTCCTCGCCGACTATCTGGCCGACCCCCTCTACGTACCGGACGAGGACGCCGACGCGATCCGGCGCCCGGCCGCCGCCGGGGCGTGGACCCCCGCCGACGTACCGCTGCTGGACGAGGCGGCCGAGCTGCTCGGCGTCGACGACAGTGCGCAGCGGGCCGCGGCCGAGGCCGCCCGTCAGGAGCGGGTCGGCTACGCGCAGGGTGTGCTGGAGCTGTCACGCGGCTCGGAGAGCTACGAGTTCGAGGACGAGGAGTCCGAGGTCCTCGCCGCCCACGACATCATCGACGCCGAGCGGATGGCGGAGCGGCACGAGGAGGCCGACCACCGCACCGCCGCCGAACGGGCCGCCGCCGACCGCACCTGGGCGTTCGGGCACATCATCGTCGACGAGGCGCAGGAGCTCTCGCCGATGGCGTGGCGGCTGCTGATGCGCCGGGCGCCGACCCGCTCGCTGACCCTGGTCGGCGACCCGGCCCAGACCTCCGAGGAGGCCGGCGTCGGGTCCTGGGAGAAGATTCTTCGGCCGTACGTCGGCGACCGCTTCGAGCACGTCACGCTGGAGGTCAACTACCGTACGCCTGCCGAGATCATGGAGCTGGCCGCCGGGGTCCTGCGGGAGCGGGATCCCTCGTTCACCGCGCCGGTCTCGGTGCGGTCGACCGGCGAGAAGCCGTGGAAGCGGGACGCCGGGGAGGATCTGGCGGGCGCGGTGGCCCGCGCGGTCGTGGAGCTGACGCCCCGGGAGGGACGCCTCGCGGTGATCGCGCCGCGTGCGCTGCACGAGGAGATCGCCGCCCCGCTGGACGGGGTCGCCGCGGGTGAGGCCCCCGACCTCACGCGGACGGTGGTGCTGCTGGATCCGCGTCAGGCCAAGGGGCTCGAGTTCGACCATGTGCTGGTGGTGGAGCCCGCCGGGTTCGGGAGGAGCGATCTGTATGTGGCGCTCACCCGTGCCACCCAGCGTCTGGGCATCGTCCATCGGGAGGAACTGCCCCCGGCGTTGCGCTGACGGAGCCGGGCGGCCCCCTCGCCGTGGTCGGCGGGCCGAGGCCGTGGCCGGAACACGGTGGGCGAAGCCATAGGGTAACGCCATGTCTTCGCCATTGAGTTCGACAAAGACCGCGGCTGCTCTCCGCACGTCGGCGCGGGTCTCCGCAGAGATGCTGCTGGTCCTCGTGGCGGCGGCGGTCGCGCTGTGGGTGCTGGGCCGGATGTGGTCGGTCGTATGGCCGCTGATAGTCGGTCTGTTCCTCACCACGCTGACCTGGCCGCTCGCCCGTTTCCTGCGCCGGCTCGGCTGGTGGCCCTCGCTCGCCGCGTCGGTGGTGACGGTGTTCTCCCTGCTCGTGGGGGCGGGCATCGTGGCGCTGATCGCGGTGCCGGTGGCCGGTGAGTCCGGGGAGCTGGCCGACGGGGTGATCGAGGGCATCGACAAGGTCCGCGCGTGGGCGGCCGGTCCGCCGCTGAACATCGGCGACGACCAGATCACCGGCGCCCTCGACACCGCGACCGCCAAGCTCCAGGACAGTGTCGGCAGCGTGGTCACCACCGCCGTCACCGGGGTGAGCACCGTGGTCAACGGCCTGGTCACAGCGGTTCTGGCGATCTTCCTGATGTTCTTCTTCCTCAAGGACGGCCCGCGCTTCCTGCCGTGGCTCACCCGTCAGCTTCCCGGCCGTCTCGCCACCGACGTCCCCGAGGTGGCCTCCCGCTGCTGGGACACCCTGGGCGCGTTCGTGCGGTCGCAGGCGTTCGTCGGTCTGCTGGACGCGGTCTTCATCGGGCTCGGCCTGTGGATCCTGGGGGTGCCGCTGGTTCTGCCGCTGGCGGTGCTGACTTTCGTCTGCGCGTTCGTGCCGATCGTGGGGGCGCTGTTCGCCGGATTCGTGGCGGTGGTCATCGCGTTGGTCTCGAACGGACCGATGGACGCCCTGATCGTGCTGGCGATCATCGTCGTGGTGCAGCAGCTGGAGGGCAATGTGTTCCAGCCCATGATCCAGAGCCGGGGGCTGGGGCTGCACGCGGCCACGATCCTGCTCGCCGTGACGCTGGGCGGCAGCCTGGCCGGCGTGGTGGGGAGCCTGCTCGCCGTGCCGGTGGCGGCGCTGCTCGGGGTGGTCTGGAACTATCTCCGCGAGCAGCTCGTGGAGGAGCCGCGTCAGCCGGAGGCGGCGGATCCGGCCGACGGGGCCGGCAGCGCGCCGGCCCCGGCCTAGTCTCCCCCGCCTGGACGTCCCTCCGGCCCGAGGTTGCGCAGCAGCGCCGGCAGCGCGCTGCGCAACTCGCGCTCCCAGTACGGCGGTGAGTGGGTGCCCCGGTAGAAGTGCGTGGTGACCGGCACCCCGTGGGCCCGCAGCCGGGAGGCGACCGCCCGGTTCTCCGCCGCCATGATGGCCTCGGTCGGGGAGAGGACGTCCGACGGGAAGGGGTCGCCGGGGTCCTCGAGCCCCGGGACGTGCGGGTCGGGCTCCGTACCCGGCGGGTCCAGCACTCCCGCCCGGCCGTCGCCGCTGGAGAGGTGCACCTCGACGCCGCGCAGCCGCTCCGGCCGGTAGAACGGGTCGTGGTCCTGCCAGATCCGCCGCTGGGCCACCGGGTCGCCCCACAGCGCCAGCCGGTCGAGCCCCAGGTAGTCCAGTCCCGCCCGGACCGCGCGGGGGTGCTGGAGCGGATGGACGTAGCCGCTGAAGCCCGCCACCGCGCGGAACAGTCCGGGGTGACGGGCCGCGTACGCCAGGGCACCGAAGCCGCCCTGCGACTCCCCCGCCGCGACCCGCCGGTCTCCCGCCCCGTAGCCGCGCTCCAACAGCGGGCGCACCTCGGCGAGATGGAAGCTCTCCACGCGCGGCGCACCACCCTCGCCGTGGTTCCACCAGTCGCTGTAGAAGCCGAAGAGCGGCATCGACGGCATGACCACGAGCACGTCGCGCAGCTGCGGGAGCCGGTCCACCGCGTAGTCCTCGGTCCACGCCTCGGGGTCTCCGTGGCCGCCCGCCAGCAAGTACAGGACCGGCCACCGCTCGCCGCGCCCGCGTTCTTCCCAGCCGTCGGGGGTGAGCAGCCGGACGGTCGCGGTTCCGTCCAACGCCGTCGACCGCACGGTCAGTTCGAGCAGCCGCTCGCCGATCCAGCGCTCCGCCGTGACCCTGATCCCCGGGGGCCCGTCCCCGTGCGCGGCCGTTGCCGCCGCCGTACCGGGGACGAGCAGCAGCAGGGCCACGGCCCAGGCGACCGCCCTTCGCAGAGCTCTCATCACCACAACCTCCCGACGCCCTCGGGCGGACTTCGCCCGGGAATTCGGACGGTACGGAGCGAGGCGGGCGGGCGGCATCCTCCGCGGGGAGTCGGCCCGTACGCCCCCGGGAGCAGGGGGAGGCCGGCGGGGCGGGTTCAGTGCGGGGCGCGGATCGCGGTCAGGAGCCTGGCGCAGCGTGCGGCCATCTCCGTGGCGGACTGCTCCGGGTGGGAGATCCACCAGCCGACGAGCGCGCCGACCGTGCCGGTCCACACCTGCTTCAGCGCGTCGGCGTCCAGCGAGTCCTCGTTGCCCTGTCCGCGCAGGACCTGGGCCGTGCCGGACGCGGCGAGGCCGTCGATGGCCGCGCGGTGGGCGCGGGCGGCGGTGTGCAGCTCGGAGCCGGGCTCCAGGGTCCGGTCGTACAGCACGAACCAGGCTTCCCGCTGCTCCTCCAGGACGTCGAAGACGGCCGCCAGCACGCGCGGGGGAACGCGCGCGTCGTCCGGTCCCGCGCCGGGCGGATCCGGCGTCATGGCGTCCTCGATCGCGGAGACGAGCCGGGGCGCGATGTGCTCCAGGCAGGCGAGGTAGAGCCCGTCCTTGGAGCCGAAGTAGGTGTACAGCATCGGCTTGGTCACTCCCACGCGCCGGGCGATCGAGGCCATCGACGCGGTGGCGTGTCCGCGCCGGCCGAACTCCTCCATGGCGGCGGCGAGGATCTGCGCCTCGCGCCGCGCCCGGGGGACCCCTTTCGTCCCGGCGCCGGGGACCGCGCCGGATCGGGTCCGGCGCGGCCCGGACGGGGGCGGAGCGGACTCGGACGCGGCCGGAACGGACTCGGACGGGGGCGGAGCGGCGGGTGACGAACCTCTTGCCGTGTTCATGCCTGGACTATACGTTGCAGTAAATTACCCTGAGGTAAATTACTGGAAGGTCATACGCTCATGGCGGACCGCACCTCCCCCTCGCGCGGGGCCGACGCCACCCCCACCCGGTCCTGGTGGGGCTGGGGCGACCCCGGCCGGGCGCTGCCGGACGCCGAGTGCCTCGCGCTCGCGGCGCTGGTTCCCGGGGCCGCCGGCACCGCGCTGCCCGTCCCCTCCATCGCCTCCCTGGAACTGCCGCCCGTCCGGGTGAGCGCACCCCGCGCGCTCACCCATCTCGTCTCCGACGACAGGGCCGACCGCGCGGCCCACACCTACGGCAAGGCCTTCCGCGACGTCGTCCGCGCGCTGCACGGCGACCTGGCGGCGGCCCCGGATCTCGTCGCCTTCCCCCAGGACGAGCGGGACGTGGTGGATCTCCTGGACTGGGCAGCCGGGTCGGACGTCGCCGTGATCCCGTACGGGGCGGGCAGTTCGGTCGTCGGCGGGGTCGAGTACCGCGCCGGAGACCACACCGGCGTCCTCTCGATGGACCTCTCGGGCATGGGCCGGGTGCTGGAGACCGACCGGGTCGGCCGGTCCGCGCGGATCCAGGCGGGGGCCCTCGGGCCGGGCCTGGAGGCGCAGTTGAGGCCGCACGGGCTGACGTTGCGGCACTTTCCGCAGAGCTTCGAGTTCTCGACCCTCGGCGGCTGGCTCGCCACCCGGGCGGGCGGGCACTACGCCACCCATCACACGCACATCGACGACCTGACCGCCTCGCTGCGCGTGGTCACGCCCTCGGGGGTGAGCGAGTCGCTGCGCCTGCCGGGTTCGGGGGCCGGGCCGTCCCCGGACCGGCTCTTCCTCGGTTCGGAGGGCACCCTCGGGATCATCACGGAGGCGTGGATGCGGCTTCAGGACCGCCCCGTCCACAAGGCGTCGGCCTCGGTGGTGTTCGACCGCTTCCCCGCCGCGGTGGACGCCGTCCGCGCCATCGCGCAGGCGGGCCTGTACCCGGCCAACTGCCGTCTGCTCGACCCGGGCGAGGCCGCGCTGTCGGGGGTGGCGGGCGGGGGCCGGAGCGTCCTGGTGCTGGGCGTCGAGTCGGCGCACCACCCGGTGGACGGCAGGCTCGCCGAACTCGTCGCCCTGGCCCGCGACCACGGCGGCTCCCCCGCCGACGGATCCCCCGCCTCGGGCGGCTCCGCCGCGGGCGTCTGGCGTTCGGCGTTCCTGCGGATGCCGTACGTCCGGGACGGGCTGGCCCGGATGAGCGTGATCAGCGAGACGTTCGAGACGGCCTGCACCTGGGACCGGTTCCCGGAGCTGTACGAGGCGGTGCGCCGGGACGTGGGGGCCGCCGTCCGCTCGGCGACCGGCACGGAGGGTCTGATCAACTGCCGTTTCACACACGTCTACCCGGACGGGCCCGCCCCCTATTTCACGGTGATCGCCCCGGGCGGGCGCGGGTCGGAGGTCGCCATGTGGGACGAGATCAAGGCGGCGGCGATGCGGACGCTCGGCGAGCACCGGGCGACCGTCACCCATCACCACGCGGTGGGACGCGACCACCGGCCCGGATACGACCGGCAGCGCCCGGAGCCGTTCGCGCAGGTGCTGCGCGCCGCCAAGCGGACCCTGGACCCGGCCGGAATCCTCAATCCGGGCGTGCTGTTCGACGCGGCGGGATGACCGGCGTGCGCGGCGGCTCGCCCCTCGAACCCCCCTCGCCCGCAGGGGGATCGGCGCGGGCCGCGGCGGTCAGCTCTCCGGTTTGATCTTCGAGGCCAGGGAGAACAGCCCCGCCGTCGCCGCGATGAACCCTCCGGCCAGTTCTTCGTAGCCCTGGAAGTAGCTGATCGGGACGGCGACGGCGCAGGCCGCCCCGGCCAGGCCCATGAAGCCTCCGACCAGGCGTCGCAAGCGGCTGGGCGTGGGAGGGCGATGGGGGCTCGACGGGTTTCCCCAGTAGGGGAAGGGCCCCGGCCTGGGCTTCCAGCCCTCATCCCGGAGGCGGATGAACTCCGGGTGGTGACGGGCGTGGCCCAGGCGGTGGGGCGCCAGGCGCCGCCACGGCAGCCGACCGTGCCTCATGGCGATCCAGGTGAGCGCCGGCAGGCAGGCCACGGCCGCCCAGATCGCCGCGCCCGTCCGCTCCGCGGTCGAGGCCGGGAGTATGCCGAGGAGCCGGTCCAGCTGCCCGCCGGCGGCGTAGGCGATCAGGGCGGCGAGGGCGAGCCCCGCAGCGGTCTGCTCGATCTGATGCCCGGTGTGACAGCGGGAACAGCGGGGCACCTCCACGACTGCCCGGCGCCAGGTGGTGCGCAGGACGACGATCCATGGGGTCATGCGGGTGTCGGCGCCCCGGTGCAGGCCCAGAAGACGGTCGTGCCACGACACCGGGGTCGCGTCCCCGCAGAACCAGCACGCTCGCACCACGTCTTCCCCCGCCCCCTGCCCCGTCCCGTGGATCCGTCCGGCAGGCCGCGGGCGCCGAACCGCCCCCCTGCGAGCCGGGCTTCGGCCTTCGCCGGGGGTGCGGCAGTTCGTCAGCGTTCCCGTAGTTCCGGGTCCCCGTCAAGGGGAAGCCGCCAGGACCGCCCGAGGCGGGGGGGCGGGAGGCGGTTCCCGGCGGGCGGTCAGGCCTTGGCGGTGCGGCGCACCAGGGCGTAGCCGTACGGGTCGGGCCAGCGGGGTCCGGCCGCCAGGGCGTCGGCGGCGCGGTGGGCCCAGTGCGGATCGCGCAGCATCTCGCGGCCGATCATGACGGCGTCGGCCTGCCCCGTGGCGACGATCTCCTCGGCCTGCGCGGGGTCCAGGATCAGGCCGACGGCGGAGGTGGGGAGGCCGGTCGCGCGCCGGACCTGATCGGCGAAGGGCACCTGGTAGCCGGGGTGCGCGGAGATCGCGGCGTCGCGGACGAGGCCGCCGGTGGAGACGTCGAGCAGGTCCACGCCGTGGGCGGTCAGCTCCTTGGCCAGGCGTACGGTGTCGTCGCCGGTCCAGCCCTCGCGCGGGTCCTCGGGGTTCTCGGTCAGCCAGTCGGTGGCCGAGGTGCGGAAGAGGACCGGCAGATCGTCGGGCCACACCGCGCGGACGGCGTCGACCACCTGGAGCGGGAAGCGCAGCCGGTTCTCCCAGCTGCCGCCGTAGGCGTCGGTGCGGTGGTTGGCGGCCGGGGAGAGGAAGGAGTTGATCAGGTAGCCGTGCGCGCCGTGGATCTCGACGACCCGGAAGCCGGCGGCGAGGGCCCGCTCGGCGGCCGCCGCGAAGTCGTGCACCAGCTGCTGGATCTCGCCCTCGGTGAGCTCGTGCGGCACGGGCAGGCCCGCGAACGCGACGGCGCTGGGGGCGACGGCCGTCCAGCCGCCCTCGGCCTCGGGCACGTGGCGGTCGGCGAGCCAGGGCCTGTCGGTGGAGGCCTTGCGCCCGGCGTGGGCGAGTTGGATGGCGGGGATCGATCCGTGCGAGGTGATCGCCGCGGCGATCCGGGTGAAGGCCTCCTGCTGGCGGTCGTTCCACAGGCCCAGGTCCCACGGGCTGATCCGGCCGTCCGGGCGCACACCGGTGGCCTCCGCCATCACGAGCCCGGCGCCCCCGGCGGCCCGGCCGGCCAGGTGAGTGAGGTGGAAGTCCGTCGGAACGCCCGCCTCCGGCCCGTCGGAGGCCGCGGAGTACATGCACATCGGAGACATCCACACACGGTTGGGGATCTCCAGGGACCGCAGGTTCAGGGGCGTGAACAGAGCACTCACCGGTACGTCTCCTCAAGGTCGGGGCGTCACCGCGGGGCAGCGACACCGATGGCAGTACGATAGGCATCGTAGTACGCCGCTTGTCAAACTACGACGAGTTTCGTACTTTGGAACCGGACCCCGAGGAGGCCCCCCATGCCCACCGCCGACCGCGGACCCGCGTCCGGGCGACAGCTCGCCCATCCCCAGCGGGAGGAGATCCGCCTGGAGGCGGTGCTGCACGCCCTGGCCGACCCCATCCGGCTGCGCATCACGCGCGAGCTGGCGGACGGACACAGCGACATGGCCTGTATCGCGTTCGACCTTCCGGTGACCAAGTCCACCACCACCCACCACTTCAAGGTGCTGCGCGAGGCCGGAGTGATCCGCCAGCACTACGAGGGGACCTCCCGCATGAGCCGACTGCGCGAGGACGACCTCCAGGCGCGCTTCCCGGGGCTGCTGCCGGCCGTCCTGGAGGGCGCGCGGCGGTCGGCCGGCGTGGCGGACCCGGTGTGAGAACGCGTCCGCCCCGAGCACCTGAGGTGCTCGGGGCGGACGCCGGGACGGAGGGGCCGCCGGGCGGGCGGCGGCTCAGATGGTCGCCGTGTCGATCACGAAGCGGTAGCGGACGTCACTGGCGAGAACCCGCTCGTACGCCTCGTTGACCTGGCTCGCGCCGATCACCTCGATCTCCGCGCCGAGCCCGTGCACGGCGCAGAAGTCCAGCATCTCCTGGGTCTCCTTGATCCCGCCGATCGCCGAACCCGCGATCGACCTGTTGCCCAGGATCAGGGAGAAGAGGTTCAGCGAGATCGGCTCCTCGGGAGCGCCCACGTTGACCAGGGTGCCTTCGGTGCGCAGCAGACCGAGGTAGGCGCCGAAGTCCAGCGGGGCGGAGACCGTGGAGAGGATGATGTCGAACGTGCCGGCCAGCTCCTGGAACGTGCTGGGGTCGCTGGTCGCGTAGTAGTGGTCGGCGCCCAGCTTGAGACCGTCGTCCTTCTTCCGCAGCGACTGGGAGAGGACCGTGACCTCCGCGCCCAGCGCGTGCGCGATCTTGACAGCCATGTGGCCGAGACCGCCGAGGCCCACGACCGCGACCTTCTTGCCGGGGCCCGCGCCCCAGCGCCTGAGCGGGGAGTACGTGGTGATGCCCGCGCACAGGAGCGGGGCCGCCTCGTCGAGGGCGATGCCCTCGGGGATGCCCACGGCGAACGCCTCGGTCACGACGATGTGCGTCGAGTAGCCGCCGTAGGTGGGCTCGCCGCCGCGGTCGAGAGCGTTGTACGTCTGGGTGTTCCCCTCGACGCAGTGCTGCTCGCGGCCCATCAGGCAGGCGTCGCAGGTACCGCAGGAGTCGACCATGCAGCCGACGCCGACGCGGTCGCCGACCTTGAACCGGGTGACGCCCGAGCCGGTCTCGGCGACGATCCCGGCGATCTCGTGACCGGGCACCATCGGGAAGATGCCCTCGCCCCAGCCGTCGCGGGCCTGGTGGATGTCGGAGTGGCAGATACCGGCGAACTTGATGTCGATCAGGACGTCGAACTCGCCCACCGGGCGGCGCTCGACGGTGGTGCGCTCCAGCGGGGCCTTGGCACGGGGAGCGGCGTAGGCGGCAACGGTGGTCATGCCGGAGTTCTCCTCAGGGGTGATGCGGTAGGTACGTCTCCCACCATCACGCCGGAGCGGAGGTTTACCCAGGCCTCCGCTTTGCCTACGTCCAGCGGTCCTACCACTGACGGGGACAGGCTCCGGCGCCCACGACCGGGAATCACAGGAATAATGGAAGCCATGGACCATCAGCCGGAGCCCGCCGTTCCCGAGCCGCTGGACCGGCGCGCCGAACTCAGCGAATTCCTGCGCACCCGCAGGGCCAAGCTCCAGCCGCAGGACGTGGGGCTGCCGGAGTTCGGCCGGGCCCGCCGGGTGCCCGGTCTGCGCCGGGAGGAGCTGGCGCAGCTGGCCGGGGTGTCCGTGGCGTACTACACGCGCCTGGAGCAGGGCAACGGGCGCAATGTGTCCGTCGAGGTGCTCGACGCGATCGCCCGCGCGCTGCGGCTCACCGATGCCGAGCACGCGCATCTGACCCACCTGGCCAGGCCGGCGCAGCACAAGAAGAAGCGCCGCCCGGCCAGGGTGCAGCGGGTGCGGACCGGGCTGCTGTATCTCCTCGACAGCATGGACGGCATCCCCGCGTATGTGACCGGGGCGCGCTCGGACATCCTGGCCTGGAATCCGATGGCGGCCGCGGTGTTCGGCGACTGGGGCGCCCTCCCGCCGGGCGAGCGCAACTGGGCGCGGCTCGTGTTCCTCTCCCCCGCCTACCGGGACCTGTTCGTGAAGTGGGACTCCAAGGCCTCGGACATGGTCAGCTATCTGCGGCTGTACGCGGGCTGCCACCCCGACGATCCCGAGCTGTCGGCGCTGGTGGGCGAACTCTCGGTCAAGAGCGAGGAGTTCCGGCGGCTGTGGGCCACCCACAACGTCAAGGAGAAGGGCCACGGCAGCAAGCTGATACGGCATCCGCTCACCGGAGACCTGACCCTGTCCTACGAGACGCTGAACCTCCCGGACGACGAGGAGCAGCACCTGGTGACCTATCACGCGGAGCCCGGGTCGGAGTCGGCCCAGGCCCTGCGCCTGCTGGCCAGCTGGGGCGCCGACGCGGGCCGGACGGACCCGGTCGGCGAGGCGCGGCGGGGCCCGGCCGACGAGCGCTGAGCCCGCCCCGGGATCGACGGTCCGTCAACTCACCTCCACCGTCGGCTCGCCCTCGCCGACAGCGCATCCGGCGAGGGCGGGGCCCCGGGTCGCCGCCGCGTCCGTGCCGGCCGGGTCCATGAGCGCCAGGGCCTCCGCGGCGGCGAGCCGGGGCAGCAGCAATTGCCAGAAGCCGGTGAGCGTGTACGGGGACAGCCAGGCGGGGTCGTGCCGGCCGAGCACCTCGAAACCGGCCGTCGCAGCGACGGTGGCCGCCGCCGCGTCCTCGCGGGAGACGCCCTCGGCGAGCGTGCCGGCGGCGGCCGCCTCGGCCAGCAGTTCCCGCACACGGTGGTGCCACTCCACCCTCAGGTCCGGGGCGCCGGCTCTCTCGCCGTCGCAGCTCAGCCGGAATCCGGCCCGGCTCACCGGATCCTCGCGCAGCCGCTCCGCGAGAGCGTGCGAGCTGTCGACGAGCGCCTGCAGGGCGGTGTCCGTCCTGCGCCGGATCGCGCTGGACATCTCGCGCAGGCCTCGGGACGCCTCCGCGACCACGGCCTCCGCGACCGCGGCCTTGTTCTCGAAGTGGAAGTGCAGCGCTCCCGTGCTGACGCCCGCTCGGGAACTGATCAGCGCCAGCCGCGCCTGCGCGTAGCCGTGCTGCTCGAAGACGGTGGCGGCGGAACGGATCAGCGCCTGGCGGGTACGGGTGGCCCGCTCCTGTTTGGTCACCGGGGCCTCCGTTCGGGGGCGGGGCGGCAACAGCCGGGGCGGCGGGACAGCGGCATCATGGAGATATCAAACCAACTTACCGGTTTCATTTCCAGCAAACGGAGGAGTCCGACGGATGCCGTGGGTCCTCTTCACCACCCCCACCCACACGCGTCGACGCAGTAGTCGCACTTTCGGCCCGGGGCGAAGAAGAAGGAGGACCGAGGAGTCAGGACGGGCCGGACATCCTTTGGTCCGCCGCGAACGCGTCCGCGTGATCGGACGACCAGATACGGAACGGCCTGGCCGGGCGGCCCGTCAGTTCCCGGACGGTGGGCACCACATCCGCCTTGGCTCCCGTCCGCTGCCGCTCGGCGCTCTCGAGGAAGGCCTCCGCCACGGGGCGCGGATACTTCGCGAGCAGGGCCGTGCGCGCGGCGTCCACGCCCAACTCCTCGAAGCGCAACGGCCGCCCCAGCACCCGGGAGAGCTGAGCCGTCTGCTCCCGCGCCGTGATCGCCTCCGGGCCCGACACGGCGTACGCCCTGCCCTCGTGCCCCGTACCGGTGAGAAGGGCGACGGCCACCGCGGCGACGTCGCGCGGGTCGACGCACGCGACCGGCGCATCGCCGTACAGGGCGCGCACCACTCCCGCCGACCGGATGCCGGGCGCCCAGGACAGCGTGTTGGACATGAACGTCCGGGGGCGGACGAACGTCCACGCGACCCCCGACTCCCTGACGGCCTGTTCGTTCTCCCGCTGACGCCGGGTGATGAAGTCGTCGGCGCCCGGTTCCTCCACCGCCATCATGGACAGCTTGACGAGGTGGCGGACGCCCGCCGCGGCCGCCGCCGAGGAGACCCGCTCGTCGTCGGGCTCCGTGGGGCTGTTCGTCACGAGGAACAGCGAGGTGACCCCCCGCAGCGCCCGGTCGAGGGCGGAGCGGTCCCCGTACTCCCCCTGGACGGTCTCGACCCCGGCGCCCCGCACCGTCAGCCGCTCGGGGCGGCGCGCGAGAATCCGTACGGGGCCGGCCGCCGCCAGCAGTCCGGCGACCTCACGGCCCACCGCTCCGGTCGCACCCGTCACGAGAATCACTGGAGAAACCTCTCAGCCCTCGGCCCGCGGGCCGGACAGCAGCGTGGAGAACACCGGCTCGCCGTCCTGATGGCCTGTCACCTGGACCGTCACCGTGTCCTCGGACTCCCCCGGCAGGACGGCCGCTCCGATCCAGCACGGGCTGCCGAACTCGGCGTACCGGTGGAACCGGGTGCTCGCCTGCGCGGGGACGACTCCGCCCGGCCCCGCCGCCAGGCAGGCCGCCTGACGGGCCGCCTCCAGCAGCAGCATGCCCGGGACATGGTCGTTGGGGCGCTGGAAGAGCGTCGGATGCCGGGTGTCCACGCGCAGCTCCCAGCTGCCGTCGCGGCCGGTGTCCGACAGCACCACGTCCTGGGCCCTGCGCCGGCCCGCCAGGGCGGTGGCGACCGGTGCGGCCTCGGGTATGGATATTCCCTCGGCGGGGACGTCACCGCGCATCCGCCGGTACACCTTGGGGTTCATGAAGCGGGTCGCCCCCGTCCCCGTCGCCGCCAGCTCCCCGTCACGGTGCACCGCCCAGCCCACGCGTCCCTGCACGGGCAGGCCGCTCCGCCATTTCAGGTCGGAGCAGTACACCTCCACGTCGATCTCGACCGGGGCGCCGCCGACCCCCAGGTGGTCCTGGTGGCACACGTAGTCCAGGTCCGACAGCAGGAAGTGGTAGCCCAGCGGAACGCCGTACCCGGCGTGGAAGGAGAGCATGGCCGCCTGCCGCATCGCTTCCGCGACCAGCAGCGGGTCGTGCCGGTCGCCGCTCACCGGGGCGAAGAAGGGATGATCGTGCGGCAGGACCGCAGCCACCGAGAACCGATCGCTCGCCAGGCGCACCCAATGACGCGGAAAGGCGTCCTCCGGCCTGGTCCGGTGCACCATGTCGATCCCCACGGGATGCACCACCTCGGCCTCCGAATCCATAGCCGGCACCGGATCGATCAAGACTGCTGCTTCGGGCATAACTCCCCCCAGGGGTCATGTGATGGCTAGCCGTTCCTGCGATGCACGTGCACTGATAAGATACAGACTAAGCGGTTTTTTTTCTATCCCCGGCAGGATGGTCTCCCGCACCGTCCCGGCCGTTCCCCTGGCCCACCGCCCAGTAAAGGAGACAGGATGGCCAAGCAGGACCGGGCGATCCGCACTCGCCAGACAATCCTGATGGCAGCGGCGCAGGCCTTCGAGAAATACGGCTACCAGGCCGCGACGATCACCGAGATACTCAAAAGCGCCGGTGTCACCAAAGGCGCTCTCTACTTCCATTTCCCGTCCAAGGAAGATCTCGCACTCGGTGTTCTCGACGCCCAGGAGCCGCCCCAGACCGTTCCGGACCAGGCTCTCAAACTCCAGGAACTCATCGACCTGGGGATGCTGTTCAGCCACCGGCTTCAGACCAGCCTTCTCGCCCGCGCGGGCGTGCGCCTCTCGATGGACCAGCAGGCTCAGGGCCTCGACCGCAGCGGCCCTTTCCTCCGCTGGCAGGAAGCCACCCACCACCTCCTCTCCCAGGCCAAACACAACGGCGAACTGCTCCCCCACGTCAACCCCACCGAGACGGCGGACCTGTACGTGGCCGCCTTCGCGGGCACCCAGGCGGTCTCCCAGACTCTCACCAACTACCGGGACCTGCAGCGCCGCCACATCACGTTGCAGCAGCACATACTCCCCAGCATCGCCACGCCCTCCATCCTCACCGCCCTCGATCTGACGCCCCAGCGCGCCGAGCGCCTCAGCCTGCTGGATCCGGTCGGCTGAGGGGCGGCCGGGGGAGGGGCATCCGCCGCCGCCCCGTCCTAGCGGCGCCCGGTCGCCAGGACGGCGCCACGAAACGTACGCCGATAGGCCAGTGGGGTGACGCCGATGGCGGCGTGCAGATGCTGGCGGAGCGACGCTCCGGTGGCGAAGCCGACCTGGCCGGCGATCTCGTCCACCGCCAGGTCCGTGGACTCCAGGAGATGCCGGGCCCGGTCGACCCGCTGCTGGATGAGCCAGCGGCCCGGACTGGTGCCGACCTCCTCGTTGAAGCGTCGGGCGAAGGTGCGCAGGCTCATCCGGGCGTGGTCGGCGAGGCCCGCCAGGGTCAGCGGTTCCTGGAGGTTGCGCAGCGCCCAGTCGCGGGTGGCGGCCGTGCCGCTCGCCGCCGGATCGGGCACCGGCTGCTCGATGTACTGGGCCTGTCCCCCGTCCCGCCACGGCGGCACGACGCAGATCCGGGCGACCCGGTTGGCGACCTCACTGCCGTGGTCCTCGCGGACGAGGTGCAGACAGACGTCGACGCCCGAGGCGGCGCCGGCGGAGGTCAGCACATCCCCGTCGTCGACGAAGAGCACGTTGGGGTCCAGCCGCACCTGGGGGAACCAGGACCGGAAGAGCTCCGCCAGGGCCCAGTGCGTGGTGGCCCGCCGACCGTCCAGCAGACCCGCGGCCGCGAGGACGAAGGCGCCGGTGCAGATGGACACGATGCGGGTGCCGGGCGGCACGGTGGCGAGCGCCGCGACGACGTCCGCGGGCGGCTCCCGGGTGAGGCGGGAGGTGTCGAAGGGCGGGATGACGAGCGTGTCCGCCGTCGCCAGCACCTGCCGGCCGTGCTCGACGGTGATGGAGAAGTCGGAGTTGGTGCGCACCGGCCGGCCGTCGACCGTGCAGGTCACCACGGAGTAGCGGCCGTCGGCCGCGCCGAGGACCCGGCTCGGGATGCCGAGCTCGAACGGATACACCCCGTCCAGGGCGAGAACGACGACCCGGTGCACGTTTCCCATGGCACGATCCTGTCGAAAGATGGCAATCATGCCATGGTACGCCGGGCGCGCCCCCGCGACGCTGGACCCATGACGAAGAACGAGAGCATGCGCGCCATCAGCCAGAACGTCCACGGAGGCCCCGAAGTCCTGAAGGAGGTCCAGCTCCCGCGGCCCGTACCGGGGCCGAGCCAGATCGTGGTCGCCGTCCACGCGGCCGGAGTGAACCCCACGGACTGGAAGCACCGGGGGCAGGGCCTGTTCGTCGACCGGCTGCCGCTCGTGCTGGGCTGGGACGTCTCCGGGGTCGTCGAGTCGGTGGGCTTCGGCGTGACCCTCTTCAAGCCGGGCGACGCGGTGTTCGGCATGCTGCCCTACCCCTACGGCGTCGGCTCCCACGCCGAGTTCACGGTCGGCCCGGCCCGCGCCTTCGCCCACAAACCCGAGGGCGTCGACCACATCCAGGCCGGCGCCCTCCCGCTCGCCGCGCTCACCGCCCGCCAGGCGCTCGTCGACACGGCGGACGTCCGCCCGGGGCAGCGGGTCCTGGTCCACGCCGCCGCCGGCGGGGTCGGCCACCTCGCCGTCCAGATCGCCAAGTCACTGGGGGCGTACGTCATCGGCACCGCGAGCGCCGCCAAGCACGCGTTCGTGCGGGGGCTCGGCGCGGACGAGGTGATCGACTACCGCACCGTGGACTTCAGGGACGCGGTGAGCGACGTCGACATGGTGCTCGACCCGCTCGCGGGGGAGACGCGGGCGCGTTCGCTCGATGTCCTGCGCCGGGGCGGCACCCTCGTGTCGCTGCTGCCGGGCACCGATCCCACGGAGGCCGCGAAGGCCGCCGAGCGGGCGATCCGGGTGGAGAACCTGCTGGTCGAGGCCGATCACGCGGGCATGACGGCCATCGCCGACCTGGTCCGGTCCGGCGACCTGCGCGCCCACGTCGAGGCGGCCTTCCCGCTGGCCGATGCGGCGAAGGCGCACGCGCTCGGCGAGACGGGCCGGACCACCGGCAAGCTCGTCCTCGTGGTGGCGTGACCCTCATCCCTCAGACGTACGGAACAGGCGCTCGGCGTTCAGGCGTCGAGCGCCAGTTTCGTGCCGAGTCCGATCATCATCACGGCGACCAGACCGTCCAGCACCCGCCATGCGGAGGGCTTCGCCAGGACCCCGCTCAGCAGCCGGGCGCCGTACCCGAGCGCGGCGAACCAGCACACGCTGGCGAGGATCGCGCCGAGGCCGAAGGTCCAGCGCAACGGCCCGCGGTCGGCCGCGACGGACCCGAGCAGGAAGACGGTGTCGAGGTAGACGTGCGGGTTGAGCCAGGTCATCGCCAGGCAGGTCAGCACGACGCCCCGGCGTGACGCGGCCGGGGCGTCCCCGGCGTGCAGCGCCGAGGGGCGCAGGACCCGGCGCGCGGCCAGCAGGCCGTAGCCGATCAGGAACACCCCGCCGAGCAGCGCCACCGCCGTCAGCGCCGAGGGCCAGGCCACGACGACCGCACCGACCCCGGCGACTCCCAGCGCGATGAGCACCGCGTCGGACAGGGCGCAGATCCCGACCACCGCGAGCACGCCGTCGCGGCGGACGCCCTGGCGCAGCACCAGGGCGTTCTGGGCGCCGATGGCGACGATGAGGGAGAGGCCGGTGCCGAATCCGGCGGCCGCGGTGGTCAGGGCGTTCGTCATGCGGCCGACGCTACGGAGAAGGACGATCCCCTGTCCAGCTAAAGATTCTTACGTATCATTAGCTTCTATGATGTCTGAGCTTCCTCTCGACCAGGTCCGGACGCTGCTGGCCGTGGTCGACGAAGGCACGTTCGACGCGGCGGCGAACGAGCTGCGGCTGACCCCGTCGGCGGTCAGTCAGCGGGTCAAGGCGCTGGAGCAGCGCACGGGCCGGGTGCTGCTGATGCGCACGAAGCCGGTGCGGCCCACCGAGTCCGGTGAAGTGGTGGTGCGCTTCGCCCGTCAGCTGGCCCGGCTGGAGCGCGATGCGCGGGCGGCGCTCGGGATGTCCGGGCCCGGCGAGCCGACACCTCTGTCGATCGCGGTGAACTCCGACTCGCTGGCCACCTGGTTCCTGCCCGCCCTGCGGCGCGTCCCGGAGGAGCTGGGCCTCTGCTACGAGCTGCGCCGGGAGGACCAGGACCATACGGCCGCCCTGTTGCGGGAGGGGCTGGTGATGGCGGCGGTGACCTCGTCGCCGGAGGCGGTGACGGGCTGCTCGGTGCACCGGCTGGGGCGGATGCGGTATCTGCCGGTGGCCAGTCCCGGTTTCGCCGACCGGTGGCTGGGGCGGCGGGCGGGCACCGCGCTGCGCGAGCTGATCGGCGACGCCCCGGTGATCGCCTTCGACCGGCGCGACGATCTTCAGGACGCCTTCGTGCGGCGGCTCGGGCCGGGGCCCCGGGCCGGCGTCCGGCGTCATCTGGTGCCCACGTCGGAGGGGTTCGTGAACGCCGTGGCGGCGGGCATGGGCTGGGGCATGGTGCCCGACGTGCAGGCGGAGCCGTTGCTGGGCAGCGGCCGGCTGGTGCGGCTCGCCCCGGACCACATCGTCGACGTACCGCTGTACTGGCAGCAGTGGAGGCTGGACTCGCCGGCGCTGGCGACCGTGGCCGGGGCGGTGGCGGCCGAGGCCGCCGAAGCGCTCGACGGCGGAGAGCCGATTGCCACCCCTCCCGCCCGAGGTTAGGTTTACCTAACCACGCAGAGAGGAGCGGCACATGACGGACCGTCATGAGCAGCAGTCCGGCAACAGCGAGGAAGCGGCGGTGGATTGGCGGGCACGGGGCACGGTGTCCCGGCTCGTCCTCGGCCAGATGGCCACCCAGGCGCTGGGCACGGCGGTGCGGTCTGGGGTCTTCGACCGGATCGGAGCGGGCGAGCTGAGTGCCGACGCGCTCGCCGGTTCGCTCGGCACGCATCCGCAGGCGACGCTGCGTCTGCTGCGCGCCCTGGCCGGACTTCAGCTGCTGTCCGAGACGGAGCCGGGCGTCTTCCGGACCACCGCGGCGGGCGACTTCCTGCGCGCCGACACGGCGGGCTCCATGGCCGCGATGGCCCGGATGTTCACCGATCCGGTCATGCTGCGGGGCTGGGATCTGCTCGACGAGAGCATCCGCACGGGAGAGACCACGTTCGAGACGGTGTTCGGGACCGACTTCTTCGGCCATCTCAAGGAGCACCCCGAGCTGTCCGCCGCGTTCAACGAGGCGATGAGCCAGGGCACCCGGCTGACCGCCGCGAACGTGCCGCACCACTTCGACTTCGGGCGCTTCGACACGCTCGTGGACATCGGCGGCGGCGACGGCACGCTGCTGGCCTCGGTCCTTCGCAAGCATCACAGGCTGCGGGGCGTCCTGTTCGACACGGCCGAGGGACTCGCGCAGGCTCCGCACCGGCTGGCCCAGGCGGGCCTGACCGGGCGCGTCGCCCTGGAGACCGGCGACTTCTTCGCCTCGGCCCCGGCCGGCGGCGACGTCTATCTCCTCAAGAGCATCATGCACGACTGGGACGACGCCCGGTGCGCGGCCGTCCTGCGGCGCATCCGGGACGTCATCCCCGCCCACGGCTCGCTGCTGATCGTCGAACCGGTGCTGACCGCCACCGTGCCGCCGGACCTGCCGGGGGGCGTCTATCTGAGCGACCTCAACATGCTCGTGAACGTCGGCGGCCGGGAGCGGACCGCGGACGACTTCGCCGCCCTGTGCACGGCGGGCGGCTTCACCCTCCGGGGTGTGACACCGCTGCCCGCGCCCGACGTCTTCCAGATCCTGGAGGCGTCACCGGCCTGACGGGCCGCCTCGGGGCAGGTGCGCGGGACGCCTTAGGATGACGGGTCTCTCCCCCCGGAAACTCGGAGGCGCCTGCCATGCGCGTACTGCTGGTGGAGGACGACGACGATCTGCGGGAGGTGATCGCGTCCGGGCTGCGGGAGGGGGGCTTCGCCGTGGACTGCGCGGGCGACTGGCCGGAGGCGGACGTGATGCTGCATGTCACCGCGTACGACTGTGTGGTGCTGGACCGGATGGTGCCCTTCGGGGACACCCTCGCCCCGCTGGAGAGCCGGCGTCGGGCCGGCTGGTCCGTGCCCGTGCTGTGCCTCACCGCCCGGGACTCCCTGCACGACCGGTTGCGCGGGCTGGAGAGCGGGGCGGACGACTACCTGGCCAAGCCGTTCGCGATGCGCGAGCTCGTGCTGCGTGTGCGCAGTCTGAGCCGGCGGGCGTCGGCCCGGCTCCCCGCCTTCCTGAGCTGTGCGGACGTGGTCATGGACGTGGCGCGGCACGAGGTGCGGCGCGGCGGTGTGCTGCTGTCTCTGAGCCCGAAGGAGTACGCCGTGCTCCAGCAGTTCCTGGTCCATCGGGACGCCGTCGTCACCCGCACCGGGCTGCTGGAGCACTGCTGGGACGAGATGGCCGAGCCGGTCTCCAACGTGGTGGACGCCGTCGTCGCGGGCCTGCGGCGCAAGCTCGGCTCCCCCGGGCTGGTGCACACCGTGCGCGGCCGGGGGTTCCTGCTGTCGGCGGAGCCGGGGCCGTCCTGATGGCACGGCCCGTCCGCCGCTCCCCGGCCCGGAGGCGGCTGCACCGGCTGCAGTTGCGGCTGACCGCCGCGTACACCCTGATCACCGTGGTCGGGCTGGCCTGCCTGTCCTGGCTGGTGATCCGTACCGACGACCGGGCGCGGCAGAGCGCCGAGTACGACGAGATGCGCCGCCGGGCGTCCGTCGCGGCCTCGCTGGTCTACTACGAGGACGACCGGATCCGTCTGGACGGCCTCAGGGACGACGAGGCGACGGCGGGCACCCCGCAGATCGTGGTGCTGGAGGCACGGCCCGAGGGTGATCCGGTCACCGTCTTCCGGGGCCGCACCGAGCAGTTCGCCGTCCCGGCCGGGACGATCTCGGCGGTGACCCGTTCGGCGATGGACGAGGAGGGGCCGGTGCGGTCCGAGGCGCGCGACCGCGCGGGCGAGCCCGTGCGGCTGCTGGCCGTGCCCTTCTACCACGACGCCACCGACGAGGTCGCGGGCGCGGCCGTCGCGGTCGGCGATCCGGGGCGGGGCGCTGCCGAGCACCGCAGTCTGGTGCTCTCCCTCGTCGTCGGGGCCGGTGCGCTGACGGCGCTGGCCGCGCTGACCGGGCATGTGCTCTCGGGGCGGAGCATGCGCCCTGCCTGGCAGGCGCTGGAGCAGCAGGAACGGCTGCTGGCCGACGCGGCGCACGAGTTGCGGACCCCGGTGGCGGTGATGCGCGGATCGGTGGAGGTGGCCGCCGGCTCTCCGGACGGGCTCGAGGCGCATCTGCCCCGGATCCGGCGGGCGGCGGACCGGATGGCCGACGTCGTGGAGAACCTGCTGACCCGGGGGCGGTTGGAGGCCGCCGTGGACGTCGTACGGGTGGAGCCGCTGCGGCTGGACCAGCTCGTCGAGGAGGTGTGCGCGGAGCTGCCGGAGGCCGGGCGCCGCCTGGAGCTGCGGCTCCAGGAGTCGGTGACCGCGGCCGACGCGGCCCTGGTGCGGGTCGCCGTGCGCAACCTGCTCGACAACGCCGTACGGCACGGCCGCACGCCCGACGCACCGGACCGGGCGGAGCTGCTGGTGACCGTGCGCGGGCCGGAGGTGTGGGTCGCCGACCGGGGGCCGGGCGTGGACCCGTCCCGGCTGCCGGAGTTGATGGAGCGGTTCAGCTCGCCGGGCGGCGGGACGGGCATCGGCCTGTCGCTGGTGCGCCGGATCGCGGAGGCCCACCGGGGGAAGCTCACCGTCCGGGCCCGTCCCGGCGGCGGCGCGGAGTTCGTGCTGCGCCTCGCCCCCGCCCGGTCGCGGCGCGACGGCCGGCCCGGGGCGGGGCCCACGCTCACGATGCGCTCATGATCGGCCGTCCATGATGAGGAGCCGGTCCGAACCTCACGCACGGGAGTCATCCATGCCCCAGCACGCCGTCCCTCCGTTCCTCCGCCGCGGTCGCACGCTCGCCGCTCTGGCCGGTGGTCTCGCGGTCGCGACGGGAGCAGGACTGCTCCTGTCCAACGCCTTCGCCACGGGGTCATCGGCGGGGTCCGCGCCCGAGGTCGTGCCGCCCGGGGCGAACGTGACCTTCGACTACCAGATCGGCGGGGCGTACACCCCGCCCGCCGGGGTCGGGGCGGTCTCCCGCGACCGTGGCGACCAGCCGGCCGAGGGTCTGTACAACGTCTGTTACGTCAACGCCTTCCAGACCCAGCCCGACGCGCTGGACTGGTGGGAGAAGAACGACCCCGATCTGCTGCTGCGGGACAAGAACGGCGACCTGGTCAACGACGAGGCCTGGGGCGAGGCGCTGCTCGACACCTCGACCGCGGACAAGCGCACCCGGCTGGCGAAGATCGTCGGGGACTGGTTCGAGGGCTGCGCGCAGTCCGGCTTCCAGGCGGTGGAGCCGGACAACCTGGACTCCTTCGAGCGGTCGGACGGCCTGCTCACCCCGGAGCACAACGCGGCGTTCGCGGAGCTCCTGGCCGACCGCGCACACGCCGCCGGGCTGGCCATCGGCCAGAAGAACACCACCGATCTGCTGGCGGAGCGGGCGAGGATCGGATTCGACTTCGCCGTGGCCGAGGAGTGCGGCCGCTACGACGAGTGCGCCGACTACGCCTCCGCGTACGACGACAAGGTCTTCGTCGTGGAGTACACCGACCGCGACTTCACGAAGGCGTGTTCGTCCGTGGGGGCGGAGGTCTCGGTGGTCCGCCGGGATCTCGACGTCAGTCCGGCCGGACAGCCCGGGTATGTGTTCCGTACCTGCTGAGGGCCGCTCGGAGAAGCGGGCAGGGCGGGCAGGGCCTACGCCGGGTGGGCGCAGACCGTGAAGAGCCCTCCGTCGGGATCGCTGATCACCGATTCGGTTCCGTCGGCGGGCGAGTGCGCCGGCGGGCCGACCGTTCCGCCCGCCGCGCGGGCCCGCCCGGTGACCGCCTCCAGGTCCGCGACCGGGAAGCGGACGTGCCAGCGCGGGCGCAGCCGGGGATCGGGGGACGAGGCGTCCCCGCCCCCGCGCAGGGTGGCCACGGTGCTGCCGCCCTGCCGTACGACGACCGCGTCCTGCTGGTAGGCGTACCCGACCTCGCAGCCACCGGGTTCCTCGGAGGCCCAGCCGAACACCCCCGCGTAGAAGATCGCGGAGTCGAAGGCGTGGCTCGTGCGCAGTTCGAGGGAGGCCGGCGCGTTGTCGCGGCCGATCGACCAGGGCGGGGTCCGGCCTTCCCAGAAGCCGAATGCGGCGCCTTCGCGGTCGGCGGCCACGGCGCCCCGGCCGGGGCCCAGCCGGATCGGGCCGACGGCGATGGTGCCGCCCCGTTCGCGGACCCGGGAGGCGGCGGCGTCGACGTCCGCGACGGCGAAGTACGGGGTCCAGGAGACGGCGGTGGGCAGACCGGGGGCGATCTGTCCGATCCCGGCGACGGGCAGGGAGTCGAGGTGGGCGACGGAGAAGCCCTCGCCGAGGGTGCCGGAGCGGAAGGTCCACCCGAGAACGGTCCCGTAGAAGTCCTCGGTGGCCCGCAGGTCCCGGGTCATGAGGCTGACCCAGCACGGAATCCCGTGCACGGGGGCGCTCTGCTCTGCCGCGGTCATCGGGATCCGTCTCCTCGTCCCCGGTGGTGGGCCGCCGGACGCTGACACCGGTCCGGCCGGGTGGGCCTGTGGTCACCGGCCGTTCGCAGGCCGACGCGCTCCGTGGCGTCAGGCGCCCTCGGAGCGGCACGCCTCCATACCTACGCCGCCCCGGTCGCCGCCGCCACCCGGGGCGCGGCCCGGGACGGGCGGGGTGCGCGCCCCCTCCCCTGGGGCGTGTCGCCTGTTTCAGCGTCCGGGGAGCGCGGCGGGTTCGCCGAGCTGGTGCGCGGCGGTGCGCCAGGCGGCGGTGACGGCCGCGCGGGCCGTGGCGGTCGCCGCCCCGACCTCCGGCGGGAGGTGCAGCGGGGCGCCGATGTGGACGTGGAGCCGGGGGCGGCGGGCGGGGGCGGTGAGGAGCCCGGAGATCTGCTTGACGCAGCGACCCGAGGTCACCCGGCGGGCGCCCGCCTGGCCGAGCGGCACGACGGGCGCCCCGGACGCGTGCGCGAGGCGGGCGAGGCCGCTGCGGAAGCTCTCCGGCGGGGCCTCCGCCGCGTCCGTGCGGCAGGGCAGCCGTCCTTCGCCGTAGATGAGGAGATGGCGGCCGTCCCTGAGCACGGCGGCCGCCGCATCGAGGGCGCCCGCCGCCCGGTCGGAGTTCCGGTGGACGGGCACATGGCCCCCGCGCTCCAGGACGCGGCCGAGGACCGGGATGCGCCACAGGCCGGCGGCGGCCATGACGACGGGTTCGACGTCGAGGCGCAGCAGTGCGGCGAGGACGATGCCCGGGTCGGCCAGGGAGGTGTGGTTGGCGACGATGATGCTGCCGGCGGCCGGGGCCGTGGCGTGGTCGGAGGTGACCGTGAGGCGTCCGAGCGAGGGGACTACGGCGGCGGCGATGCGGCTGAGCACGGTTCTCCCGGGGTCCGGCGGGCGGGGCCGTTCCTGTGACGGCGGTGCGGTCGGGGCCCGCCGTCCTCGGCTTCGCCCGCCACGCCCTCATCGTCGTGGCGGCCCGGGGGCGGGGCCTGAGTGCGGGTACTCAGGCCCTCTGGGTCGATCGCCCCGGGCCGGGACTCCCCCGGGCGGTGAACCGTCCGCACACCGTGGACTACCTTGTTGCACATAGTTCGCAACTACATCTTCATGGCAAGGAGGCTCACGTGGGCTCTCCCGTGGTGCTCGGTATCGAGTCGTCGTGCGACGAGACCGGCGCGGGGCTGGTGCGGGACGGACGGCTGCTCGGCCACGCGCTCGCGTCCAGCATGGACGAGCACGCCCGCTTCGGCGGGGTGGTGCCCGAGATCGCGGCACGGGCGCATGTGCAGGCGTTCGGTCCGGTCGTCCGGCAGGTGCTGGAGAGCGCGGGGCTGCGCGGGGCAAACATCGGCGCGGTCGCCGTGACCACCGGCCCCGGGCTCTCCGGCGCGCTCCAGGTAGGGCTCGCCGGGGCGAAGGGACTGGCGTACGCGCTCGGCGTCCCGCTGTACGGGGTGCACCATCTGGCGGGCCATGTCGCCGCCGACACCCTGGAGCACGGGCCACTGCCCGACCCCTGTGTGGTGCTGATTGTCTCCGGCGGCCACACCTCGCTGCTGCTGGTACGGGATCTGGCCCGGGATCGGGTGCTGCACCTCGGGGACACCGTGGACGACGCCGCCGGGGAGTGCTTCGACAAGGTCGCCCGGGTCTTCGGTCTCCCCTATCCGGGCGGTCCGGCCATCGATCGGGCGGCCCGGGAGGGCGATCGGCGCACGGTGGCCTTCCCGCGCCCGATGACGGGCGCGCAGGACGCCCCGTACACCTTCTCCTTCTCGGGGCTCAAGACGGCGGCCGCCCGGTGGGCCGAGCAGCAGCGGATCGCGGGCCGGGAGCTGCCGCTGGCGGACGGGGCCGCGTCGCTCCAGGAGGCCGTGGCCGATGTGCTGACCCGCAAGGCCGTGGCGGCCTGCCGTGATCACGGGGTGGGCACCCTGGTGGTGGTCGGCGGAGTGGCCGCCAACTCCCGGGTGCGGGAACTGGCGGAGCGGCGGTGCCGGGCGGCCGGGATCACGCTGCGGGTGCCGCCGCCGAAGCTGTGCACGGACAACGGGGCGATGATCGCGGCGGTCGGCGATCTGCTGGTGCGGGCCGGGGCCGAGCCGGCACCGCTGGACGTGTCGGTCGACCCGTCGGCGCCCCTGGAGTACGCGGCGCTGCACCCGGTGGCGCGCAGTGCGGGGCAGGCCGCCTGAGGTGCGGCCCCCGGGGTCACAGCGAGGTCGAGATCACCAGACGCCGGATCTGGTTGAGCATCGAGCTGATCCGGCAGCCCTCGCTGGGCCACTTCGGCACCGGGCTGCTGCTCCCGGCCGTCTGTCTGCTCGTGCTGGGCGGCCTCGCCCTCGCCTTCCGCCGGCTGGACCGGACGCTGCGCAGCTGAGTGCGCGGGCGGACCCGCTGACGAGGAGGGGGCGGCCGGGGATCCACCCCGTGCCGCCCCCTCCTCGTCCCGGCGCTCGTGGTCAGCGCCGCAGCCACACCGCCGTGTCCGACGGCAGCCGGCCATCGGCCTCCAGCGGTCCACTCGCCAGCGACAGCTCTTCGTGAACGGGCAGTTCGACGCTGTCGCCGCGCAGGTTCACCACGCACACCAGGCCGTCGGTGCGGGCGAAGGCGAGCACCCCGTCCTCGGCGGGCAGCCAGGTCATCGGGCCGTCGCCGAAGCCGGAGGTCTCGCGGCGCAGCCGCAGGGCCGCGCGGTACAGGCTGAGCATCGAGGCGGGGTCGGCGTCCTGCCGGTCGACGGCGTACGCCGGCCAGTCGGCGGGCTGCGGCAGCCAGGGCTCGGTGGTGGAGCCGAAGCCGCCGTAGGGTTCGGCCGCCGCCCAGGGCAGCGGGACGCGGCAGCCGTCGCGGCCGGGGTCCGTGCCGCCGGAGCGGAAGTGCATCGGGTCCTCGATGCGGTCGAGGGGGATGTCCGCCTCGGGCAGGCCCAGCTCCTCGCCCTGGTAGAGGTAGACCGACCCGGGCAGGGCGAGCGTCAGCAGCGCCGCGGCGCGGGCGCGGCGGGTCCCGAGTTCCAGGTCGGCGGGGGTGCCGAAGGTCTTCGTGGCGAAGTCGAAGGCGGTGTCCGTGCGGCCGTAGCGGGTGACCGTGCGGGTCACGTCGTGGTTGCACAGGACCCAGGTGGCGGGGGCCTGGACGGGGGCGTGCTCGGCGAGGGTGTCGTCGATGGCGCGGCGCAGGCGCTCGGGGTCCCAGGGGCAGGCGAGGAAGTTGAAGTTGAAGGCGGTGTGCAGTTCGTCGGGGCGCAGATAGCGGGCGAAGCGCTCGGAGTCGGGGAGCCAGACCTCGCCCACGAACACGCCGTCGTACTCGTCGGCTATCACCCGCCAGGAGCGGTAGATGTCGTGGATCTCGTCCTGGTCGAGGTACGGGTGCGGGTCGACGCCCTCGGTGAAGTCGGGCAGGTCGGGGTGTTTGGTGAGCAGGGCCGCGGAGTCGATGCGGACGCCGGCGACGCCGCGCTCGAACCAGAACCGCAGGACGTCCTCGTGTTCGCGGCGGACGGCGGGGTGGGACCAGTTGAGGTCGGGCTGTTCGGGGGCGAACAGGTGCAGGTACCACTCGCCGTCGGGGACCCGGGTCCAGGTGTCGCCGGAGAACTGGGAGGGCCAGTTGTTCGGGGGCAGTTCACCGTTCTCGCCGCGGCCCGGACGGAAGTGGAAGAGCTCGCGCTCCGGGCTGCCGGGGCCGGCCTCGAGGGCGGCCCGGAACCAGACGTGCTGGTCGGAGATGTGGTTGGGGACGATGTCGACGATGGCCCTGATACCGCACTCGGCGGCTTCCACGATCAGTTTCTCGGCCTCCTCGAGGGTGCCGAAGGCCGGGTCGATGGTGCGGTAGTCGGCCACGTCGTACCCGCCGTCGACGAGCGGCGACGCGTACCACGGGGTGAACCAGACGGCGTCCACGCCGAGTGCGGCGAGGTACGGCAGATTCGCGCGGACCCCCGCGAGGTCCCCGGTGCCGTCGCCGTCCCCGTCCGCGAAGCTGCGGGGGTAGATCTGGTAGATGACGGCGTCTCGCCACCATGTATCGGTTCGGGAGGGGGGCACGGCTGCCACGTGAGGGTCCTTTCGGGCAGGTGGGGACTCCGCCGCCGGTCGCAGCGGGGCGTTGATGAGGTGACCGGCGGCGGAGAGCATGTCGATGGTGGAGCGAGAAGGCGGTGCGGGGTGCGGATCAGCCCTTGAGACTCCCGGCGGTGAGACCGGCCATGATGCTGCGCTGGAAGAAGAAGAACACGATGATCATCGGGATGCTCGCGATCACCAGACCGGCCATGATCTGGTTCTGGGTGACGGCTCCCGCGGTCTGCGAGAGCCCCACGCTGATCGTCATCTTCTCGCTGTCCGGCAGGACGAGCAGCGGCCAGACGAAGTCCTTGAAGACCAGGACGACGGTGAAAATGGAGACCACACCGAGGATGGGCCGCGAGATCGGCAGGATGATCGAGACCAGGACTCGCCACGGGGGTACGCCGTCGATCTCGGCCGCTTCGAGGATCTCATCGGGGATCGAGTCGAAGAATCGTTTGAGCAGGAAGATGTTGAAGCCGTTGGCGGCCACCGGGAACCAGATCGCCCAGGGCGTGTTGAGCAGCTGCCAGCCGAAGATCGGCACATCGGTGACCGTGATGTAGGCCGGAATCATCACGACGATCGGCGGGATCATCAAGGTGGCCAGCATCGCGCCGAGGATCACATTCCCGAACATCGGGCGCAGCTTGGACAGCGCGTAGGCGGCGGTGACATCGACGGCGAGGGCGAAGAGCCACGCGCCGACCGCGTAGAAGAGGGTGTTCTTCAGGAGCAGCCCGATGTCGAAGAGCTCCCAGGCGTCCGAGAACACCGAGAAGTCGGGCTTCTCGGGCCACAGCGTGGGCGGCATCTGGGCTATCTCCTCGCCCGACTTCATCGCCCCGGTGACCATCCAGTACAGCGGGAAGACGAAGACCAGGGTGAAGACGAGCAGGATGGCGACCAGGACCGTCCAGTAGATGCGGCTGCCCCAGCGGGACTTGAGCTCCAGGGGCGAGACGATGGTCCGGGCGTGGCCGTCGGCCCAGGCGGCGCGACGCCGCTCGGGCCTGCCGGGGGCCGGCGGCGGTGTCGCCTTCCGGGTCTCTCCCGCCGTACCGGAGGGGGCTGTTGTGTGGACTGTGTTGGCCACGGGACTACCTCTTCTCGTCACGGGTCAGCCGGAGCTGCACCGCGGCGACCGCAAGGAGAACGAACATGAGCATCAGGCCGAGCGCGCTGCCGGCCCCGTAGTTGCCGCCGTACACGAAGGCGTACTGGTACATGAGGTACGCGACGGTGACCGTGGCGTTCTCCGGTCCGCCGCCGGTGAGCATGTACGGCTCGATGAACACCTGCATCGTGGCGACGATCTGGAGCATCAACATCAGGAGCAGGATCAGGCGGGTCTGCGGGACGGTGACGTTCCAGATCCGTTTGAAGATCCCGGCCCCGTCCAACTCCGCGGCCTCGTACAGATCGCCGGGGATGTTCTGCAGGGCGGCGAGGTAGATCAGGACGCCGGACCCCATGTTCATCCAGGTGGAGACGATCACGAGGGAGATCAGTGCGGTGCTCGATGAGTCGAGCCAGGACAGGGCCGGCAGCCCGGCGAAGTCCAGGACCTGGTTGAAGAGGCCCGGTCCGGGATCGTAGAACCAGCGGAAGAGCAGCACCGAGACGATCGGCGGCAGCATCACCGGCAGATAGACCACGAAGCGCAGGTAGCCGCGGGCGTGCCGCAGTTCGTTGAGCACGATCGCCACCGCGAAGGGGATCACATAGCCGCAGACCAGGGCGAGCAGGGTGAAGACGACGGTGTTCTTCCAGGCCTGTCCGAAGGCCGGGTCCTCCACCACCGTGCGGAAGTTGTCCAGGCCCACCCACGTGGGCTCGTCGACGAGGTTGGTCTCCTGGAAGGAGAGGACGACCTGCCTGATGATCGGCCACCAGGCGAACATGGCGAAGCAGAACAGCGCCGCACACAGGAAGCCGTACGCGGTGATGTTGGCCCGGACTGTCCTCTTCCGCTTCGCCGCCGGCCTGCGACGCGGCTTGGACGGCCGCTTCGGTTCGATGGTGAGTGTTTCCATGGTGTTCTCCCGTTCCCGCCTCTCGCACCGGCCCTACGCGGGGTGTCGCCCTTCCCTCCTGGGCGACACCCCGGGACAGTTGCCGTCAGCCTCTGGCCAGAATCCCGTTGGCCTTGGTCTCGGCGTCCGCGAGCAACTTGTCTATGTCCGCGCTCTCCCGCGTCAGGACCGCGGACATGGCCACGTCGAGCACCGCGTAGAGCTCCTGGGCCTTCGCCGGCTCCAGCTTGAGCTCGACCCCCCGGGAGGTGTTCACGTAGGGCTCGTAGTACTCGACCGGCAGGACGGCGTTCGCCTCCCGGTCGTCCGCGATTCTCTGACCGGTCGGGGAGTCACCCATGTAGTCGTTGTTGGGCACACCGACGGCCTCGCCGTTGGCCTTGCCGCGGGCGTAGTCGTGTCGGCCCTTGCCCGGGGTGTTGAACTGGAAGTCGATCCACTGCATGGCCGCCTCGGTCTGGGCGGCGTTCGCCTTGGGGTTGACCATGTAGGCCTCGCCACCGGTCAGCGACGCCTCGCCCTCGGGGATGCCGGTGATGCCGTAGTCGTCCTTCTTCCCCTGGAACTTCTGGACCACGTCGGTGACGACATCCGGGGCTCCGAGCATCATGCCCGTCTTACCGGCGGCCATCTGCTGCATCAGCGTCTCCCAGCCGATCAGCACCTTCTTGCCGACGCTGTCGTCCTTCCAGCGCATGTCGTGCAGCGTCTGCAGCACGGCCTTGCCCTCCGGACTGTTGAACGCGGCCCTGTCGTCGACGACCATCTCGCCGCCCCGGCTGAAGATGGACTGCGCGAAGTGCCAGCCGCCGACGTTGCCGCCGCCGTACTCGCCGTAGCCGACGTAATCGTCACCGAGGGCGGCGATCTTCTTCGCCGCGGCGCTGACCTCGTCCCACGTCTTCGGCGGGGCGTCGGGGTCGAGACCGGCATCCTTGAACAGCTTGCGGTTGTAGACCAGGCCGACGCTGTAGCTCACGTTGGGGACGCCGTAGTTCTTGCCGTCCTTGGTGACCATGTCCTTGACGTCCTGCTTGATGTCGTCGTAGTTCTTCACGAGGTCGGTGACGCTCGTGATGTCCTTGGCCTGCTTCTTGGAGATCACGTCGGCGTAGTTGGTGACGGGCACCATGAACACCGTCTCCATCTGCCCGCCGGCCAGCTTCGCGGCAAAGGTCTTGGGGTCGAAGCACGGCTGCTGGTCGGTGCTCTTGACCTTGACACCCGGATGCGCCTTCTCGAACGCGGCGACGTCGTCGTTCCACGCCTCCCGCTGCTTCGGTGCGGTCTTCGGTGGCTGACAGGCCACGGTGATGGACACGCCTCCTCCCGCATCGGAGTCCGAGTCGCCGCCGCAGGCAGCGAGGCTCATGACGAGACCCGTGGTCAGCAAGATCGCAAGATTGCGGGGCTTCATTACGGCTCCTCTGGGGTGACGCCCAAGCACTGCCTTGATCGGAGCGTCACGATAGAACGACAGGCAGAGGTACGCAATATTCCGATCCAAATTTGCAAGATTACGACTACATCACGCTCTCCCGGCACAGATGGGCCACCAGGGGCCGCACTCGGCGGGGTTCCGGACATCCGTGGCGTGTTTCAGGTCCCGGGGGAGATGGGCAGGCTTCTGCCTCGCGAGCGCGACCGACGCACCCGCGGGTCGATCGAGCAGGCCGAGCGGATCCACCGGGGTGCATACGCAACATCCTTTGATGTTGCTGTAAATTTCTAACAGTTCTTGCCCTGTCGGGGGGCTTCCGGCGACGGAAGGAACCGCGGACAGAGCACAGAAGGGGGCCACCCCTCGGCGGCCGGCTGGGAGCGCTCTCCACGCAGCAGCTGCGTGGACCGCTCACCGGAGCACGGCCGCCGGGGCGCATCGTGGCGGGTGGTCCGGGGGGCCGCGGTGACCTCGGGCGCGTCGTTCGGACGCCCGGCCTACCGCGGCCTCACCCGCTTCCGCTGACGACGGCTCTTCAGCAAGCCATCGCGTCACGAACGCAAGAATATGGCAATAGTTGCAGGACGTTTATCGTCCCGTGATGGGCATGTCGGCCTCGGGCGGCTGCGACCCGGGTTCCGGCTCGCCCGCCACAGCGGCGCTAGCGGGCGGCCGCGGCCGTCCGCACGGTGCCGAAGTCGATCGCGCGGTCGGCGTCGCGCAGGACCTCCTCGGCCACCCGGCGCACTTCGGCCAACACGTCGCCCTGCTCCTCCACGAGGCCGGCGTAGATCGGTGCTTCGATGCTGTCTGCGGAACTCATGCGGATGTTTCCCCGTCGGTCTGGTGCGAAAAGCCTCTGCCGGTCGGCGGAGGCGGGGGCGAGTGTACGTGGTGGGCGGCGGCGGTCGCGATTCCCTTTCGGCGCGGGCACCCCGCCGCACCTGCTGGAACAGTGTCCCGCCCCTCCCCCGGCGACTGCGGGCGAGGGCTCCGTCACCGCCTGCGCCGTCCCACGCCGAGATGCCGCACGGTAAAGCCCGCACGGGCGGCGAGGGCGGTCAGCTCCTCGGCACGGGCCGCCCGCAGACCCACCACCGGGTAGCAGTCGGACTCGATGTCGAGGACGGCCAGCGCCGCACCGATCTCCCGGTAGCGGCGGCCGCAGACGTCCAGGAACCTCTCGGTCGCCAGGAGCATCTCGTCGGCCTCGAAGAGCACCCACGGGTCCACGGAAGGCCGCGATCGCAGCTTCTTCAGCCGGGACCGGATCTCCTGGGCGTCCTCCTTCCAGTCGAACTCCGCGAGCAGCCCCTGGGCGGAGAGCCCGTCGACGAGCGCTGTCCACGCGAGGCCGTCCACCGGCTCGTCGATGCCCCGCTCCGCCAGCCGGCCCCCGAAGGCGCTCACGTAGTCGTGCGGGCTGTCGTGGGCGAGCAGCACCTCCTCGGCCACGGCGGGGTGTGCCGGGGCGAGCAGCGAGGCGATCCCGGCCAGGGACGTGCGGATCGTGCCGGCGTCGTGCGGGTCGGACATGATGTGAACTCCTTCGGCGGCGGGGTGGGCGCGGGGCAGGGCGTACGGGCTTGCGGGTCGCGGAGCGGGAGGAGGCCCTAGGCGCGCCGTCGCCGGGCCGCGGGCAGGGGCCGGTGGCCCTCCGTCCACTCGTTGACCCAGCCGCAGCCCGAACAGGCGTACCGGCCGTCGAGACCCGCGATCAGGGTTCCGCACCGCGCGCATCCGATGTAGGTGATCTCCGGGTGCTCCGTGGCCGCCCCGTTCTGCGACCGCCGCTCCGGACGGGAGGGGGTGGCCATCGTCACGCGCCCGTTCCCGCGGCGTCCAAGAGGATCCGGGCGAGCTCGCGCGGCTGCGAGAACATCGGCCAGTGTCCGGTGTCCATGGTCGCCAGCCGCCAGCGCTCGCTCTTCAGCAGCTCGGCCACCTCGGCGCTCGGCTCGGGCCAGTCGAGCAGACACTTGACGTACGTCGCGGGCAGCAGGCCCAGCGGACGGGTCAGGGCGGCGGGCTCGGTGAGGGTGGCCCCGGGGTGCGGTGTCGCGCCGCCGACGAACCGGGCGAGCTGTTCGTCGGTGAGGCCCTGGTCCGCGCAGTCGGCGGCGGCCGGCGGCGGCCAGAAGCCTCCGTTCGCCGCGATGGCCGCCTCCACACCGGCCCGGCCGTCCGGCCAGCCCGAGACGAAGGACTCGCCGTCCGCCGGGACGTTGGAGTCGAGGAACACCACGCGGGCGAGCCGGTCGCCGATCCGCTCGGCCGCCTGCCCGGCCGGGATGCCGGCATAGCTGTGCCCGACCAGCACCACGTCCCGCAGGTCGAGGCGCTCGACCTCGTCGACGATGTCCTGGACGTGCGTCTGCAGGCCCGCCGCCGCTTCCCTCTTGTCGGCGAGGCCCGACAGGGTCAGCGGGTGAACCCCGTGACCGGCCGCGCGCAGGCCGGGCTCCACGTCACGCCATGCCCACGAGCCGAGCCAGGCCCCTGCCACGAGTACGAATTGCGTCATGCCAGCAACGTAGCGCAGGGGTCTGACAGAGCCTCCCCGCCGCCTTCCCCGCCCTTCCCCCCTCTGCCTCCGTCCCCCTTCACCGCCGGTGATTCGCTATCTTCACGGGACCTGGACGGGACATCGGGCGGGGCTGCCGGCGCGGTGATCCCCGTCGCCCGGCCGCCGACCGAAGGAGAGCACCTGTGCGTTCCCCCGCCACCGACCCCACCGTGGGCGTTCTGCTGCCGCGCGATCTGCCCGTGGACCGGATCCTGCCGTACGCGCGCCGGGCCGAGGAGCTGGGGTTCGGCTCCGTGTGGGTGGTCGAGGACCTGGGCTTCCGCGGCGGGATCGCCCAGGCAGTCGCCGTGCTGGCCGGCACCGAACGGATCCGGGTCGGCATCGGGCTGCTGCCCGCCGGGGCCCGCAACGTGGCGTTCGCGGCGATGGAGATCGCGTCCCTGGCGCAGCTCTTCCCCGGCCGGATCGACGTCACCGTGGGGCACGGCATGCCCCACTGGATGCGCAGCGTCGATCAGTGGCCCCGGAGCCCGCTCACCTTCCTTCGCGAGTACGTCGACGCCCTGCGGGCCCTCCTGCGCGGCGAACTCACGCAGCGGCGCGGGCAGTACGTGCACCTGGACGGCGTACAGCTCGACCCCAGCGCGCTGCCCGACGTGGTGCCCGACATCCTGGCGGGGGTCCGGGGCCCCAGGTCGCTGGCGCTCTCCGGCGCGGTGGCCGACGGGACGGTCCTCGCGGAGCCGGTCGCCCCCGCGTACGCGCGGGCGGCGCTCGGGCACATCGCCGCCCACCGCCCGCACCGGCTGGTCGCGTACAACATCGCGTCCGTCGACGCCGATCCGGTCGTCGCGCTGGCCGCCGTCCGCCCGGGGCTGGAGTGGATCGGCGAACCCGACTGGCACGCGCACATCGCCCCGCTCCCGTTCGCCGACGAGCTGGCCGCGCTGCGGGCCGGGTGCGCGAGCCGCGCGGAGTTCGTCGGGCGCATGCCCGACGACTGGGTCGCGCGGCTGGCCGTGGCCGGGACCCCCGAGGAGGCCCGCGCCCGCCTCGGCCAACTGCGGGCGGCGGGCGTCACCGACTCCGTCCTGGCCCCGACGGGCTCGGACCCGGTGGGGGCCCTGGAGTCGCTGGCCGCCGTGCTCGACACCGAAACCACGGACCGCACGGACAACACGGACAACACGGACACCACGAGCACCGGGGTATAGGCGACACGATCGCCTTTCGCTGCACGCCACTTATTGATCGAAGAGGATGCATTGTCGGCCGATTCTGACTGCTTTTCGCTATGAACGGAGGCAGTGGGCCACCGCGAGGCAGGATGTCCCCGTGATGGGCAACCTCCCCGCCGTGACGACCAGCTTCGTCGGCCGCGACAGCGAACTGGTCAGCGTCGAACGGGCACTTCGAGATCATCGGCTGGTCACGCTCACCGGCAGCGGCGGGGTCGGCAAGAGCCGGCTGGCCCTGCGCACCGCCGAGCGTGCCCGGGACCGTTACGCCGACGGCGTCTGGTGGGCCGACCTGTCCCATCTGCACGACGAGCAACTGCTCGCCACCACGGTCTGCGACGGCGTCGGGCTCCTGGACCACAGCCCCCGCCGGCCGGTGGCCGCGCTCGCCGAATGGCTGTCCGAACGGCGGCTGCTGCTGGTTCTCGACTGCTGCGAGCGGATCGTCGGCCCCACCGGACAGCTCGTCGCCGAACTGCTGTCCGCGGCCCCGGGGCTGACGGTCCTGGCCACCAGCAGGGAGCCGTTGGACGCGGCGGACGAGAGGTGCGTCGAGGTGCCCCCGCTGTCCGCGGGCGACGACGGTGACGAGGCCGTCCGGCTCTTCCGCGAGCGGGCGGCCGCCGTCGCTCCGGACCTCTCGCTCGACGACCCCGGGAGCGCGGTCGCCGTCGCCGAGATCTGCCGCCGCCTCGACGGCATACCGCTCGCCGTCGAACTGGCCTGCGCGCAGCTCCGCGAGAGCGGCGTGCAGGAGATCGCCGGGCGGCTGGCCTCCCGGCGGGAGGACCTCACCGACGACACCCTCTGGCCCCGCCGCCACCGGGCCCTGCGCACCACGATCGGCTGGAGCCACGAGCTCTGCGCACCGCTGGAGCGCCTGCTGTGGGCGCGGCTGTCCGTCTTCCGCGGGGTCATCACGACTCCGGACGCGGAGGCGGTGTGCGCGGGCGGGCCGCTGGACGGCGCGGACATCGCCGCCGCCCTGGAACGGCTGGCCGACCAGTCCGTGCTCCGGCGGACCGGGGACGGCTACCGGATGCTGGACACGCTGCGCGAGTACGGATCCATGTGGCTGGCCGAGCTGGCCGAGGACGCGCTCCTGGCGGACCGGCACGCCCGGCACTTCGCCCATGTCGCGGTCCAGGCGTACACGGGCTGGCTCGGTCCCTCGCAGGTCGCCTGGTACCACCGGATCGCCGACACCCACGCGGACCTGTGCGCGGCTCTGGACCATCTGCTGGCCGAGGACCCGGAGATGGCGATGGAGATGGCCGGGTGCGCCGGCCTCTTCTGGAGCTGCTGCGGCCATCTGCACCAGGCACGTGCGTATCTGGAACGGGTCCTCGCGCTGCCGCTCTCCGCCGGTCCGCACCGGACCCGGGCGCTCTGGGCCCTGGGCATCACGCTGACCCTGCAGGGCGATCACGAGGCGGCCCGCCGCGCCGGCGAGGAGTGCCATCGGGCGGCGAGCCGCGACGAGGACCCCGAGGCGGTGCTCCTGGCCGCCCACTCCACGAGCTTCACGTATCTGATGATGGGCCGGCCGGACACCGCGCACTCAGTGAGCGACCGCGCGCTGCGCGGGCACTCGGGCGACCCCGCCGACGCGCCGTCGCAGCTGCGCTGTCGGGTCATACGGCTGTTCGCCCTGTCCGCCCTCGGCCGGCTCGACGAGGCGTACGAGGAGGCCATGCGGCTCCAGCGGATCAGTCTGCGCTTCGGCGAGCACTGGGCACGGGCCTACGCCGATCATCAACTCGCCCTGATCCACTTGCTCCAGGGCCGTCCCCGGCACGCCGAGAGCCACGCGCGCGCGATGCTCGCGAGCAAGCACGAGCTCCACGACAGCCTGGGCATAGCGCTCGGCCTCGACCTGCTCGCCGGAGCCATCGCCGCCCAGGGGAACGGGGTGGCCGCGGCCCGTGCCTCCGGTACGGGGCACACGTTCTGGCGCATGATCGGCCACCCGCACCGGGGCACCCCGGAGCTCGGGGCGATCCGCGAGCAGTGGGAGCGCCGGGCCCGGCAGGCGGCCGGTGATTCGGCGTACGAGCGGGCCTACCTGCGCGCCTCAGCCGACGACGCCGAACGCGGTCTGGCCCACGCGCTGGAGCACGGGCCGCCCGGCTAGCGGGACCCGGCTGCGCGGCCGCCCCGCGGGAGAGGACGCGAAGGGCCGGGCAGCCCCTAGCATCCCGGTATGACGTCCATCAGCCGACTCCGTCCCGACCACGCCGAGGCCCTGTTCGCCTTCGAGCGGGAGAACCGGGCCTACTTCGCCGCGTCCATTCCCGACCGGGGCGACGACTATTTCGCCGAGTTCGCCGAACGCCACCGCGCGCTGCTCGCCGAACAGGACGCGGGGCTGCTGCACTTCCATCTCATCGAGGACGACGACGGGGGTGTCCTCGGCCGGATCAACCTCATCGGGGTGCAGGACGGTTCGGCCGAGCTGGGCTACCGGATAGCGGAGAAGGCCTCGGGGCGGGGGCTGGCCACCTGGGCGGTACAGCAGGTCTGTGTTCTGGCGGTCCGGGAGTACGGGCTCACCGCGCTGCGCGCGGAGACGACGCTGGACAACACGGGCTCCCGCGCGGTGCTGGCGCGCACCGGGTTCGAGCCGCTGGAGGACGTGATGTTCGGCGACCGCCCCGGGCGGCGGTACGTCCTGGATCTGAGCGGGGGCGCTCCCCCGGCCCGATGACCGTCGGCCCTCCGGAGGGACCCGCGCCGGCGGGGGGGGCAGCCCGGAAGCGGGCGGGCGGCTGCGTGCGTCCCGCCGACGGTGTGGCGGTGATCGGCCGGATGGTCCACCTCGGGGGCAGGCCCCGCCCGGCCGCCCGATGCTGGGGCTCGCGGGGACGGAGCGCACCGCTCCGCCCGCCCCACGCCCACGCTCCCAGGAGGACCCCGTGCCAGCACGATCCGTTCCGGACACCCTGTTCTCCCGCGTCCGGCCCCTGCGGCGAAGAGCCGTCGTCGGGGCCCTGGCGGCCGCCTCGCTCACCGGCCTGATGACCGGTCCGGCCCACGCGGGCGGGGACGGCGGCGAAGGGCCGCACGGACCGGCCGACCGTGCGTTGCAGCGCGGGCTCCAGGCTCTCGTGGACACCCCCGGAGGGCCGCCCGGCGCCATCGCCGTCCTCACCGTGGGCGGCAGGGACGAGGTGTACCGGGCGGGTACGTCGCAGATCGGGACCGGTCGTCCGCCCCGGACGACCGACCACATGCGGATCGCCAGCACGGCGAAGGCCTTCAGCGGCTCGGTCGCTCTGCAACTGGCCGAGCGGGGCGCGCTCGCCCTGGACGACACCATCGGGCGGCGGTTGCCCCGGCTGCCCCGAGCCTGGCACCGGGTGACGCTGCGCCAGCTCCTGAACCACACGAGCGGGCTCCCCGACTACACCGAGGACCCGACGTTCATCGCCGAAGTCACGGCCGATCCGCGCAGGCACTTCGACTCCCGCCGACTGCTGGACTACGTCGCCGGGGACCCGCTGCGGTTCCGGCCGGGGTCGGCGTACCGCTACTCCAACTCCGACAACATCGCCGTGGCCCTGATGGCCGAGGCGGCGACGGGGCAGCGGTACGAGAAGCTCCTCGCCGAACTCGTCTACCGGCCGCTCGGCCTGCGCGACACCAGCCTCCCGCAGGGCTACCGGCTGCCGGAGCCCTACCTGCACGGCTACGCGGTGGACCCGCCGGCCCCGCCGGAGGACATCAGCACGGTGCTCGGCGCCTCGGGCGTGTGGGCGTCGGGCGGCATCGTCTCCACACCCCGGGACCTGGGGACCTTCATCCGGGGCTACGCCGGCGGGCTGGGCCTCGGCCCCCAGGTCCGCCGGCAGCAGCTGTCCTTCGTGGCGGGCAGCTCCGAACCCGCCGGTCCGGGGCGCAACAGGGCCGGTCTCGGCGTGTTCTCGTACACGACGCGCTGCGGCACCGTGTACGGCCACACGGGCAACTTCCCCGGTTACACCCAGCTGGCCGCGGGGACCAAGGACGGCAAGCGGTCGCTGACCGTCTCGCTCACCTCCCAGGTGAACAGCACGACCAACCCACGGCTGCTGGCCACCCTCCGCGAGCTTCAGGAGGACTTCGTCTGCCGGCTGCTCGGCCGTGGAAAGCCGGGCGGCGGACGCCGGTAGCGCGAAGAAGGGGTACGCCGGGTGTCCGGCGTACCCCTTCTTCACTTCGGTGGGGCCGTTCAGTCGTTGTCGGTCTCTTCACGGACGATGGTGTCGTTCTTGGCGTCCACGTCGAAGGTCGTCTTCTTCCAGTCGGAACCGACCACGTCGACCTGCCAGATGACGGTGTCGCCCTCGTCGTCGAGGCCGACGGAGGTGACCGTCCCCTTCTGCTTCTCGGTGGCGACCTTGGCAGCCTGCTGCGGGGTCTGGGTGGCCTGGGCGAGCCGGTCGGCCGTCTGCTTCTTGTCGTCCGCGTCCTGATCCGCGTCGACCCGGGCCTCGATCACCTTGCCGTCGACCGCGTTGATGCGGACGGTGTGGATCGTGCCGTCCTTCTCGGCGACCTCAGCGACCCAGACCGGGCCCTCGGCGCCCGGACTCGCGCTCGGGCTGGACGTGCCGGTTCCGCTGGGGCTCGCGGAGCCGGACGGGCTGGCCGAACCCGAAGGGCTGGCCGAGCCGGTGGGGCTGCCGGATCCGGTCGGGCTGGGGCTCTGGTCGCTGTCGTCGTCGTCCACACCCTCCAGGTCCAGGTCGACCAGCTTGCCCCCGGCCACCTCGCCGGTGGCGGTGGTGGCGGCGTCGTCGAAGGTGACCTTCGTGGCGTCGAGCACCTTCTTGCGCTCCTGCTGGTCCTCGGTCAGCTGGGCGCTGGCCGAGGGCGACGTCGTCTGCTTCTGCGGGACGACCTTCGCGGCCTCGGAGGTGGCCGCGCTCGTCGCGCTGTCCGAGCTCTGACCGCATCCGGTCATCAGAACGGCCGTGGCGGCGGCCAAGCCGAGGGCGCCGACCGTCTTGAGGGTGCGGGAACGGGAGGAGGCACTGTTCATTCGTCGAGGCTCAAGTCTCATGCACGCATGCCTAGCCCTTTGAACCACCGGTCATGTTGTCCTACCGGGGAGTCACCCGATCGACCGGACGGGTCCGCCCGTTGGCCGTCGCTCCCCGGGCGGCGGACGCCGGAGTGCGAAACAATGACGGCAGGGCCGTATTCTGCCGCGCCCGGCCGGGAGGCCGTCATGGATCACATGGTTCACACGGAGCGTTACGAGCTCATCTTCCAGATGTCCGGCGCCGCGGACGACGTGGTCTCCGTCCGGCTGACCGACCGGCTGGGGGCGGGCGGATTCCCGGTGTACGAGGACGAGACGGGGATCGTCCGCGCCGAGATCAGCGACCGGGGCGAGGTGCGCATGCTCGCCAGCGGCGGCCATCAGATCCCGGGAGCCCCCCTGCTGGCCCGTCCCCTGAGCGAGGCGCCCGAAACCCGGTGACCCGACCCGCCGGGCGGGGCGCACCGTGCACGGTGCGCCCCGCCCGGCCGTGCGCCCGGCCGTGCGTCCACACGTCGACACGTGGACGCACCTTTCCGTTCATGCCTCTTCCTCGCCCGATTGTGTTTACATTCCCGTACCTCGGACGTAACCTGAGCGCGAAACCACAGACTCGGGCATGAAACGGAAACGAAACCACATGTACGCACCGGAGCGTCAGCAGGAGATCCTCCGCCTCGCGCAGGAGAGCGGGCGGGTCGACGTGCTGTCCCTGGCCGAGGAGTTCCAGGTGACGGCCGAGACCGTCCGGCGCGACCTCAAGGCCCTGGACAGGGCGGGACTGCTGCGCCGGGTGCACGGTGGGGCGATCCCGGTCGGGCGGCTCGACTTCGAGCCCGACCTCGCCGAGCGCGACGCCCTCGCCGCCGACGAGAAGGACCGCATCGCGCAGGCCGCCCTCGCCGAGCTGCCCGCCGACGGCAATGTGATCGTCGACGCCGGGACCACGACCGCGCGGCTCGCCGCCGCCGTACCGGTCGACGCGACGCTGACCGTGGTGACGCACGCGCTGCCGGTGGCCGCCCGGCTCGCCGACCACCCCGGCATCGCGCTGCACCTGGTGGGCGGCCGGGTCCGGCACCGAACCCGCGCGGCGGTCGACGCCTGGGCGCTCGGCTCGTACGCCGAGATCAACGCCGACGTGGTCTTCCTCGCCACCAACGGCTTCTCCCCCGACAGCGGTCTCACCACGCCCGACCTCGCCGAGGCCGCGGTGAAGCGGGCGGTGATCCGGGCGGCCCGCCGGGTCGTCCTGCTCGCCGACTCCGGCAAGTTCGGCCAGGAGCACTTCGCCCGCTTCGGCGATCTCGGCGATGTGGACCTGCTCATCACCGACACGGGCCTGAGCCCCGACGACGCCCGCTCCATCGAGAGCCGGGGCACGGAAGTAGTACGCGCATGATCCTCACCGTCACCCCCAACCCCAGCCTGGACCGCACCTACGAACTGCCCGCCCTCGCGCGCGGCACCGTGCTGCGCGCCACGGCGGACCGCGTCGACCCGGGCGGCAAGGGCGTCAACGTCTCCCGCGCGGTCGCGGCGGCCGGTCACCGCAGCGTCGCCGTCGCCCCGATGGGCGGGCCGGAGGGCGCGCTGCTCAGCCGGCTGCTCGGCGATCTCGGCATCGAGGCCGCAGGCGTGCCGATCGCCGGGCACACCAGGATCAACGTCACGCTCGTCGAACCCGACGGCACCCTCACCAAGATCAACGCGGCGGGTCCCGAGCTGAGTCCGGCCGAGGCGCGGGACGTTCTGGAGACCGTGCGGGCCCACGCGCCCGCCGCCGACTGGATCGCCTGCTGCGGGAGCCTGCCGCGCGGGTTGCCGCCCCAGTGGTACGCGGAGCTGGTCGAGCGGACCCACCGGGACGGTGCGCGGATCGCGCTGGACACCTCCGGACCGGCGCTGACCGCCGCGCTGGCCCAGGGGCCCGACGTGATCAAGCCCAACGCCCAGGAGCTCGCCGAGGCCGTCGGCCGGCCGCTCACCACGGTGGGCGACGCGTTGAAGGCGGCCGAGGAGCTGCGCGGGCGCGGCGCCCGGTCGGTGCTGGCCAGTCTGGGCGCCGACGGGCAGCTGCTGGTCGAGGCGTCGGGAGCGTACTTCGCCACCGCACCGGTGGCCGCCGTGCGCAGCAATGTCGGCGCCGGGGACGCGTCCCTGGCCGGCTTCCTGGCGGCGGGCGGACGGGGCCCGGAGGCGCTCGCCTCGGCCGTCGCCCACGGGGCCGCGGCCGTACAGCTGGCAGGGAGCCTCATGCCCACCCCTGCCGACCTCGATCTGCCGTCGGTCGTGACGACCTCCGACGTCCCGCTGGACCGCGAGCTGACGGAGCCCGCCCCATGACCCCCGCACCACCGTCACCCCCCGCAACTCCCGTACGGCAGCCACCCGTACGAGCCCGCCGCCCCGTCCCCCCGAGCCGCCCCAGGGCGGTCCCCGAGCAAGGAGCACCGCGATGAGTGAGCTGATCACCGCGGAACTGGTCGACCTCGATCTGTCCGCCGCAACGAAGGACGCCGCCGCGAGGTCGCTCGCCGAGCGGATGGTGGCCGCACACCGCGTCACCGATCTCGACGGCTTCCTGGCCGACGTCGCGGCCCGTGAGGCGCAGATGCCGACCGGGCTCGACGGCGGCATCGGCATCCCGCACTGCCGCAGCGAGCACGTGAGCGCCCCGACGCTCGCCTTCGGGCGCAGCGAAGGGGGCATCGACTTCGGGGCGGCCGACGGTCCGGCCGACCTGGTCTTCCTCATCGCGGCCCCGGCCGGGGCCGACGACGACCACCTCACCATCCTCTCGGGCCTGGCCCGCAGGCTGATGGACCCGGAGTTCACCGCGGCGCTGCGCGCCGCGACGGACCCCCGGGAGGTGGCCGCGCTGATCCGGGGAGAGGAGCCGACGAAGGCGCCCGCCCCCGGCCCGGAGCGGGCGGAGCCGGAGACCGGGACCGGCGAAGCGGACGGGAGCGCCCCCTTCCGGATCGTCGCCGTCACCTCCTGCCCCACCGGTATCGCCCACACCTACCTGGCCGCCGAGTCGCTGGCCGCGGCGGGCCGCGCCGTGGGGGTCGAGGTGACGGTGGAGACCCAGGGCTCGGCCGGCTTCAAGAAGCTGGACCCCGCCGTCGTCGCGGCGGCGGACGCCGTGATCTGGGCGCACGACGTGGAGGTCCGGGAGAAGGCCCGCTTCCGCGGCAAGCCGCTGGTCGACGTGGGGGTGAAGGCCGGCGTCAACCGGCCCGCCGAGCTGATCGCCGAGGCCCGCCGCAAGGCGGAACGCGGGGAGATCGCCACCGCTCCCGGGGAAGACGGGGCCACCGGTTCCGGGGAAGCGGAGGGATCCGGCGCTGATCACGCGCACTTCGGCGTCCGGCTGCGTACGTATCTGATGTCCGGCGTGAGCTACATGGTGCCGTTCGTCGCGGCGGGCGGGCTGCTGATCGCCCTGTCGTTCGCCATCGGCGGCTACGAGATAGCGAGCGCCAAGTCGGTGGCCGACCACTTCGTGTGGGGCGAGATGGACAGCTGGGGCGCGCTGCTCAACCAGATCGGCTCGGCGGCCTTCGGCTTCCTGGTGCCGGTGCTGGCCGGGTACATCGCGTACGGGATGGCGGACCGGCCGGCGCTGGTGCCGGGATTCGTCGGCGGGGCCATCGCGCTCACCGTGAACGCCGGGTTCCTCGGCGGTCTGGTCGCCGGTCTGCTGGCCGGTGCGGTGGTGATGGCCATTCAGCGGGTCCCGGTCCACGCGACGTTGCGCGGCATCATGCCGGTCCTGGTGATCCCCCTGATCGCCTCGGCGGTCGTGGGCTTCCTGATGTTCATCGTGGTGGGCAAGCCCATCGCCTCGTTGCAGAGCGCGCTCACGGACTGGCTGAACGGTCTGTCGGGCTCCAACGCGGTGATCCTCGGCGTGGTCCTCGGCCTGATGATGTGCTTCGACATGGGCGGCCCGCTGAACAAGGTGGCGTACGCCTTCGCGGTCGGCGGTCTCGCCGACCCGACCGACGGCAGCCTGAAGGTGATGGCCGCGGTCATGGCCGCCGGGATGGTCCCGCCGCTGGCGATGGCGCTCGCGACCACCGTGCGCAAGAGGCTGTTCACGAAGACCGAGCGCGAGAACGGCCGGGCGGCCTGGGTGCTGGGCGCCTCGTTCATCACCGAGGGCGCGATCCCGTTCGCCGCCGCCGATCCGCTGCGGGTCATCCCGTCGGTGATGGCGGGCGGCGCGGTCACCGGCGCCCTGTCGATGGCCTTCGGCGCGACCCTGCGCGCCCCGCACGGCGGCGTGTTCGTCGTCCCGCTGATCGGTGAGCCCTTCCTCTACCTGCTCGCCATCGCCGCCGGAACGCTGGTGGCGACGGCCCTCGTGGTCCTGCTCAAGGGCGCACGCCGGACGGCTTCGTCCCCGGCCGGGGACGCCGGCGCCACGGACCCCGGCGACTCCCGGGTCAGCGTCGCCGCCTGAACACCGCGCACACGCACCCCCCGTCCCGCCAACCGTTCGTCCACCACCGAGGAGTGATCCATGCACCAGCAGACCGTCGCCATAGCCTCCCGCAGCGGGTTGCACGCCCGCCCGGCGTCGCTGTTCGTCAAGGCCGCCGCCCGCCAGCCGGTCAAGGTGACCATCGCCCGCGAGGGCCGCGACCCGGTCGACGCCCGCAGCATGCTCGCGGTGCTGGCCCTGGCGGCGCCGCACGGGGAGACCGTGGTGCTCAGCGCCGAGGGCGAGGGGGCGCGGGCGGCGGTCGAGGAGCTGGCGGAGCTGCTCGCGCAGGATCTCGACACCGCCGTCTGATCCCCGGCCCGCTCCCGCGATGCGTGCCACCGGCGGTCGCCGGGTCGTTAGATTGGGACCCGTGACCGAGACGTGGAACGCTGCCGACCCCGCCGTCCTGGCCCTTCCCTCCGGCCGGCTGGTGCGCGGCCGGGGGCTGCGCAAGCCCCTGCCCGCGGGCCCCGCACCGGATTTCTCCGTCCACCTCCTGGGCCGCACCCCGCCCCCGGTCGGCTGGGAGTCGCGGTGGCTGCGGTGGCCGGACTTCCGGCTCCCGGCGGACCGGGCGGCGGCGCGGGACCTCTTCCAGGAGGTGTGGGACCGGGCCGCCGGCGAACGGGTCGAGGTGGCCTGCGGCGGCGGGATGGGCCGCACCGGGACGGCGCTGGCCTGTCTGGCCGTGCTGGACGGGGTCCCCGCAGGCGGGGCGGTGGCGTTCGTGCGCGCCGGCTACCACCCGCGGGCGGTGGAAACGCCCTGGCAGCGCCGCTACGTACGGAACTTCGCACCGCGCTAGACGCCCCTCAGGACGGGTCGGCCACCTTCTCGAAGGTGGCCGGCACCGGCAGGGTGCTCCAGCGGCCGACCGGCCAGGCGATGACGACGGCCCGGCCGACGACCTCGTCGACCGGGACCATCCCCCGGTGGGGGTCGTCCTGGTGGTAGCGGGAGTCCGCGGAGGCCTGGCGGTGGTCCCCCATCACCCAGACCCTGCCGTCGGGCACGGTGACCTTGAACCGGCCGCCCTCGTCGTTGCTGCAAGGGCTGTTGCCGGGGAAGACGTACGGCTCGTCCAGGGCGGTGCCGTTGACCTTCACCGGGCCGTCGCCCGCGCACTCCACGGTGTCGCCCGCGACGCCGATGACCCGCTTGATGAGGTCCTTCTCCTCGGCGGAGGGCATCACGCCGACGAAGCTGAGGACTTTCTGCACGGTGTTGGGCTCGTCCACGGGCACGCCCGCGAGCCAGTCGGCCGGGTCGTGGAAGACGATCACCTCGCCGCGTTCCGGCTCGGATCCGAACCACGGGGTCAGCTTGTCGACCAGGACCCGGTCGCCCTGCTGCAGGGTGTTCTGCATGGAGTCCGAGGGGATCGAGAAGGCCTGCACCAGGAAGGTCTTGATGAGCAGGGCCAGCACCAGGGCCATACCGATGAGGAGCGGCAGCTCCACCCAGAACGGCCGGTTCTTCCGCGTCCTCGACCGCCGTGTGCCCGCACGCCCCATGTGACCCGCTCCTCGCCCCGTGTACCGCCCGCCCGTCCCTCGGGGGACGGATCCGGTGATCCACTCTAGGGCGTGTCCGGCGAACGCTATGCGGGTTCCGCTCCGACCGGCGGGACCGTCGCACCCTCCCCGGCGCGGACCGCTTCGACCACGCTCTGGTGGAAGGTGCGGCTCTCCGCCTCGGAGGGGCACGGCACGGGGCTGCCGGTGAGGGTGAACCAGTCCGAGGAGCCGCTGTACTGCACGGCCACCGACGCCTGTCCGTCGGACCAGGTCGTGTGCACGGTGAGGTCGCCGCTGAGGATGCCCGCTTCTTGGGTGCGCACTCCGCCGGTCCCCGCGAAGACCCCGCTGGTCGTCCAAGATGCCCAGCTCATGACGGTCACCTTTCGGACGATGGCAAGCCTGTCCAGCCGACTCCTTCCGAGTATGGCACCGCCGGTGGGACCGCGCACGGGTGTGCGCGGTCCCGGCTCCCGCCGCCGGTTCTCAGGCGCGTTCGAGCATCCCGCGGACGAATGCGGCCTGGCCCGCGTGCTGGAGGTCCTCGGCGATGACGCTGATCAGCCGGACGCCCAGGGTCACCGGGGGCGACCAGCCCGCGTCGACGATCCGGTCGAGGGCGTGGCCCTCCAGCCCGGCGACGAAGTCCAGGGTCCGCTCGTGCACGGCGTCGAAGTAGCCGAGGAGGGCTGCGGCGGAGTCCACACGGACGGCGGCCACCTCGTCGCTGCTGTGCCCGTAGCCGGTGGCGCTCTCGTCGAAGGGCAGCCCGAAGCGGTCGGCCCAGCCTTCGGTGAGCCAGATCTGTCCGGTTCCGGCGGCGTCGGCGATGTGGTCGTCCTGGACGCGGGTGAGATGCCAGACCAGCCAGGAGATCGAGTTCGCCCCCACCTCGACGCGGGCGTTGAGGTCGCCGGGCGGGAGTCCTTCGACCGCCGCGTGGACCGCTTCCCCGACCCGGTCGAACGCTTCGGCCAGCATGCCTGCAGTGTTCATCTGCCCACTCTGGCCCACCGGGCGCAGGGGGCCCGGGGTGCGACACACCGCCGGGTCCCCTGCGGGCCGTCGTACGATCTGCTCATGGTCCGGAGCAGCGCGGAGAATGTCGATCAGTATCTCGCCGAGGCCCCGGAGGCCCGCCGGGAGGCGCTGTCGGCGCTGCGCGCGCTGTGCCGGGCGGAGCTGACGGGGTTCCGCGAGGTGATGGCGTACGGCATGCCCGTCTACGAGCGGGAGGGGACGGGCGAGATCGCCTTCGCCGACCAGAAGCAGTACCTCTCGTTCTACCTGCTGCGCACGGACGTCCGCGACGCGTTCGCCGACCGGCTGGCCTCCCAGGACATGGGCAAGGGCTGTCTGCGCTTCCGCGACCCGCAGAAGATCGATTTCACGCTGGTCCGCGATCTCCTGCGGGCGACGGCGGCGACCCGCGGCACGGCCTGCTGAGGCGAGCGCCGCGCGGACCGGAGGTCCCTCAGCGCAGGCCGTGCAGCCAGTCGGTCAGCAGCCGGTTGACCTCGTCGGGGCGTTCCTGCTGGATCCAGTGGCCGCAGCCCTCGAGGATGTGGGCGGCGGACAGGCCGGGGAGGGTCCGCGGGTAGGCGTCGATGGCGTCGGACATCCAGGTGGTGGAGGAGTCCAGGGCGCCGCCGATGAAGATCGAGGGCTGGGTGAGCGGTGTCCCGTCCCAGGCGGCGAGGTCCTCCCAGTCCCGGTCGACGTTGCGGTAGCGATTGAGCGCGCCGGTCAGGCCGGTGCGTTCGAACTCCTCGGTGTAGACGTCGAGGTCCCGCTCGTCGAGCCAGCCGGGGAGCCGGTCGGTGGGGAACCGGTCGGCCATGCGCGCGCCCGGCGGTACGAAGAAGAGACTCCCCCGGTCGGCGGGGGCGGGGGTGTCTCCGGAGAGGCCCGCGTAGAAGCCGGCGAGCCAGCCCCGTACATCCGGTTCGATCTCCGCCTCGGCCCGGCCGGGGGTCTGGAAGTAGCTGACGTAGAACTCCTCGGGGCCGCCGATCCGCGCGAAGCCGTCGGTGGGGCGGGGGCCTCCACGCGGTGCGTAGGGGACGCTGAGCAGGGCGACCGCGGTGAAGACGTCCGGCCGGAGCAGGGCGCTGTTCGCGGCGATGGGCGAGCCCCAGTCGTGTCCGACGACGGTGGCGGCCTCCTCGCCGAGGGCGTGCACGACGGCGGTGTTGTCGGCGACGTGGGCGAGCATGCGGTAGGCGTCGGTGGCGGCGGGCGCCGAGGAGCGCCCGTAGCCGCGTACGTCGATGGCGACGGCCCGGTATCCGGCGGCGGCCAGGGCGGGGAGCTGGTGGCGCCAGGAGTACCAGGACTCGGGGAAGCCGTGGACGAGCAGCACGAGGGGGCCGGCGCCCTGCTCGACGCAGTGGATCCGGCCGCCGGGGACGTCGACCGTCCGGTGCGTCGCACCGGGCAGGACGGTGGAGGGGCGGGCGGCGGGGTCCGCGGGCGGCGTGGGTCGGGGGGTGGGCTCCGGCATGGCTCCTCCTCGGGCGCCCCGTGCGGGCGGGGCGGTCGTGACGCTTCGGCGGGCGGCCGGGCCGGGGAGCCCGGCCGCCCGGTCACGATCATTCGGCCGGTGCGCCCGCCCGGACAAGATTTTTTGCCGGTCCGGCAAAAGGCGGTGCGGGGAGGGTCACCGGTGCGGGGCGGGCCGGACGAGCAGGTTCAGCAGGTGCGCGCAGGCGGCGGCCTCGTCCGGGTGGCGGGCGAGGACTTCGTGGGTTCCTCGCTCGAACGCCCCGGTCTCCCAGCCGCCGTTCCCGCCCCGCCGGAGGAAGAGGAAGTCCGGCGGGGTGGGAACGGGCTCGTGGACGCCCTCGATCCAGTAGTAGCCGCCGGGGATCCGTGCCTCGACGAGTGCGGTGTGCAGGGCCCGGCGGTCCATGGCGGGTTACGCGCCGACGGGCGTCAGATAGGCGTGTTCCAGCAGCCACTTCACGTTGAGCCGCTGGCCCTCGCCCGGGTCGAGGAACACCGCGTCGAGCTTGATCTGCTGGCCGCCGCCGGGCTGCTCGAACCACGGGGCGATGCCGCCCTGCCAGACCCAGAAGGGCTTGGCGACCTTGTAGACGCGGTAGTCGCACGGGGTGGCCGCGTCACGCGTGTTCAGGTTCTGCGGGGGCAGGGCGCGCTCGGCGTAGGCGTCGCCGGCGGGGGCCAGGTAGCCGCCGTACTCCGAGCCGAAGCGGTCCAGGCGCTGGCCGGTGCGGAGCTTCACGGGCTCCTTGTCGATCGCGCCGTTCACCTCGGCGAAGCCGTCGTTGGGCGGGTACTTCCAGCTGCCGGTGTCCGCGGGCCCCTCCCAGTACTTCTTCAGGAAGTCCTTCGGCGCGAGGTCGCCGGTGCGCTGCCAGCCCTTCAGCAGCGGGCCGACCGGGGCGAGCCGCTTGTTCGGCAGCCACTTGGGGCCGAGGCGGGCGTCGCCGCGGAACTCGCCGGTGCAGGGTTCGTGGCGCTCGGCGGCGGGCGCGGGCCGCTCGGGCCCCGGTGCGGCGCTCGCCGCCGGGGCGGAGATCAGTCCGGCGGTGATGCCGAGCGCGGCGCAGACGGTACGCATACGGTTCATTCAGGAGTCCCCTCGAGCACTGATGATCCATCAGGACAGCTGACGTAGGGTAACCGCTCGACTACACGAGTCTGCCGCGCCATGCCGTTTTCCGGCCACCGGAACAGCGCCGTGCCCCGGCCGCGACGAGGCGCGACCGGGGCACGGCGGAGGCAGGGGCCCGGGGCCCCGACCGGCGAGGCTGCTAGCCGACGTTGACGTCGATGCAGGCGTAGAAGGCGTTCGAGGTGTCCGCGATGTTCCAGACGGCCAGGACCTTCTGCTGGCCGGTCTTGTTGCCGAAGTCGACCTGATGGGTCACGGTCGCGCCGGGCTGCGCGCCGCCGTCGTCGAACTCGGCGATCTTCTCGCCGCCGACGAAGTACTGCCAAGTGCTGGTCGAGTGGCGTGCGGTGAGCTTCCACTCGAACTGCTGGGAGCGGTTCACCGGGGTGACCGACCAGCCCTTGGAGTCGTCGTCCAGCTCGGCGAAGCCGCTGTTGCCGCCGCTGCAGCTGCTGAGCCCCTTGGGGCCCTCGACGCTCTGCGGTTCGTACTTGATGGCGCCGCAGCTGACCGTTCCCGCGGCGCACTGCGCCTGCCTGCTCGGCGGGTTGGAGATGTAGCCGTGGGCGCTGGCGGAGCTCGCCGGAAGGCTCAGGGCGAGAACCGGGGCGAGCAGGGCGCCGACGGCGAGTGCGGTCTTCCTTTTCGCGTGCATGCTTCTCCTTCACATGAGACCGCACCGCGCGGTGGCGGGCCGTGGGGGGCCCGGCTTCGGCGGCGAGGCCTCGCGAGTGTGGGGCCAAGAGGCGCGAAGAGCTGCAAGTACCCTGCCGGACAAGCCTGATGACAGGTGTCCGGAAACGCCTTGCACTTGGACTAGACCATACCGACCGACGCGTTCACGTCAAGGGCGGTGCGCGGCGGGCAACGCCCCCGCCGGACCCTCGCCGGTGGCCGCGCGGGGTGCGCGCGGCCACCCGTACGAGGCCATCACCCCTGGTCGTCGCCGAAGCGGACCGTGACGCGCTCGAAGCCGAGAGAACCGAGCAGCCCCTTCAGCATGTCGGCGGTGTTCTTCTCCGCACGGGCGGTCAGCTCGCCCTCCTTCGCCGCCCGTGAGATGTGCTCGGCGGCGAGCTGGTTGACCGCCTGTTCGCTGCCGGGGTTGTCGGAGAAGAGGTCGCCCAGCCGGTCGAGGAGACCGCGCTGCTTGGACACCGCGTAGGAGCGGTCGGGGTCGAGCGCCGGCTTGCCCAGCACCGCGTGCGGCAACCGGAGTTCGGCGGTGGTGCGGTCCTCGTTCACCACGACGCCGTTCCCGGTGACCTTGCCCAGGTCGACGGAGGCGCCGACGGTGCCCGCCCCGACGAACAGGGTCCGGGTGCCGCGCACCGCGTCGGGGAGGAACTTCGCGTCCTTCTCCAGGTCGACAACGACCTGGAAGTTCCCCGAGGCCGCCTCGTACGCGCTCATGTCCTGGATCGACTTGAGCACGGCGGGGCCCGACCGGTCGTGGGTCTCCTCGCCGAAGAGGTCGTCGAGTCCCGGCAGCAGACTGAGCCGGCTGCCGGCGAACAGCAGGACCAGTACGGCCGCACAGCCGCCGAGGGCTTTCAGCCACCCCCGGGAGGGGCGGGCGTTCCGCTTTTCGTCGCCGTTCGGCGCGGGCTCTGGGGTTACGTCACTGGACGTCATGTTCTGCCTGTGACCCGTGCCCGGTGCTTTCAGTCCGCCTCCCGCCATCTCCCCCAGAAAATGGGCCAGTTCCGGTACGCCCGTGCAGACGCGAGGGCTTTCCCGGCGGCCGGGTCCGCTCAGCGCGGCGAGGCCGCCACCCTGACCCGGTCGCTCTCGCCGTCGGAGAGGAACGACGCCAGCTCCCGCCCCTGGTCGGCCACGGCGGTGCGGTCGGCCCGCGAGAAGGCGCGCAAGGGGGTCACCGTGACGGCGCCTTCGGAGACGCTCCACGTGGCCGCCACCCGGCCGTCGACCAGCACCACGCGCTCACCGGCGACCGAGAGGCCGCGGTGGGCGTCGTCGATGATCCGGCCACGGTCCTGATAGCCGAGGATCGCGTTGTCGAAGGCCGGCAGGAACCGTACGGGGGCGGGGGTGTCCGGATCCGGGCGCGGCGCGTCCGGGAGGTCGAGGAGCTCCCGTCCCCGCTCGTCGCGGAAGGCGACCAGTTCCCCGCGTACGGCGGCCACCGCGCCGGGCAGTCCGGCCAGGCCCGACCAGGCACGCAGGTCGGCCGTGGCGGCGGGTCCGTGGGCGGCCAGATAGCGCCGGACCAGCGCTTGGCCGACCGGGTCGGCGCCGTCGGGGGCGGGCGGATCGACCGGGCGGCCCAGCCAGGAGGAGAGGGCGACGTTGCGCACCCCGCCCTTCGTCCGCCACAGCCCCCGGGGCGGCGCCTGCGCCATCGGGACGAGGGCGGCGACCACCATCTCGCCCAGGGGCCGGGGCCCCACCCCGGGCCGGCCCGGGGCGAGCGCCCGCACGATCTCGGCCGCGGTGCGCGGTTGCCCGTCGGCCATCAAAGCCTTTGCGTCCACGGCGAGTTCGTCGAGGTCGACGCCCTTCAGCTCGTCGCGGTAGACGCCGAGCACCCGTTGACGCAGCATCGCGTCGTGACGGGCCCGCCAGGCCAGGACGTCCTCGGCGGCGACGAGGTGGACCGTGCGGCGCATGAGATGGGTGCGCACCACGCCGCGCCGTGTCAGCAGGTCCGAGAGGACCGCCGGGTCGAAGGCGGTCAGCCGGGACCAGAGCCCGACGAAGGGCTCCTGCGGTTCCTGCGCCTGGAGGCCGCAGAGGTGGGCCACGGCGTCCGCGACCGGCAGATCGGCCCGGTCGAGCAGCAGCTGCCGAGCGAGCGTGGCGCGGTTGAGCGCCCGGTGGTCGAGGACGGTCATCGGATCGCCCCGCCGCGCTCGCCGGCCGGGGGTCCTGCGGTGCGGCGGCCCGCCGCGATCTCGCGCGTCTGCACAGGGACGCCTTTCCCTCGGTTGTCTGCCGTCGGTTCCTCGCGCGTCCCCGCGCGGCGCGTCGGCGGTCAGGTCGCCTGCCGCCCGTCGAGCGTCTCGCGCAGGATATCCGCGTGCCCGGCGTGCTGGGCGGTCTCGGTGATGACATGGGTCAGCACCCGCCGTACGCTCCACACGCCGCCGGGGTCGCTCCAGGGGGCCTCGGGGAGCGGGTGCGTCGCCGAGAGGTCGGGAACCGTGAGGATGGTCTTCTCGCTGCGGGCGGCGACCTGCTCATAGGCGTGGAGGACCCCGGCGGTCGTCTCGCCGGGCAGCATCCGGAACTCCTTCTCCCGCTCGATCGCCCACGTCGGGAACTCGCGTGCCGTCCCGGCCGCCAGATCGTCCCAGGTGACCCCGTCGGGCAGGGCGAAGGACATCGCCGACGGGCCCTCGGTCACAAAGCGCAGCCAGCTCTCCTCCATGGCCGTGACGTGCTTGACGAGGCCGCCCAGGCACAGCGCGCTGACCGTCGGGCGCTCACCGGCCTGTTCGTCGCCGAGGCCCTGGACCGAGCGGATCAGGGCGGCTCGCGCGGTGGTGAGAGCGGCGAGCAGGTCCGTCCGCTCGGCGTCGGGGGACGTGGGGAGTGCGGTCATGGTGATCGGGTCCTTCCGGTGGTTCCCGTCGTGCGGTACGGATCAACCTTCGCAAGGGAAGAGGCCAGGGTGTGGCCTCTTCTCCGGTCATACTGGCGTCATGCCGAAGACCTCAGCGCGACTGCTGGCGCTGCTCTCCCTGCTCCAGGCGCGCCGGGACTGGCCGGGCCGGCTGCTGGCCGAGCGGCTGGAGGTCAGTCCGCGCACGGTGCGGCGTGATGTCGACCGGTTGCGGGAACTGGGATATCCCATCGCGGCTTTCAAGGGGCCGGAGGGCGGATACCGGCTGGACGCGGGCGCCCGGTTGCCGCCGTTGCTGTTCGACGACGATCAGGCCGTCGCCCTCGCCGTCGCGCTGCGGACCGCCGCCGCGACCGGTGCCGGGATCGGGGAGGCCGCGGCCCGTGCGCTCACCACCGTCCGGCAGGTCATGCCCGCCCGGCTGCGCCATCGCGTCGACGCCCTGGAGGTCACCGCCGTCGAGCGCACGGGAGGCCCACCGCGGCCGCAGGCCGATCCGCGCGTTCTCCTCGCGCTCAGCGCCGCGGTGCACGCCCACGAGGTGCTGCGTTTCGACCACTCCCCCGCGTTCACCTCGCCGACCGCCGACGCCGCGCCCGCGGTGCGGCGGGTGGAGCCGCACCACCTGGTCACCTGGGGCGGGCGCTGGTATCTGGTCGCCTGGGACCTGGACCGGGAGGACTGGCGGACCTTCCGCGCGGACCGGATCACCCCGCGCACCCCCACGGGCCCCCGGTTCACGCCGCGTGCGGTGCCGGGCGGGGATGTGGCGGCCTTCGTCGCCGCCCGGTTCCAGGGCTCGGAGCCACCGGGCCGGTGGCCCTGCCGCGGCGAGGTGATCCTGGACGCGCCGGCCTCCTCGGTGGCCGGGCATGCCCGCGACGGGATCGTGGAGGAGTACGGACCGGACCGCTGCCGTGTGGTCCTGGGCGCCTGGTCGTGGCCCGGTCTGGCCGCCGAGCTCGGCAGGTTCGACGTGGACATCGAGGTCGTCGGGCCCGCCGAGCTCAGGGACGCCTTCGCACACCTGGCCCGCCGCTACGCCGACGCCGCGGCGACGGAGGCTGACGACAGAGCCTAGCGTCCGACGAGACGGGTGTCGGAGGTGTCGTCGGACGTCGAGGCGGTCACCGACGAGGTGATGTTCCCCGCGAGGCCGAGCACCAGGAACAGCACGACGAGCCATTTGGCGGCGCTGCTCATGACCAGCGGGCGGGTGGCGGAGCGCGAGGGACCCTGGACCACGGCGAGGTCGTCGTCCCCGAACAGGCCCTTGGGGTAGGCGGGGGTGAGCATCATGACGTAAGCGGAGAACCGCATCCGGTAGCGCAGGGTGGCCGCCGTCGCTTCGAACAGCGGCCGGGGCATCCGGCCGAGGCACAGGGTGATCAGCCACCAGACGAAGGCCAGCGCCCACCACCCGTACACGGCGAGGCTCTGCACGATCGCCGCCGGGATCATCAGGAAGACGCGGAACAGCACCGCCAGCCGGTTCAGCGGGGTGGGCCGCACCTCGATCTGCACCGGGTAGTCGGCGGGCGGGGTCAGGGCGAAGGGCGGGTAGCGGTCGATGAGCAGCATGTCGCTCGCCGACACCCGCATGTCGTAGCCGAGGACGCCGGTCAGGAAACGGAAGACCGGATCGGGCAGCCGCCCCAGCACCAGGGCCGCGAACCATCCCACGATCACGGTGAAGAACGCCGCGATGTGCAGGAAGAACAGCACGATGAAGTGCGGGACGAGCAGCAGCAGTCGCAGCAGGACGGTCAGCCGCCGCTGGCGTGCCGGTTCGACGATGTCCAGGACGGGCCTGAACTCGTCCGCGTCCGTCTCCTTGCGGCCTGGGCTCCACTGGCCTTCGGCCATGTCGCTCCTCCTCGGCAGGGGATCCGTACGGCATCCGCGCGCAGGATCTGTCCTCACCGTGCGTCCGGTCCGGGCCGCCCGCAAACGGCCCGGCCCGAACGGGTGCCCCCGCTCAGCGCCTGCGGAAGCGGTCGAGCAGGGAGCGGCCGGCCTTCGTCGGGGCAGCCTTCGCAGCGGCGGTGCCGGTACGAGCGGACTTCGTGCGGGCGGTCTTCGTGCCGGCGGCCTTGGTGGCGGCGGCCTTCGTACGGGCGGCCTTGGTGGCGGCGGTCTTCGTACGGGCGGGCTTGGTGGCGGCGGTCTTCGTCCCGGCGGCCTTCGTGCGGGCGGGCTTGGTGGCGGCAGGCTTCGTCCCGGCGGTCTTCGCACCTGCGGTCTTGGCGGCCGCGGCCTTCGCACCGGCGGTCTTCGTGCGGCCGGCCGGCCTCGGCGTGCGCTGCTGCTCGGCCTTGGGCTCGTCCGGCCGTTCGGCGGGGCCGGGGGCGTCGGCGTAGGTGTAGTAGCGGTGGCTGATCCGGCGGCCCAGCACGAAGTACCCCAGCAGCGCGCCCGTCGTGTTGAGGATGACGTCGTCGATGTCGAAGGCGCGCCCCGCGACCAGGGCTCCCTGGATCAGTTCGACGATGACCATGGCGCCGGCCGTCAGCAGCGTCGTCCGGATCATCCGCAGGCGGCGCGGCACGAAGAACGGCAGCAGGAGCCCGAACGGCACGCCGAGCAGCAGATTTCCGCCGGCCTGCTTGCACGCGGCGAGGAAGGTGTAGTCCTCGGCGTACTGGCGCAACGAGCGCCCGGGGCGGAGATTCGAGGTGACGAGGTCCTCGGAGGCCGGTGAGGGCGTGAGCGTCACCTTGGCGAGCAGCACGGAGAACACCACCAGCCCCAGCAACACCACCGTGAGGACCGCCCCACGCACCAGCACTCGTACCCATGTCCCCTGACGTGCGGGGGGATTCGCCTCTGCTGTCATGGGCGACGGATTCCCCCGACCGGCCGGAACACACCCCCCGGGCGCGGTGCCGCGCTCTATCTCACCCCGGCGTCCGCGAGCGCCTGCGACGATGTGCGCATGAGCGGACGAGAGAAGAGCGACCTGCTGGACGAGGCCTACCGGTTGCGTACGGAGGGGCGGCCCGAGGAGGCGCGTGAACGGCTCCTCGCCCTGACCGCCGAGTACCCCGACGACGCGGAGGTGGCCTACCGGACGGCGTGGATCCACGACGTGCTGGGTCTGGAGTCGGAGGCGGTTCCGTACTACGAGCGCGCCCTGGCGAAGCCGGAGCTCGGCACGGAGGACCGGCGCGGGGCGCTCCTGGGGCTCGGCAGCACGTACCGGGTCCTCGGCCGGTACGGGCAGGCGGTGGAGACGCTGCGCCGGGGCGTCGAGGACTTCCCGGACGACGGCGCGCTGCGGACGTTCCTGGCGATGGCGCTGTTCAACACCGGCGAGCACCAGGAGGCGATGCGGCTGTTGCTGGAGTTGACGGCCGCCACCAGCCAGGATCCGTACGTCCAGCAGTACCGGCGGGCGATCGAGCACTATGCGAAGGACCTCGACGCGACCGTGTGACGCGGGCGGGGCGGGGACGGTCGTCCGCGGCGCGCAGCGTCGTGGCCGACGCGCCGGTCCGGGAGCGGCGGGTGCCGAGAATGCTCGGGTGCCCACCGCTCCCCCGGCGCCCCCGCCGTCTCCGCCGTCCTCTCCTTCTTCGGCCGCGCCCCGGGCCGGCGATGCGCCGTGGCGCGGGGAGGGGGCGCTGCTTCTCCTGTCCGCGGCGTCCGGGGCGGCGGACGCGTTCGTGTTCCTGTGCGTGGGGCAGGTCTTCGCCGGGGTGATGACCGGGAACCTGGTGCTGCTCGGGGCTTCGGCCGCCGGTGCGGGCGAGGACGGTGTGGCGTTGAAGGTGGCCGTCGCCCTGGGGGCGTACTTCTGCGGGGTGGCCGCGGGTGCGCTGCTGACCGGGTCGCGAGGGCCCCGGGTCGCGTTGCTGCTGGGGACGGAGGTCGTCCTGCTGGGGGCGGCGGCCGTGCTGTGGGGGCTGGAGCTGGTCTCGACGTACGGTGACCGGCTCGGCGTGCTGGCCCTGGTGGCGCTCGCGATGGGCGTCCAGGGGCGCGTACGGGTGACGCCGACGAACTACTTCACGGGGACGCTGACCTCGCTCGCGGGTCGCTTCGCCCTGCGGGAGCTGCGCGGCGGGGACGGCTGGGTGCTGGGGCGGCTGGCGGCGGTGGTGGCCGGGGCAGCGGTCGCGGCGCTGACCGAGCGGTGGTGGAGCCCCGGGGCGGCGCTGGGCGCGGTGGTGCTGGCTGCCGGTGCGCTGGTCCTGGAGACGGCCCCGCGCCGGGAAGGTCTCTTCCGGCCGGGCAAGGGGAAGCCCCGGCCGGATCGGGGGAATCCAGCCGGGGCGGCTTGAGTGCGGGCGTGAAGGCCCTCGCCTCTCGGCGAAGGGCTCCACGGGGCTTCGGCGGTGCGATCTTCCCCATGGGCCACAGGTGAGGCCCGGGGACACTGTCCCCCGCACACCCACGTATAGATGAACGATAAACCATCCCAGGTCGTTCCCGGGAACCCGCCTCCGCAGATGTGATCCACGGCACGGAATCCCGGACTCCGCTCCCGATCAGAGCTCGTTCGATCAGCTCGGGGGCGTCTCGCCGACGCCGTAGCGACGCCGGAACCGCTCGACCCGGCCCGCCGTGTCGAGCACCTGGCCACCGCCGGTGTAGAACGGGTGACTCGCCGACGAGGTCTCGACGTCGATGACGGGATAGCTGTTGCCGTCCTCCCACTCCACGCGTTCGCCGGAGTCGGCGGTCGAGCGGGTCAGGAAGGCGACGTCCGCGGCGCGGTCACGGAAGACCACCGGACGGGACTCGGGGTGGATACGGGACTTCATCGATGCGTTCCTTCCTCACCGCGCGGAGCGGTGGCGTACAGGGGGACAGACCTCATCCGGTCGGTCAGCGGACCTCGCGGAACAGGACGTGCCGGCCGGCGGCGGAGTCGAACTTGCGGAGCTCCAGCCGGTCGGGGTCGTTGCGGCGGTTCTTGCGCGTCGTATAGCTCCGGCCCGTTCCGACGGTGGACCGGAGGGTGACGACGGGCCTGATCTCGTTGCGTGCCATGGGCGCCTCCCGAAGCCTCTGCCGACCCCATTCCCCTATCGGCAATGGGATTCGTTTTCGTTCTGGTGAGGTAACGCGAGCCGCCCCCTCGGCATTCCCGCCCCGCCATGCACCCCGAACCGCGCGGTCAACTCGCCGCACACGCAAACCTGTTCGGATGCTCATCACTCCGGAGAGCCGCTGGCATATGCCAGACGCAACAACCCATCGAGTGTTGCCAAATCTCTTACGGGCCGCGGCGGCCTGTGCGACAGTCGGTAGCGGTCCACCCTTCAGAACCGGCTGTGCCGCGCCTGTATCGGAGTACGAGATGCCGTCCCCCCTGTTCGCGGACCGCCCCGCACCACAGCCTCCCGCGCACGATGCCGTCGACGCCCTGATCCATCGGACGCGCCGGCTGCGGGGGGACGTGGACGCCGTGCGGCGGGACGCCGTCGTGTTCGACGAGGACGACCCCCAGCTGCGCTGGCAGCGTGCCCTGTGCGAGCTGGCCGTGCATCACCTGGACAACCTCGACGAGCACCTGGGCCAGCTCAGGGCGGGTCTGCCGGGCCGCCGCGCCGAGGACTCCGCCCCCCGGGAGGACCGGGCCCCGGACGGCTCGAGGGACGGCTCCCCGCTGAACCGGGTGGGCAGCGCCGAGTGGAACCTCCTCACCGACGAGTCCAGCTGGTCCGAGGAGCTGTACGAGATCTTCGGCAGGCCCCCCGGGTCCCCTCCGCTCTCCCTGGACGACATCCCGTCCGTGCTGCTGCCCGAGGACCAGCCGCTGCTGACCGCGATGGTCACCGGCTGCCTCGTCGACGGCCGGCCGATGGACGGCGAGTTCCGCATCGTGCGCCCCGACGGCCGCACGCGCACCCTGCATATGACGGGCGAGCCGGTCCTCGACGCCGAGGGCCGCACCGCCTCGATGTGGGCGGTCCTGCGGGACGTCAGCGATCTGCGGCGCGGCGAGCGGACCGTCAGCAGGAGCCGTGCGTCGGTACGGCGCGAGGAGCACATCGAGCGGACCGAGCACCGCATGGCCGTGGAGCTCCAGGAGACCGTCCTGCCGCCATGGCGTGGATCACTACGCCTCCCGCCGCAGGGCCCCGGCGCCCTGGACATCGCCGCGCACTACCTCCCTTCCGCGTCGAGCGGGCTCATCGGCGGCGACTGGTACGACGCGATGGAGCTCCCGGACGGGCGCACCCTGCTCACCGTCGGCGACCTCACCGGGCACGGCATCCCCGCCACCTCGGCGATGGCGATGATGCTGGGCGCACTGCGCGGCATGGCGGTCGCCGGCATCGAGCCGGGCGCGCTGATGGGACACCTCAACCAGGTCCTCGAAACGTCGATACAGCCCGCTCTGGGCAGCGCCCTGTGCTGCCGCTTCGACCCCGAGGGCTCCATCCTTTCCTGGGCGCAGGCCGGACACCCCGCACCGCTGCTCTTCCGCAACGGTTCGGGACGGCTCCTGCCCCCGCCGGACGGGGTGCTGCTCGGCGCCGCGTCCAACGTCGTCTTCGAGCAGGACGAGGTGCGACTCCTCCCCGGCGATGTGCTCGTCCTGCACACCGACGGCCTGACCCGACGCGACGACCGGGGTGCGGGCCCGGAGGCACTGCTCGCCCTCGCCCCCCGGTTGGCGGAGGCCCGTACGGCACAGGAGTGCGTGCGGAGCGTCGTCGAGGAGTTCGGCGGCACGGAGCGCCTGGACGACGCGTGTGTGCTCGTCGCCAGAATCGGGGCATGAGGGAGCGCGGAGCCGCGCGGCGGGACCGGATCAGATCTGCGTGCCTCTGGCCTTCTTCTGGCTCGGCGGCATCGAGAGCTCGATCTCCTCGCGCAGATCCTGGATCCCGGCGTATCCCGAGAACTGACCGGTGAGCCGGTACATCTCGCGGAGCCGGTCCCAGGTGCGGTGCGATGAGGTCTCCCCCATCGACACCAGCGCGAGCCGGGCGTAACGGTCGGCCTGTTCGGGGTCGTTGGCGATGAAGCAGGCCGAGGCCAGGGAGATGTAGTCGAAGATCTTCGACCGCTGGCGGCCGTTGATCCGCAGCTCCAGCGCCTGCTTGGCGTGGCGTTGAGCGATGATCGCCGCCCCCGGGTCGTGCTCGGCCAGCGTGCGGAAGGCGAGCGCCTGCATCCCGTGCATATCGGCCTCGTCGAACATCTGCATCCAACTGGGCGGCGGCACATCGCTCTTGTCCGAGACGAAGAGCTCCTCGGCCTCGCCGAGGGTGCGCCGCATGGCCTGGCCGCGGCCCATGGAGGCCTGTGCCCAGGCCTCGATGGTGCGCAGCATCGCCTGCGTACGGGGCAGGGTCTCGTCGCCCGAGCCGGATTTGGCGAGCTTCATCAGGTCGAGCGCGTCGTCGGGCCGGCCCAGGTGGACCATCTGGCGGGCCGCCCGGGAGAGCGCTTCTCCGGCGCGCGGCCGGTCGCCGCCCTCGCGGGCCGCGTGGGCGGCGATGACGAAGTACTTCTGGGCGGTGGGTTCGAGGCCGACGTCGTGGGACATCCAGCCCGCCAGGACGGCGAGGTTGGCGGCGACGCCCCACAGCCGGCGCTGGAGATGGTCGGGGTGACGGTAGGCGAGCATGCCGCCCACCTCGTTGAGCTGGCCCACGACCGCCTTGCGCTGAAGTCCGCCGCCCCGGGACGCGTCCCAGGCGCGGAAGACCTCGACCGAATGCTCCAGGGCCTCGATCTCCTCGGAGCCGACCGGCGCGGCCTCGTACCGGTCGAGACCGGCGGGATCGGCGTGCAGGGGATCGTGGGCATGTGGAGCGTCGGCCGCCGGAGCGGGGTCGCTCTGCAGCCAGTCGTACATGGGGCCGGCGATGGTTGAGCCGGCGGCGAGCGCGGCGCCCGCACCCACCAAGCCGCGTCGGTTGAGCATGAGGTCCATTCCCGTGAATTCGGTGAGGACCGCTGCCGTCCGTTCGGGCGCCCACGGCAGTTGATCGGGATCGTGTTCCGTCCCGGAGTCACGCCGTTTCCCCACACGCCCGCGTCGGCCGAACCCGAGGTCCTCGATGGTCACGACACGGCCGAGCCGCTCGGTGAACAGAGCTGCCAGCACTTCGGGCACGGGATCACGGGGGGACTCCCCCATGTCGATCCAGCGCCTGACGCGCGAGGTGTCGGTGGCCAGCTGCGGGTGGCCCATGGCCGCCGCCTGCCGGTTCACCATTCTCGCGAGTTCGCCCTTGGACCAGCCGGCCAGGCCGAACAGGTCAGAAAGGCGGGTGTTGGGTTCTCCGGTCACTTCAAGCCCCCAGGTTCTCGGCTGACTTGACACTAACCCCCTGTCAGATGCGCTGTGACTATTCGCCAGGGTTCGCCAGGGTCCGCCAGATGGTCTGCCACCCGCGCCCCGGTGTCAGGTAGGAAAGCGCCACCCCGCCCGGCAGCCCTAGGTACTCCCCAGGGTGCCGAACGGCCGTCGGCCGGGTTGGCGCACGTACCTTGTCGGCGCACGAAGGGATCTGTCTCGCCCATGTACACAGCATCGTCCTCCGTGTCCGCCCCGCCCCGTCCGCTCCGCCCGATGGGCGCCGGCGGCGGGCCCTATCTCGCTCCTCACGCCGGCGCACCGGTGCAGGGTCCGGGCCGGGCCCGACGGGCCCCGGGCACGGGCACCGGACCGCTCAGCGGTCGGATCGACCTGTCCGGCCCCCAGGGCGCACAGGTGCGGATGGCCATCGCCTCCGTGCAGCGCATCTGCCCGGAGTTCAACCCGGTCCAGGTGCTGCGCCGCAGCGGCCGCTCGGTCCTGATCGTCGGAACGACCGGGCGGGCCACCGTCGTCGCGAAGTGTTTACTGGACCACTCGCCGGCCTGGACCGAACGGTTCCGGCACGAAATAGCGGCGTACCGCGCGTTCGTCCGGCACCGCCCCCCGGTTCGGGCGCCCCGGCTGATCGCGGCGGACCCGGAGAACTGCACGCTGGTGATCGAGCGGATGCCCGGCCGGGTCGCCGCCCTCACCCGGCATCCGGCGGAGGCGCCGCCGCGGGCCGACATCCGCGCCGCGCTGGGCGCGATCAGCCGGGTGAACGCCTGGCGGCCGCCCCCCGGACTGTTCGAGGCCCCGCTCGACTACGCCTCGCGGATCACGCGCTACCACGAGCTCGGGCTGTTCACCGATCGCGATCTCGGTGATCTGCAGAAGCTGCTGCACGGCCTGGCCCACGCGGGCGGCAGGCAGGGCATGGGGCAGTTCTGCCACGGGGACGCCCTGCTCTCCAACATCCTGCTGTCGCCGACCGGGCCGGTGCTCGTCGACTGGGAGCACGCCGGCTGGTATCTCCCGGGGTACGACCTGGCGACGCTGTGGGCGGTGCTGGGCGACGCCCCGGTGGCGCGACGCCAGATCAGTCAACTGGCGCAGGCCAGGGGCCCGGCCGCGCGGGACGCGTTCCTGGTGAACCTGATGCTGGTGCTGACCCGCGAGATCCGCAATTACGAGACGGCCGTCCAGCGCACCATGCGCGAGGCGCCGGCGGCGGGTGCGGGGACGGACCGCCCCGGGGCGCTCTCCTCGGGCGAGGAGCAGCGGCTGCTGCTGCGGAGGCTGCACGACGACTGCGCCATGGCGCGGCGGGCGGTGCGGGCGGCGGTCGGCACCCGCTGAGCCGGGACGACGACGCGGGCGAGAGGCCCGTCCGACGAGAACCACAGTGACCAGACCACTGTGAAGAAGAAGAAGAAGAAGAAGCGCGCTGCGGGACCGGTGCCGACACACCGGTCCGGCAGCGCGCTTTTCTGCGTTCCGGGCCGTTTCTCCGCGTGACCGTGCGTTGACCCTGTGCCGCTCCGGGGCCCTCGGCGGGTGAGGCCCGCCACGAGACCCACGTCACCTACGACCTCCGGTAGTGGACGCGCCCCCTCTCGTCCGGCGTAACGAACCGCCCATATGGCTCATAAATTGGCATCTCACGATGAAGAGTAGTAAAGGCGGTGATTGCTTCCTATGTCGGTGCCCGTTAACCATGGATCCCGGCAAGCACCGAGTACGAGCCAGCGACGAGCGCCCACCGGCGACCGCGGCCCGGACATCCGGTTCCTGCCGACGCGGCGCGAAGGCCGCGAAGCCCGTCCCCCATAGGAAGAGCTCACGCATGCCCCGCATCTCCACCCTGCGCATCACCCGCTCGCACAAGATCGCCACCGCCGTGCTCGTCGCGGCCGGTTCCGTCAGCGCCATAGCCGCCACCGGCGGTCCGAGCGAGGCGCAGACCACCCAGGCCCGGTCCTCCGTCTCCGTGGAGCCGGTCGCCGCCGCGGGTATCCCCACGGCGAAGGACGCGGCGGCCAAGAAGGCCGCTCAGGAGACCGCCGCCAAGGAAGCCGCCGCGAAGAAGGCCGCGGCAGCCCGCAAGGCGACCGCGGAGAAGGACGCCGACAAGGCGCGCTCCGAGAAGCAGGCCGCCAACCGCTCCACCGAGCGCAAGGCCATCACGCCGAAGAAGTTCGCGAACAACCTCGACGGCTGGATCCGTGAGTCGCTCGACATCATGAAGAAGAAGAACATCCCCGGCTCCTACGAGGGGCTGCACCGCAACATCATGCGCGAGTCCAGCGGCAACCCGAACGCCGTCAACGACTGGGACATCAACGCGCAGAACGGCATTCCCTCCAAGGGCCTCCTTCAGGTGATCCAGCCCACCTTCGACACGTACCACGTCAAGGGCACCCCGAAGAAGCTCACCGACCCGGTCGCCAACATCACCGCAGCCGCCAACTACGCGGCGGACCGCTACGGCTCGATCGACAACGTCGACTCCGCCTACTGAGCGAGCGACTTCCGAGCACGCACACACAAAGCCGCGATTATGTGACTAATCGCTGTCGTGCGTGCTCCGTATGGCCGAAGGGTAGTGCTGCGCGGACACGACCGGTCCGCGCGTTTCCCCGCGCGGAGCCTTCTGGAAAGGCCTGACGCACATGGCACAGCCCTTCTCATTGCCGGACTTCTATGTTCCGTATCCTGCCCGGCTCAACCCTCATGTAGAGGCGGCACGCACGCACACCCGGGCGTGGGCCCGCTCCATGGGGATGCTGGAGGGATCCGGCATCTGGGAGGAGAAGGACCTGGAGGCGCACGACTACGCCCTCCTGTGCGCCTACACCCACCCCGACTGCTCGGCCGAGGCGCTCTCCCTGGTCACCGACTGGTACGTGTGGGTCTTCTTCTTCGACGACCACTTCCTCGAGCTGTTCAAGCGCACGCCCGACCGCGAGGGCGGCAAGCGGTATCTGGACCGGCTGCCCGCCTTCATGCCGATGGAGCGGGGCGCCCCGACGCCGGAGCCCGAGAACCCGGTCGAGGCGGGGCTCGCCGATCTGTGGGCCCGGACGGTCCCGGCGATGACGGACGCCTGGCGGGTCCGGTTCGCGGAGGCGACGGAGAACCTCCTGAACGAGTCCCTGTGGGAGCTCGCCAACATCCACGAGGGCCGCATCGCGAACCCGGTCGAGTACATCGAGATGCGCCGCAAGGTGGGCGGCGCGCCCTGGTCCGCCGGCCTGGTGGAGTACGCGGCGAACGCCGAGGTCCCCGCGTCGGTCGCCGACGCCCGCCCGCTGCGGGTGCTGCGGGACGCGTTCTCCGACGGGGTGCACCTGCGCAACGACCTCTTCTCCTACCAGCGCGAGGTGGAGGACGAGGGTGAGAACAGCAACGGCGTGCTGGTGCTGGAGAAGTTCCTCGGCTGCTCCACGCAGGAGGCCGCCGAGTCCGTCAACGACCTGCTGACCTCACGGCTCCAGCAGTTCGAGAACACCGCCCTCACCGAACTCGGCCCGCTCTGCGCCGAGAGGGGCCTGGACCCCGCCCAGACCGCCGCCGTGCTGGCGTACGTCAAGGGGCTCCAGGACTGGCAGTCCGGCGGCCACGAATGGCACATGCGCTCCAGCCGCTACATGAACGGCGGCGGCGCGGGCGAGGCCGTGGCCGGCTTCGGCATGTCCGCCGCCTCCATCAGGTTCACGCTCCGCTCGGAGACCTCGCGGGCCCGCAGCCACAGCCATGTGCCCTACCAGCACGTGGGGCCCTCGCTGCTCCCGGACTTCGACCTGCCGTTCGGGACGACCCTGAGCCCGCATCTGGAGGGGGCCCGGGTCCGGCTCGTCGACTGGGCGCGGCGGATGGGCATCCTGGAGGCCCAGCCGGGCGTGCCGGGTTCGCACATCTGGGACGAGGAGCGGATCATCGCGATCGACCTGCCGCTGTGCGCGGCGGGCCTGGATCCGGACGCGACCCCGGACGAGCTGGACCTGTCCTCGGGCTGGCTGGCCTGGGGAACGTACGGGGACGACTGGTTCCCGGTCGTGCACGGGCGGACCCGGGACCTGGCGGGGGCCCGGCTGGCGAACGAGCGGCTGTCGCTGTTCATGCCGCTGGACGGCGAGGGCACGCCGGAGCCGGTGAACGCCCTGGAGCGGAGTCTGGGCGACCTGTGGCGCAGGACGGCCGCCCCGATGGATGCGAGCGGGCGGCGCACCTTCCGGACCGCGATCGAGTCGATGACCGCGAGCTGGCTCTGGGAGCTGGCCAACCAGGCGCAGAACCGTATCCCCGACCCGGTCGACTACGTCGAGATGCGACGGGCGACGTTCGGTTCGGACCTGACGATGAGCCTGTGCCGGCTCGGGCACGGCCGGAAGGTCCCCGAAGCGGTCTACCGCAGCGGCCCGATGCGCTCCCTGGAGAACGCGGCGGCGGACTACGCGTGCCTGCTCAACGACCTGTTCTCGTACCAGAAGGAGATCGAGTACGAGGGCGAGGTGCACAACGGCGTCCTGGTCGTGCAGAACTTCTTCGGCGTCGACTACCCGACGGGCGTGGCGATCGTGCACGACCTGATGAACTCGCGGCTGCGGCAGTTCCTGCATGTCGCCGAGGTCGAACTCCCGGTGCTGTACGACGACTTCGCCCTGGACGCCGAGGCGCGGGAGATCCTGGCGGGCTATGTGCAGGAGCTCAAGCACTGGATCGCGGGGATCCTGATCTGGCACCGGGGCTGCCGCCGCTACCGCGAGGAGGACCTGCGGCGCGGCCACGGCACCCCCTGGCACATCAGCGGTCCCACGGGGCTCGGCACGTCGGCGGCGCAGGTGACCCGGATGATGGTCCAGCCGGCGGGCAGCCCGGTGTAGTTCACGCGGCCGCGGCCCGCCGTGCGGACGCACGTACGGCGGGCCGCGGCCGACGGCGACGGCCGGGGGGCCTGAGCCCTACCGCCCCGGATACCGGGGCGGCCTTGAGCAGGGACGTTTCAGCCCTGCTGGAAGAGCTCCGCGGGCAGGGGCTTGAGCAGGGTGTACAGGTCGTCGGTGATCGGCCGGTCCCAGCTGGCGATGGTCACGAGGACGCCGTCGCTGCGGTCGAACTGGACGCAGGCGATGCGGCTCTCGGAGAGCTTGACGCGGCGGACGATCAGCAGATTGTCGCCCTGCATGACGGGGACGTCCTCGGAGCTGACGACCTCGATGGGCTCGTCGTTCTCCAGGGCGAGGAGCAGTTGCGCCACTTCGAAGGGGACCTGGCCCTCCTCCGTCTCGCGGGCGGGCGAGCCTTCCGGGAGGTTGCCGATGATCATGGCCGGACCTCGTCCGCCGTACAGGTCGTAACGGAGGAAGACCCCCTGACAGCTGCCGTCGGGGGCGGGGAGCAGACCGGCGCCGAGGTTGCCGGGCCAGTCCCCGGGATCCATGGCCAGGACGTCGAAGTCCGGGCCCGCGGGTGTTGCGGCGCTACGGCGGCGGAGGAAGGACATGCTGCCATGTTACGTGTCCCGGCTCACGTTGCGGAGCCGGGCCCGGCCCCGCGGGCCCGGCCCCACCGCGTTCCCTCAGCCGGGCGGCGGCTCCGCTCCCACGAGCCACATGGCGAAGAACTGGGCCCCGCCGCCGTAGGCGTGCCCGAGCGCCCTGGCGGCCCCGTCGATCTGGTGCTCCCCGGCCCTCCCGCGCACCTGGAGGGCCGCCTCGGCGAAGCGGATCATGCCGGACGCGCCGATCGGGTTGGTGGACAGTACGCCGCCCGAGGGGTTGACCGGGAGGTCGCCGTCGAGTTCGGTGACGCCGGCCTCGGTGAGCTTCCAGCCCTCGCCCTCGCCGGCGAAGCCGAGGTTCTCCAGCCACATCGGCTCATACCAGGAGAACGGCACGTACATCTCGACGGCGTCGATCTCCCGGCGCGGGTCGGTGATCCGGGCCTGCCGGTAGACGTCGGCGGCGCAGTCCTTGCCCGCCTGCGGGGAGACGAAGTCCTTGCCCGCGAACAGGGTCGGCTCGCTGCGCATCGCCCCGCCGTGCACCCAGGCGGGCGGATGGGGGGCGCGGGCCGCGCCCTCCCGGTCGGTGAGGATCATCGCGCAGGCCCCGTCCGAGGAGGGGCAGGTCTCGGAGTAGCGGATCGGGTCCCAGAGCATCGGGGCCGCCTGGACCTTCTCCAGGGTGATGTCGTGGTCGTGGAGGTGCGCGTAGGGGTTCTTCAGCGCGTTGCGGCGGTCCTTGTAGGCGACGAGCGATCCGACCGCGTCGGGCGCTCCGGTACGCCGCATGTACGCGCGCACGTGCGGGGCGAAGAAGCCGCCGGCTCCGGCCAGCAGCGGCTGCTGGAAGGGGACGGGCAGGGAGAGGCCCCACATGGCGTTGGACTCGGACTGCTTCTCGAAGGCGAGGGTGAGAACGGTGCGGTGCACACGGGCGGCGACGAGGTTGGCGGCGACCAGGGCGGTGGATCCGCCGACCGAGCCCGCCGTGTGGACGCGGAGCATGGGTTTGCCGACGGCTCCGAGGGCGTCGGCGAGGTAGAGCTCCGGCATCATGACGCCCTCGAAGAAGTCGGGGGCCTTGCCGATCACGACGGCGTCGATGTCGCTCCAGGTCAGCCCGGCGTCCTCCAGGGCGCGGACGGCGGCCTCGCGGACCAGTCCGGCGATGGACACGTCGTGCCGGGCGGCGACGTGTTTGGTCTGGCCGATGCCGACGACGGCGACGGGCTCCTTAGGCATGAGTGCTCTCCCCTTCCAGGACGGCGACCAGGTTCTGTTGCAGGCAGGGGCCCGAGGTGGCGTGCGCGAGCGCCCGGTCGGACTCGCCCCGGTGGATGCGGGCGGCGGCCTCGCCGAGCCGGATCAGTCCGGCGGCCATCACGGGGTTGGCGGCGAGCGCGCCGCCGGAGGGGTTGACGCAGACGTCGTCGCCGAGCCCCAGCGCCTTGCGCAGGACGACCTCCTGCGAGGTGAAGGGGGCGTGCAACTCGGCTGTGTCGACGGGTCGTTCGAAGGCTCCGGCGTGCTGGGCGGCGAGCCGTGCGGACGGTGAGTCGGTCAGGTCGCGGACGCCGAGGGCATGCGCCTCGATGCGGTGGTCGATGCCCCGGATCCAGGCCGGCCGCTCGCACAGGGCGCGGGCGGTGTCCCCGGCGGCGAGGACCACGGCGGCCGCGCCGTCGCCGATGGGCGGGCAGTCGCCGGTGCGCAGCGGACGTACGAGGTAGTCGCCCGCGGGAACGTCGCCGGTGAGCTGGGCGTGCGGGTTGTCGGCGGCGGCGGTGCGGTTGCGGGCGGCGATCTCGGCGAGGGCGGGTTCGTCGGTGGCGCCCGCGTCGATGAGTGCCTGCGCCTGGAGGGCGGCGAGCGCGACGGAGTCCGGCCAGAGCGGCGCGAGGTAGTACGGGTCGAGCTGACGCGTCAGGACGTCGCGGACCCGGCCGGGCGAGGACTTGCCGTAGGAGTAGACGAGCGCGGTGTCCGCCTCGCCGGTCATGATCTTCACCCAGGCCTCGTACAGCGCCCAGGCGCCGTCCATCTCGACATGGGACTCGGAGATCGGCGGGTGGGCGCCGACGCCGTCGAGCGCCATCGTGAAGGAGAAGGCCCGCCCGGCGAGGTAGTCGGCGGACCCGGAGCAGGTGAACCCGATCTCGTTCGCCCTGAGGCCGGTCGCGCCCAGGACCTCGTGGAGGACGGGCATCAGGAGGTCGACCTCGGAGAGCTCGTCGGTGCGCCGCCGGTGGGTGGTCTGGGCGAAGGCGACGATGGCCACGTCCCGCATCTACACCAGCTCCTTGTACGTGTCGTAGTCGGCGTCGGGCTCTCCGGTGGGCCGGTAGTGGTCGGGGTGGCGGGCGCCATCGGCCCAGACGGGCTCGACGCGCAGCCCCATCCGCACCTGGTCGTACGGGATTCCGGCGATCCGGCCGTGCAGGGCCAGGTCCGCGCCGTCGAGGGCGATGTGGGCGTAGACGTACGGGACCTCGATGTCCAGGTTCTTCGCCTTGATGTTGACGATGCAGAACGTGGTGACGGTCCCGCGCGGGCCGACCTCGACCTGTTCGGCGGTGGCGATTCCGCAGGTGGGGCAGGCTCCGCGCGGCGGGACGTAGACCTTGCGGCAGGCGGGGCAGCGTTCGCCGACGGTGCGGCGCCCTTCGAGGGCGGTGAGGTAGGCGCTCTGGGCGCGGCCCGGGGTGTGGACGTAGTCGAGGCGGGCCGGGGCGACGATGCCGGTGACCGGGTCGGCGAACTCCCCGCTGTGCGGGGCGGGTTCCGCGGGTCCGGGCTCGCCCTCGTACGGTTCGAAGCAGGCGATGTCGGTGATCGCGCCGGTGCGCTCGGCGGCCCAGCGGATACGGACGCGCATCCCGGTGCGCACGGCGTCCGGGCCGGGCGCGTCGAGGACGTGCAGGAGCGCGGTGCCGGCCCCGTCGAGGCGGACGAGGACCCAGGCGAAGGGGGTGTCGAGCGGCTGGTCGCGGCGCGGGGCCGGGTTCCAGGCCCAGGTGGTGACGGTGCCGGTGGGGGCGACCTCGACGAGGTCGCGGATCTCGTTCGCGGTGACGGGGTCGTATTCGACGGGTGGCACGAGCACGGTGCCGTCCTCCGTGCGGACGCCGAGGACGGTGCGTTCGCGCAGTCCGGTGAGGAAGGCGCTCTGGACGGGGCCCAGGGAGCGGGTGAAGGGGAATTCGACCACCAGCGGGGCGCTGAGGACGTCGGACATGGCTGCTGCCTCCTTGGCTGAGGGCTGCGGGCTGAGGGCTGCGGACTCGGGGCCGGGGGCTCAGCGCTCAGGCGCGCCGGTAGACCGGCGGGCGCTTCTCGGCGAAGGCGCGCGCGCCCTCCTTGGCGTCCTCGGTGGCGAACACGGGCCAGCCGCGCTTGAGTTCGGCGGCCAGTGCCTCGCTCTCGGTCAGCTCGGCGCCCTCGTAGACCGAGGCCTTGACGGCCTCGACGGCCAGCGGGCCGCAGGCGTTGACCCGCTCGGCGACGGCGAGGGCCTCCTCCAGCGCGGTTCCCTCGGGCACGACCCGGCCGATCAGCCCGATGGCGGCGGCCTCGTCGGCGGTGTACGCGCGGCCGGTGAGGAGCATCTCGAGGGCGTGGGTGCGGGGGATCTGGCGGGGCAGCCGGACGGTGGAGCCGCCGATCGGGAAGAGGCCCCGGCGGACCTCGAAGAGCCCGAAGGTGGCTCCGGCCCCGGCGACGCGGATGTCGGTGCCCTGGAGGATCTCGGTGCCGCCCGCGACGCAGGGGCCCTCCACGGCGGCGATCACCGGTTTGCGCGGGCGGTGGTGGCGCAGCATCGCCTTCCAGTGGAGGTCCGGGTCGGCCGTCATCCGGTCCCGGTACTCCTCCCCCTCCATTCCGCCGCCCGCCAGCGCCTTGAGGTCCATGCCGGCGCAGAACGCGCCGCCCGCCCCGGTGAGCACGACGGAGCGGACCGTGTCGTCCGCGTCGGCCGCGAGCCAGCCGTCGTAGAGGCCGACGAGCATCGGCAGCGAGAGCGCGTTCCTGGCCTGTGGTCTGTTCAAGGTGAGCACCAGCGTGGCGCCTTCGCGCCGCACGGTGAGGTGTTCCGTACCGCCCATGACCGACTCCTGTCTCCAGACCTGGAACAGGTTGCAGTAGGCGGGGGCGCAGTTCAATAGTTTTCTGACAGCTCGTCAGATTCTTTCGACGGCACCCCTTCCCACTTGTGCCGTCCGGCGCTCTAATGACGGCCGAGTCGCCAGTCATCCGCGGTCAGGAGGAACGGTGGAGTACAACCTTGCCGACCTGTTCGAGTCGGTCGTCGACGCGGTCCCCGACCGCGAGGCGCTCCTGTACGTCGACCATCCCGGCACGGGCGCCGAGCGGCGGCTCACCTACGCCGGACTGGACGCCGCCGCCAACCGGATCGCCCACCACCTCATCGACGCGGGAATCCGTCCCGGCGAGCATCTGGGGCTGCACCTCTACAACGGAGTGGAGTACCTCCAGACGGTCCTCGGCGCGCTCAAAGCCCGGATCGTGCCGGTGAACGTCAACTACCGCTACGTGGAGGAGGAGCTGGTCTACCTCTACCGGGACGCGGATCTGGCGGCGCTGGTCTTCGACGGCGAGTTCGACGAGCGGGTGGCGGCGGCCGCACCGCGGGCCCCGGGCCTGCGCCACCTGGTCCGGGTCGGGTCCGCCCCCGCCGCTCCCGGGGCCGTGGCCGCGGTGGCGTTCACCGAGGCGGAGGACGCGGGTGACCCCGGGCGCGGCTTCGCACCGCGCTCCGCCGACGACCAGTTCATCATCTACACCGGCGGCACGACGGGCATGCCGAAGGGCGTGATGTGGCGCCAGGAGGACCTGTTCTTCTCGGGTCTGGGCGGCGGTGCGCCGACCGGTGAGCCGGTGAAGGCGCCGCAGGAGCTGGCGGAGCGGGTCGCCGCGGGCGGCGACGGGATCACCTTCTTCCCCACCCCGCCGCTGATGCACGGGACGTCCACGCTGACCGCGTTCATCGGCTTCAACTTCGGCCAACGCGTCGTCGTGCACCGCAAGTTCGTGCCCGACGAGGTGCTGCGGACGATCGAGAGGGAGAAGGTCACGAGCGTGTCGCTGGTCGGCGACGCGATGCTGCGCCCGCTGATCGACTGCCTGAAGGGGCCGCTGCGCGGGACGGACTGCTCCTCGCTGTTCTCCGTCTCCAGCTCCGGGGCCATCATGTCGGACTCGGTGCGGGCGGAGTTCCAGGCGCTGGTGCCGACGGTGATGCTGCTGAACAACTTCGGCTCCTCCGAGTCCGGTTTCAACGGCACGGCGACGGCGGACTCGGGTCCGGAGCGGGGTTTCCGGGTCCAGGTCAACGCCCGTACGGCGGTGGTCGATCCGGTGACGTACGAGCCGGTGGCCCCCGGCGAGCCGGGCCGTATCGCGCAGCGCGGGCATGTCCCGCTGGGCTACTACAACGACCCGGCCAAGACCGCCGACACCTTCTTCCGCAGAGGAGAGGAGCGGTGGGTGCTGCTGGGCGACATGGCGACCGTGGACGCGGACGGCATCGTCACCGTGCTCGGCCGGGGCTCCCAGTGCATCAACACCGGGGGCGAGAAGGTGTATCCGGAGGAGGTCGAGCAGGCGCTCAAGTCCCACCCGGACGTGTACGACGCGCTGGTCGCGGGCGTCCCCGACGAGCGCTGGGGCAGCCGGGTCGCCGCCGTGATCCAACTGCGCGCGGGAGCCGAGGCGTTGACCCTGGAGAGGGTGCAGGCACACTGCCGGACCCGGCTCGCCGGATACAAGATCCCCCGGGCGCTGGTGCTCGCCGACGAGATCCGGCGCTCCCCCAGCGGCAAGGCGGACTACCGGTGGGCGAAGGCGGTGGCGGCGGGGGCGGCGGGCTGAGCCGGGGAGGCCCGGCCCCGCCCGGCCCGACCCGGCCCCGCCGGAACGCCGAAGGTCACGCCAGGCCGAACGACCGGATCGCCGCGAGGAAGTCGTCCGGACGGGTGGTGTGGACGAGATGCCCGGCGGCGATGGTGACGAGCTCGGCGTCCGGTATAGCGCGAGCCAGCCGCGCGACCTGGTCCTGGTCGATGTGGCTGTCGGGCCCGCCGCCGATGACGAGGGTGGCCGCGGTGATCCCGGCGAGCCCTTCGACGACGGCCGGGTCGGGATCGTTGAGCTGGGCGTCGGTGTCCGGGACCACGGGCCAGTCGAAGTCGAGGGAGCCCTCCGGGCGGACGGAGGGCGGCCGGGGCGCCTCCAGCGGGAAGGGGGGCGGCGGGTCCTCGACGATCAGACGCCCGATCAGGTCCGGTTCCCGCTGGGCCAGATGGTAGGCGGCCACCCCGCCCAGGGAGTGCCCGACGACGGTCGCGCCGGCCAGGTTGCGGGCCTCGAGGAAGGCGTGCAGGTCGTCGCGGAACGTCTCGAAGGAATACCGGCCGGGCCAGTCGCTCAGCCCGTGGCCCCGGAAGTCGGGGGCGTACACCCGGTGGTCGGCGGCCAGGTCCCGCGCGATCCGGGTCCAGGTTTCGCTGGAGCCCGTCCGGCCGTGCAGGAGGACGACGGGCGGGGCCCCCTCCTCGCCCCACACCCGGTACGCCAGCCGGAAGCCGCCCGTCTGCACCGGGTGGACGTCCGGGTCGAGGAAGGCCGCCACCGCACGGGTGAAGGCGCCCGGGTCGTCCAGCCACGGGAAGTGCCCCGCGCCCCGCTGGACGACGAACTCGGCGCCCGGGAAGAGCGCGGCGAGCTCGGTCGCCCGGTCCGGGCTCGGGTGGCCGTCCAACTCCCCGACGAGGACGAGCACCGGCACGGCCAGTCCGCGCAGGGCGGCGGAGGTGGCGTCGAGGTCGAAGACGCCGTCCTCGGCATAGCGGCCGCGCGCCTGCGCGTTGGTCTGTCCGGCGGAGGCGGCGGCGTGCGCGCGGGCCGCGTCGTCCCAGCGGCCGTAGGTGAGGGGCCGGACAGCGGGCCACAGTTCGGCGAACGGGCCGCCGGCGAGCAGCGCCTCCTGGGCGGCGCGGGCCTCGGGATACCAGGGCTCATCGCGCCGCAGTTCGGCGGCCTCGCGCAGGTCCTGGTCGCTCACCGCGATGCCCACGGCCCGGGTGCTGGGCGTGACGAGGGTCAAGCTGAGCACCCGGTCCGGGTGGCGGGCCGCGTACAGCAGAGCCAGGTCCGCGCCCGCGGAGTGGGCCAGCACGTCGATCCGGTCGAGGCCGAGGTGTTCGCGCAGGGCCTCCACGTCCTCGACGAGGCGGTCGCAGCGGTACGTCAAGGGGTCCTCGGGCACGGCGGAGTCGCCGGTGCCGCGCAGATCGAGCAGGACGAGCTGCCGCCGGGCGGCGAGCCCTCCGAGGTCGCCGAGATACGCGCTCGCCCGCATCGGCCCGCCGGGCAGACAGATCAGCGGCTCCCCCTCCCCCACCAGGCGATAGGCGAGCGGGGTGCTGTCGTAAGCGGAGAAGGTCGGCATACGCCCCATCCAAACAGGAACCCGTGGGCGGGCGCAGCGGAGTTCGCCGCGGGCTGAGCCGCGGCGAACTCCGCGCGCCTCTTGCCAGCACCCCCGGCCGCCTGCATTACTGCTCCCAGGAAGATCGACCGAATGATCGGTCGCCTCGTTGCGACCCGTTTGTCCCCTGTTTCGGAAGGAAGGGCCCTGATGACGGCCATGCTGGACGCTGCGGAACGGCTCGGCCGGGGCGAGCTGGAGGCCCTGCAACGGCAGCGGCTCCGGGCCACGCTGCACCACGCGTACGACAACGTCCCTTTCTACCGGGCGGCCTTCGACCGCGCCGGGCTGCGGCCCGACGACTGCCGCACGCTCGCCGATCTGGCCCGCTTCCCGTTCACCGCGAAGGCGGATCTGCGGGACAACTACCCCTTCGGGATGTTCGCCGTGCCGGAGCACGAGGTGCGCAGGATCCACGCCTCCAGCGGCACGACCGGCCGTCCGACCGTCGTCGGGTACACCGAACGGGATCTGGACACCTGGGCGGACGTGGTGGCCCGGTCGATCCGGGCGGCGGGCGGCCGGCCCGGTCACAAGGTCCATGTGGCGTACGGATACGGGCTGTTCACCGGCGGGCTCGGGGCGCACTACGGGGCGGAGCGGCTCGGCTGCACGGTGATCCCCGCGTCCGGCGGGATGACCGCGCGCCAGGTGCAGCTGATCCAGGACTTCCGGCCCGAGATCATCATGATCACGCCGTCGTACATGCTGACGCTGCTGGACGAGTTCGAGCGGCAGGGCGTCGATCCGCGGACGACGTCCCTGAAGGTCGGCATCTTCGGCGCGGAGCCGTGGACCGAGGCGATGCGCCGGGAGATCGAGGAGCGGTTCGCCATCGACGCGGTCGACATATACGGGCTCTCCGAGGTGATGGGACCGGGGGTAGCGCAGGAGTGCGTGGAGACGAAGGACGGGCTGCACATCTGGGAGGACCACTTCTACCCGGAGGTCGTGGACCCGTTCACCGGTGAGGTGCTCCCCGACGGCGAGGAGGGGGAGCTGGTGTTCACCTCGCTGACCAAGGAGGCGATGCCGGTCATCCGCTACCGCACCCGGGACCTGACGCGGCTGCTGCCGGGGACGGCCCGGACGTTCCGCCGGATGGAGAAGGTCACCGGGCGCAGCGACGACCTGGTGATCCTGCGCGGGGTCAATCTCTTCCCCACCCAGATCGAGGAGATCGTGCTGCGCACGCCCGCCGTGGCCCCGCACTTCCAACTGCGGCTGACCCGGCAGGGCCGGCTCGACGCGCTGACGGTCCGTGCGGAGGCGCGGGCGGACGCCACGGCGGCCGAACGGGAGAAGGCGGCGCAGACCATCGCGGCGGCGGTGAAGGACGGCGTCGGGGTGTCGGTGGAGGTCGAGATCGTGGATCCGGAGTCGCTGGAACGCTCGGTGGGCAAGATCCGGCGGATGGTGGACCTGCGGGATTCGGACGCCGGGTAGGGGCGGTCCCGGGCCAGGTCGGGGCGGTCCGTTCACACCGTCGCAACACCCGTTCCCACTATGCGGACAGCTTCTGAGAAGTCTCGACACAGAGGGCCAATCACTGCCAGTCTCCCGCTATGCATCTCGTCAACCGGTCCCTGGTCGCCGTCGTCTGCTCCGCCGTCACCTTAGGGGCGGCCCTGACGGGTTGTGCCCCGCAAGCGGAGAAGAAGGAGGCTTCGGGCAAGGCCGGTGCGACGGCGTCCTGCGCACCCGGAAAGCTCGCCACCCAGGTCTCCGGGAAGCTGACCGTCGGCACCGACAAGCCCGCGTACGCCCCCTGGTTCTCCGACGACGAGCCGTCCAACGGGAAGGGCTTCGAGTCGGCGGTCGCCTACGCCGTGGCGAAGGAGCTCGGCTACGGGAAGGACGCGGTGGTGTGGCAGCACACGCCGTTCAACACCGCGTTCGCGCCCGGTGCGAAGAAGTTCGACTTCGACATCAACCAGGTCTCCATCAGCGAGGAGCGGAAGAAGGCCGTGGCCTTCTCCTCCGGCTACTACGCGGTGCGTCAGGCCGTCGTCGCCCTCAAGACGTCGAAGGCCGCGAAGGCGACGAGCGTCGCCGATCTCAAGGACGTGAAGCTGGGCGCACAGGTGGGCACCACCAGCCTCGACTTCATCGACGATCTGGTGAAGCCCGGCGAGAAGCCCGCCGTCTACCAGCGCAACGACTTCGCCAAGTCGGCGCTGAAGAGCGGCCAGGTGGACGCCATCGTCGTGGACCTGCCGACCGCCTTCTACATCACCGGGGCCGAGGTGCCCGAGGCGAAGGTGGTGGGCCAGTTCGCGGCCCCCTCCGGTGATTCCGAGCAATTCGGTCTGGTGCTGGACCGGGAGAGCACGCTCACCTCCTGCGTGAGCGGTGCGGTGGACGCGCTGCGCGAGGACGGCACGCTGGCCGCCCTGGAGAAGGAGTGGCTCTCCGACGCCGTCGACGCGCCGGTGCTCAAGTGACCCTGCACAAGACGCCGGCCGTGGCGGACGTCTACGTCCCCTCCGAGCGCCGCATCGCCCGCGAGCAGCACCGGCGGGCCCGTACCCGGCGGGCCACCGCGATCGCCGCGACCAGCACCCTGGTGACGGGCGTGGTGCTGTTCCTGCTCATCACGGGCTCGCCCGGCTGGACCCGTACCAAGGAGACGTTCTTCAACGCCCATTACGCGCGCGTCGCCTTCCCGCAGGTCATGGAGGGGCTGTGGCTGAACCTGCGGCTGCTGGCCCTGTGCGGTGCGGCCGTGCTGGTCCTGGGCCTGCTGCTGGCCGTGGCGCGCACCCTGCGCGGGCCGGTGTTCTTCCCGGTACGGGCGCTGGCGACCGCGTACACGGACTTCTTCCGGGGGCTGCCGCTCATCATCTGCCTGCTGATGGTGGTCTTCGGGGTGCCCGCCCTGCGGCTGGAGGGGGTGACGACGGATCCGGTGCTGTTGGGCGGGGGCGCGCTGGTGCTCACCTACTCGGCGTACGTCTCGGAGGTCTTCCGGGCCGGCATCGAGTCCGTGCACCCCTCGCAGCGGGCGGCGGCGCGTTCGCTGGGTCTGAGCAGCGGGCAGGCGCTGCGCTTCGTCGTGCTGCCCCAGGCGGTGCGCCGTGTCGTGCCGCCCCTGCTGAACGACCTGGTGTCGCTCCAGAAGGACACCGGCCTCGTCTCGATCGCCGGGGCGGTGGATGCGGTGTACGCGGCGCAGATCATCGCCAGCAAGGACTTCAACTACACCCCGTACGTCGTCGCCGGTCTGGTCTTCGTGGCGCTGACCATTCCGATGACCCGGCTCACCGACTGGGTCACGGCCCGGATGGACCGGCGGCGGGCCCAGGGAGGAATCGTATGAGCGTGGTGCCGGCCCCGGAACCGGGGGCTCCCGTGCTGCGGATGGAGGCGGTCCGCAAGTCGTTCGGCACGTCGCTGGTGCTGCGGGACGTCGATCTGGAGGTGGCCCCGCACACGGTGACCGCGCTGATCGGCGCGTCGGGGTCCGGGAAGTCGACCCTGCTGCGCTGCGCCAACCTCCTGGAGGAGGTGGACGACGGGGCGATCTGGCTGGAGGGCGAGGAGATCACCGATCCGCGGGCCGACGCGGACGCGGTGCGCCGCCGGATCGGCGTGGTGTTCCAGGCGTACAACCTCTTTCCTCACCTGACCGTCCTGCAGAACATCACGCTGGCCCCGCGCCGGGTCCACGGCCTCTCCCGGTCCCGGGCGGAGGCGGAGGCCCGCGAGCTGCTGGAGCGGCTGGGGCTCGGAGCGAAGGCGGACGAGTATCCGGACCGGCTCAGCGGCGGTCAGCAGCAGCGGACCGCGATCGTACGGGCGTTGGCCGTGCGGCCCCGGCTGCTGCTCCTGGACGAGATCACGGCAGCGCTGGACCCGGAGCTGGTGGGTGAAGTGCTCGGTCTCGTACGGGAGGTGAAGGACGACGGCATGACGATGGTGATCGCCACCCACGAGATGGCGTTCGCGCGCGAGGTCGCCGACCAGGTGTGCTTCCTGGACGCCGGTGTGGTGCTGGAACGCGGCACCCCCGAGGAGGTGTTCGGCGCGCCGCGCGAGGAGCGCACCCAGCGGTTCCTGCGGCGGATCGTGGCGGCGGGGCGGCTGTGAGCCCACGCCCGCGGGTCACGCCAGCTCGTCCCGCAGTCGTCGTTTGAGGATCTTCCCGCTGGCGTTGCGCGGCAGCTCGTCCACGAACACGACGCGCTTGGGCGCCTTGAACGCGGTGAGCCGCTCGCGGGCGTGGGCGATGAGCTCGGTGTCGCTCGCCTCGCCGCGCAGGACGACGACGGCGGTGACGGCCTCGATCCAGCGGTCGTCGGGGAGGCCGATGACGGCGGTCTCGGCGACGGCGGGGTGGGTGTAGAGGGCGTCCTCGACCTGGCGGGAGGCGACGAGGACGCCGCCGGAGTTGATGACGTCCTTGACCCGGTCGACGACGGTGAGGAAGCCCGCGGCATCGCGTACCGCCAGGTCGCCGGAGTGGAACCAGCCGTCGCGGAAGGCCTCCGCCGTCTCCTCGGGCTTGTCCCAGTAGCCGGAGCACAGTTGGGGCGAGCGGTAGACGACCTCGCCGGAGGTGCCGTCGGGGACGTCCTGGCCCTTCTCGTCGACGACCCGGGCCTCCACGAAGAGGACGGGGCGGCCGCAGGACTCCATCCGGCCCTCGTGCTCGTCGGGGCCCAGCACGGCGGCCAGCGGGCCGATCTCGCTCTGGCCGAAGCAGTTGAAGAAGGCCAGGTGCGGGAGGCGTTCGCGCAGCCGCTCCAGGACGGGTACGGGCATGATCGAGGCCCCGTAGAACGCCTTGCGCAGTCCGCCGAGGTCGCGGGTGGCGAACTCCGGGTGGTTGGCGAGCCCGATCCAGACCGTCGGCGGGGCGAACAGGCTGTCGGCCAGGCCCGCTTCGACGAGGTCGAAGATCGAGACGGCGTCGGGGGCGTCCAGGATGGTGTTCTCCGCGCCCACCGCCAGATAGGGCAGCAGGAACACATGCATCTGGGCCGAGTGGTACAGCGGCAGGGAGTGCACGGGCCGGTCGGTCGCGGCGAGGCCGAGCGCGGTGATCGCGCTGACGTACTCGTGGACCAGGGCCCCGTGCGTCATCATCGCGCCCTTGGGCAGGGCGGTGGTGCCGGACGTGTACAGCAGCTGCACCAGGTCGTCGGAGGCGGGCGGGCGGGCCGGGGCGAAGGGCCGCTCCGTCTCCAGGGCGTCGAGCAGCGAGTCCGGGGCGTCGCGCAGCGCGCGCACCGTGAAGCCGGCCGGGATCCGGCCGGCGAGGTCCGGGTCGGTCAGGACGAGGCTGGAGCCGGACTGGTCGAGGAGGTAGGTCAGGTCGTCGCCGGTGAGGTTCTGGTTGACCGGTACGTGGACGAGCCCGGCCCGCGCGCAGGCGAGGAAGCCGATCAGATAGGCGTCGGAGTTGTGCGCGTAGGCGGCGACCCGGTCGCCGGGGCCGAGGCCGTGGTCCTCGGTGAGGACGGCGGCGGCCGTGGAGACGGCGGCGTCCAGGGAGCCGTAGGTCCAGGCCCGGTCGGCGTACCGCACGGCGGTCCGTCGGGGGGTGCGCCTGGCGCTGCGGGTGAGGACGCCGTCGACTGTGCTGCTGCGTACACCGGTCATGGCGTGATCCTGTGCGGCCGGGCCCCGTGGGGTCAAGAGGCCGGATACCGACCAGACGGTTGACAGTTCCCGGGGCCGGCTGGCTGAGTGGCGCTTGGCTGTCCGGACTGTCCGGTCAACCGCCTTGGCCACCCGCACCGTTGGGAGGAACTCCTTGACATCGCGTAACCGTCTGAGACTGCTCGGGGTTGCCGGTCTCGCCCTGTTCACCGTGGCGGCGTCGCTGCCGCCGGCCACCGCGTCCGGGTCCCCGCAGACACGGCATCCCTCCGGCGGCGGTCTGTCCGCCGTGATCCGGTACACGGAGTACGGCATTCCGCACATCGTGGCGAAGGACTACGCGCAGCTCGGTTTCGGCACCGGGTGGGCGCAGGCCGCCGACCAGGTGTGCACGCTGGCGGACGGCTTCCTCACGGTGCGCGGGGATCGGTCGAGGTTCTTCGGCCCGGACGCCGCCACCGACTTCTCGCTGTCGTCGGCGGCGACGAACCTCTCCAGCGACCTGTACTTCCGGGGCGTCCGGGACAGCGGCACGGTGGAGAAGCTGCTGAAGACGCCCGCGCCCGCCGGTCCGAGCCGGGACGTGAAGGAGACGATGCGCGGGTTCGCCGCCGGGTACAACGCATGGATCGCGCAGAACCGGATCAGCGATCCGGCCTGCCGGGGCGCGTCCTGGGTGCGCCCGGTGACCGCGCTGGACGTGGCGGCGCGGGGCTACGCGCTGTCCGTGCTCGGCGGCCAGGGGCGCGGGATCGACGGCATCACGGCCGCGCAGCCGCCGGCCGCCGCTCCCCCGGCGGCCGGGGTCACGCCCGAGGAGGCGGCCGCGGCGGCGCGGCGGCTGCTGTCGGCGCAGAACGCGGACATGGGCTCCAACGCGGTGGCCTTCGACGGCTCCACCACGGCGAACGGGCGCGGGCTGCTGCTCGGCAACCCGCACTACCCGTGGCAGGGCGGGCGGCGCTTCTGGCAGTCGCAGCAGACGATCCCCGGCGAGCTGAACGTGTCGGGCGGGTCCCTGCTGGGCTCGACGACGATCTCGATCGGGCACAACGCCGATGTGGCGTGGAGCCATACGGTCGCCACGGGCGTCACGCTGAATCTGCATCAGCTGACGCTCGATCCGGCCGATCCGACCGCCTATCTGGTGGACGGGAAGCGGGAGCGGATGACGAAGCGGACGGTGAGCGTCCCCGTGCGGGGGGCGGCCGACGTGACCCGCACCCAGTGGTGGACGCGGTACGGGCCGGTCGTCAACGCGATGGGCGCGGCGCTGCCGCTGCCCTGGACGGCGGACACGGCGTACGCGTTGAACGACCCGAACGCGAGGAATCTGCGGATGTCGGACACGGGTCTGGGCTTCAGCCGGGCCCGCTCCACCGCGGACGTCGAGCGTTCACTGCACCGGTCGCAGGGCCTGCCGTGGGTGAACACCATCGCGGCGGACCGGGCGGGGCACTCGTTCTTCTCCCAGTCCCAGGTGCTACCGAGGATCACGGACGAGCTGGCGGAGCGCTGCTCGACCCCGCTGGGCCGGGCCACCTATCCCGCCTCCGGGCTTGCGGTGCTGGACGGTTCGCGGACGGAGTGCGCGCCGGGGAGCGATCCGGACGCGGTGCAGTCGGGGATCTTCGGCCCGAGCCGGATGCCCACGCTGCGCAACCGGCCCTATGTGGAGAACTCCAACGACAGCGCCTGGCTGACCAACGCGGAGCGGCCGCTGACCGGATACGAGCGGGTCTTCGGCACGGTCGCGACGCCCCGGTCCCTGCGGACCCGGGGCGCGATCGAGGATGTCGCGGCGATGGCGGACAAGGGCCGTCTCGGCGTCGCGGATCTCCAGCGGCAGCAGTTCGCCAACCGGGCGCCGGCGGGGGATCTGGCCGCGTCCGACGTGGCGAAGTGGTGTGCGGCGCTGCCGGGCGGCACGGTCGTGGGCACGGACGGCACACCGGTCGACGTGTCGGCGGCCTGCCGGGTGCTGCGGCGCTGGGACCGGAGCGTGGACAGCGACAGCCGGGGCGCGCTGCTCTTCGACCGGTTCTGGCGGAAGGCCTCGGCGACGCCCGCCGCCGAGCTGTGGAAGACGCCGTTCGACCCGGCGGACCCGGTGCGCACCCCGCGCGGTCTCAACACCGCCGCGCCCGGCCTGGGCAGGGCCCTGGCCGACGCCGTGACGGAGCTGCGGGCGGCGGACATCGCGCTGGACGCCCCCCTGGGGAAGCACCAGTTCGTCGAGCGGAACGGCAAGCGGTTCCCGATCGGCGGCGGCACGGAGTCGCTGGGCATCTGGAACAAGACCGATCCGGTGTGGAACGCGGCGGCGGGCGGCTACACGGAGGTGGTGTCGGGCTCCAGCTACATCCAGGCGGTCGGCTGGGACGACAGCCGCTGCCCGGTGGCCCGGACGCTGCTGACGTACTCCCAGTCGGAGAACGTGCGGTCGCCGCACCACAGCGACCAGACCCGGCTGTACGCGGGTGAGCGCTGGGTGACGCCGCGGTTCTGCGACAAGGACATCGCGCGCTCGCCGGATCTGCGGGTGGTGCGGGTGCACGAGCGGCGGTAGCCCGGTGACCGGGTGGGGGCGCCCGTCCGCGGTGCGGAGGGCGTCCGCTTCGGCGGGCGCCCCTCCGCACCGGCGACCGGCCGTCGCCCCGCACCCGGCTCCGTCCGTGTTGGCGGCGGCGGCCGGGCCGCGGTCACCGCCGTTGGCGCGGGGCGGTGCTCAGATCGACCCGCAGCCCTGGAAGCTGCCGTCCAGCTTCTTGTAACGCGGCCACTTCAGCGCGTCGCGGGTGTTGGGTCCGTAGATCCCGTCCTGCTTGGTGCCGGCCTTGCCCTGCGCGGCCCACAGAGCCGAGTAGGTCTTCGGGCCGAAGCTCCCGTCGACGTCCTTCTCCGCCTCCAGCCCCACGTTGTAGCAGTCCTTCAACGCCCGCTGCAGCGCCTTGACGTGGTTGCCGGTGGCGCCCCGGGCCATGGTGCAGTTGGTGCTGGTGCCGTTGGCCGGGACGAAGATGTGGTTGTAGGTGCCCTTCATGATCGACTTGCCGGTGTCGCAGTAGCCGGCAGCCGCCGCCGGAGCGGCCGTTGCGACCATTCCCGCTCCGGCGACCAGCATGAACCCAGCCGTGACACCCGCCTTGGCACGCAGCGTGTGAACCCGCTTCATCAGTTGTTCCCCCTTGACCTCGGTCCGCGTCGTCCGGGGGTACAGGCCTTCGCCCCCGGCACACGACGAGTCTCGGGGACAGGCGCGCTCGCGCATGCCTGGAACGTTTCGGGTTGCGCCGGGCCCGGGATCCATCCTGGACGGCTCCGCGCCCGCCTCAGAGGGGTCGCTCGAAGCCCTCCCAGTACGGTTCGCGCAGCCGTCGTTTGTAGAGCTTGCCGTTGGGGTCGCGCGGCATGGCGGTGGTGAAGTCGATGCTCCGGGGACGTTTGTACCCGGCGAGCCGCTCCTCGCAGTGGGCGAGGATCTCGGCGGCGAGCGCGTCGCCCGGCTCGTGCCCCTCGGCCGGTTCGACGACGGCCTTGACCTCCTCGCCCCGGTCGGCGTGCGGGATGCCGAAAGCGGCGGCGTCCGCGACGGCGGGGTGGGTGAGCAGGGCGGACTCGATCTCGGCGGGGTAGATGTTGACGCCGCCCGCGATGATCATGTCGATCTTGCGGTCGCGCAGGAAGAGATAGCCGTCCGCGTCCAGCACGCCGAGGTCGCCGACGGTGAAGAAGTCGCCGATGCGGTTCTTGCGGGTCTTGGTCTCGTCCTTGTGGTAGCTGAAGCCGCCGGTGCTCATCTTCATGTAGACGGTGCCCAGTTCGCCCGCGCCGAGGCGGTTGCCGTCGTCGTCGAAGACGGCGAGCTCGCTGATCGGCCAGGCCTTGCCGACGGTGCCGGGCTTCTTCAGCCAGTCCTCGGCGGTGGCGAACGCTCCCCCGCCCTCGCTGGCCGCGTAGTACTCCTCGACGCAGCTCCCCCACCAGTCGATCATGGCGCGCTTGACGTGGTCGGGGCAGGGGGCCGCGCCGTGGATGGCGTGCCGCATGGCGGAGACGTCGTAGCGGTCCTTCACCTGATCGGGCAGCGCGAGCAGCCGGTGGAACTGGGTGGGGACCATATGGGTGTGGGTGCACCGGTGGGCGTCGATCGCGCGCAGCATCTCCTCGGGCGCCCAGCCGTCCATCAGGACGAGCGGATGGCCGATGTGCAGGGCTGCGCCGGCGAACTGGAGCACGGCGGTGTGGTAGAGCGGCGAGCAGACCAGGTGGACGTTGTCGTCGAACGGCCGGATGCCGAAGATGCCGAGGAACCCGCCGAGATAGGTCTCCTCGGGCCGTTTGCCGGGCAGCGGCCGGCGGATGCCGCGCGGGCGGCCGGTGGTGCCCGAGGTGTAGTTCATGACCCAGCCGAGGGTGCGGTCATCGGGCGGGGTGCCGGGGTGGCCGCCGAGGAGTTCGGCGTACGGGCGGCAGCTGGGGACCGCGCCGACGCCGTAGCGGTGGGTCACGGGCAGCCCGGCCTCGTCGGCGGCGGCCGTCGCGGCGGCCGCGAAGCGTTCGTGGGCGATCAGGACGCGGGCGCCCGAGTCGGCGACGATCCAGGCGATCTCGGGTCCGACGAGGTGGTGGTTGACCGGGACGAGGTAGAGGCCGGCCTGCGAGGCGGCGAGGTAGGCGGTGAGGAGTTCGACGCCGTTGGGCAGCACGACGGCGAACGCGTCGCCCTCGCGCAGTCCGGCGGCGCGCAGTCCGTGGACCATGCGGTTGACGTCGGCGTGCAGCCGGCCCGCGCTCCACTCCTCGCCGTCGGGGGCGATCAGGACGGTGCGGTCGGGATCGGCGGCGGCCTGGGCCCAGAATCCGTTGGGCGGCTGGTTCACGTGGCGCTCCTTCCGGCGATGCGGTTGATCCGGGTGACGGCCCGTTCGAAGCCGCGGGTGAGGTCGTCGACGACGGCCTGGACGCTGCGTTCGCTGGTCATCCGGCCGACGATCTGCCCGACGGGTGTGCCGAGCAGCTCGCCGACCTCGTACTTCTGGATCCGGGAGACGGCCTCGGCGACCAGCAGCCCCTGGAGGGGCATGGGCAGCGTCCCGGGCCCGGCCGGATCGTCCCAGGCGTCGGTCCACTCGGTACGGAGCTGGCGCGCGGGTTTCCCGGTGAGGGCGCGGGAGCGGACGGTGTCGCCGGAGCCGGCGGCGAGGAGCTTGGCGGTCAGGGCCTCCGAGTGCAGGTCGGCCTCCTCGGTGGTGAGCCAGAGAGAGCCGAGCCAGACGCCCTGTGCGCCGAGCGCGAGTCCGGCGGCGACCTGTTCGCCGCTGCCGATGCCTCCGGCGGCGAGCACCGGCAGCGGGGCCACGGCCTCGACGACTTCGGGGACCAGCACCATGGAGCCGATCTCACCGGTGTGACCGCCCGCCTCGTACCCCTGGGCGACGACGACGTCGATGCCCGCCTCGGCGTGCCGCCGGGCGTGCCGGGCACTTCCGGCGAGGGCGGCGACGAGGACCCCGTGGTCGTGGGCCCGCTCGATGACGTCGGCGGGCGGCGAGCCGAGGGCGTTGGCCAGCAGCTTGATCGGGTAGTCGAAGGCCACGTCGAGCTGGCCGCGGGCGACCTCCTCCATCCAGCCGGTGATCCGCCAGCCGGACGCCTCGCCGTCGGCGAGTTCCGGCACGCCGTAGCGGGTCAGGAGCTCCTGCACGAATCCTCGGTGCTCGGCGGGGATCATCGCCTCGACGTCCGCCTCGGTGACGCCCTCGACCTTCTTGGCCGGCATCACGACGTCCAGGCCGTAGGGCTTGCCGCCGGCGTGCGCGTGCAGCAGGTCGAGGTCGCGCGCGAGGTCGTCGGGCGCGGTGTAGCGGACCGCTCCGAGCACGCCGAAGCCGCCGGCTCTGGTGATGGCCGCGGCGACTTCGGGGAACGGCGTGAAGCCGAAGATGGCGTGCTCGATTCCCAGTTGCTGGCTCAGCTCCGTCTCCATGGGCGGCAGGATGCCGCAGCCCGGCAGCCGAGGGAAGAGATTTTCTGATGCAGTGTCAGATTCTTTGCGGGCCGGGACGCACCCGGGAGCGCGGGGGTGACAGTAACCTCTGCGGCGGCAGGAACTTTCACTGCTCGGCGATATTTCGGAAGTTACTTTCGCGCGGGCGCCGGAACGCGGGCGGACCGGTGACCGGACGCCCGGCGCGGGAAGGAGTTGCGGATGACCGGGAACACGCAGGGGAACGGGCGGGGCGCGGGGAGCGGCGGGGAGCGGGCCACGGGCCGCGACTCCGTGACCGGCGCCCGCGCGGCCGGGGGCGGCATCGCCCGGCGGCGGCTGGGCGGCGGGATACTGGCGCTGGGCGGCGCGCTCGCGCTGACGCCGATCCCGCTCGCGGCCGCGGCCACGAGGAGCGGGCCGGGCGCGGGGGTGACGGACAGAGCGGCGGACACGGGAGCGGGCATGGCGTCAGGGGCACACCGGCCCACACTGCGGCGCGGGAGCGCCGCGCGCGCCGGACTGCTCCAGGGCCCGCTGGACCAGCTCGTCCGGGACGCCGAGGCCTACCTCTCCGACTCCCCCCAGCACCCCTGGTACGCAGGCGCGGTGCTGCTCGCCGGGCGGGGCGGCACGGTGGCGCTGCACCGGCCGATCGGCAAGGCGGTGCGCTACGCGGCGTACGACGAGAAGAGCGACACCGGGGTGGAGTTCCCGGCGGACCAGCAGATCGCGATGGCCGAGGACACCGTCTTCGACCTGGCCTCGATCTCCAAGCTGTTCACGTCGATCCTGGCGGTCCAGCAGATCGAGCGCGGCACGCTGGAGCTGGAGGCCGCGGTCGTCTCGTACCTCCCGGACTTCTCGGGCGGCGGCAAGCAGGACATCACGGTCCGTCAACTGCTGACGCACACCTCGGGTTTCCGGTCGTGGATCCCGCTGTACGAGGAGCCCACCCGTGAGGGCAAGGTCCGGATGCTCATGGACGAGGTCCCCGCGAGCGCCCCGGGCAGCGCCTACCTCTACTCCGACCTCAACCTCATCTCGCTGCAGCTGATCCTGGAGCGGATCACCGGCCGCCCGCTGGACGCCCTGCTCCGCGACGAGATCACCGCCCCGCTCGGGATGCACCGCACCCGCTACAACCCGCCCGCCTCCTGGAAGCCGAAGATCGCCGCGACCGAGGACGCCCGGCTGCCCTGGTCCGGGCTGGAGCGCGGGCTGGTCTGGGGCGAGGTGCACGACGAGAACGCCTTCAGCCTGGACGGGGTGGCGGGCCACGCGGGGGTGTTCTCCTGCGCCTGGGACCTCGCGGTCCTCGCCCGGACGCTGCTCAACGGTGGGGTGTACGGCCGCGCGCGCATTCTGTCGGAGGACTCCGTCGACCTCCTGTTCACCGACTTCAACACCGCGTTCCCGGGCGACGAGCACGGCCTCGGCTTCGAGCTCTACCAGCATTGGTACATGGGCGCGATGGCGACCCCGCGCGCTGCGGGCCACACCGGGTTCACCGGGACCAGCCTGGTGCTCGACCCCTCGACGGACACCTTCCTCATCGTGCTGGGCAACTCCGTCCACCCGGTACGGAGCTGGCGCTCGGGCAGCGCGCCGCGGGTGGCGGCCGCCAACCAGCTGGCGCGGGCTGTCCCGGTCCGGCCCGAACGCGGGCGCACCGCCTGGTTCTCCGGGATGGCCGGCGCGACCACCGCCACCCTCGCGCTGCCCGCCCTGCGCCTGAACGCCGCACGGGCCCGGCTGGAGTGCGCCCTGTGGTGGGACACCGAACCGGCCGCCGACCACCTGTTCCTGGAGGCGTCGGCCGGGGGGCAGGACTGGCAGCCCGTGCCGTTCACCACCGTGCGTCAGGGCCCCGGCCGCCACCCGGACCCGCAGCCGCACCCGGCGGGCTCGGTGACCGGCTGGTCGGGGCGCGTGTGGCACCGGCTGGAGGCGGACCTGACGGCCTGGCGCGGCCGGGACGTCCGCCTGCGGTGGCGCTACACCACCGATCAGCTGTACGTGGGACGCGGCGCGTACGTGGACGGCCTGAAGGTCCGCGACGGCGGCCGCACGGTCTTCGACGCGGAACGGCCCCGGGACGCCGGCCGGATCGAGGCGACGGGCTGGGCGCCGTCGGCGGACTGACCCGCGCCGGGCCGCCGGGGTCTCGGCCCCCGGCGGCCCGGACGGTCCCGGCAGGTCCCGTCACCGGCCGAGCACGGCCATCGCCGCGTTGTGGCCGGGGACCCCGCTGACGCCGCCGCCGCGCACGGCGCCGGCTCCGCAGAGCAGGACGTTGGCGTGCGCGGTCTCCACACCCCAGCGTCCGGTGCCCTCGGCGGCGTACGGGAAGGCGAGGTCGCGGTGGAAGATGTGGCCGCCGGGCAGCCGCAGATCACGCTCCAGGTCGAGCGGGGTCTTGGCCTCGATGCAGGGTTCGCCCCGCTCGTCGAGGGCCAGGCAGTCGGTGATCGGCTCCTCCAGGTGGGCGTCCAGTTCGGCCAGGGTCGCCCGCAGCAGGGCCGCGCGGGCGGCGTCGTTGTCGGCGGCGAACAGCCGGGCCGGGGCGTGCAGCCCGAAGAGGGTGAGGGTCTGGTAGCCGCGCGCGGCGAGGTCGGGGCCGAGGATCGAGGGGTCGGTCAGCGAGTGGCAGTAGATCTCGGAGGGCGGGGCGGCGGGCAGCCGTCCGGCCGCCGCGTCCCGGTGGGCGTCGGCGAGCTGCCCGTACCCCTCCGCGATGTGGAAGGTCCCGGCGAAGGCCTGCCGGGGGTCGACGGAGCGGTCGCGGAGTCTCGGCAGCCGGGTGAGCAGCATGTTCACCTTGAGCTGGGCCCCCTCGGCGGGCGGGGGCGGGGGGTCGCCGAGCAGGTCGGCCAGGGCCTGCGGGGAGGCGTTGACGAGCACCCGGCGGGCGGCGACGACGTGTTCGCCGTCGGGGGTGCGGACGGTGACCTCGGCGGTGTTCCCATCGGTCTCGATCCGGGTCGCCTCGTGCCGTACGCGCATCTCGGCGCCCGCCGCACGGGCGGCCGCGGCCAGCGCGTCGGTGAGCGCGCCCATACCGCCGACGGGGACGTCCCAGTCACCGGTGCCGCCGCCGATCACGTGGTAGAGGAAGCACCGGTTCTGGAGCAGTGAGGTGTCGTGGGCGTCGGCGAAGGTGCCGATCAGGGCATCGGTGAGGACGACCCCGCGCACCAGGTCGTCGGTGAAGTTCTCCTCGACGGCCACCCCGAGCGGTTCCTCGAAGAGCATCCGCCAGGCGTCGGCGTCGTCGATCCGCTCGCGCAGCGCGTCGCGGCCGGGCAGCGGCTCGGTGAGCGTCGGGAAGACCCGCGTCGCGACCCGCCGCATCCTGGCGTAGAACCGCTGCCAGGCCTCGTACTCGCGCTCGCCGCCGGTCAGCGCGGCGAACGACTCCCGGGTGCGGTCGCCCGCGACAAGCAGCCCGGTGGGGCGCCCGTCGCGCACGGTGGGGGTGTAGGAGGAGACGGTCCGCTTGCGTACGGCGAAGTCGAGGCCGAGGTCCTGGACGATCTTGTCGGGCAGCAGGGACACCAGATACGAGTAGCGCGAGAGCCGGGCGTCGACCCCGGCGAAGGGACGGGTCGAGATCGCCGCTCCCCCGGTGGCGTCGAGACGTTCCAGGACCAGGACGGACTGTCCGGCGCGCGCGAGGTAGGCGGCGGCGACCAGACCGTTGTGGCCGCCGCCGACGATCACGGCGTCGTAGCGGTCCCGGGCGGGCGCGCCGGGGCCGGGTGACCCCTGGGCTCCGGGCTGACCTGCGGGTGGCCGGGGTGCGGGTGTCTGGGGTGCGGGCATGCACCTTCGTAACACGCGGCCTTCCGTCCCGGCCAGGGGTGGCGGGACAGCCCTAGGGGTGTCGTGCCGATCAGGGTCGGCCGGCCCCGGCCGCGATCGGCGGGACAGCCCTAGTCGGTGTCCGGCGGATCGAACCCGGCCGTGATCGACGGGACGCCCCCGGTGGCCTCCGCCGACCGCCCGAGCCGCTCCAGGCAGTGCGCCTCGTCGTCGCGGGCCGCCAGGGTCTGGGGGTGGGAGGGGCCCAGCACCCGGCCGCGGGCCTCGGCGACCTGCCGGTACGCCACCAGCGCGTCGCTCCACCGGCCGAGCCAGCCGAGCCCGGCGGCGACCTCGCGGCGGCTGATCACGGTGTCCGGGTGGTCGGGTCCCAGGGTGCGTTCCCGCAGGGCGCAGACCTCGCGTGCCTCCCCGAGCGCCTCTTCCCAGCGGCCCATCCGCCCCAGGTTGACCCCGAGGCCGTGGCGGGCGCGCAGGGTCTCGGGGTCGGCCGCTCCCGCGGTCCGGGTGCGGTCGGCGACCAAGGACCGGTACAGCTCCAGGGCTTCGGCGTCCCGGCCGAGCCGGCCGAGGCTGATGCCTGCCTCGTAGCGGGCGGCGAACGTGTCGGGGTGATCGGTCCCAAGGGTGCTCGCCCGGAGCCGGGCGACGTCCTGATACGTCTCCAGCGCCTCCGCCCAGCGGCCCAGCCTGCCCAGGGTGTACGCCACTTCGTAGCGGGTCGCGAGGGTGTCGGGGTGCGTCGGTCCGAACAGCCGGGCGCGGGCGTCGGCGACCTCGCGGGCCAGCTGCCAGGACTCCTCGGGCCGCCCGAGCCGGCTGAGGTTGAACGCCAGGTTGTGGCGGCAGCGCAGGGTGTCGGGGTGGTCCGGGCCCATGACGCGTTCGCGGACGGCGAGGACGGCCTCGTACACCTGGTGGGCCTCCGCGTGCCGGCCGAGGCGGCCCAAGGCGCGGGCGGTCGCCTGACGGGCGGCGAGTGTCTGGGGATGGTCGGCGCCCAGGGCCCGTTCGCGGCCCTCGGCGACCCGGGCGAACTCGGCCAGCGCCTCCTCGGTCCGGCCCGTACGGCTGAGGGCGAGCGCGGTCTCGTAACGGCTGGCGAGGGTGTCGGGGTGGTCCGGGCCGAGGACGCGTCCGGGCTGGGCGGGGGGCCCGGCCGTCACCGGGGTGTGGGAGTGCGGAGCGGTGGCGGTCGCGGTGGTCCACTGCCCCGTCAGTCCGGCGGCCGGGTCCGGCTGTTCGGCGCCGGGGTCACGCGCGCCCCTCGCCCGGTGGCCGGCCGTCATGGAGCGGGTCCAGCCGGGCAGGGCCGTTCCGCGCCGGGCCGGCGGCCGTCCTGCCGCCGCGGGCACGAGGGGTCCCGGCCCGAGCGCGGGCTGTTCCCCGGTCCGGCCGAGGACGATGCGGCGGCGCAGGTCGCCCGCGTCCACGGGCCGTTCCTCGGGGGCCTTGGCGAGCAGGTCGAGGACGACGCGGTCGAAGAAGCCGGGCAGGTCCGCGCGGTGGGTGCGCAGCGGTTCCGGCGGGGTGTCGCGGTGTCCGACGAGCACGGCCCAGGCGTCCTCCTGGTCGAACGGCGGCACGCCGGTGGCGATTTCGTACAGCACGCAGCCCAGCGAGTAGAGGTCGCTGCGGTGGTCGACCTCCTTGCCGCTGATCTGCTCGGGCGACATGTAGTGCGGGGTGCCCATGGCGAGGCCGGTGGTGGTGAGCTTGGAGGTCATGCCGATGTCGTGGCCGAGGCGCGCTATGCCGAAGTCGCAGATCTTCACCGTGCCGTCGGTCAGCCGCATGATGTTGGCGGGCTTGAGGTCGCGGTGGACGATGCCCTGCCGGTGGGTGTAGCCGAGGGCGTCGGCGACCTGTTCCGCGATGTCGACGACATGCTCGACGGGGAGCGGGTGCTGGTGGTTCTCCGCCAGGAGCTGGCTCAGGTTGTGCCCGTCGAGCAGCTCCATGACGAGGTACAGCACGCCCTCGTGCTCGCCGAAGTCGTGGACGACGGTGACGCCCCGGTGCTGGAGGGAGGCGGCGACCCGGGCCTCGCGGCGGAAGCGTTCGCGCAGGATGCGGGTGAACGCCTGGTCGTGCTGGGGACCCATGGGTTTGAGGCATTTGACGGCGACCTGGCGGCCCAGCGACTCGTCGCGGGCGCGCCACACCTCGCCCATGCCTCCGCGCCCGATCAGTTCGAGCAGCCGGTACCGGCTCTGGATCAGCCTGGTGTCCGCCATCTGCCGCTTCCCGCCCCCGTTGTTCCCCGCTAGCGCTGCGCCCTCCCCGGCCCGTCCAGTATGGCTGGCTGCCCGCGGAGTTTGTACGCGGCGGGGCGGCTGCCGGGTCCCAGGCGTGCCATCGCCCCGAGAATGTGACCGGGCGGCAGCTGCCAGCGCACCCGGTCCGGGATCGCGCGCAGGACCGCGCCGGTGGCGCGCAACCGCCGGTCGACGGTGGCCGGCGGCGGAGCGGGTCTGCCGTACAGCTCGTGGGCGTACGGGGGCAGGGACTGGTAGGCGAGTGCCGCCACGCGCCGCCACAGCAGGGCGCGCGCCGGAACGAGCCAGGGGCGCACGGGCGGGCTGTGGAGGAAGGCGTCGACGTCGGCGGCCTCGGCTCCGGCGGCGAGTTCGGGGCGTACGCGGTCGAAGTAGGCGGCGAGTTCGGCGGTGGTGGCGGGGACCCGGTCGGGGTCGAGGCCGACGAGGCGGGCGCCGGCGCGGTGTTCGTCGATGTACCGGTCGGCCTGGGCGTCGGTGAGGGGGAAGCCGGAACGGCGCTGGACCTGGAGGTAGGAGTCGACCTCGGCGCAGTGCACCCAGAGCAGCAGCTCCGGTTCGTCGACGCCGTAGGTCTCCCCGGTGTCCGGGTCGGTGGCCTTGAGGGCGCGGTGGATCCGGCGGACCCGGGCGCCGGCCTGTTCGGCGGCGTCGGTGGTGCCGTAGGTGATGGTGCCGACGAAGGACGCCGTGCGCATGAGCCGGCCCCAGGCGTCCCGGCGGAAGTCGGAGTTCTGGGTGACTCCGCGCACGGCGCGCGGGTGCAGTGCCTGGAGGTAGAGGGCGCGGATCCCCGCGATCCACATCATCGGGTCGCCGTGCATCTGCCAGGTGACCGACCGGGGCCCGAAGAGCCCCGGGTCGGGGCGCACGGGGGAAGCGTCGTTCATCCGCGGGTACCTCCGGCTGGGCGGTGCACGGGGCGGTGCCGGTACGCGTACAAGATCGGGAACAATGGTACGCCGGGGAGGGACGCTTCCGGCAGGGTGGAGCGGACGGCAATCGGGGGGACCATGCCCAGGTGGGGGCTGCTCGTGGAGCAGAATCTCGGGTTCGGAGGTCAGCGCCGGGTCTGGTCGGCCGGCGTGCTGGACCATGTGGACGGCACGCGCGAGGAGGCGTTGCAGGCCCTGCGGGAGCGCGCCGAGGCCTTTGTGCCGGTCCATCCCCATCACGCCCGGCGCCGGCGGCTCTACCGGGAGCACGACGGGTTCCTGCTGGTCCTGGACGGATCCTGGCACAGCTTCCACTGCCGGTTCACGGTGGCCGAGCAGCTCATGGACAGTGCGGCCCCGGCGCCACCGCCCGCGCCGGACCCCTCCCCCGAGGAGGAACCGGAACCACCCGCACCGGCCCCGGCGCCCCGTACCCCTCCGCCACCGCCCGAACCGCCGAAGGCGTGGGACGCCGATGTGCCGGAGGTTCCTTCGTGGTACGGCCGCGAGGACCTGTCCTGACGCACGGGTCCGGCCACTCCGGTGCCGGGGCGGGCGCGCCGGTGCTCAGCTCAGGCCCGCGGTGCTGGCGGGTCGCACCGCGCCCGGACCGAAGCGGGCGCGGGCCCGGTCGGCCGCGGCCTCGATGCGGCGGGCCCGGTCGTCGTCGGGGCCGAAGGTCAGCTGGCGGGAGGCGGCTGCGGCGTGGCCGAGTTCGCCCGCGCGCAGGGTGAGACAGCGCACGCGGGCCCGCTGCAGCCCCAGGGACCCGTGCAGCGCGTGGGCCGCCGCGCGGAGTCGGGGGCTGTGCGCGGTGGACTCGGGCAGGGTCCGGCTGCGGATGGTCGTCGAACGGTCGGCGTACTGGACGGTCAGGGTCAGCGCCCGGCAGGCCTGCCGCTCGTCGCGCAGCCGGGCGCCGAGCTGTTCGGCCAGGTGGGTCAGTGCGGCGCGCTGGTGGGCGGCGTCGAACTCGTCGCGGCCGAAGCGGTGTTCGGCGTCGAACGTGCGGGGCAGGGCGCCGGGAGAGACACCCGTGGGGTCGATGCCGGCCGCACGTTCGCGGAGCCTGCGCCCGGCGGCCGCGCCCAGGATGCGCTGGAGGGTGAGCAGCGGGGTGGCGGCGACCTGGTCGGCGGTGTGCAGACCGTACGAGGTCAGGGCACGGGCGGTAGCCGGGCCGACGCCGGGCAGCGCGGCGGCGGGGAGCCCGGCGAGGAACCGGGTGACGGCCTCGGGGTCGTCCGGTACGGAGCGGATGGCGCCGGGCTCCCCCCGGTGTGCGGCGAGTTGGGCGAGCAGCGGGTTGGGGCCGATGCCGACCGTCACGTCGAGGCCGTGGACCGCGGCCGCCCGCATCCGGATCAGGGCCGCGAGCCCGGCGGCGTCCCGGCCGAAGTAGCGGGTGCTCCCGGACACGTCGGCGAGGGCCGCGTCCGGCGGCAGGGCCTGCGCGACGGGCGTGACCTCACCGACCATGTCCAGGAGCCGGCGGTAGGCGGGGTCGGGCTGCGGGTCGCCGAAGTGGAGGTAGAGGATCATCCCGGTCACCCCGCGCTTCCGGGGCTCGCATGGTGGAAGGACCTTCCGTCGAGCGTGTCGAGAGCGGTCAGGGCGGCGGACGCGGGGGTCCCGGGCGGCTGCAGGTCGGCCCACGGGTGCAGGGCGAAGCCGGTCGGCCGGGTGAGGGTGCGGCTCGGCGCGGCCCGGTGCGCGGCGGGTGCGGGACGGGTGAGGCGGTCGGCGACGGCGGCGGGACCGCCCTCGCGGTACAGGTCGATCAGCTCGGCCAGGTTCCAGGCGGCGGTGCCGGTGATGCTGAAGGCGCGCGGTGGACGGCGGGCGAGGGTGCCGCGCACGAGGAGCAGGCTGCTGTGGAACACCGTGTGCGCGCAGCGCGCGTGGCTGTCCTCGAAGAACGCCAGGTCGGACAGGCCGGTGGGGTCGTCCAGGGTGGCGAAGATGACGCGCTTGCCGGAGCGGATCGGCGGGGTCTGGGTGGCGACCTTGACGCCCGCGACCAGCACGGTGGCACCGTGCCGGAGGCCCGGCAGATCGGCGGCGGGTATCGCGCCGATGTCCGCGAGCAGGGAGCGGTGCTCGTCGAGGAGATGGCGGGAGACGTCCATGCCGAGCACGTCCAGTTCGGCGGCGAGCTGTTCGGACGCGTTCATCGCCGGCAGGCCCGTACCGGCGGCCGGGGCGTCGCCCGGCCCGGCCTCGGCACGCTCCGTGCTCTCCGGGCTCTCCGTACTCTCCGTGCTCTCCATGGGGAGCTGACCGGCGGCCGAGCCGCCCGCACCGCGGCCCGAGCGGTGCAGCTCGGCGACCTTCAGCAGCAGCTCACGGCGGGGACCGAACGCACCCAACGCACCGACCCGGGCGAGGCGTTCGGCCAGCGGACGGCTGGGCCGGGCGCGTCCCCAGAAGTCCTCGAGCGAGGCGTACGGCTGCCCGGCCGCGATGCGTCCGCTCTCGGCCTCCGTGATGCCGCGAATCTGCGCGAGGCCGATCCGCACCCCCCACTTACCGGACACCAGTTCGATTATATGTGCGGACTGGGAGCGATTGATGTCCGGCAGCAGCAGCGGCACCCCGTGCCGCCGGGCATCCGCGGCCAGAACACGCTTGTGGTACATCCCCGGATCGTGGGTGAGCAGCCCGGCGAGCAGGGCCGCCATCCGGTGGGCCTTGAGCCAGCTCGACTGGTAGGCGGGCTGCGCGAAGGCCGCGGCATGCGCCTTGGCGAAGCCGAAGCTGCCGAACCCCTCAAGGATCTCCCACACCTCCCGTACGACCTGGGCCGAGTAGCCGCGCCCGCGGGCCTGATCGGCGAACCAGGCCCGGACCCGGCCCTGCCGCTCGGGAACGGACAGGGCGCGGCGGGCCTCGTCCGCCATGCCCCGGTCGCAGCCGGTCAGCTTCGCCATGATCGCGATGACCTGCTCGTGGTAGACCACCTGCCCCTCGGTCTCCTCGAGGATCGGCTTCAGGTCCCGGTGCGCGTAGCGGGTGCCGGTCCGGCTGTCGCGGGCCCTGATCAGCGGCTCCACCATGTTCGCCGCGACCGGTCCCGGCCGGAACAGGCTGATGTCGAGCGCCAGGTCCCCGAACGACCGCGGCCGCAGATTCCGCACCAGCTCCCGCTGGCCCGGACTCTCGATTTTCTGTGTACGGTCCCCGTGTTGCTGGAGGTCGTGTTGCGCACGGGATGGACTGAGTTGTGAGCGAGTGGCGGCTGTTTTGGGTGGGTGCTGGCGGCGAACCGGACGGGGCCGGCATGGACGTTCTCGACGGTTGGAGAGACCTGGCCGAGCGCGAGCGGGCCCTCAAGATCCGAGTCGGGCAGCCAATTCTGATCGATCCCACAGGCCGGTCCGATCCTCGGCTGAGCCAGATCTTCCGACACCGTGATTTCGCGAGGAAGGCGGATGGCACGAAGGAGACGTATGCGCCGGACTACCGGCTGTTCTTCACTTTCTTGTGGCAACGGGGAGTGAGGTGGGATCAGGCCACAGACGAGGACCTCGACGACTGGGAGGACTGGCGCCGACGCGGCGAAGGAAACCCCCGGAGGATCGGAGGGGCGAAGTGGCAACGGGAGTTGGCCGCATTCGGCCTCTTCTACAAGATCGCTAAGAGTCTGGGGTTCGTGGATCACTCGCCGGTGCTGACGCACACCGTGAGCACGCCGGACGGCGGCACGGTCGAGGTGGCGGACCTCGCGCCCACAGATGTGCGCAGCTCGAACGTGAAGTGGCTCTCGCCGCGGGGGTATCGGCTGTGGCGGGACGTAGGTCTGGGAGGGATGCTTCGCAGCGGTCTGGAAAACCCGAGCTGGCCGGGCCGGAACGACGGCCGTGACGTGGCGTTCGCCGACTACACCTACTCAAGTGGGCTGCGCAGGCGGGAAGTCGGCACACTACTGACCTGGGAGTTGCCTCCCCTGGAGAACCTCGCTACTCGCCGCTACCACTCAGGCTGGGTCGCCAAAGAAGTGGCCAAGCGGGCCGGGCGCTTCTACTACGTCAGCGAACCAGCTCTCCAGCAGACCGACGTGTATCGGATCGGCACCCGCGACGCGGTAGTCCGCAAGGCACAAAGGCGCGGACTCTATGACCAAGTGGAGGGTCGACTGCTACTGAGAGAGATCTCCGACGACCGCCGCGTCCTTCGGTGGAGCGATGAGGCGGGCCGCACGCTCGAGGTGCACGTGGATGAAGTCACCGTCGTGCAGCGCCTACGGATGTTCGTTGAGGGGCTCGACGGCCTGGAGCCCGCGATGCTGTGGCTGACCGAGACCGGCATGCCGATGCACCACAAGAGTTGGACGAAGGTCTTCAAGCGAGCCAGCGTGCGGTGCAAGAGCCAGGGCCTGAACGTGTACGCGACGCCGAAGATGCTGCGTCATTCGATGGCGTTGCGCGTTCTCGTGCACCTGCACCACGCGTTGGACCGACGTCTCGGACTGACTCCCGAGCAGCGGAGGAACTACGAGGACGCGTACGGGAGCGTATGGACGATGGTCAAGGATCTGCTGGGCCATCAGTCCGAGGTCACGACGCGGGAGATCTACCTCGAGCCGGTCCGCGGTCTGCAGATCGAGAGCCTACTCAACGACGAGGACAATTCCGGCAACAGTGCCTGGTTCACCGAGCTGGCCCGGCGCACCGGCCTGATCTTGGATGCCGCATGAGCCCGACGGGGCGGCGGGCTCCGCTCCCGCCCACCGGCTACCGGCGGCGCGCCATCGTCGATGCATCGGGTCTGGTGGTGCGCCCCCTCGGTGAGAAAGGTGAGGACCTGGGGACCTACGACTATTCCGCACTGCCAGGCTCGCAGACACTGCGGCGCGAGGTGGCCGCAGCCTTCGCCCGGCAGGCCCGCGCGCACTGGAACAGCGAGGCATCCTGCACCAGTTACGACAAGAGCGTGCGGCACTTCCTGCGGACGATGGCGGAGGTGGAGCCGCCTGTGGAGTCGCTGTCCGAGTTGACCGCGGAGATCTGGACGGCGTGGGCGGAGGAGCCGGGCGGATTCTTCCGGGCCAAGCACCTGTCCGTCCTGCTACGGAAGGATCCCGGTGTGCCGGCAGCGGCGGCCGCTTCGATGAGCAAGCGCCGTCGGTTCGTCGCGGCGAAGCCCAAGAAGAGCCTGACCGGCACTGAAATGAAACGTGTGCGGCAGGTCGCTGCGCACACGGTGCGCCGTGCCGAGCAACGCATCGCCACCAATCTCGCGCTCCTGGAGCGCTGGAGGGCCGGCGAGATCACCGAGCATCCGGATGCCCTGTGGGGTGAGTACCTGGATCACCTGGCCCGCACCGGCGACGTGCCGCGTTTCCCCGGCGGCAGAGACGTGCGCCATTGGGCCAAGAACGAGTGCCGTCGCCGACTCGGCGCATGGAGTATGCAGACGGCCGTAATGCAGCTGTTCCCTTCAGTGAACGAGAAGGGCGCCGCCGCAGTGCTCCTGGTATGCCACGAGGCCTGGAACGGGTCAGTGCTCGAGAAACTGACAGTGCCTGACCAGTGGCCGAACGCGGACGCGGACGAGGCCGAGCCGGCGATCCATCGCATGGACACCGACAAGGCCCGCCGCGGTCGGGCACGGCACTCCAGCAGCAACTTGGTGGACGTGGGCGAAGGTTCACCGGGGCAGGCGATGCGGCAGATCATCGCCATGACTGCCCAGGCTCGGCGCACCCTGGAACTGCTTGGACGGCCCAGTGATCTGCTGCTGTGGTCGCGTGGGGCGCGTCACCCGATGTGGAGCAGCGCCTCGGTCGGATTGGCCGATGCCGTCGACGCGTGGGGGGAGCAAGAGCTGGCCGATCTGGGCCGTCGGCTCAACCGACGGCTGCTGCGTCATACCGCTCAGGTGCTATACGAGCGGCCTCGCCACAACAGCCGACGTGTGCAGGAGGAGCACTATCTGCGCCGCGACGAGCGGATCGTCGAGAACTCGCCATCCGTGGTGGCCGCAGGTCTGGAGGACGCTTTCCGTCACGCCCGGGCCACTGTCCAGATGCGGATGATCTCCGCCGACGGCCAGGACGCCAGCGCCCAGGACATCGCCGATCAGGCGGGGCTGCCCCTGGACGTGGCCAATCGGGTGGCCCGCGGGGAACTGGACACGGCAGTGGGGGCGTGCGAGGACATCGATCACAGTCCGCTCAGCGGCGGCAGCCTGTGCCAGGTGTCGTTCCTCTTGTGCTTCGCCTGCCCGAACGCATTGGCCACTGCGCGGCACCTTCCGCGGATCGTCTACCTGTTCCGGGCCATGGAGGCTGTGCGGGCCTCGGTGCCGACGGCGGTCTGGAACACGGACTGGAAAGCTCACCACCGCCGCGTGGGAGACCTGTTGGAACAGCATACCGACCCCGGCCAGCACTCCGGCCTGCTGCAGGCACTGACGAAGCTAGACCGCGACCTCATCGATCGCCTGCTGGAAAGGAAACTCGACCCGTGAATAGCAGCACGTCCGCCCAAGGGGCAGTGGGCCTCGTGAACCCTGGTCCGACGACTCCGGTAGTGCCGGCGCATCGGTTGCGGCCGGGACTACGCGCGGAGGAGGTCTGCCTCTTCGGTCACCTGCGGTGGGACCTGGCCCATCTGGAGCACAAGGACACCACCAGTACCAAGGCGTTCTTGTGGTCGAACTTTCCGGAGGCACTGCGGGACTCTTTCAAGCGGATCGCCTGGGCGTTGATCAACATTCCCACCCCCGACGTGCTCCACGCGCGCCTGGGCTCTCGGTCTCGTGCGGTGATCTCAGCGAGTTCGGTCATGACTGCCCTGACCGGGTTCCGCAAGCTCGCGAAGTGGCTCGAGAAGCAGGGCATTACGCAGATTGCCGAGATCGACCAGAGCGTGCTCTCCGAGTACGCCGAGTACTTGGGCGAGAAGGGGTGGACCGACCCTCATGACGAGCGGCAACTCCACGCCCTGACGCGGGTGTGGGCGTATGCGCCGTACCTGCTGCCCGGGGACCGGCTGGTGATGCCGCCCTGGGAAGACCCCGGCGCCGCCATCATCGACTTCCTCGACGACTTCCGCAGCGAGGTCGGCGAGAACAACGAGGTGGTTATTCACCCTGCCACCATGTCGCCCCTGATTATCTGGGCGGTCCGCCTTGTGCTCGATCTCGGTCCGGACATCGTCGATGCCTACCGTGCTTGGTATGCGCTGCGGGCCAAGACGTGCTTGGACCGCACGCCCGGCGAATACGCCATCGTCCGCTCCCACTTGCTGCACCTGAAGGACACCGGCGGCAGCCTGCCCGGATACGTCGGAACGCGGGGCGCACCCCTGATGGAGCACAATCGCACTCACTGGGGATCTTCGAGCCAGGGAGTCAACCGCCTTCTCCTAGCTGCGCAATTGGGGGTCACCACCGAGGTCGTCAATCAGGTCTTCTCGAAGGTGCCCGCGCGATGGCAGGCGCTTCCGGTGACAGACGGGTCTCCGCTGCCAGTCGCCGTGAACGGCCGGATCGACGGCGTGCCGTGGACCGACGCCATCGACTTCAACGAAGCACAGCAGCTCGCCGGGCACTTGATGACAGCCGCCATGATCACGATTGCCTACCTGTCGGGCATGCGTCCCGAGGAAGTGCTGCACCTGGAGCGCGGATGCTCGAGCAAGGAGGAGATCGAAGGGGAGGACGGTGCCATCCGCCACCAGATCAGCGGGCTGCACTTCAAGGGAGTGACCGACAAGGACGGCAACACCAAGCCCCGTGGTGAGGTTCGACCAGAACCGTGGACGGTCATCGAAGTCGTCGCGCTCGCCGTGAAGGTCATGGAGCAACTCCACGACGAGCGGCTGCTGTTCCCCCGGTCCATGACCGTCCGCACCTGGGAGCCGGCCGATCGCCAACTGTCCGCGGAGGGACTGATGCCCGCCAGGTTCATCGATCGCATCAAGACGTTCATCGCATGGGCTAACAAGGCCGCCTCCCGGCTGGATCGCAACCACGAGGTCATCCCGGCCGACCCTCACGGTCGGATTAACATGCGCCGCCTACGGCGGACCGTAGCTTGGTTCATCTACCGCCGGCCCGGCGGGCGCATCGCTCTTGGCCTGCAGTACGGCCATGTCGCAACCTCCATGGCCGAGTCGTACGGTGGGCGCACCAAGACCGACATGCTCGACATCCTCGACTTCGAGAAGACCCTGGCCCTGGCGGACACCCTCGCAGAAGCCAGCGACCGCATCGCCTCCGGAGAGAAGATCAGCGGCCCAGCTGCCGACCGCTACCTGGCCACCGTGGAGGAATTCAACACCCGATACCGGGGCGGGTTCGCCACCAAGGGGCAGATGAAGAGCCTGCGCCAAAATCCCCGCCTCCAGATCTTCGAGGACCCACAGGCTCTGCTGACCTGCAACCTCGATCCGTACAAGGCAGTGTGCGACAGCGATCTCACCGTCGGCAGGAAGCCATCGCTGCGCACTCCGAACTGGAATCGCTGCAATCCGGCCTGCGCGAACATCTCCCGCACCGACACCCACGTCGAACGTGCCCGCGAGCAGATCGCGGAAATCGACGCCGACTGCCAGGACCCTCTCACTCCGTACCCGTTGCGCCGACGGCTTGAGCTCTGCCGCACCAACAAGGAGCAGATCATCACGGAGCACGAGGCCGCTCCGGCCGACCGTAACCAAAAGGACAGCACGTGACGACAGACCTCGGATCAGCGCCAGTCTCTGAGCGAGAACTCACCGAGGACGACGCCGCACTGCCGGCCGCTGCGGGAATCGCGGAGACAGTCGGGCGGGTCTACACAATGGCCGCCGATGCGGCAGCCCCGGCAAGCCCCGGCGACGCCGCAGAGATCCGGGCGATCACCGACGCCATGGTCCGCCTCTTGATCGGAACCCCCCTGCACTCCGACGGGCAGTTGACGATCAAGTCCCTGGCCAAGGAAGCCGGGCTGAAACGCAACAAGCTCACCCACAAGCACACGGGGCTTAAGGACCTCTTTTACGCCCTGGTGCGCATGCAGGACGCACGACCCAAGGCATTCGACGGCCTCAAGCGGCAGAACGACGAGCTCAAGATAAGGCTCTCGGACCTGCGCGACGAGTACAACCAACTGCGTGTGGACGTGAAACAGATGGCGCGTGTGGTCCACGTGCTGGAGGTCGAGAATCAGCAGCTGAGGCAGTCGGCCGGGAAGGATGGCGTGGTCCGGGCACTCCCAGTTCAGCAGCGGCCTCCCGCCGGGGCAGGGGAAGCGGGTCATAGGAGCGGAGCACCGTGAACTCCCGTGGGAGGTGGGGCCCAAGAGCTGGGCGATCTTGTCAGCGAATGGAACCCGTGCCCGCGCCGTCACATCCGCTCCGTTGTGGTCTGACAGGTGCCCGGGTCACGAGGTGGGACATGGGTGTGCCGTTGGGCTGGGCGAGGGTTCCCGGGCGGATCGCCTGATCACCGAAGCGGGCCCGCGCCCGGTCGGCGGCTTGCTCGATGCGGCGTCGTTTGCCGTCCGCCGGGTCCAGGAGCAACTGCTGGACGGTGTACTGGGCATCGGTGAGGTCCGCGCGAACAGTGATCGTGCGGACACGGGCGCGCTGCAGCCCGAAGCGGGAGTACAGGTCGTACGCGACAGCGCTGAGTGCCGGTGTGTGAGCGGTGTACTCCTCCAGCGTGCGCGATCGCTGTGTCGTGGCGCCGTCGGCGTACGAGATGCTCAGCGCGAGCCGCGCGGCGACCTGGCCGGTGGTGCGCAGCCGCAGCCCGAGACGTTCACAGAGGTCAAGCAGGGCACGGCGGTGTGCGGCGGGGTCAAGCTCGTCGTGGCTGAACTCGTAGGAGAAACCGGTGGACTTGGGCGCCGCCTCGGAGGTGACCGGGCGCGGGTCCAGACCGCGGGCCCGTTGCGACAGCGTCACGGCAGTGGCCTTGCCGAGGATGCGCTGCAGCGTCAGCAACGGAACGTCGAGAAGGTCGCCGATGCGGTGGAGGCCGTACTCCCTGAGCGTACGGACGGTGGCCGGGCCGACCCCGTAGAGGGCACCGACAGGCTTGGGACGGAGAAACGCGGCGACTGCCCCGGGGGCCGAGGCGACGACGGTGACCTGACCGGGAGCAGTCGTGTCGGCCGCCATCGCGGCCAGCATCCGATTCGGGCCGGCGCCGATCGTCGCGCGTAGTCCGAGGTGTGCCGCCAGGCGTAGTGCGGCCATGGCCGCCAGGCCACCCGTGTCCCGGTCGAAGAACCGTAGGGCACCGGTGACATCGAGGTCGGCGGTGTCCGGTGGGAGGGCCTGCACCAGCGGGGTGAGATCACGCAGCAGCGCGAGGGCCCGCTCGTACGTCTCCTGGCCGGTCGGGCCGAGGTCGTGGAGCTGAATGCGCAGGATGCTTCGGGCTCGGGTGGTCATGGCGCTCACCCCGCCGATCCGGGAGATCGATGTCCCAGGCGCCGCAGGTCGGCGGAGCGGGATCCGGCGGGTCGCAGATCGCTCCAGGCGTTGAGCTTTGCCCCGGTCGTTCCGTCTTCGAGTGTCCGGCCCGCACCCGACGTGCTGTCACCGCGGGCAGGTGTGGGGGCGGGTGTGGTGCGGCCGAGCAGGCCAAGAGCGGCTTCGGGGCCCAGGTCGCGGCGGGTGGTTGCGACTTCCTCGAGGTCCCAGGCGGCCTGCCCGACCACGGTGCGCCGAGGGCCGCGTTCCTCGACGACTCCGCGGACCAAAAGCAGGCCGGAGTGGAAGACTGTGTGCGCGCAGGTGTCGTGGGAGTCCTCGAAGAACGCGAGGTCCACGAGGCCGGAGCCGTCCTCCAGGGTCACGAAGATGACCCTCTTGCCGGACGGGATCGGCGGCGTCTGGGTCGATGCCCGCACACCGGCGACCAGCACATGCTGTCCGCGGTGCATCGCCTGCAAGTGGCGGGCGTCGGTCGCGCCGAGCTCGGCGAGCAGGCGGTGGTGGTGTTCGAGCAGATGACGGCTGACGTCGATGGAGAGCACGTCGATTTCGGCACTCATCACGTCGCGGCCGGTCATCTCGGGCAGCCCGGCCGGCTCGCCCGCGTGCGTCTCGTCGCCGAGCGGCAGTTGGCCGTCGATCGCGGTCCGGTTGCGTGCGGAGCGGTGCAGCTCGGTGGCCTGCAACAGCAGATCCCGCCGGGTCAGCCCGCCTTGCAGCGGAGCGAGAGCTCCGATCTTGATGAGGCGCTGGGCGAGAGGCAGGGACGGGCGGGCGCGCAGCCACAGATCCTGCAGTCCGGCATACGGCTGCCCGGCTTCGATGCGGGCGCTCTCCGCCTCGGTGATCCCGCGCACCGTGGACAACGCGAGCCGTACGCCCCAGCCGTTCGGGGTCGGCTCGACGCTGTGTGTGCTGCGAGAGGTGTTGACGTCGACCGGCAGGATCGCCACTCCGAACTGCTTCGCGTCCTGGACCAGGACGCGGGGCGCCCACATGCCGGGGTCGTGCTGGAGCAGCCCGGCGAAGAACGCGGCGGGGTAGTGCGTTTTGAGCCACGCCGACTGGACGGCCGGGACCGCGAAGGCCACGGCGTGCGCTCGGCAGAATCCGTAGGCCCCGAACTCCTTGACGATGTCCCAGACTTCGCCGATCACGTCCGGGGTGTAGCCGCGCTCGTCGGCGCAGCGGCGAAACCACGCCTCCACCTTCGGCAGCCGCTCGGCGTCGGCGAGGGCGCGGCGTCCGACATCTGCGGCGGCACGGTCGCAGCCGGTCATCATGACCAGGATCATCATGATCTGCTCGTGCCAGATCACCACCCCGTACGTGTCATCCATGATCGGCACAAGGTCGGGGTGGGGATATCGAGGTTCCTCGACCCCGTGCCGGGCGGCGATGAATTTCGCGGGCATGCCCCCGGCGACCGGGCCGGGCCTGAAGAGGCTGATGTCGGCGATCACATCCTGCATGTGCCGTGGCTGGAGCCTTGCGATGAGATCTTGCTGGCCTGAGCTCTCGAGCTGGAAGCAGCCCAGCACCTTGGTGCTGCGGATCAGTTCGAAGGTGGACTCATCGGCGAGGTCGACGTGGTCGGGGCTGTCGAGGTCGATGTGCCGGCCTGTGGTGCGGCGGATCTCGGCGACCGAGTGCGCCATCGCCGACTGCATGCGCACGCCGAGGACATCGAGCTTCAGCAGGCCGAGGTCTTCGACATCGTGCTTGTCCGCCTGCACCGTCGGATATGAACCTCCCGGGGCGGGCTGCACCGGGAGGCGACCGAGCAGGCTCGCGTCGGAAAGGATCACGCCGCACGGGTGCATGGCGAAGCCGCGCGGCAGGGCGTCCAGGCCCTCTGCCAGCTCCCACAGCGGACCGTACTGGTCGGCCTCGGCCGCGAGCTGCCGCAGTTCGGGCAGCTCGGACAGTGCGGAGCCGATGTCGCACGCGCGGATGTGCGGAAAGCTCTTTGCGATCCTGTCGATGGTCTGCGGGCGGATCCCGAGCGCGAGCCCCGTATCGCGCAGGGCGTGACGGGCCCGGTAGGTCTCCGGCATCCCGGTGACCGCCACGCGTTCGGAGCCGAACCGTTCGAAGATCCGGTCGTAGACCTCCAGGCGCCGGTCCGACTCGACATCGAGGTCGATGTCCGGCAGGGCGGTGCGGCGCTCGCTGAGGAAGCGTTCGAACAGGAGCCGGTGCGAGAGCGGGTTGGCCGTGGCGATGAAAAGGCTGTGGTTGACCATGGACCCGGCACCGGAGCCGCGGGCGGCGACCCGGATCCCCATGGACCGCACGTCCGCGACGACCTGGGCCACCGCGAGGAAGTACGCCTCATATCCGAGGCGCTCGATCACCCCGAGCTCGTAGCCGAGCCGATCCATCGCCCGCACGTCCCGGTCGAGGCCGCGGGCGGTCATCCCGGCCTCGCTGCGCTGCCGCAGCAACCGCATCCCGTCCCCCGGCCGGGTGCCGGCTCCCACCACGTACGGCTCGGGGAAGTGTGCCCGCCCCAGGCCGAGGTCGCGCACCGGGTCCACCATGCACTGCTCGGCGGTAGCTGCCGTCTCCTCGATGAGACGCCGCCCTCGACCGGCCGGGGCGCTCGCGGCCGCGGCCACCCGCTCTGCCACCTCGGCCATCTCGGCTCCGGACTTCAGATACCGCTCGCCCGGGTCGAGGGCTTCACGCTGCGGGATTGGACGCAGCAGCCGGGCGGCGTCCAGCACGTCGGCCAGACGGTGCTGCTCGCGCCGCTCGTAACGCACCGCGTTGGTGAGCACCGTCGGGATGCCGAGCCGGTCACCCAGAGCAAGGGTGTGCGCGGCCAGCCGCACCGATCCCGCGCCTAGCCCGGACAGTCCGTAGGCGACCGCCTCCAGCCGGAGAAGTCCCTGACCCGCGATCTCCCGCCACGGGACGAGCAGCCTTTCCGCGACGTCCGGCCGCCCGGCGGCCAGCGCACGTACAGGCTCGGAGGTCGGCCCGAGGATCGCCACCACATCCTCGCCCAAGCCCTCCTGCAGCGCCTCCCACGAGGTGACCGGAAAGCCGTCGACCGGATGCGTGTAGGCCGCGGAGACGAGACGGCAGATACACGCCCACCCGCTCACAGAGCCTGCCAGCAGCGTGATCCTCAGGCGCGGCTCCGCCACGTGCCCACCACCGCGGACCGGTGTGCGCGAGCGGCGAGGAGCCCTTGTCGTGTCGAATGCCGGGACGGCGAGATCCACCCCGAAGATTGGGCGTACTCCGGCGCTCAGGCACGCCTTCGCGTGCCGCACAGCGCCGGTGACACTGTCCCGATCAGTCAGCGCGAGCGCACCCATGCCGAGCTCCGCCGCCCGGCGCACCAGGTCCTGCGGATGAGAGGCCCCGTAGCGGGCGGAAAACCCGGAAGCGACGTGAAGATGCGTGAAAACGCCCATCGTGCACCTCCAAATCTGCTCTGGCACCCCCTGCTCGTCTGGCGTCCTGCGCCCAGGACGCCACATCCGATCTACTCGCACAATAGTTCGATAAAAAGATTTCAGCCAACCGATCTTGCTGTGGCTGGTTGTCATCGTCGCCGGAGTGGTCGCCTAGGGCGTCAGGAGGCCAGCAACCTGCCCGGTCTGCAGAACCTCACCTGCGACACCTTCAGCACCATCCCAAAGACCAACTGGTACAGGACCCTGCTCAAGGGCATCTTCAACTTCCAGTCCGACCGCACCGTGCTCCAGCTCGCGGTCTGGGCCCTCTACAGGTGGTCCCGGTCCTCTACTTTTTCTTCCGTGAGCCCCCTACGGCCCCACGCGCCCCAACCCGCCGAAGCAGAGCCCACCGCCTGATCCCGAGCACGCCCGGCGCCAGGGCCGCACACGTCGTGTGCACGCCCTGGCGCCGGGCAGGTCGTACTCGTGCCTGGTACTGGGTGCCGTTCCCGTGCCGTCCCTTCAGACCACGGTGTCCCGTCTGCTCCTATTCAGTCCGCTTCCAACCGGATGACGACATCTCGGATGACGATCGGTGCGGATTCCTGCTCGGACAGGATGTCCAGCAGGTCGGGGCGGATTACGACGGCACAGCCGGTCGTCCGTGGCCAGGGCAGGCGGTAGGCACTCCGCTCATACTCGGTGCGCCAGCAGATGAGCCGCAGGGCCGGACCTCGGTCGTCCTCCAATGTCAGCGGGGCTCCGGGCCCCAGGCGGAGTGCAGTGCGAAGCCACGGGGTGGGTGTGAGTGTGAAGCCGGGTACTCCCAGGCCTTGGGCGGCGTCTGCGGCGGCGGTCATGGCGCGGTCGAGGCCGAGGAGCGGGATCCCCGGCGGGAGGTCAACAGCGGGGTGCTGCCCCTGCGGTCGGGTCCACTCCTCGATGTCGCCGTCTGAGAAGGGGATAGCGTCGCTGTCCTGATTCCCGTAATCCGTCACTTCCGGGCCTGAGAAGCTCACGACGGTCAGGCCGGTCTTCCGAGTCTGCGGTGACAGGAACTTGCGTTCCTCCACGGAAGCGAGGATGCGCCAGCCCGGGAGGGTCTGTCCGGTGAGGGCGGCGGCTTGCGTCAGTGGCCGTGTGGAGATGGTCTCGGCGGTTGTTCCGGTCAGCGGAGTGACCTGGCTGGCCGGGGCGTCCGGGCCGGGTGGCACAGGAAGGTCGGGGCGTGGCCAGCGTGCCTCTTCGAAGGCCAGCGGAAAGCGGGGGTCGTCTGTCAGCACGGTGGCCAGCTGATCCTCCCAAGCTGCCGGATCGCTCACGCCCAAGCCCTGCGAGAGCCTGTACGCGCGGCTACCCGCCGCCACCGTTTGGATCGCCTCTTCGATGGTCTCCTCGATGGTGAGATAGGCGTCCGGCAGCTCGCCCTCGTCGGCGCTGCGGTTGGCACGGGACTGAACCTTGTTCCTCTCGATGGTGCGCTCCGTGTCAACCTCGCGGCGAACCCTGGCGAGGACCGCTCGGATCAGCCCGGGCTGCAGTTGCTCGGCTTCGTTCAGCCGCGCGCCAGCCACCTCTGCCACCATCCCCGTCACGACGCGGTCTCTCTGGCTGTCTCCCTGTGCGGCGGAGGTCCACAAGCGGCTCGGCGGGTCCAGCCCGGCCGGGTCTGATGCTCCCATGGACACACTGGCCGCATCGGTGAGCAGCCGACGGGCGAGGGCGCGGACGGTGAGCAGCGGTCCTCGGGCCAGTGCCTCGAGCGCCTCCTGGCAGTGGTCCACGACAGGTTGGGCTTGCGGCCCCTGCTCCTGGAGTAGGCACAGCAGCCACATCAGGGTCGCCGGATCGGAGAGTTGCTCCAGCGCGAGGGCCATGGCGGGTGCCGTGGCTTCGGGGCGCAGTGTGACCAGAGATCGCGTCGCAACCATCGCTCGGCGTTTGCCTTCCCGGTCCGCGTGTGCGACTGCGGCCAGTGCCGCGGTCGCGAAGGCGTGATCGAGATCGCCGGGAGCGGGGGTTCCGTTGTCGGGGGCGCGGTAGGGGTGCTGGGGGTCGTCGCTGTCGTGGACCCGTGGTGCTCTGCTCTCGATGACCGTTACGGCTTCGTCCCAGAGGGCGAAGGCCAGGTCGAGGGAGTCGTTCGGGGGCAGGCCGAAGGCTTGTTGGGCGAAGGCGAAGATTAGTGCCTGGGTGATGCCGTGGGTCCCGTACCGGCCGGCGCTCACCACTGCTTCCGCCTCTTCGGTGATGACGCGATGGGTGAGCGTGCGATCGAGTTGCGCGGCGATACGAAGGGCGTCGAGGGCTGTTTCGCCTCCGAAGTTCAGCCATCCGCCTTGTCCGCGGGTGCGTACCCAGGTCAGTGCGTAGGCTTCGGCGGCGAGAGTGTCGTGGCCGTTCTGACGGAGCTTGTCCGCGAGTTGGCGCAGCAGGAGTGGGCCGTCCCGGAAGTCGAAGGGGCCGGCGATGGCACGCAGGACTTGTGCGGCCTTGTCGGTCTGTCCTCGGGTGGCGAGGTTGAGCAGGCCGTCGCCGACGAGGTCTGTCATCTGTTCGAGGGTGTGTTGTGGTGCGTCGGCCTCGTACGGGCTCAGGTGCCATGCGCGCAGTACCTGGATCAGGCCGACCGGTTCGGAGGGCGCGGGCGACGGGGCGGCAGGTGAGGTCGGGGCCGTGGCGGACTGCGCGGGGACAGGTGTGCTGCGGCGGGGCTGAGACTCGTCGGTGACCGGTGGTTCGGGCAGGCGGGTGAGCTGCGGGGCGCCGAAGCGTTCGGCGACGGCGTTGAGTTCCGCGACCAGTTGTGCGTCGGCCGGCCTGGTCTGGTCGCTGGAGGAGTCGCGGTTGGCTTGCCGTTCGTCGGCCCTGCTCAGTGCGATGCGCAGCAGTTGTCGAACGCCATCGGGCGTGGAGGGGCAGACTGTCCGGGCGAGCCGGTCCAGAAGCGCGGCGTCAGCTTGGAGGAGCGGGGTGTCCAAGGTGATGCGGAGCGCGGTTGCCACGACTGGATCGGCGGTGTCGTTCCACGCGCGCCAGAGGTCTTCTCGGGCGCCATGGAGGATGGTATTCGGGCCGTTGCAGTCGCTGAGCAGGCCGGTGGCTGCGAGATCGGCAAGGGCCGCAGGGTCTGCCCCGGCCAGGGCGTTCCACCACCGCGGGCGGGCAGCGTTGGTCTCCTTGCCGTCGGTGTGAAGGACAAGGCGTTCGCACAGTGGCTGGATTCGCGCCACCCGCGCCCGCCCCCGGGCCGGGTCCGCAGTGACCAGGGCGGGCAGCGGATCCAGGACCTCATAGACGGTGATGTCCTTGCGCCAGCCGTAGGCCACTAGGAAGTGGCAGGCCGCCAGCCAGTGCTTCTCGGCCTCGGCGAGATCCTCGGCGGTGAGGGCGAGGCGCGCGTGGATGAGGAGGTAACGGGCGAGGTCGCTGTAGAAGCGTCCGCCGGCCTGCTGGAGGAACTCGTTGCGAACAGCTTCGGCGACGCCAGCCCGCCGTGCGGGCGTGGTGTGCTCGACAGCGGTCGTAAGGAGTGTGTCGACTGGCAGCGGTCCGCCCATCTCGCCGCCCAGGCTGACACTGATTTTCCGGCTGACGTGGATGAGGGTCTTCCACGCCTGCGGCCAGTCCTGGTCGGACACGAGGGCGGCCGCCCGGCGTACCGACTCTTCAATGAGCGGATGGATCGAGTAGAGGTCGCACGCACGGGGTTCGCCGGCGAAGGGGCTGAGGTCTGCGGTCAGGAGCCCGAGGGCTTCGATGACCAGGCCGGACCGGGTGGATGCTTCGGCGGCTTCGGCACGTGCGAGGGCGATCGCGAACCGCAGCCAGCAGGGGTACCAGCCAGCCCCCTGGACGAGAGCCGGTACCGCGTCCAGGGCGATGAGATCGGTCCGGGTCGTGATCGCCAGGGCATCGAGCCACCTGGCCACGGGCTCGGGGCTCCACCGGACCTGTTCGTTCTGTACGCCGCGGGTGAGGGCGAACAGGGTGTCGCGGGCGGTCGAAGTCTCGTCTACCGCAAGGTCGGCGGCGAGATCGGCGGCGGCGACCCCCAGTGCGAGCAGCCGGTGCGTCGCTCCCGGCAGGTAGCCCAGGTCGGCGGCCTTCTGCGCCCAGTCCGTGGCGGTGCCCGCCTCTCCGGGCACCGCGCCTGCGGCGATCTGCTCGGCGAGTGCGAGGCATACTGGGCCGCCCGTTTCAAGGCGCGGCACCAGGTCGGTGACGGCCTCGATCCCGACGGTGTCGAGGAGCATCTTCACGACGGCGTCGGCCGCTGCCTGGTCACCCCGTTCGTCGAACCACTCGGCGATGCGGTCCAGCGACACCGGCCGGTCAGTCCTGTCCTCGGGGGACTCCTCACCTATCCCCTGATCGGTAGCCGACAGGCGCAACCAGCCCCGCAGGTAAGCCAGTTCGACGGCTCGGTCGGACTCCGCCCCGTAGGAGGTGTTGTCCGACTCGGCCTCGTGGTCGTGTGCCGTGATGTACGCGTGCCAGGGTGCCACGGCGCCTGCCGCGTCGAGGACGGCGCACATCTGCAGACCTGCCCGGGCGGGCATGACGGTCCGGCCGTCGTGCAGGATCCGGTCCGACAGCGCCTGAGCCCCCATCAAGGCGATCGGCACGTCGGCGAATTCCACCAGGTCCGAGTCGAAGCGCTCGAACTCGTACGTCTGCGCGGCCCTGGCGAGTTCGACGCACCGCGCGACGACCGGCCAGTTCGCCGTCCGCGCGGCACAGCGCACGCCGGTGGCCAGGTTGTCCCTGATCGCCGAGGCCGGGTGGGCGGTGGCGACGGCCCGGGTGACGAAGTCTCGCCCGATGTAGTCCACCACCTCCGTGTCGCGTCCAGCTTCGGCGAGGATCTGCAGGAGGCGGCGAAAGGCCCGCGAGTCGTCGAACAGTCCCTTCCCAGTCAGCCAGGTGGCGATCAGCGCCAGCGTCGATTCCAGGGCCCCAGAGTCGCTGCCGTAGCCCAGGCGCAGGTAGCGGGCGAACGACTCGTGGTAGACGCGGATTTCGCCGGGTCCGGCCGTCCCGGAGAGCACCGGGGCCAGCACCTTCAGCGCGCTGTCGATCCTGTGCGCCCGGTCCGGGATGATCTGCCCGAGCTCCTCGCGGGTGACGGACATTCCGAGCAGGGCGATGATGTCCGCGACAACATCGGCTTCCGCGCCGAGCGTGTCGTAGAGGTGGGCGTAGTAGCCCTCCAACGATCCCTGGTAGGCCGGAAGTGCCCGCACCACTGCCGCGGCTTTCGTGATCGTCTCCGGCCGGAGGGCGACCTCGCGACAGAGGTATGTCGCGTACAGGGCGTTGCCGCCCGAGCGTTCCTGCAGCGCGTCCAGGAAGTCGGTCACGTCGCGGTTGTCGGTCAGGAGGGCTTCAGTGCGCTCGTCGTCCGCCGCCGGGACGAGCCCGAGCCGCTCCGCGACGGCGCGGCACTCGTGCGCGGTCAGTGGCGGCACGGCGACGGAAGCCACCTCGGCGTCCTGGAGGGGGACGAGGTGGTTCCCGGGCTGGCTGAGGACGATGAGGACGCTACCGGGCGGAAGAGACAGCGAGCCGAGGACCGCGGCGAGGGCCAGGGACGGATCGGCTCTCCTGGTCCTTCCTCCTTGTACGCGGGTGACGTGGTCCAGTCCGTCCACGACGAGCGCCACGCGCCGGGTGGGGTCCTTGCGCAGAGCGGTGTCCACAGCCGTAGTCAGTGCTTGCGCATCGGCGGCAAAACGTGGGCGCTGCTCCTGGACGAGGTCGGGGTCCGACTCGGCCAACCGGCCCAGCAGGCTGCCGAAGACCGTTTCGGTGACCACCCGGGTCAGCTGGTCACCGTCGGCGTCGCCGAGGTAGCAGTAGTGCTCGGCGACCAGCCATCCATCACTGGTGAGTTGGTCGACCAACTGCTGGCACGCCCAGGACTTACCCTGTCCCGGAGAGCCCGTGACCAGCAGGAATCCCCCGTCGGCTGCCGCTGTCCCGGCCGCTTCCGCCAGGACGCCGACCGTGGCAGGCCTGGCCACTTCCAGGGCTCGGTCGACAGGGTTCGCGCGCACCACGGCGCCGAGGTCGCTGCGCAGTTGGGCCTGGCGCAGTAGCTCGCGGGGTGTCACGTCGGTTCCGCGCTGCCGGGCGGAGCGGACTGCGCGGATCAGCGCCTCGGCTACGTCCACCGGTGAGCGTCCCTCGTTGGGATAGATCCCCGCACCGAGCTCGCCACGCACCCGTTGGAGGAGGAGCTGTTCGGCCGGCCCTGGCTGCAGGAGGTCCGTCGTCATGGCCGGTGCGCCGACCTCCACCACCAAGTGCTCGCACAGCCATTCCAGGTCCTGCTTGGACACGGCCCTGTCACCGCTGGTCAGGAACCCGAAAATATTGCCCGCCGGGCGCCGACCCCGTGCGGGCAGGTCGTACCCTCGCCAGAGTGCTTCCGCGTCGAACCGCAGGAGTGTGCTGTTCATCCCCGGCAGGAACGGCACGTCGGAGGAGCGGGCTGGCACCATCACCGCGTTCAGTGCCTCGTGATCCGGAAGTGCGTCGCGCATCACGATGCGTAGCCGGTGGGCGGTGGCGTCCGCGCCCGGTCCGTCCCGATCGGCGACAGCAGCCGCCACGAGACGGTCCAGCCCCAGTCCGCGGTGGTCGTCAATCGTGAACGTGGCGTAGCCGAGGGGGCCTTTCTCGTCCGAGTGCTTGAACTGGGTCCGTTCACGGGATCCGTCCGCGTTGATCACCGTGAGGTCGTCGAAGCGGTCGTCTGTCACCAGCTTCTTGTCGACATGGACCCTGGCGATCCCGCCGAGCAGCAGGTCGACGACGCGGCCTGCCTCCATCAAGTCCTGGTACTCATACCCGCGGTGGGCTGCAGTTAGATCACTCATGTCGTCAGCATTCTCCACCGTCAAACACCCTGCTGACGCAGAAATAACCAAACCGTGTCGAAGGCTCCCGATTTCTCACCACCACAGTTGCGAACGAACGGCTCAACCGGTCTGGTTCAGTCTGGAAGCACTCTTACTTTCGCGTCGCGCTGGCTCTCGGGGCTCGCCTCGTACCGCGCGGCGACCGCTTGGCGTTCGGGTGGAGTCGATTCTGGAGGTCCGAGGCGGGCCGCAACGATTTGAGGGATGCCGTGAGGGTGGCATCAAGCGACCCGATGTGTCCGTCGTAGTAGGCACCGACAAGATCCCGAGTTGGTTCGTCGTACAGGAAGACGACGCCTCGCGGGATGCCGAGCTGATGCTTCTTTGCGCGCAGGTAGTCGCGGAGGCTCTTCTCTTCGCCGAGTGGATCTTTCCCGGCCGGGCGAGTGGCCCAGACAAGCAGCCATCCTTCAGCCGGATCCACGCTCCCTGTGGCAGGTACGGTTAGGCTGCGGCCGTTGTCGCCCGGCGAAGGGCTGTTCAGCAAGTCTTCGCCGTTTCGTGCGAACTGGTGTTGGGCCGTCGTTGCCCCCGACAGAAGTGTTGCGCCGATGCTTAGCCAACCGGTGACATTTCGTGACTGCAGTTCGTCAATGAGTGGCGCGACCGGAGGCGCTGGCATCGCCGGCTTCGGCGTAGTCTCCTGGCCGTCCCCGGCTCGGTTCTTGGTGTAGTACCACTGGTCTAGTGCGTCGGTACGGCTGCTCAAGAAGACTGGCTCCTGCGCGCGGTAGCGGCGCAGCTCGGCGGTTGTTGGCTCGGGCATGAACGGGAACGTGGTGCGTACCCGTGCGGGGTCGGGTTCGACCCAAAGGCCCGCCTCGAAGAAGTACAGGAACAGATCCAATTCGTCAGGCGCGTTGAACATTACGGTGACGTCGGGGTTACGGCGCCGCCGAAGGTAGAGGAGGAACTCAGCTGGTCGAGCGACGAGTTCGGTAATGAGGTCAAGGTCGTGCAGCGACACGGTCCACGGGATGCTGTCGAGGCTGAGCAAGCCCGCCCTCACCAGTTCCGCGGTGGCCGTCATAACAGTCGAGAGGTCATCGAGGCTGACGGTCACCATGTGGATCTCGCGGATATGGCTGAAATCCACCCATCCTTCACCTTCGATGCGGAGACCGCCGTCACGCTCGATGCCGTCCCGCATCCGACCGGCTTGTTCGGCCGCCTTCGTGATGATGCCGGTCAGGTCGGTGCGGATACGTGTGGTCTTGCCACCACGGGAAAGGGCGCTCAGGGCGACAGCCTTGTCCTCGACGATGATCGCGACATCGTCGAGGACAACAAGGTGGTCACCCTCGACGCGCTTGGTGTACTTCGCCGGATCAGCAGTCTCCTCTTCGGCGTCGTTCGCAGGAACGAAGTACTCAAACGCGTCCCGGTAGTGTGCGCCAGGCAGCACCCGGCCGAGCGCAGCACGGGTGCGGAACTCCAGGAGGTCACCGCGGTGCTTCGCGTATGTGTTCCACGCGGATGATGTCTTGAGATGCTCTTCGAGGTTTTCCCGAACGGCAACCACACTGAGTGCAGGGTGCGGCAACATGATGCGCGCACCGTCACTGGCGATCAAGGGCCGCATGCGCAGCGGATTGTTACCGGCAGTGAACTTGTCGATGGCCTCCGCCGGTGTGGTCGTCCCCAGGGCGAGGCTGAACCGTCCGACTACAGCTCGGACACGTTCCTCGGTGATCCCCGTGTGAGCGGCGACATCCGCGATCGCAACCGTGGCTTCGTCAGCGCTGGGCTCGAACAGCGACACGAACCCGGACCTGGCCCGTTCCGTCAACTCAAGATCAGGCTCGCCGTCCCGCGTGGATGCCATCGCACGCTCTGCCGCTGTGGCCATGGCCTCCATGCGGCCGTTCATATTGACCTGTTGGAGGTGGTGGCACGCATTGAGAACAGCCAGGGCATCGGTGGCATCAAACCCGAGCTCTGCATTGAGAGCCGCACGAACGAGCGGGTCGCCGTCAAGGAGCGCGAGATTGGTTGCCTCAACCATCTCCGGGTAGGACGGGTTGCGAATCCAAACCTCGGCGCCCTGGATAAGGAGTGACATCAGGGCGAGCTTGTTTGTCCGGTCCACAGTCGCAAAGGACCGCAGCTGCGCGAGGTGCAGAAGCGCGACAATCTGTTCCTGCGCCTCGGAGATGAAGTGACTCATCTCCTGGTCCTCGACCGCATCGTTGTCAAGTCCTTCTGCGGCAGCCGCATCCTGCTGGGACGCGAGAGCAATGAGCGCCAGCAACTCCACGTGCGCAGCGCCTGCTTCCGGCGTGACCAGCATCGCGCCCACCGGTGCAAAGGGCAGGAACGCCAGACGAGCCACCTCGATGAGCCGGATCGCGTCGAATCGCTGCAGTTTCTGGACGAACTCGGTGACGGCCTCGTCGAATGCAGCGCTAATCGCCTCCACAGGTTCGTCAGCCGCAGCGAATTGCTCTAGGAGCGTTTCCAATGCGCCCCAGGTATCAACAATGACCTGTGCGTGCGGGTCAAACCCTGACGACGCCGGAACGGAGTGGCGGTGCCGCTTGTTTCGCACCTTGCGGCGCTTTGATCTAGAACTCACTCGCCAACCTCACCACACTCCAGTACAGATCGGCCACCGGTTTCGCATACCCGCTGGCGATGCTCACCTCCGCGCCCGCTTCTGCATGGGCCCATGGAAGCGCGCGTCAATCAACCGCGCTCCAGCGGCCGCGAAGGCTGGTCTCACATTCGAGTAGTCCTGCCGCGCACAGGCCCTGAAAGATGGTCAATCGACGATCGTGAGGTCATCGAAACGATCATCTGGCACAAGCTTTCATCGACGTGCACCGTGGTAAGGCCGTCACAACTCAAAGCTCTGTCGTTACTCACGAAGCACCGCAGCCTACAGGGAGTTCTCATGGCACACCGAGGTATGTACGGGCAGCGGAAGGACACCACAAAAGATCGATGGACACCACCCCGGCCACCGTCCGACCCGGTGGCGTACACCTGCCACGCGCGGGCAACACGCATGAAGTTGACACAGAATCCAGCTGGAAGGTGCCCAGCGTGTCCCCGGAGGAGATCAGGTCGTACGTGGCGGGGTCGTCCGGCGGCACCTGTGCGGGATCGTCCAGGTCGAGGCGTTCGCCGGTGACGCGTTCGATCTCAGCGGCCGCGTGCGCGAGCGCCGACTGCATCCGTACGCCGATGACGTCGATCTTCGGGTGCCCGGTGTCCTCGATGTCCTCCTTGTCGAACTGGGACATGGCGATGTTCTCGACAGTGGTGGGCGCCACCGGGGTGCGCTCCAGGAGCCCGGCGTTGGAGACGAGCAGCCCGCACGGGTGCATCGCCGCCTCGAACGGCAGCTCGTCGAGCGCCTCCACCAGCTCCCACAGCCGCCCGTGGTCCTCGGCGGCGACCTCACGCAGCTCCGGCAGTTCGGCGAGCGCGGCCCGCACATCCTTGGCCCGGATGTGCGGAAACGCCTTGCCCAGGCGGGCCGCCCGGTCCGGGGCCATGCCGCGGGCGCGGGCCACGACCTCGATCGCCCCGCGCGCCCGGTACGTCTTGTAGACGGCGAGCGTCGCCACCCGGTCGGCCCCGAACCGCTCCCGTACCGCCTGATAGACCTCCAGACGGCGCGCCGACTCCACGTCCAGGTCGATATCGGGCAGCGTGGACCGCCGCGCCGACAGGAACCGCTCCATGACCAGACCGTGCGCCACCGGGTCGACCGGGCTGATCCCCAGCAGATGGGTGACCAGCGACCCCACTCCCGAGCCACGGGCCGCGACCCGGATGTCGAGGCGCTGAGCCTGCGCCGCCACCTCGGCGACGGTCAGGAAGTACCCGGCGAACCCGTGTCCGGCGATGATCCCCAGCTCCTCCTCGAGCCGGTCCCAGCGCCGGGCGTCCCGGTGGTAGCCGCGGTTCAGCATGCCCGCCGCGCACCGGTCCGCGAGGGTCCGGTCGGCACGCCCGGCATGCGCGCCCACCAGTTCGGGCTCGGGAAGGTTCAGCCGCCCGAGCCCGAACGCCTCGCCCGGATCGACCACGCAGGCCGCCGCCGTCTCCTCGGTCGCCTTCAGCAGCCGTCGCGCCTCCGCGCTCCGGCCGCCGCCCGCCTCGGCGATCCGCCCGGCGATCCGCTCCATCTCCCCGGGGTCCTTCAGCCACCTCTGCCCGCCGTCCAGCCGGGACGCGTCCCGGGTGTCGACGGGCATGAGCAGCCGGGCGGAGTCCAGGATGTCGGCGACCTCGCCCTGCCGCGGGTCGGCGTAGCGCACGGCGTTGGTCAGCACCGCCGTCACCTCCTGCTCGGCGGCGAAGCCCGCCATGCGCGCGGCCAGCCGCAGCGACCCGGGCCCGGTGCCGGGCCGCCCGTCCCAGGACGTCTCGATGCGCAGTGACCGGCCGAACCGTTCGCGCCAGGGGCCGAGGAGTGCCGCGGCCCGGTCCGGCCGCCCCGATGCCAGCGCCTGTCCCACTTCGGAGTCCGACCCGAGGAGGACGAACACCTCGCCGTCCGGGCAGGCCAGGTCCTCCCAGGTGACGCCCTGGTCCGACGCGGCCGACACCAGCCGGCACAGCTCGGCCCAGCCCCGGGCGGTCCGGGCCAGGAACACCGCGCGCAGCGGCGCGTCCGTCACGAACGCACCGCCCCGGGCGGGGGTCCGCCGCCGTTTCGCCGGCGCGGCTCCGAACGCCGGCACGCCGGGCACCGACAGGTCGACGCCGAACAGCGGCCTGACCCCGGCCCCCGCACACGCCTTGGCGAAGCGCACCACGCCCGCGAGGGAGTCCCGGTCGGTCAGCGCCAGGGCGTCGAGGCCCCGCTCACCGGCCCGCTCCGCCAGCGCACGCGGGTGGCTGGCTCCGTACCGCAGCGAATAGCCGCTCGCTGCACGAAGGTGCGTAAACGACATACACACCTCCTGTTGCTCATAACCCCCCTTTGTGTCGTCTGTGCCATCCGTGTCATCCCGATTCATCCCGACCGGGAGAAGCACACTCTAACCCCATGTTCGCATATTCGTTCGATTAAGGGGGTGGCCGAAGATCACCGGCGTCGCCGCCGGGGCCGGAGAGATCCCGATCTCCCGCATCTCCCCGCGCGGGGCCGAGAAGGGGAGACTTGGGGCGCGCCGGACGCCCCGCCGAGGGGGTGTCGCAGGCCGTTGACGAGTCGACGGGGGAACGGTCATGAATCTGCCGATCGGTTATGTGGTGACGACGGTGATCTTCGCCTGGTGCACCTTCTTCGCCGTCGTCGCGCCGCGCCGGCCCCGACCGCTGGCCGGGATGAGCTTCTGGTTCGGTCTGGGCCTCAACGAGGTGCCGTTCGTGGGCCTCTACTTCCTGGTGGGCTCCACGGCCCTGGCGGCCGGCCAGGGCGATCTGCGGTCACCCGGTGCCAGGGCGACGGCCGCGGTGGCCGCCGTCGCCGCCGTCGGACTGGCCCTCTCCGCCTGGCGGGGTCTGCGCACGGACCGGGTGGTCGGGCGGGCCCTCGCGCACGGGCTGGGAGCCGACTGGCGGGAGCGCGTGGACGTGCCGCTGCGCCGCCACCGGCCCTGGGTCCGCATCCTGCTGCTGCCGGGGCTCATGCGGCGGCGTGACGTGGAGCGGATCCCCGACATCCGCTACGGGCACGCCGGGCGCCGGAACCTCCTGGACGTCTACCGCCGCCGCGACGCGCCACCGGGCGGGCCGGTCCTGATCCACTTCCACGGCGGCCACTACACCGGCGGAGCGAAGAACCGCGAGGCACGGCCCCTGCTGTACGAGCTCGCGGGCCGGGGGTGGGTCTGCATCAGCGCCAACTACCGGCTGCGGCCCGAGACCTCCTTCCCCGGCCACCAGATCGACGCCAAGAAGGTCATCGCCTGGGCCCGCGAGCACGCCGCCGGCTACGGCGCCGATCCCTCGAAGCTGTTCGTGGCGGGCAGTTCCGCCGGATCCAACCTCGCGGGCCTGTGCGCGCTCACGCCGAACGACCCGGCGTTCCAGCCCGGGTTCGAGTCCGCGGACACCTCGGTCACCGCCGCGATCTGCCTCTACGGCTACTACGGCCACTACTTCGGCGACCAGCCCGACGAGGCGCCGTCCCCGTACCAACCGCAGGGATACATCCACCCCGGTGCGCCGCCGTTCCTCGTCGTCCACGGCACCAAGGACGCGCTGGCGACCGTCGAGGGGGCCAGGAACTTCGCCGGCCGGCTGCGCCGGGACTCCGGCGGCACCGTGGTCTACGCCGAACTCCCCGGCGGGCAGCACGCCTTCGACATCTTCCACTCCCCGCGCTTCGAGGCGGTCGTGGACGGCGTCGGGGCCTTCGCCGCCTGGGTCCTGGCCACTTCGCGGCGCCCGTCCGGCCCGGCCGGCTGACGGGTGCGTCCGGACGGGCTCCGCTCACCGCCGCACGCGCGGCATCCCCAGCCCGATCCACGAGATGATCTCCCGCTGGATCTCGTTGTTGCCGCCGCCGAAGGTGAAGATCACGGCCGAGCGGTAGCCGCGCTCCAGTTCGCCGTGGAGCACCGCGCCGGCCGAGCCCTCCTTCAGCGCGCCCGCCGAGCCGACGACCTCCATCAGCCAGGCGTAGGCGTCCCGGCGGGCCTCGGAGCCGTAGACCTTGACCGCCGAGGCGTCCTGGGGGGTGAGGGCGCCGTCCTGGAGGGCTGTGACCATCTGCCAGTTGAGCAGTTTCATCGCGTCGAGGCGGGTGTGGGTGCGGGCGAGCAGGGCGCGGACCCAGCCGAGGTCGATGACCCGGCGGCCGTCGGCGAGCTTGGTGTCGGCGGCCCAGCGCTGGACGTTGTGCAGGGCGCGGACCGCCATCGTGCCGTGGGCGGCGAGGGTGACGCGTTCGTGGTTGAGCTGGTTCGTGATGAGCCGCCAGCCCTTGTTCTCCTCGCCGACCCGGCGGGAGACCGGGACCCGGATGTTCTCGTAGTAGCTGGCGGCCGTGTCGTGCGAGGCGAGGGTGTTGATCAGGGTGCAGGAGTAGCCGGGGTCGCTCGTGGGGACCAGGAGCATGGTGATGCCCTTGTGCGGCGGGGCGTCGGGGTCGGTGCGGACGGCGAGCCAGACCCAGTCGGCGGTGTCGCCGTTGGTGGTCCAGATCTTCTGGCCGTTGACCAGGTAGGTGTCCCCCTCGCGGACCGCGCGGGTCTTGAGGGCGGCGAGGTCGGTGCCCGCGTCCGGTTCGCTGTAGCCGATCGCGAAGTCGATCTCGCCGGCCAGGATTCCGGGCAGGAAGTGGGCCTTCTGCTCGTCGGTGCCGAACTGCATGATCGTGGGCCCGACGGTGTTCAGGGCCATCAGCGGCAGCGGCACGCCGGCCTGGGCGGCCTCGTCGAAGAAGATGAACTGTTCCATCGGGGTCAGCCCCCGGCCGCCGTACTCCTTCGGCCAGCCGACCCCCAGCCAGCCGTCCGCGCCGAGCCTGCGGACCGTCTCGCGGTAGAAGCGCTTCTGGGCCGCGGGCTCCGCGTAGCGGGCGTAGGCGTTGTCGGGCACCAGGGCGGCGAAGTACGTGCGCAGTTCGGTACGCAACCGCTGCTGCTCAGGCGTGTATTCGAGGTGCACGGCCCCTCCAGAGTCTCGCTTCGGCGTCTCCCGTGTGCGGCGGCGCACACAGTAGAACGTGTTGCAAGAATCCGGAAGGGCCTGGGAGCCGTCCTGCCGATCAGGGCCGGTCAGCGCTTGACGGCGCGCAGGACGACGAACTTCGGGTCGCCCGCGACCGTGGTGCAGTTCCCGAAGATCCGGCGCAGGTGGGTGTGGTACGAGAGGTGCCGGTTGCCCACGACCCAGAGCTCGCCACCCTGCCGCAGGGCGGTGCGCGCCCCGGCGAACATCGTGCGGGCCGTGGCGTCGGTGGTCGCCATGTGGGAGTGGAACGGCGGGTTGTTCAGCACCAGGTCCACGCTGCCCGGAGCGAGGTCGCCGAGACCGTCGCCGACCAGGAAGTCGGCCTTCGCGCCCTCCGGCGCACCGGCCCGGAAGGTCTCCTCGGCGGAGGCGACCGCCCCGTAGGACTCGTCGACGAAGGTGAGGTGCGCGTCCGGGTTGGCGATGGCGGCGGAGAGGCCGAGGACGCCGTTGCCGCAGCCCAGGTCGACGACCCGGACGGCCCCGCCGCGGGTGGGCAGGTGCTTCAGGAAGAACCGGGTGCCGACGTCGAGGCGCTCGGCGCAGAAGATCCCCGCGTGGTTGACGGCGGTCAGGCCCGAGACGGGGCCCACGTCGGCGGGCAGCTCGTAGCGGTACGGCCACGGGCTCGGCGTACGCGGCAGCCCGGGGTCCGGGGTGCAGAAGACGAGCCGCGCCTTGCGCACCGCGAGGGAGGTGCGGGTCGGCCCGATGATCCGCTCGAAGAGCTTGAGCGTGGAGGTGTGGATCTCCTTGACCATGCCGGTGCCGATGATCACGGTGCCGGCGTGGACGGCCGGAGCGATCCGGTGGAGCTGGTCCTCCAGGAAGGCCAACGACTTCGGCACCCGGACCAGCAGGACGTCGACCCGGTCCGGCGGGGTGTCGCGCGAGGACAGCAGCCGCACCGCGTCCGGGTCGAGACCGTTGCGGTCGAGGTTGGCCAGCGTGGCGCGCCTGGCCAGGTAGGAGTCGCTGATCTGGACGGGCCGGTGCGCGGCCAGCGCGGTCGCCAGCGCCCCCCACCGGTCCCCCACGACGGCGACCGTCCCCGAGAGGTCGACCGGGCCCGTCTCGGGGTCCGTCAGCTGCCGGAGCAGGTATTCGTCGGCGGCGTCCCACGCCCGGAAGGGATCGCGCGGGTGCTCGGGGAAGCGGGCGAGCTCGAAAGTGCCCTGTGAGGTCGTCAAACGGTTCATATGTCACTCAGGCTAGCCGAGGGAACCGGGCGCGCCCCACGCGCTCCCCGGCTCCTCGGGCGGCTCGCCGGTCAGGGCCAGGTCCGCGCACCGTCCGCCGGATGCTCCCGGGGGCCCCGCGGGGCCGTCAGGGCAGTCGCCTGTCGAGGGCCGACCGCCCCTCGACGGCCAGCTTGCGCCGGGCCCATTCCAGGGTCTCGGGCGTCAGGTCCCGCCCGGAAGCGAGCACCAGGTCCTCCGCGCTCGGCCGGTCGCTCGCGCCGGTGTGCAGGAGCCGGTCGGGGGTGACGCCCCCCGGCCCGACCACGGCTGCGGATACGGATTCGGACTCTTCGCTCATGCCGCCTCCTCGTCCTTGCGGCAATTCTCGCGCCGCACGGACCCGGCCGCATCCGAGGGCCCCGGCGGCGGCCCGCTACCCGGGAGGGTGAATGAACCCTTGCCCGGCGGGGAGAGCGGGCAGGAGAGGAGACGTCGTTGCCCCATTCCTCAAGGCGGTGCCCATGCTCCACGGCGTCGACGTCAGCGCCTATCAGCCCTCCTACGACACGGACGGCCTCGACTTCGTCCTCATCAAGTCCACCGAAGGCCGCACCTATGTCAATCCGCGTCTGGACGCGCAGGTGAAACGGGCCCGGGACGCCGAGTGCGTCGTCGGCTTCTACCACTTCCTCTGGCCGGGCGATGTGGCGGACCAGGTGACGTACTTCCTGAGCAAAACCCCGGAGAAGGCGGGCGATCTGCTCGCCGTCGACTGGGAACAGACCGGCGGTGGGACCCGGGCGAGCAACGCGGACAAGGACCGGTTCCTCCGCGAGGTGAAGCGGCAGCGGCCCGGCCACCGGGTCCTGCTGTACTGCAACCGCTCCTTCTGGCTCAACCACGACACCACCGGCTACGCGGGCGACGGGCTGTGGATCGCCGACTACGTCTCCGCGGGCAGGCCCCGCATCGAGGCGGACTGGCGCGTCCACCAGTACACCGATGATCCACTCGACCGGAACGTGGCCGACTTCGCCTCGGTCGGGGCGCTGCGCGACTGGGCCGCCGGGTAGCACGCGGCGGGATGCCCGCTCCCCCTCCGGAGGCCTTGGACCCCCCGGAGGGGCACGGCCTCCCCGCGGGTCCCGACGGCCCAAATCTTGACCTGCACATGATAGATACAGACTGTTCACACCTGGGGCACGGTGCGTGTGGAAGGCTCCCGGCTGACCACCTACCACACGGCCGCCGCAGGGGCACTCCCACCCAGGGTCCTCGTCGCGGCGCCCGCGTCTCGGAGAGGACACCCCACATGTCCCGTCGTCACTTGTTCTACGCGCGTCCGCTGCTGGCCGCGGCAGCAGCGGTCACCGTGCTCGCCGGCGTCGCGGCCGCGGCCCCCGCGGACGCCTCGCCCGGCCGTTACACCGCCACCGCCGCCGCCCTCGACGACACCTACTACCAGGACGCGCTCGGCAAGACGGGCGCCGAGCTGAAAACCGCCCTGCACACGATCGTCAGCGACCAGACCAAACTCTCCTACAGCCAGGTGTGGGACGCCCTCAAGGCCACCGACGAGGACCCGGCCAACTCCTCCAACGTCGTCCTGCTCTACACCGGGCGCTCCCAGTCGAAGAACGACAACGGCGGCAACTCGGGCCAGTGGAACCGGGAGCACGTCTGGGCCAAGTCGCACGGCGACTTCGGCACCGCGACGGGTCCGGGCACCGACATCCACCACCTTCGGCCCGAGGACGTCCAGGTCAACTCCACCCGGGGCAACAAGGACTTCGACAACGGCGGCAGTGAACTGGGCGACGCCCCGGGCAACTTCACCGACGGCGACTCCTTCGAGCCGCGCGACGAGGTCAAGGGCGACGTCGCCCGCATGATCCTCTACATGGCCGTGCGCTACGAGGGCGACGACTCCTTCGCCGACCTCGAACCCAACGACCAGGTGGACAACGGGTCCGCGCCGAAGATGGGCAAGCTGTCCGTCCTGAAGCAGTGGAGCCAGGAAGACCCGCCGGACACCTTCGAGAAGCGCCGCAACGACGTCATATTCGAGCAGTTCCAGCACAACCGGAACCCGTTCATCGACCACCCCGAGTGGGTCGGCTCCATCTGGTAGTCCCGGCTCAGTCCTCCCCGGCCAGGGCCTGCGCGCAGCCTTCGACGGCATCCTCACGGGTGGCGTAGCGCGGCAGGTCCTGGCCGGTCCCTTCCCGGACGACGTCGGGCGGGCCCAGCAGATCGCGTGGATCGACGACCGCCGCGCGCCGCCCGTCGGATGCGAGCCGCGCGAGGCCGGTGTGCAGCATGGCCAGGCCCACGGAGTCGACGGATGTGACGTCGTGCAGGTCGAGCACCACGGAGCCGCCGTCCGGACCGGACTCGTCCAGGGCGTACAGCACGCGTTCGGCGGCCGTGAAGTCGATGGACCCCTGGGCGACGACGACGCCGACCTGTTCGTGGAGCACCCGTTCGTCCTCGGCCGAGGGCGCCGACGGCAGATCGTCCGCGGTCGTGACGAGGGTGATCGTGGAACCCGGCAGCGCCGGGTTGAGCATGAGGTGGAGCCCGTAGCGTTCCGACATCGTCTCCAGCGCGGCGTGGCCGCGTACCGAACCGCCGGTGGCGTCCAGCGGCGGGCTGTACGTGGCGACCCCGAAGCGGGCGGGGCCCACCGCGATGAGACCGCCGGACACCCCGCTCTTGGCGGGCAGTCCGACCCGCAGCAGCCATTCGCCGGAGCCGTCGTACATCCCGCAGGTCGCCATGACGGCGAGGACCCGGGCGGCGACCCCGGCGGAGACGACCCGCTCGCGGGTGACCGGGTTCACGCCGCCGTAGGCGAGCGTCGCCGCCATCGTGGCGAGGTCGACGGCGGTGACGCGGATCGCGCACTGGCGGAAGTAGCGGTCGACCGCGAGGACCGGGTCGACGGGCATGGTGCCGGTGGAGCGGATCAGGTAGGCCAGCGCCCGGTTGCGGTCACCGGTCGCCGACTCGGAGCCGAACACCTCTTCGTCCACGTCCAGTTCCCGTCCGGCGAACCGGCCGAGGCAGCGCAGGATCCGGTCGAAGGCGGGTTCGTCGGGGGCGTCGGGGATCAGGGCGGTGGTGACGATCGCGCCGGCGTTGACCATGGCGTTGGCGGGCCTGCCCGTGCCGGGTTCGAGGCTGATGGCGTTGAACGCCTCGCCGCTCGGCTCGGCGCCCACCCAGCGGCTCACCTCGTCGAGGCCGAGGAGGGAGAGCGCGAGGGCGTAGATGAACGGTTTGGAGACGGACTGGAGGGTGAAGGGGACCTCGGCCTCACCCGCGCTGTAGCGGTGTCCGTCCATGCTGACCAGCGCGAGACCGAAGGCGTCCGGGTCGGCGAGGGCCAGCTGGGGGATGTAGTCGGCCGGTTTCCCCTCCCGTACGGCGACGAACTGCGCGCGCAGATTCTGGAGCGAGTCGGTCACCGCGTCGGCGGCGCTCATGTACGCCGCCCCCTCAGCCGCGCTCGGCCTGGGCGACCCGGGGGAAGGTCTTCACCCCGGCGGCCTTGCGGCTGTTGGCCTGGACGCTGACCGTGCGGTCCGGCGGCGCGTCCTGGACACCGACGACGACGGTGTCCAGGACCTTGCCCTCGGCGTCGACGAACTCCACCCCGACGGCATAGAACGCGGCCTCGTCGGTGGGGTTGGTGACCCGGACGAGGGCGCTGCGGACCTCCTCGGACGCGGTGAGCGGGAGTCCGTTGACCGAGACCTCGCCGACCGCGTTGCCCCGGCCCTCCACCTCGTCCAGCCGCTTGGCCGCCTCCTGCCGTACGCGCTCGGACTCGGCGGACACCGAGGCCGCGAAGCTCTGCTGGGTGCGCGGGCTCGGGGACTCGGACGGCGACTCCGCCGGCTCGGGGGTGAGCGTGTGGACGCCCCGGTCGGTGCCTTCGCCGCTGGTGTCGGAGTCGCAGGCCGCCGTGCCGGCGAGGAGCAGGGCCGCCGCCGCGAGGGGGGCCAGGGCGCGGGCGGCGCGGCGGCCGCGTGCCCGGCGCACAGGGAGGTTCGCTTTCACGGGCGGTCCGTCCAATCGGAAGAGAGCCGGAGGGGAGCCGGAAGGGAGTAGGCCGCACTCAAGGCCCAACAATTCGCCCATATTAGGATCAAAAGGTATGAATTGACTCGTTGAAGAACCCGCTTCACACGGGAGCGGGTTCGAGCCCCGGGAGGGAACGATGGATACGGACGCCCTGACCGCCGACCTGTTGCGGGAGCTGCGGGCGACCCGGCCCTATCCGGCCCTGTCCCTGACCATGCCGACCCATCGCAAGGCCCCGGACAACGCCCAGGACCCGGTCCGCCTGCGGAACCTGGTGGCCGAGGCCGGACACCGCCTCGACGCCGACCCGCAGGTCAGCCGCGAGGTCCGGGCCGCCCTCCAGGCACAACTGGAGCGGGCGGCGGCCGAGGTCGACCCGCGCGGGGCACTGGACTCCCTGGTTCTTCTGGCCACCACCGACGCGTACTGGATCTGGCAGCTTCCGCGCACCGCGCCCGAACGGGTGGTGCTCAGCGACACCTACCTCACCCGCAACCTCGTCGCGGCCAAGGCCCAGACCCGGCCGTTCCGGGCGCTGACCGTCGCCGCCGACCACGCCACGCTGTGGATCGGCACGGGCGACCGCATCCGGCCGGAGGAGACGGGCGGCTTCCCGCTGACCGCGCCGAAGGAGCCGCCGAACCCGCAGCGCGAGGAGCGGATCGGGGACACCCCGAGCACCTTCAGCGACGAGGAGACGCGGAACTTCTTCCGTGACGTCGACGAGAAGCTGCGCGCGGTGCTCGCCGCGGATCCGCGCCCGCTCCACCTGATGGGCCTGGCGCCGGCCCTCGCCCTGCTGGACGAGGTCGGTACGAGTTCCGGGTCCGCCATCGGCAGGGTCACCAAGGGCGCGCCGGCCGACCTGCTGCCGGCCGAGGTCCTCAGGGAGCTGCGGCCCGCCCTCGACGAAGGCGCTCGTCAGGCGGCCGCGGAGGTGGAGACCCGGCTCGACCACGCCCGGGGCGCACACTCCTTCGCCGGGGGCCTCGACGAGGTGTGGGCCGCCGTCCGGGAGGGCCGGGCGGGTCTGGTGGCGGTGGAGGAACACTTCCAGGCGGCCGTTCAGGTGACCGACGAGCACCTGGAGCCGGCGCCCGAGGGGAGCACGCAGAGCGCGGACGGCCGGATCCGGGAGGACATCGTCGACGAACTGGTCGAGGCGGCGCTGGACAGCGGCGCCGACGTGGCCTTCGTCGAGGACGGCTCGCTGGCCGACCACGGCCGGATCGCGGCGGCGCTCCGCTACTGACCGCGGCCGTCGGCGGGGGCCGCCGCCGTCAGCCCAGGCGGCGGACCGGCTTCCCGTCGAGGAACGCCCTGATGTTCTCCACGGCCTGGCCGTAGAAGGTCTCGTAGTTGGCGCGTGACACATAGCCCAGGTGCGGGGTCGCCAGCAGGCGCGGGGCCCTGCGCACCGGGTGGCCCGCCGGGAGCGGCTCGATGTCGAACACGTCGGTCGCGGCCCCGGCGATGGCGCCCGCGTGCAGGGCGGCGAGCAGGGCGTCCGTGTCGACGATGGCCGCCCTGGAGGTGTTGATCAGATACGCGGTCGGGCGCATCAGGGCGAGTTCGGCCGCGCCGACGAGGCCCCGGCTCCGCTCGCCGAGCGCCAGGTGGACGGAGACGAAGTCACTGGAGGCCAGCAGCTCTTCCTTGGACGCGGCCAGGGTGGCTCCGACCTCGTCGGCACGTTCCTTCGTGAGGTTCCGGCTCCAGGCCTGGACGTCCATGCCGAAGGCCAGGCCCACCCGCGCCACCCGGCCGCCGATCTTCCCGAGCCCCAGCAGACCGAGCCGCCGTCCGTGCAGATCGGCCCCGAGGGTGGACTGCCAGGGCCCGTCCGCGCGCAGGGCCTCCGCCTCGGGGACGATCCCGCGCGCCAGGCCCAGGAGCAGCGCCCAGGTGAGCTCGACGGGCGGGGTGGAGGAGCTGGCCGTACCGCAGACGACGACGCCGTGCCGCTTCGCGGCGTCGAAGTCGATGACGGAGTTGCGCATGCCGGAGGCGACGAGCAGCCGCAGCCGGGGCAGCCGGGCGAACAGCTCCGCCGGGAACGGCACCCTCTCGCGCAGGGTGACCACGATGTCGAAGTCGGCGAGGGCGGCGACGGTCTCGTCCTCGGAGGCGAGGTGCTCGGGGAACGTCACGACCTCGACGTCCGCGGTGACCGGCGACCAGTCCACGACGGTGGTGGCCACGGACTGGAAGTCGTCGATCACAGCGCAGCGCAGTTCCATGGCGGCCTCTCCGACGGGTTCGGGTCGACGCCCATGATCGCGCATCGGCCGTTCCGCGCGAGGGAAGGGGTCAGGACCCGTCGGGGCCGTACCAGAGCGTGGTGGCGTTGCAGAACTCGCGGATGCCGTGTCCGGCGAGCTCACGGCCGTAACCGGAGCGCTTGACGCCGCCGAAGGGCAGGGCGGGGTGCGAGGCGGTCATCCCGTTGAAGAAGACCCCGCCGGCCTCCAGGTCGCGGGCGCAGCGCTCCTGCTCGTCCGCGTCGCGGGTCCAGACGTTGGAGCTGAGGCCGAAGGGGGTGTCGTTGGCCAGGTGGATCGCCTCGTCGAGGTCGGCGACCCGGTAGAGGGTGGCGACCGGGCCGAAGGTCTCCTCGCGGTGGACGCGCATGGCGGTGGTGATGCCGACGAGCACGGTGGGCTCGTAGAACCAGCCGTTCTCCAGGCCGCCGCCGAGCGTGTCGGGCCGGCGGCCCCCGCACAGCGCCCCGGCGCCCCGCTCGACGGCGTCGTCGACGAGTTCCTCCAGGTCGGCGCGGCCCTGTTCGGTGGAGAGCGGCCCGATGTCGGTGGCGTCCTCCAGCGGGTCGCCGACGGTCAGGGCGCGCATGCCCTCGGTGAAGCGTTCGGCGAACGCGTCGTAGACGTCGGCGTGCACGATGAAGCGCTTGGCCGCGATGCAGGACTGGCCGTTGTTCTGGACGCGTGCGGTGACGGCGGTGGCGGCGGCCTTCTCCACCTCCGCCGACGGCAGGACGAGGAACGGGTCGCTGCCGCCGAGTTCCAGCACGGTCTTCTTGACCTCGTCGCCCGCGGTCGCGGCGACGGAGCGCCCCGCCGGCTCGCTGCCGGTGAGGGTGGCCGCGACGACCCGCGGGTCGCGCAGGACCGCCTCGACGGCGCCCGCGCCGATCAGCAGCGTACGGAAGCAGCCCGCCGGGAATCCCGCCCGGTGGAAGAGGTCCTCCAGGTAGAGGGCGGTCTGCGGGACGTTCGACGCGTGCTTGAGGAGCCCGACGTTGCCCGCCATCAGCGCGGGGGCGGCGAAGCGCACGACCTGCCAGAGCGGGAAGTTCCACGGCATCACGGCGAGGACCACGCCGAGCGGACGGTAGCGGACCAGCGCACGGACGGCGCCCGCGTCGCGTACGTCGTCGGGGTCCGGGTGCTCGTCGGCGAGCAGGCCCTCGGCGTGCGCGGCGTACCAGCGCATCGCCTTGGCGCACTTGGCCGCCTCCGCGCGGGCCGCCGTGATCGGCTTGCCCATCTCGAGGGTCATCGTGCGGGCGATGGTGTCGCGGTCCTCGTCGAGGAGGTCGGCGGCGCGCGTCAGCCAGGCCGCCCGCTGCTCGAAGGCGGTCGTGCGGTACTGGCGGAAGGTGCCGGCGGCGGCGGCGATCCTGCGTTCGGTCTCCTCCTCGCCGAGGGCGTCGAAGGACCTGATCAGTTCGCCGTTCGCGGGGTTGACCGTCGCGATGGGCATGGCAGTGGCCTCCTTCATCGGTACTCCGACCGTGCCGCGCCGCACCGGTCCGCGCAACGCGGCCCTCCTCTCCCCCGCCCCCGCACGTACCCGGCCGACGCGGATCATGCGTGCCGGGAGGCACGTTCCGCGTCGGCCGGGTGTGCGGGCGGCCCTTGCGGGCGTTACCCGAGCGCCGCGAGGGGAACGCGGCGGGCGGTGCGCACGCCGGGCAGCGGGGCGTACGGGAGCAGTCCCGCCGTCCGCGGCGCCTCGGCGTAGCGGGTGAACCAGACCACTTTGCCGTCCGTGGTCCGGCAGGTGCCCCAGCTGTCGCTCAGGGCCATGACCCGGCTCAGCCCGCCGCCGGCCGGCAGCAGCCGGGGCATCCGGGCACTGTTGTCCGCGACGGACACGGTCACGTGCCGTCCGGTCCAGCGGAGTTCGAGGACGCAGCTGTTGCCGTCGCCGACATGCCGGTGGACATTGGTCAGGAGTTCGTCCAGGGCCCGGCACACCGGCCGGACGTGCAGGTCGAGACTCCAGTGACGAAGGTGTGCGGCGACGATCCGCCGCAGCTGGGAAACGCGCTCTGCCGACACCTGCAGTTCGACCGAGTAGTACCGGTCGAGTGGAACGGTCATCGTCGAGGCTCCTCACCACGAGGCCCACGTGCTTCACCCCGTCGTACTCACCCCGTCGTACGAACGACCCCCGGACACGAAGCGTGAGCACTGATCACTTCTGGGTCACTCATCAGGGTGACCCCGGTACGCCGGACGCGCAACAGGGGGACCGTCCGTGCTGGTGGGAGCGGGTGTCCGGTCACAGCAGGTAGGGCAGCAAGGTGTCCGGGGTGAGGGGCAGTTCGCGCAACCGGGCGCCGGTGGCGTGGCGGACCGCGTTCCCGATGGCCGCGGCGGTGCCGACGATCCCGATCTCGCCGATGCCCTTGCTGCCCATGGGGTTGAGATGGCGGTCGTCCTCCTCGATCCAGTGCGCCTGGATGTCGGCCGTGTCGGCGCAGACGGGCACGTGGTAGGAGGCGAGGTCCTTGGCGGTGAAGTCGCCGAAGGCCGGGTCCAGGCCGGAGCCCTCGGTGAGCGCCATGCCGATGCCCATCACCATGCCGCCGGTGAACTGGGAGCGTGCGGTGCGGGCGTTGAGGATCCGCCCGGCGGCGTACACGCCGAGCAGACGGCGTACCCGCACCTCGCCGGTGACGGCGTCGACGGCCGCCTCGGCGAAGTGGGCTCCGAAGGCGTGCCGGGCGTACGGGGACTCCTCGCCGGTCTCCTGTTCGGTGTCGGCGGTGGCGGTGATCCCCTCGGCGGGCAGCGGGCCGGAGCGCTCCGCGAGGCGGGCGGCCAGGTCGGCGGCCGCCTTGTGCACGGCCCAGCCCCAGGAGGCGGTGCCGGAGGAGCCGCCGGCCAGCGGGGCGGTGGGCAGGTCGGTGGAGCCGATGTCGACGCGCACGGCCTCCGGGGCGACGCCGAGCGCGTCGGCGGCGATCTGGGCCAGGACCGTGCGGGCCCCGGTGCCGATGTCGGTGGCGTTGACCTCGATGCGCAGGGCGCCGTCCCGCGCGGCGTGGGCGCGCGCGGTGGAGCGGGAGACGAGGACGGGGTACGTCGCGGAGGCCACGCCCGTACCGAGGAGCCAGCGGCCTTCCTGGCGGGCGGCGGGCCGGGGGTCGCGGTCGTGCCAGCCGAACCGCAGCGCGCCGTCGCGCAGGCAGGCGGCGAGGCCGCGGCTGCTGAAGGGACGCTCGCTGTCCGGTTCGGTCTCCGGTTCGTTGCGCAGCCGCAGCTCGACCGGGTCGAGACCGAGCGCGGAGGCGAGTTCGTCCATGGCGCACTCCAGCGCGTACATCCCCGAGGCCTCCCCCGGGGCGCGCATCCAGGAGGGGCTCGGGACGTCGAGGGCGGTCACCCGGTGCGTGGTCCGGCTGTGCGGCGAGGCGTACATGACGCGGGCGGGCACGGCGGCCTGCTCGACGAACTCCTTGACGGTGGAGGTCTGGGTGACGACCTCGTGGCTGACCGCCGTGAGCACCCCGTCCAGGCCCGCGCCGAGCCGGACCCGCTGGATCGTGGGGGCCCGGTGGCCGACGACCTCCGCCAGCTGGGCCCGGGGGAGGACCACCTTCACCGGCTGTCCGGTGTGCCGGGCGGCCATCGCGGCCAGGACCGCCTGGGGGCGGGTGGTGCCCTTCGAGCCGAAGCCGCCGCCGACATGCTCGGAGACCACGGTGATCCGGTCCGGGGCCAGGCCGAGCGCCTGGGCGAGGCTCTCGCGCACCTTGCCGGAGCCCTGGCTGGAGTCGTGGACGGTGAGGTGCCCGCCGGACCACACGGCGGTGGCGGCGTGCGGCTCCATGGGGTGGTTGTGCAGCGCGCCCGTCCGGTACGTCGCGTCGACCTGGACGCGCGCTCCGGCCAGGGCCCGTTCCACATCGCCGCGCACCCGGACGGCGGGGTGGCCCCCGTTGGCCTCCTCGGGTGTGTAGAGGCCGGGGTGGTCGTCGGTGAGGGTCACGTCGTGCGCGTCGCGTTCGTACTCGACATGGAGCTCTCCGGCTCCGGTGCGGGCGGCCTCCAGGGACTCCGCGAGCACGAGGGCGATGGGCCAGCCGTGGTGCGGGACCCGGTCGTCCTGGAGCACCGCGAGGATCGGGTCGTCGGGCTCCTGGAGCCTGGGCGCGTTGTCGTGGGTGAGGACGGAGTGGACGCCCGGTACGGCGAGGGCGTCGACGGCCCGTACGGCGGTGACGCGGCCGGCCGCGACGGTGGCCGGGACGGTCCAGGCGTACAGGCAGCCGGCGGGCGTGCGGTCGGCCGCGTAGCGGGCGGTGCCGGTGACCTTGTCCCGGGCCTCTCTGCGGACGACGGGCGCACCGGGGAACTGCGGGGCTCGGGTGGTCATGGCGGTGGGTCCTCGGGGGTCGGTGGTGCGGGAGGGCGGTGGGCAGACGCCGGGGGCCGGGGGCGGGTTCAGCCGGTTCGGGCGGGCTGCCGGCCGGCGAGTTCGCCCAGGACGTCGAGGGCGAGCCGGCGGACGAGGTCCACCTTGAACGCGTTGTCGCGCAGCGGCCGCGCCTCGGCCAGTTCGGCGATCAGGGCGTGCTGGAAGGCGGCGGGCGTGGCGGGGGCGCCACGGAGTTCGCTCTCGGCCCTGCGGGCCCGCCACGGCCGGTGGGCGACGCCGCCGAACGCGAGCGTGGTGTGCTCGACGCGGCCGGCGTCCACCCGGAGGGTGGCGGCGACGGAGACGAGGGCGAAGGCGAAGCTGGCGCGGTCGCGGGCCTTGCGGTAGCGGGAGGCGGTCCCGGGCGCCGGCGCCGGGAGCACCACCTCGGTGATCAGCTCGCCGGGCCTGATCACGGTGTCCTGGTCGGGGTTCTCCCCCGGCAGGCGGTGGAACGCGGTGACGGGGACGGTCCGTTCGCCCTCGGGGCCCAGGAGCACCACGGTCGCGTCGAGCGCGGCGAGGGCCACGGCCATGTCGGACGGGTTGGTGGCCACGCACTCCGCCGAGTGCCCGAGGATCGCGAGGTCGCGGTGGGTCCCCTCGCGCGCGGGGCAACCGGAGCCGGGCAGCCGTTTGTTGCAGGGCTTGGAGACGTCCTGGAAGTAGCGGCACCGGGTGCGCTGGAGCAGGTTGCCGCCGGTGGTGGCGGTGTTGCGGAGCTGGCCGGAGGCCCCGGCCAGCAGCGCCTGGGACAGCGCGGGGTAGCTCCGCGTCACGTCGGGGTGGGCGGCGAGGTCGCTGTTGCGCACGGTGGCGCCGATGCTCAGGCCGCCGTCGGCCGTTCGGGTCACCCGGTCCAGTGGCAGCCCGGCGACGTCGATGAGGACCCGGGGCGTCTCCACACCGAGCTTCATCAGGTCCACCAGATTGGTGCCGCCGCCCAGGAAGCGGGCGCCGGGGCCGGCCGCGCACAGCCGGACGGCCTCGTCGGTGGAGGCGGGGCGCACATAGCCGAACGGTTTCACTCGATCACGTCCTCGATGGCTTCGACGATCCGGGGGTAGGCCCCGCACCGGCACAGGTTGCCGCTCATCCGTTCGCGGATCTCGTCGGGGCCGAGCGCGGCCGGTCCGGCGAAGGGGGTGCCCGGTTCGGTGGCGTGCGAGGGGTGGCCGTCGGCGGCCTCGCGGAGCATGCCGACGGCGGAGCAGATCTGGCCCGGGGTGCAGAAGCCGCACTGGAGGGCGTCGCGTTCGACGAACGCCTGCTGCACCGGGTGCAGGCTCTCGCCGTCGGCGAGCCCTTCCACCGTGGTGATCGTGGCGCCGTCCTGGGCGACGGCGAGCAGCAGACAGCTGGTGACCCGCCGCCCCTCGACGAGGACCGTGCAGGCTCCGCACTGGCCGTGGTCGCAGCCCTTCTTGGCCCCGGTGAGGCCGAAGCTCTCCCGCAGCGTCTCCAGGACCGTGGTGCGGTGGTCGACGGTCAGCGTCGTCGCCTCGCCGTTGACGTGCAGGGTCACGGTGGAGCGTTCGTCCACGACCGGTTCCGGTTCGAGGTCCGCTCCGAGAGCGAGGGAATCCATGCGCGTGCCTTTCGCTTCGCTGCCGGGCGGTCGCCCCGGTGGTGTTCTCGTTCGGGTGCGGCCGCCGGCTGCCGTCGGGCGGCCGGGGCCGTCAGCGGCTCTCCAGCCGCAGCCGGACCTCCTGCTCCTGGTCCCCGGCGGCCGTGCCGACGACGCTCACCGCGAAGGCCCCGGTGAGGTGGGCCCGGAGCCGGTCGACGGCCCAGTAGCCGCCCTGGGCGTCCACCGTGACCGGGGCGGTGAGGCGGGCGGGGGTGGCGGCCGCCACCGGCTCGGACACGTCGACGGTGGTGACCCAGGCGGTGGGGCGGGGGCCGGAGGCCGGTGCGGGGGTCTCGCCCATCGGGTGGTCCGAGGCGAAGCCGGTGGCGAGCACGTCGAACACGGTCCGCGCGTCCTGTGTGTCGCAGCGGCTGAGCGAGACCACCACCTCCCGGCCCGCCGGAGGATCCTCGCCGCTCTGCTCGGGGGTGGTATTCACCGTGGTTCCTTCCGCTGGGGTGCCGGCCGTGGGGACCACTCCAGGCTGACCCCGCATCCGGCCGACGGCGACACGGGAAGCGCCCGAAAGAGGTGCGGAGCCGGCGAGGGGCGGGCAGGAGGGCCCTTGCCCCGTCGTGTTCGTGCGGTCGATGCGCACCGGGAAACACGTTTCCCCCGAGATACCCATAAAACATGAATTGATGTGAATAGCCGACTGATGCCCTTCCCCCGGGGTATGCGGGTTGTATGGATGTTCTGAATGGAGTCAAGGATTCCGTCGCGGTCCCGCTCGCGGACGGCGCGGGGCCCCTCGGGGTCGTCATGCCCATCGCGGCGCTGGCCGTCGTCGCCCTGCTGATCGGCGGCTTCATCCTCGGCAAGCGCAAGCGTGACGCCGAGCTGCCGCCGCCCCAGCCCCATGAACAGCCGGAGAAGCCGGAAGGGCGCACCCACATCGACCAGCACGACCCCCATGCGTCCGACCGGTTCCCGGAGGACGGTCACGCCCTGTCGCCGTACGAGCTCAAGGACCACGGCAACGGACCGCTGCCGCCCGACGAGGAGCGGCCGCACGGCTGACCGCACCGCCGCGCCCCGGGCCGCGACCCGGGGCCCGCGTTGCGGGACCGGGCGGGCCGGTCGAGGCTGGTTGCTGGACCGCAGCGGCCGGGCACGACGCCGCTCCCCGAGGAAGGCAAGGGACCATGACCGGAAGCGACCCCCGCACGGCATCCTCGGCCGCCCCGCTGACGGGGCCGGCCGCACCGTGCTGGGTCACCCTCATGACCCGGGGCATGGAAACCGCCCAGCGGTTCTACACCCAGGTCCTGGGCTGGTCGTTCCGCCCCGGACGGCTCGGGGCGGACTTCTCGGTGGCCTACCGCGGCGAGGTCCCGGTGGCGGGCGTCTTCGCCGTCTCCTCCGCGTACCAGGTCGCGGTGGCCTGGACGCCGTACTTCGCGGTGGCGGACGCGAACCTGGCCGCCGCCCGGATCCGCGAGCGCAGCGGGACCGTGGCGGTGGGGCCGCTGACGCTCGGCAAGGGGCGCGGGGTGCTGGCCTCGGACCGGGACGGGGCGTCCTTCGGCCTCTGGGAGCGCACCGAGCCCTCCACCTCGTCGCCCGCCCCGGCCGGCCACGCGCACGCCTGGCTGCGGCTGCGGACCCGGAACGCCTTCGACGCGGCGATCTTCTACGGCGAGGTACTCGACTGGGCGAGCGGCCGGCCGGGGTGCTGCGATGTCGCCTACGAGGGCGACGAGGTCATCGTGCGGTGCGAGGGACATCCGCTGGCCCGGATCAGCTCCGGAGCGGTGGAGTCCGCGGTCGACCCGGTGGTGCGCCCGCACTGGCAGGTGCAGTTCCCGGTGGCGGACCTCGCCGCGACGGTCGCGTCGGCCGGGCGGCACGGCGGCGCACTGGTCGAGGAGCGCACCGCCATCGGGGGCACCGAGGTGACCCTGCGGGACCCGGACGGCGCGCTGTTCGCGGTGACCGATGTGCGCAGCCCGGCCTGACACACTCTAGGGAGCGTCGCTCCCCCGGTCGGTCGACTCGTCCTCGCGCGGGCCCGCCTTCGCTCTGGCCAGGGCCCACAGCGGGAACACGAACCAGCAGGCCAGGAACCACAGGGCCATCGCCCCGACCAGCCACAGGGCGAGCTGGTTGTGCAGGGCGACGCGCAGGATCAGCAGGAGCGTCGAGCACATCGTGCAGAAGAGCAGCACCAGGCCGAGAACGGTCATCCGGGAGGCCCAGATGACCGTCTCGGGCTTCATCCGGCGGCCGGTGAGGAGCCGGTGGTAGGACACGGGGCCGATGAGCGCCGCCGCAGTCGCCGAGCCCAGCATGACCGTGATGACGTAGATGGTCCGGTCGGTGTCGCCCAGGTCCTCGAACCGCGACTGGAAGACCACCGCGAGCAGGAAGCCGAAGAGGATCTGCACCCCGGTCTGCGCGACGCGCAGTTCCTGGAGGAGTTCGGACCACTGCCGGTCAGCCCGCTCCTCCTGGGTCTCCTGACGGCCTCTGCTGGACGTCATGCGGCCTCCCTTCCTCCTGCGGCGGCCCCGTCGGGGGGTGACGGCGCGCCGATGGCCGGATCTCACGGGTTCCCCCGGGCCGCGGGACCAACCCCGTGGACCGGTACGCGGGGCCCGCCTATGATCCCCGCAGGGCATCGCGCGTCGGTCACCGGCCGGGTGAGGCGTGGAGGTAGCCCGTGAGATGCCCGTTGGAGGCATTCCACCGTGTCAGTCGAGTTGAACCACACCATCGTTCATTGCCGGGACAACCGCGAGTCCGCCGCATTCCTGGCGGATCTGCTGGACCTGGAGGTCGGAGCGGAGTGGGGTCCGTTCATTCCGGTCGTTCTCGCGAACAGCGTCACGCTGGATTTCGCCACGATCCCCGCCGCGTCGATCACCCCGCAGCACTACGCCTTCCTCATTTCGGAGGCGGAGTTCGACACCGCGTTCGCGAGGATCCAGGCCCTGGGAATCGACTACTTCGCCGATCCCCATCAGAAGATTCCCGGCGAGATCAACCACAACGACGGCGGGCGGGGCGTGTACTTCCCCGATCCGAGCGGTCATGGTCTGGAGCTGATCACCCGCCCGTACGGCGGCTGATCACCACCGGGACCGTCCTGTCCTGAGCAGGGGCCCGGCCGCGATTCGCGGCCGGGCCTTTGCCGCAGGAGGCGGGGCGAGCCTCAGCCGATACGGAGCAGGAGTTCGGGGCGGTCCCACATCACGGCGGGCGGAGTGGCCAGGACCGTGCCGACGGGCTCGGCGCCGACGCTCCGGTAGAAGCCCTCGGCGGGCGGGTGGGAAACGATCCGGACCCCCGTGAGCCCGGCGCTCCGGGCCTCCTCGTGCAGATGGGCGACGAGCAGCCGGCCGACACCGAGCCCCTGGGCCTGGTCGGCGACGAACATCAGGTCCAGTTCGGGCGGGTCCAGGAGCAGCGCGTAGAAGCCGAGGATCCGACCCGTGCCGTTGTCCGTCGCGACGAAGACCCGGTGCGTCTCGATGTAGTCCGGCCCGATCCGGTAGCCCTCGACCATCGGCGCGTACGGGCCTTCGTAGGCCCCTGATGTGCGGACCAGCCGGGTCAGGCGGCCCGCGTCGCGCGCCGCGGCCCGGCGGACGGCCACATCGGGACGCCGTGGGGCGCGCCCGCGCCGCCGCCCCGCACCGTCCGATCCCATACGGCGAGTATGACGCACCGGGGCGGCTTCAGGCCGGGCGGCGTTCCTCGCGCCAGCGGCGGACCATGGCGTCCACGTCGAAGGGCTTGAGGTGCAGCGGCGGGCCCTCGGGAGGCATCCGGACGGCCCGTTCGATCTTCTCGTTGACCTCGGTCAGGATGCGCCGCACCTCGGCCTCGGTGCGGGCCGCGGACACCGCGCCGGGGACGTCCTCCGCCTCCTTGCGCAGCGCCAGCGCGGGCGGCAGCATCGACACGCCCTCCCGCTGCATCTTCTGCTTGATCCACCAGGCCTCGTCGTAGGGGCGCTCCAGGCCGGCGATCGGCTTGCCGAAGCCCGGGAGCCGGGAGAAGTCGCCGCGCTGCTCGGCCTCGTGGATCTGCCGGTCGACCCAGGACCGGAAGTCGACTCCCGGTGGTTTCCGCTCCGTCATCGCCTGTCCTTCCGACCTGCCGCCGATCCGACGCCTTTCACCCTACCCAGAGCGTCGCGCGAAGCCCTCCGCCGGAGGCCGGCTGCCTCGAACGGGGATCCGGGGGTACACGAACTCCCGCACACCGCCCGACGATTGCCGCCGGGCCCGGACCGAAAGGGGTTGACCACCGTGCGACAACAGAGCTACGTACCGGCCGATGAACGTGGGGGGCGGTAGCCGTGACGACAGCGATCATCATCATCGCCGTGGTCGTCCTGGCGGCCGTCGCCGCGTTCTTCCTGCTGCGCGGACGCCCGGTCGGCGGCCGGGGGCTGCGCAGCCGCTTCGGACCGGAGTACGACCGTGTGGTCGCCCGGCACGGCGGCGACACCAAGGCGGCCGAGCAGGAGCTCGGCGATCGGGTGAAGCGGCACGGGCACCGCAAGGAGCGTCCGCTGACCGAAGAGGCGCGCGCAGGCTACGCCGCCCGCTGGGCGAGCGCCCAGGAACTGTTCGTCGAGTCGCCGGCGCGCGCGCTCACCGAAGCCGACGCGCTGCTGGCCGATCTGTCCCGCGAGCGCGGCTTCCCGGACGGCGAGGACTTCGAGGACCGTACGGACGCGCTCTCCGTCCACCACGCCGCGCACGTCGACGGCTACCGCCGGGTGCACTCCGCGCGAAGCGGCGACGCGAGCACCGAGGACATGCGCGAGGCGCTGCTCGCGGCCCGCGCGCTCTTCGATGCCCTGCTCGCGGACGGTCCGTCGGGGCGTGCACACGGCAACCGGCATCTGGTGAAGGGACGCGGCACATCATGACCTGGACCCCGAACGAGAAGACACCCGCTCCCGGCGTGGCCCAAGACGCCGAAGGCGCCGAACGGATCGAGGCGGCTGCGCCGGCAGCGGCTCCCGGGACGGTCCCGGGCAAGGAGCCCGGGTCCGCCGAGAGCGGGCCGCACCCCGGAAGGCCTCTGTTCGCCCCCGAGGAGCGGGAGGCGTTCGCCGCCCGGATCCAGCAGGCGGTGACCTCGTTCGTGGAGGATCCGCACCGGGCGGTGCGGGAGGCGGACGCCACCTTCGACGAGGTCGTCGTGGGCCTCGGGGCGGCGCTGGAGGAACGCGGGAGGCGGCTGCGCGCCGGGAAGGGCGAGAGCCCGTCGCCCACCGGGGCGGAGACCGAGGACCTGCGGATCGCGCTCCAGCACTACCGCGACCTCACGGAACGCCTCGTACGCCTCTAGGACCTCGTCACCGGAGGGCCGGGCCGGCCGGGGGTCTCCCGGCCGGCCCGGCCCTCCGGGTCGGTTCAGCCGCGGATCACCAGGCCCTCGCGTAGCCGCTCCAGTACGGCGTCGGGTACCCGCAGCCCGTCGCGCACATAGCCGTCGAGGCCGCCCCAGCGCTCGTCCATGGCGTCCAGTGCCACGTCCAGGTAGCGGGGGCGGACCTCGATGATCGCCGCCGCGACGGTGGGGTCGCCCCCGCCGTCCAGGAACTTCGCCAGGTACGGGGCGAAGGCGGCCCGTACCGCGGGATTGACCGCGAGGAAGTCCGAGCGCACCGTCGCGCGGGCCGCTCCCAGGATCATCAGCAGGACAGCCGCCCCCCAGCCGGTACGGTCCTTGCCCGCCGTGCAGTGGAAGAGCACCGGGCGCGCACCGGGGTCGGCCGCGGTCTCCAGGAAGGCCCGGTAGGCGGCCGCGGCGCCGGGCGAGAGGACCATCTTGCGGTAGGTCTCGGCGAACAGTTCCTCGGCCCGGCCGCCCCCCAGCGCCCGCTCCGCCTCGACCGGGTCGGCGAGCAGGGACCGCAGCCGGGCGGGCGCCACGCCCGGGTGGTCGCCCAGCACATCGGCGACGAAGAGCCTGGCCCGGTCCGGCAGCCGGTCCGGGGCCCACTGGCGCTCGTCGGCGGTGCGCAGGTCCACGACGGTGCGGATGCCGAGCGCGGACACCGCCGGGTCGCCTTCCGGGTCGAGCTCGCTCAGCTGCCCCGAGCGGAACAGGACGCCTTGCCGCACCCGGCGGTCACGGCCCAGGGCGATGCCGCCCAGGTCGCGCAGATTGACAACGGTGGCGGCCGGAACGGTCCGGGCGGTCTGCACGATGAACTGCCTCTTTCCCCGATGAATTCCAGGAATTCCACATATCAGGATCAACGTCGCATGCAGCAAGGAAAGCGGCACCGGAAAACGCCGACCGGCACCCGGGAACGCCGACCGGACATCAGTCCGACAGGAGCTTCGTCTTCTGCTCCACGAACTCGGCGTCGGTGAGGACCTCCCGCCGCCACAGTTCGGCGAGCCGCTCGAGGCGGTCGATGATGTCGTCCCCCGCGGCGTCCTCCCCGCCCGCGTCGCCGGGGCCGCCCGCACCTCCGGCGCCGAGGCGCTCGTGGGCGACGAACGTGCCGCCCGCCGCCCGGACCGCACGGGCGGGCTCCGTGGTCCACAGGTCCTCCCGGACGACGATCGCGGCGACGTCGCCGCCCGGCACGCTCCGGTCGAGCGCTTCGACGTCCTCCGCACTGAGCGCCACCGCCGCCCCGCCGCCCGCCGCGTCGACGGGCACCACTCCCCCGGCGTCCAGCTCCCCCAGCCCCACCGGGGTCAGCGCACCGCCCTCGGCCCGGCGGACGAAGGTCAGGTCACCGGCGCGCACGGCTCCGGACGACACGGCGTCGGCGAGGGCGGGGGCGACCGACCCGGCGAAGCGACTGCCGGGGAAGGCGATGACGAGGTACTCCACAGGTCCGACGGCCACGGTCGCGTCCTCTCCGTATCCCGGCGGCCGCAGGGGCGCCGGGGTGGATACGGCATTCCAGGGATGACATAACAAATCAGGAAACTTCGCACATAATATGCATCACTGTCCCGATTCATCCCGATGTCGAGTGCCGTCGTGTTGCCCGTCGCCCGACCGTCACGCCGGTTACGCGACCCTACGTAAAGGATCAAGTGCATACCCGAGAGGGCAAGGTCACAGCACGTGCCCCTGCTGCTCATTCCACGCACTGGCCTAGCATCTGAGCATGACGGTCCAGCCTGCTGACGGGCTCTCTCCGGCCGCCGCGTTCCCCGACCCCTCCCATGACCAGTGGCAGAGCCTCGTCGAAGGCGTACTGCGCAAGTCGGGCAAGGAAGTCTCGGGCTCGGCCGCCGAGGAAGCGCTGTCCACCACACTGGAGGACGGGCTCACCACCCACCCCCTCTACACCGCGCACGACGAGTCGCCGGACACCGGCTTCCCCGGCTTCGCCCCCTTCACCCGGGGCAGCAGGGCCGAGGGGAACGCGGCGGGCGGCTGGGACGTGCGCCAGCGCCACACCCTGACCGACCCCGCCCGGCTGAACGAGGCACTGCTCGGGGATCTGGAGAACGGGGTCACCTCGCTCTGGCTCACGGTCGGCGGCCCGGCGGGGGTCCCCGCCGACACGCTCGCCCGCGCGCTGGAGGGCGTCTACCTCGACCTCGCGCCCATCGCCCTCGACGCCCCGGCCGACCTGGACGCCGCGGCGACGGAGCTGCTGCGGCTGTACGCGGAACGCGGCGTCGCCCAGAGCGAGGCGCGCGGCACGCTGGGCGCCGACCCGCTCGGCCACGAGGCCCGGACGGGCGTCGAGGCGGACCTCACCGCCGCCGTGCGCTGGGCGCGCGTGTGCGACGCGGAGTACCCGGGACTGCGGGCCGTCGCCGTGGACGCGCTGCCGTACCACGAGGCGGGCGGTTCGGCCGGTGAGGAGCTGGGGCTCTCGCTGGCCACGGGCGTCGCCTATCTGCGTGCCCTGACGGATGCCGGGATGAGCGTGGACGCGGCCTGCGGGCAGCTGGAGTTCCGTTACGCGGCCACCGCCGACCAGTTCCTGACGATCGCCAAGCTGCGCGCGGCGCGCCGGCTGTGGGCGCGGGTCGCCGAGGCCTCGGGCGCGCCCGGGGCCGGGGCCCAGCGGCAGCACGCCGTCACCTCGCCGGTGATGATGTCGCGCCGCGACCCGTGGGTGAACATGCTGCGGACCACGCTGGCCACGCTGGGCGCGGGCGTCGGCGGCGCCGACTCCGTGACGGTGCTGCCGTTCGATCACGCCCTGGGCCTGCCCGACGCGTTCGCACGGCGGATCGCCCGCAACACCTCGACGATCCTCATGGAGGAGTCGCATCTGGCGCGGGTCATCGACCCGGCGGGCGGCTCCTGGTACGTGGAGCGGCTGACCGACGAACTCGCAGCGGCCGCCTGGGCGTTCTTCCAGGAGACCGAGCGGGCGGGCGGCCTGCCCGCGGCCTTGCGCTCCGGACTGGTAGCGGAGCGGCTCGCCAGCACCTGGGCGGCGCGCAGGGCGAAGCTGGCCCGCCGCAAGGAGCCGATCACCGGGGTGAGCGAGTTCCCGATGCCCGGCGAGCGTCCGGTGGAGCGCGAGCCCGCGCCCGACGCGTACGCCGGGGCCCCGGGCGGTCTGCCCCGGGTCCGCCGGGACGAGGCGTTCGAGGCTCTGCGCGCCCGGTCGGACGCGCACCTCGCGGCGACCGGGAGCCGCCCGAAGGTGTTCATCGCCGCGCTGGGTCCGGCCGCCGCGCACACCGCGCGGGTCTCGTTCGCGGTCAACCTCTTCGGGGCGGGCGGGATCGAGGCGGTGCACGATCCGGTGTCGGTGGACGCGACGACGGCCGCCGGGGCCTTCACCGCCTCCGGGACGGGCGTGGCCTGTCTCTGTTCGTCGGACGCCCTGTACGCCGAGCAGGCGGAGCAGGTGGCCGGGGCGCTGAAGTCGGCGGGAGCTTCCCAGGTGTTCCTGGCGGGCAGGCCCGGCGCGTACGCCGGTGTCGACGCCCAGGTCTTCGCGGGCTGCGACGCGGTCGCCGTTCTCACCTCCGTACTCGACCGCATGGGAGTGGCGTGATGCCGACACCGCCCACGGACCGGACATCCTCCGTCCCCGACTTCTCCGACGTGCCGTTGGAGGCCGCCGCACCGCCCGCCGGGTCCGCCGATGAGTGGCAGGCGGCCGCGGCGAAGGCGGCCGACGGGGCCGGGGCCGCACCGCTCTGGGAGACGCCCGAGGGCATCACGGTCAAGCCCCTCTACACGGGCGAGGACCTGGAGGGCCTGGACGCGCTGCACTCGTACCCGGGCATCGCCCCGTATCTGCGCGGGCCCTACCCGACGATGTACGTCAACCAGCCCTGGACGATCCGTCAGTACGCCGGGTTCTCCACGGCCGAGGAGTCCAACGCCTTCTACCGCCGTAACCTCGCGGCCGGGCAGAAGGGCCTCTCCGTCGCCTTCGACCTGCCGACCCACCGGGGGTACGACAGCGACCACCCCCGGGTCACCGGCGATGTCGGCATGGCCGGGGTGGCGATCGACTCGATCTACGACATGCGCCAGCTGTTCGACGGCATTCCGCTGGACCGGATGTCGGTGTCGATGACGATGAACGGCGCGGTGCTGCCCGTGCTGGCCCTGTACATCGTGGCCGCCGAGGAGCAGGGCGTACCGCCGGAGAAGCTGGCCGGGACCATTCAGAACGACATTCTGAAGGAGTTCATGGTCCGCAACACCTACATCTATCCGCCGACCCCCTCGATGCGGATCATCTCCGACATCTTCGCGTTCACCTCGAAGAAGATGCCGCGCTACAACTCCATCTCGATCTCCGGCTATCACATCCAGGAGGCCGGGGCGACGGCCGATCTGGAGCTGGCCTACACGCTGGCCGACGGGGTGGAGTATCTGCGCGCCGGGCAGGAAGCCGGCCTGGACGTCGACGCGTTCGCGCCGCGGCTGTCGTTCTTCTGGGCGATCGGCATGAACTTCTTCATGGAGGTCGCCAAGCTCCGTGCCGCGCGGCTGCTGTGGGCGCGCCTGGTCCGGCAGTTCGACCCGAAGAACCCCAAGTCGCTCTCTCTGCGCACGCATTCGCAGACCTCGGGCTGGTCGCTGACCGCGCAGGACGTGTTCAACAACGTGACGCGTACGTGTGTGGAGGCGATGGCCGCGACGCAGGGACACACCCAGTCGCTGCACACCAACGCGCTGGACGAGGCGCTGGCGCTGCCCACCGACTTCTCGGCGCGGATCGCCCGTAACACCCAGCTCCTGCTCCAGCAGGAGTCCGGCACCTGCCGGGTCATCGACCCGTGGGGCGGCAGCGCGTACGTGGAGAAGCTGACGCGCGACCTGGCGGACCGGGCCTGGCAGCACATCGAGGAGGTGGAGGCGGCCGGCGGGATGGCGCAGGCCATCGACGCGGGCATCCCCAAGCTCCGGGTGGAGGAGGCGGCCGCCAGGACGCAGGCGCGGATCGACTCAGGGCGGCAGCCGGTGATCGGGGTGAACAAGTACCGGGTGGAGACCGACGAGAAGATCGACGTCCTCAAGGTCGACAACTCCTCGGTGCGCACCCAGCAGATCGAGAAGCTGCGGCGGCTGCGCGAGGAGCGCGACGAGGTGGCGTGCCAGGAGGCGCTGCGCGCGCTGACGGCCGCGGCCGAGCGCGACCCGGGTCCGGGCCTGGAGGGCAACCTGCTGGCGCTGGCGGTGGACGCGGCGCGGGCGATGGCCACGGTCGGGGAGATCTCGGACGCGCTGGAGAAGGTGTACGGGCGGCACGCCGGGCAGATCCGTACGATCTCCGGTGTGTACCGCAAAGAGGCAGGGGATTCCCCTTCGGTGGACCGCACCCGCGCGCTGGTCGAGGCGTTCGAGGAGGCGGAGGGCCGTCGTCCGCGCATCCTGGTCGCCAAGATGGGCCAGGACGGTCACGACCGGGGCCAGAAGGTGATCGCCACGGCCTTCGCCGACCTGGGTTTCGACGTGGACGTCGGCCCGCTGTTCCAGACGCCGGGCGAGGTGGCGCGGCAGGCCGTCGAGGCGGACGTGCACATCGTGGGCGTCTCCTCGCTGGCGGCGGGGCACCTCACGCTGGTGCCGGCGCTGCGCGAGGAGCTCGCCGCCGAGGGGCGCGAGGACATCATGATCGTGGTGGGCGGGGTGATTCCGCCGCAGGACATCGAGGCGCTGCACGAGGCGGGCGCCGCCTCGGTCTTCCCGCCGGGGACGGTGATCCCGGACGCGGCCCACGATCTGGTGACGCGGCTCGGCGCCGCGCTCGGCCACGAGCTGTGAGCCGCTGACCGGATGGCTGCGAAGATCGACATCGACGGTTATGTGCAGGGAGTGCTCGACGGCAGGCGGGCGACGGTGGCGCGCGCGATCACGCTCGTCGAGTCGACGCGGGCCGAACACCGGGTGCTGGCCCAGCAGTTGCTGAGCCGGTTGCTGCCGCACGCCGGGGCGGCCCGGCGGATCGGCATCAGCGGTGTGCCGGGCGTGGGCAAGTCCACGTTCATCGACGCGCTCGGCACGATGCTCACGGGGCTCGGTCACCGGGTGGCGGTGCTGGCGGTCGACCCGTCCTCCAGCCGTACGGGCGGTTCCATCCTGGGCGACAAGACCCGGATGGAACGCCTCGCGGTGGACCCGGCCGCCTTCGTCCGCCCCTCCCCCACGGCGGGCACGCTGGGCGGGGTGGCGAAGGCGACCCGGGAGTCCATCGTGGTGATGGAGGCGGCGGGTTACGACGTGGTGCTGGTGGAGACGGTGGGCGTCGGGCAGTCGGAGACGGCGGTGGCCAACATGGTCGACACGTTCCTGCTGCTGACGCTGGCCCGTACCGGCGACCAGTTGCAGGGCATCAAGAAGGGCGTTCTGGAGCTGGCGGACGCCATCGCGGTGAACAAGGCCGACGGCCCGCACGAACGCGACGCCCGCTCGGCCGCGCGCGAACTGGCGGGTGCGCTGCGGCTGATGCATCCGGCGGACGCGGCCTGGACGCCCCCGGTGCTCACCTGCAGCGCGCGCGAGTCGCTCGGGCTGGACACCTTGTGGGACCGGCTGGAGCAGCACCGCACGGTCCTGGAGTCCACGGGGCGGCTGGCGGCCAAGCGCCGCGACCAGCAGGTGGACTGGACGTGGACGATGGTCCGGGACGAGCTGCTGGACAGTCTGCACAGCCACCCGGCGGTGCGGGAGCTCGCACCGGAGCTCGAACGGCGGGTCCGCGAGGGCACGTTGACGGCGACGCTGGCCGCCGAGGAGATCCTCGGCGTGTTTCGCGGAGGCGGCGCGGGGAGGCCCGGCTGAGCCGTCCGCCGTGGCGCTGCGGCGCCGCGGCCTGCCGGACATGAACCGAGGGGCCCCCGGACGGAGGGGCCCCTCGGCGTTCTCGGCCGCCCGCGCCGGGCGCGGCGCGTTCAGACGCCGACGGCGGGCGCGCGCACGGTCGGTACGACGACGGGCGCTCCGTCGGAGGTCGCGGTGAGGATCTCCGCCTCGATACCGTAGAGCTCCCGGACCAGTGCGGCGTCCACGGTATCGCGGGGCGGCCCGGAGGCGACGATCCGCCCGTCGCGCAGGGCGACGAGGGTGTCGGCGTACCGTGCGGCGGCGGCGAGGTCGTGGACGACCATGACGATGGTGCGGCCCTGCGCGGCGACTTCGCGGACCAGGTCCAGCACCTCCACGGCGTGGCCGATGTCCAGGGCGCTGGTGGGCTCGTCGAGCAGGACGACGGGGGTCTCCTGGGCGAGGGCCATGGCCAGCCAGCAGCGCTGGCGCTGGCCGCCGGAGAGCTGGTCGAGGCGGCGTCCGGCCAGAGCGGCGGTGCCGGTGGCCTCCAGGGCGTGGGTGACGGCCTCCTCGTCCTCCCGCGACCACTGGCGGAACAGCCCCTGGTGCGGATGGCGTCCGTAGCGGACGAGTCCGGCGACGGTGACCGCCTCGGGGGCCTGCGGGGCCTGGGGCAGCAGGGCGATGCGGTGGGCGGCGTCGCGCTGGCGCAGCTGCCAGACGTCGGCGTCGCCGACGAACACCGCGCCGGAGCTGGGCCGGTGAAGGCGGGCCATGGCGCGCAGGAGCGTCGATTTGCCGCAGCCGTTGGGGCCGACGATCGCCACGACCTGCCCGGAGGGGACCGTCAGGTCGACCTGGTCCACGGCGGTATGACCGGCGTATCCAGCGGTGAGCTGTTCGACACGGATTTCCACGAGGACCGGCCTTTCCGAAGGATATGGGCACCACCTTGCCCGATGCCGCTAAAGTAAGGCTAACCTTAGCTCGCTCACGAGCCGACGGCCGCACCCCTGTGGCCGTGCGGCCGTCCCCGCTCCATGTCCCGTTGAACCCGGAGTCCTTGATGAACCTGCACCACCGCCCCGCCCGCACCGCCGCCCGAAGAGCGGCGCGAGCCGTCGCCACGCTCGGGGCCGCGGCCCTCCTCCTGACGGCCTGCGGAACGGACACCGACTCGGGCAAGGACTCCGGGGACAAGGCCGGCAAGGCAGACACCGCCTCCTCCGCGACCCGTACGGTCAAGGACGCCACCGGCAAGGCCGTGGAGATACCCGCGGAGCCGAAGCGCATCGTCACCCTCACCCAGGAGGACCTGGACGCGGTGCTGGCGCTGGACATCGAGCCGGTCGGCATCACCAACGGGCAGGGCCTGGACAAGCCGCCGGCCTATCTCGCCGGCAAGGTCGAGGGCATCGAGGTCGTGGGCAACCTCCTCCAGCCGGTCATGGACAAGGTCGTCGCCGCGAAGCCCGACCTGATCCTCGCCGGCGACATGCAGGACGAGCAGGTGCTCGAGCAGTTGCGGGAGATCACCCCGGCCACGCTGGTGACGATGGCGCCCACCGACGACTGGAAGCTGTTCTTCCGGGGGATCGGCAACGCCGTCAACAAGCTCGACGACGCCAACACCTTCATCACCGACCACGAGGCCGCGGCCAAGGCCGCCGGGGAGAAGCTCGGCGCCAACAAGGGCGCCGAGGTCTCGATCGTCCGCTGGAACCCGGACGGGCCGAGCTGGATGGAGAACAAGCAGTTCGCCAGCGGCGTCGCCCTGGAGATGGGGCTGAAGCGGCCCAAGTCCCAGAACAAGGACGGCAACGCGCACACGCCGTCGCTCAGCCTGGAGAAGATCAACGAGATCGACGGTGACTGGCTGTTCCTGTCGACGCTGACCTCGGACGGCGCGAAGGCGCTCAAGGACGTCCAGTCCAAGCCCGCCTACAAGGAGCTGGGCGCCGTCAGGGACGGCCACGCGGTGACCGTCGACGGCTCGGTGTGGTCCACGCGCGGCGGACCGCTCGCGGCGGACGTCGTCCTGGACGACTACATCGAGGCGCTCTCGGCGAAGTGACCTTCGGGTGACCTTCATGCCGTGCGGCCCGGACCGGGAACTCCCGGCCGGGCCGCACGGCTTCGGTCGGTGCACGCGGTCAGGCGGACGGGCGCTCCCCGGCCGGCGCGGCAGTCCTGGCGGCCGCGAAGTCGGCCGCCGTCCACGCCATGCCCACCGCCCCGTCGAGCAGGGCCTGTTCGGCCGCCGGGGAGAGCGCGGCCTCGGCGAACGCGGCCTCGTGCGGGCCGCAGGCTCCCCCGCTGATGTCGAGCACCGGGTGGATGGACGGCACCACGTGCGAGACGTTGCCCATGTCGGTGCAGGCGAACGGCGGGCGCTCGACGGGTTCGGCGCGGCCGAGCTCACGGGCGTTGGCGGTCCAGAGCCGGATCAGCTCCGGGTCGCCCCGGAAGTCGAGGTAGTCGGGCTCGGGGCGCTCCAGGGTCACCTCGCAGCCGGTGGCGAGCGCCCCGGCACGGAAGCAGTCCTCGACCCGCTGGCGCAGTTCGCGCAGGTCCTCGGCGGCCAGCGCCCGTATCTCGTACGTGGCGGTGGCCCGGTCGGGTATCGCGTTGGGGGCGGTCCCCGCGGCGGTGGTGATGCCGTGCACCCGCCACTGCGGGGGCAGTTGCTGGCGCAGGAGGCCGAGGGCGACCTGGGCGACGGTCAGCGCGTCGGCGGCGTTGCGGCCCTCGTGCGGATTGAGGCTGGGGTGCGCGGCGCGGCCCGTGTAGGCGACGTCGAGGGTGCCGAGCGCGAAGGAGCGGAAGTCGGCGATCTCGAAGGGGCAGGGGTGCACCATCATCGCGGCGTCGACCCCGTCGAACGCCCCGGCGTCCAGCAGCAGCGCCTTGCCCGCCCCGCGCTCCTCGGCGGGTGTGCCGATGACCCGTACGGTCAGGCCGAGTTCGTCCGCGTGGGGGGCGAGGCCGAGAGCAGCGCCGACGCCGGCGGCGGCGATGAGGTTGTGCCCGCAGGCGTGGCCGAGGCCGGGCAGCGCGTCGTACTCGCAGACGATGGCGACGGTGACGGGCCCGGCGCCGATCGTGGCGCGGAACGCCGTGTCCAGGCCGTGGGCGGGGGCGGTGACCTCGAAGCCGTGCTCGGCCAGGAGTTCGGAGCACCGGGCTGCGGCCCTGTGCTCCTGGAAGGCGGTCTCGGGCTCGGCGTGCAGACGCCGGCTCAGTTCGAGCAGGGCCGGGGCGTGGCGGCCGACCGTCTCCCGCACGGCGGTCCTGAGCGCGTGGATCCGCTCGCCGGCCGCGCCGTCGGCCGCCTCGTCGGCCCGTGTCTCGGGGCGGGGGGCTGCGGGGACGGTCATGGGCTCTCCTTGCGTTCCGGACCGCTCCGGGGCGGTCGCCTGCGCTGTCGGAAATAGGTTAACTTAGCCTTACCTAAGTGTGCGCCGGGAGCCTCGTGGTCCGGTGTCCGTTGTCCTTCAGGGGAGTCGTCACCCACATGCATGAGCGTTCGAACCGCCCGACCAGCTCGTCGGCAGCGCACTCCGCCGCCGCGCCCTCCCCGGGACTCCCCCTCCTCACCGCTCAGTCGGGCATCTACTACGCGCACCAGCTGGCTCCCCTCGGCACGGAGCTGAACACGGCCGACTGCGTGGAGATCGACGGGCCGCTGGACGCGGACCTGTTCGTGGAGGCGCTGAGACGGGCCGTGGGCGAGGCGGAGACCCTCGCCCTGCGCGTGTCCGAGGCCGACGGCGTACCGGTGCAGCGGGTCGTGCCCGCCGCCGAACCCGTGGTGCACCGGCTGGATCTGACGGAGGCCGCCGCCGAGGCGTGGATGCGCGAGGACCTGGCCCGGCCGGTGGACCTCGGCGCCGACGGGTCGCTGATGACGCAGGCGCTGATCCGGGTCGGCGAGGGCCGCCACCGGTGGTACCAGCGCGTGCACCACATAGCCGTCGACGCCTACGCCCTCTCCCTCATCGGCGGGCGCGTCGCCGAGCTCTACCGGGCGCTGGTCGCCGGAGAGCCCCTGCCCGAGAGCCGGTTCGCCCCGCTGAGCGAGCTGACCGAGCAGGAGTCGGCGTACCTGACCGGTGAGGAGTACGCGGCGGACCGCGCCTTCTGGTCCGCGCGCATGGCGGGGGCCTCCGTCACCACGTCCGACCGCTCCCCCGCCCTCCCGGACACGCCCGCCGGCGGCCCCCTGCACCGGACCGCCGACCTCCCGACCCGGACGCTGGAGCGGCTGTCCGGGGCGGCGCGCGCGGCCAAGGCGACCTGGGCCGAGCTGGTGGTGGCCGCGACCGCCGGTCATCTGCACCGGCTCACCGGCTCCGAGGACTTGGTGCTGGGCCTGCCGCTGACCAACCGGCGGGGGCCCGCGGCCCTGCGGACCCCGGCCATGACCGTGAACGTGCTGCCGCTGCGGATCGCCGTGCGTCCGGGGGACACCGGTGCCGAACTGCTACGCCGGGTGGTGCTGGAGATCCGCGAGGTCCGCCGCCACCAGCGCTATCCGCAGGCCGACCTGCGCCGCGATCTGGCCCTGGAGTCGGCCGACGCCCCGCTGACCGGTCCGCTGGTCAACGTCAAGCCCTTCGACGGCGCCCTGGACTTCGCCGGGGTCACCGGCACCGTGCGCAATCTCGCGGCCGGCCCCGTGGAAAGGCTCGCGGTCGGCGCGGGCCCCGGCCCGGACGGGGGCCTGCGGCTCACCCTGGACGCCGACCCCGCCGCCTACGGGCCCGCGGACCTCGCCGCCCACGAGGACACCTGGCTGCGCTATCTGGACGGCCTGACCGAGCTGCTGCTGACCGACCCCGAGCGGCCGATCGGCACCCTGGACCTGCTCACCGACGACCGGGTGCGCGAGGCCACCGCCGGGCGCACCGAGCCCGCCGCCGCGCTCACCCTCCCCCGGTCGTTCACCGCGCGGGCGGCCCGGACGCCCGAGGCCGTCGCCGTGCGCTCCACGATCGCGGGCACCTTCCGGGGAGCGAAGCCCGCAGGGGCCTTCGAAGCGGACGCGGACACCCCCGCGAGCGGCTCGGAGGCCGCCGCCGGGACCGGGGCCCGGCTCACGTTCGCCGAACTGGACGCCGCATCCGACCGGCTGGCCCACCTGCTGACCGGACTCGGCGCGGACAGCGCGGACGACACGGCCGGGGCAGGCGGCACCGGCGGCACGGTGGCGCTGGCGCTGCCCAGGACCGCCGACATGGTCGTCGCCCTGCTGGCCGTGCTGAAGGCGGGCCGGGTCTGCCAGCCACTCGACCTCGGCCACCCGGCCGCCCGGACCCTGGCCGTCCTGGCGGACGCGCGGCCGCTGTGCGTGATCGGCACGGCGGCGACGCTCGCCGCGCTGCCCGACCACGGGCTGGCGACGGTCGCGCTCGACGCGCCCGCCACGGCCGAGGCCCTCGCCGGCTGCCCCGACGGGCCGCTGCCCGCCGGACCCGCGCTCGCGGACCCCGCCTATCTCATCCACACCTCCGGTTCCACCGGACGCCCCAAGGGCGTCCTCGTCAGCCACGCCTCGCTCGCCAACCTCTGCGCCGGGCACGGCACGGACCACATCGCCCCGGCCGTCGCCCGGACCGGCCGGGAGCGCCTGCGGGTCGCGCACAGCGCCTCGTTCGCCTTCGACGCGTCCTGGGACCCGCTGCTGTGGATGGTCCACGGGCACGAGCTGCACCTGCTGGACGACGCCGCCTACCGGGACCCGGCGGCGCTCACCGCGTACATCGGCACGCACCTGATCGACTATCTGGACGTCACCCCCTCCTACGCCGAAGCGCTCATCGCCGAAGGCCTGCTGGACGAGGGCCGCCACCACCCGGCCCACCTCGTGGTCGGCGGGGAGACCGTCCCCCCGGCCCTGTGGGAGCGGCTGACCGAGGCCGGGGCCGTGCACCCGGTCAACCTCTACGGGCCGACCGAGACGACGGTCGACGCCTACTCCTGGGTGCCGGGAGACACTCCCGCCCGGCCCGACGGCCGCCCCGTGCGCGGCTCGCGCGTCTATGTCCTGGACTCCTCCCTGCGCCCGGCGCCCGCCGGTGCGACCGGTGAGCTGTACGTCGCCGGCGCCTGCCTGGCCCTCGGCTATCTGGGCCGCCCCGACCTGACGGCCGAGCGGTTCGTGGCGGACCCGTTCGGCGCTCTGCACGGCGACCGGGGGAGCCGGATGTACCGCACCGGGGACCTGGTGCGCCGCCGCGACGACCACACGCTGGAGTTCCTGGGGCGCAGCGACGACCAGGTGAAGATCCGCGGCTTCCGGATCGAACTCGGCGAGATCCAGGCCCGGCTGGCGGCCCACCCGCAGGTCGCGGCGGCCGCCGTCATCGCGCGGGACGACGGCCGGGGCAAGCGGCTGCTGGCCTACGCGGTCCCGGTGCGGGAACGCAACGCCCTCCCGGCGCGGCCCGAGGGCGAGGACCAGGCCGCCGACACCGGGCCGCCCACCCCCGGGGCCCTGCGTGCCCACCTGGCCGCTGCCCTGCCCGAGCACATGGTCCCCGCGACCGTGACGCTCCTGGAGGCGCTGCCCCGTACCGCCAACGACAAGCTCGACCACCGCGCCCTGCCCGCCCCCGAACCGCTCCCCCTCGCCGGAGGCGGCCCGGACGGCGCGGGCGGCGGGCCGCACACCGAGATCGTGCGCGGGCTCTTCGCCGACGTGCTCGGTATCGCCGAACCCCCGGCCGCCGACGCGGGCTTCCTCGACCTCGGCGGGCACTCGCTGCTCGCCGCCCGGCTGGCCGCCCGGCTCCGCGAGCACTTCGGCGTGCCGATGAGCATCGCCGACGTCTTCCGCCACACCACGCCCGCGGCGCTGGCCGCGCTGGTCCGCACCCGCAGCGGCGCGGCCACCGCGTCCGTCCCGCTCTCCCCCGTACCGCGCACCGGTCCCCTCCCGCTGTCCCCGGCCCAGCAGCGGCTGTGGTTCCTCCACCGCCTCGAAGGCCCCAGCCCCACCTACAACATCCCGCTCGTCCTGGACGTCAACGGCCCGCTCGACCGCGACGCGCTCCAGCGCGCCCTGCACGACCTGGCGGAGCGTCACGAGACCCTACGAACGGTATATCCGCCCACTGACAACGCCTCCGGACGTGCCGTCGACGGTGATCCGGGTGGCGTCCCCGACGACACCCCCCGCCAGCGGATCCTCGCCCCCGACGACCCGGCGGGCCGCCCGTTGCTGCGGCTGGCGGAGCCGGGCAGCGATCTCACCGAGGCGGTGCGCCACTGCTTCGACCTGGCCACCGAACCCCCGCTGCGCACGGTCCTGTTCAGTGAGTCGCCGGACCACCACACCCTGCTCCTCCTGCTGCACCACATAGCGGGCGACGGGGCCTCCACCACGCCCCTGGCCCAGGACCTGGCCATCGCCTACACCGCCCGCGCCGAGGGCCGCGTACCGGAGTTCGCGCCGCTGGGCGGCCAGTACGTGGACCACGCGGCCCGGCTCCAGCGGCTCCTGGGCACCCCGGCCGAGCCGACCGCGCTCGCCGAGGCCCAGCTCGCCCACTGGCGCGAGGCGCTCGCCGGGCTGCCGGACCAGCTGGAGCTGCCCACCGACCGGCCCCGGCCGCCCGTCGCCACCTCGGCGGGCGACACCGTGCCCTTCACCCTGGACGCCACCGCGCACGAGGCGCTGCGCCGGCTCGCGCGGGCCCACGGGGCGACCGTGTTCATGACCGTGCAGGCCGGGCTCGCCGCCCTGCTGACCCGGCACGGCTGCGGCACCGACATCCCCCTCGGCACCCCCGTGGCGGGCCGCGACGACGACGCCACAGCCGGGCTCGTCGGCTTCTTCACCAACACCGTGGTCCTGCGCACCGACACCTCCGGCGACCCCGCCTTCGGCGAGCTGCTGGACCGGGTGCGGGCCACCACGCTCGCCGCCTACGAGCACGACGCGCTGCCCTTCGACCACCTCGTCGAGGCGCTCAACCCGCCGCGCTCGCTGGCCCGGCACCCGCTGTTCCAGACCATGCTCGCCTGGCAGTCGATCGCGGACGGGCCCGTCTCCCTCGGCCCGGACACCACCGCGCGGCTGACCGCCGTGCCGTCCGGCACCGCGAAGTTCGACCTGACCCTGAACGCGGGCGAACTGCCCGGCGGCGGGATCGGGGGCTTCCTGGAGTTCCGCACCGACCTCTTCGACCGGTCGACCGCCCAGGCCCTCGCGGACCGGCTGTCCCGGCTGCTCAGCGCGGCGGCCGAGCGCCCCGGAACACCGGTCGGCCTGCTGCCGGTCCTGGGCGAGGACGAGGTCCACCGCGCCCTGGTCGAGGCCAACGGCGTCAACCACGACCGGCCGGTGCCCCTCACCCTCGCCGAGGTCTACGGGGTCGCGGCGCGCCGGCATCCGGAGCGGGTGGCGGTCAGCTGCGCGGGCGATTCCCTGACGTACGCCGAACTGTCCTCCCGGGCCCAGTCGCTGGCCCGGCTGCTGGCCGCCCGGGGGATCGGCCCCGGCTCGATCGTCGCGCTCGCCCTGCCGCGCTCCCCGGACCTGGTGGCCGGGCTGCTCGCGGTGTCGCTGGCGGGCGCCGCGTATCTGCCGATGGACCCGGACTACCCGGCGGACCGGCTCACGTACATGCTGGACGACGCCCGCCCGGCCGCACTGATCACGGACGCGGCCACGGCCGGGCGGTTGCCCGCGCACGATCTGCCGATGATCACCGTGGACGAGGCGGCGGGGTTCCCGGACGGGCCCATCGGCCAGGCGGACCGCACCCGGCCGCTGAGCCCGGGGGACCCGGCGTACGTCATCTACACCTCGGGTTCCACCGGCCGCCCGAAGGGCGTCGTGGTCGCCCAGCACCATGTGACGCGGCTGCTGACGTCGACCGAGCAGTGGTTCTCCTTCGGCCCGGACGACGTGTGGACGCTGTTCCACTCCTACGCGTTCGACTTCTCGGTGTGGGAGCTGTGGGGCGCGCTGCTGTACGGCGGCCGGGTCGTCGTCGTCCCGTACGCGACCAGCCGCGACCCGCACGCCTTCCTCCGGCTGCTGGCGGACGAGCGGGTGACCGTCCTCAACCAGACGCCGTCCGCCTTCTACCAGCTGGCCGCCGCCGACCGGGAGGCCCCCAGGCACGAACTGGCCCTGCGGTACGTGGTGTTCGGCGGTGAGGCGCTGGAGCTGGGGCGGCTCGCGGACTGGTACACCCGCCACCACGAGAACGCGCCGACGCTGGTCAACATGTACGGCATCACCGAGACCACGGTCCATGTCTCGTATCTGGCGCTGGACCGGGCGACGGCCGCGTCCGCGGTCTCCAGCACCATCGGCGTGAACATCCCCGACCTGCGCGTCTATGTGCTGGACGAGCGGCTCCAGCCGGTGCCGCCCGGGGTGACCGGCGAGATGTACGTCGCCGGCGAGGGGGTGGCGCTCGGCTATCTGGGCCGCCCGGACCTGACGGCGGGCCGCTTCGTCGCCGACCCGTTCGCGCATCTCTTCGGGGAGAGCGGAAAGCGGATGTACCGCTCGGGCGACCTGGCCCGGCGGCGGGTGGACGGCACGCTGGAGTATTTCGGCCGGGGCGACCAGCAGGTCAAGATCCGCGGCTTCCGCATCGAACTCGGCGAGATCGAGGCCGTGTTGGCCACTCACCCCGAGGTCTCCGATCTGGCGGTCGTGGTCCGCGAGGACACGCCCGGCGACAAGCGGCTGGTCGGTTACGTCGTCCCCGCGCCCGGCACGGAGCCGGTTCCGGCGGCGCTGCGCGAGCACGCCGCCGCCACGCTGCCGGTGCACATGGTGCCCTCGGCCGTGGTGGTGCTGGACCGGCTGCCGCTCACCGGCAACGGCAAGCTGGACCGCAAGGCGCTGCCCGCACCGGGCGTTCCGGTCAACGCCGGTGGGCGCGCGCCGCGCACGGTCCGCGAGGAGCAGCTCTGCTCGGTCTTCGCGGAGGTGCTGGGGCTGCCGTCGGTCGGGGTGGAGGACAACTTCTTCGACCTGGGCGGCCATTCGCTGCTCGCGGTGCGCCTGGCCGGGCGGATCAGGGCGGCGTTCGGCATCGAGGTGTCGATCGGCACGGTGTTCCAGGCCCCGACGCCCGCCGCGCTGGACTCGGCGCTGGACGTCTCGCGCGAGGAGGATCCGCTGGATGTGCTGCTGCCGCTGCGGCCCGCCCGTCCCGGCGACCGCGCCCCGGTCCACTGCGTGCACCCGGCGGGCGGTCTGAGCTGGTGCTACGCCGGCCTGATCCGCCATCTGCCGGCCGATGTGCCGATCTACGGGCTCCAGGCCCAGGGGGTGGGCGAGGCGACGGCGGACGAGCCGCTGCCGACCACGCTGGAGGAGCTGGCCGCGCACTACGCGTCCCGGATCCGCGAGGTCCAGCCGGAGGGGCCCTACCGGCTGCTCGGCTGGTCGACCGGCGGGATCATCGCGCACGCGGTCGCGGCGGTCCTCCAGGAGGCGGGCCAGGAGGTGGAGTTGCTGGCGATCCTGGACGCCTACCCGGCCGAGGGGTTCCGCGAGCTGCCGGTGCCCGACCGGGCCGAGGCCCTCGAATCGCTGCTCACCATGGGCGGTTACGGCCCCGAGAGCCTCGGGGACAAGGAGCTGAACACGGCGAACGTGGTGGAGGTGCTGCGCCGCGAGGGCTCCCCGCTGGCCACGCTCTCCGCCGCGAGGATCGAGGCGCTCGGCGAGGTGTACCTCAACACCAACGACCTCGTACGCGCCTACGACCACCGGGTGTTCCGGGGCGATGCGCTGTTCTTCCGGGCCACGGTGGACACCATCGACGACACCCTGACGCCGGAGACGTGGACCCCGTACGTGAGCGGGCGCATCGACAACACGAACGTCGCCTGCTCGCACAAGGACATGACCCTGCCCGAGCCGATCGCGCACATCGCGCGCGTGGTCGCCGACCGACTGACCGAGCTGGAGAAGTGACACCGATGAGCGACGCATCCGCCAACCCCTTCGACGCGGACGGGGAGTTCCTCGTCCTGACCAACACGGAAGGTCAGCACTCACTGTGGCCGCTGTTCGCGGCGGTGCCGGAGGGCTGGTCGACGGCTCACGGTCCGTGCGCCCGGCAGTACGCGCTGGACTGGATCACCGCGCACTGGGACGGCCCCCTCGCCGCCACCGCTCGGTGAGCGGGCTGCTGATCCGGCCCCGGATACGCCCCCGGGTCGCGGTCGTCCTCGTCTACACGGCCGCGATGTGCATGAACGGCCTGGACTCGACGATCGTGAACCCGGCGCTCTACACGATCGCGGGCGACTTCGGCCGTCCGCTGTCGGCGGCGAACACCGTGGAGACGGCCTTCCTGGTCGCGCTCGCGGTGGGACTGCCGGTGGCGGGCTGGCTGGGCGACCGGTTCGGGACGAAGCGGGTGTTCCTCGGCGCGCTGACCGCGTTCACGATCGCCTCGGCGGTCTGTGGCCTGGCGCCCGACCTGAGGACCCTGGTGGTGGCCAGAGCCGTACAGGGTCTGGCGGGCGGGCTGTTGACGCCGGTCGGGATGACGCTGCTGTTCCGGGCCTTCCCGCCGCACGAGCGGATGAAGCTGGCCAAGGTGCTGATCGTGCCGACGGCGCTGATGCCCGCGCTCGGGCCGCCGCTGGGCGGGCTGCTCACCGAACACCTCTCCTGGCACTGGCTGTTCTTCGTCAACGTGCCGATCGGAGCGGCGGCGGTGCTGCTGGGCTTCTTCGGTCTGCGCGAGCATGTCGAGGGCCCCGAGGGGCGGTTCGACACCGTCGGCTTCTGGCTGGCGACCCCGGCGCTGGGTCTGCTGACGTACGCGCTCGGCTTCGGCCCCTCGCAGGGCTGGACCCGGCCCGCCGTCGCCGTGAGCGCGGTCCTGGGTTCCGTCCTGCTGGTGGCGGCGGTCCTGCACCAGGTGCGGGCGAGGACACCGTTGCTGAGGCTGCGGCTGCTCGCCGACCGGGTGTACGGGTCGGCCTCCGCGCTGGCCGGGGTGACCGCGGCCGGGCTGATGGGTGTGCTGTTCGTCTTCCCGCTGCTCTACCAGGCGAGCCTGGGGGCCTCGGCGCTGGACGCCGGGCTGAGCGTGTTCCCGGAGGCGGTCGGGCTGATGCTGGCCTCGCAGGTGGTGGACCGGCTGCTGCCGAGGCTCGGCCCCCGGCTGCTGACCGTGCCGGCGCTGCTGGTCGCGGCGGCGGTCTTCGCGACGCTCGCGCTACCGGGTGTCGCGGAGAACGCGTGGAGCGTGCGCGGGCTGATGTTCCTGATCGGCCTGGTGCTGGGGACGGCGGTGCTGACCGTGCAGATCTCCGGGTTCGCGTCGATCGCGCCCGCCGACATGGGTCAGGCGATGGGGCTGTTCCAGATCGTCCGCACGCTGGGCGGTGCGCTGGGGATCGCCGCCTGTGCGGCGGTGATCGGGGGCGGCCACATCACGGAGACGGTCGATCCGGGCCCGTACCGTACGGCGGTCCGGGTGACGGCGGCGCTCGTCGCGGTGGGCGCGCTGATCGCGCTGCGCCTGCCGCGCGAGGCCCCGCAGCAGCCGCCGTTCGACGACGAGGACGCGCCGCCGCCCGGTGCGGAGCTCGCGGCCGACGAGGTCCGGGCCGTCAAGGGCTGAGCGGGTACACGCACGAGGTGCGGGGCGGCATCCGGAGGGGGGATGCCGCCCCGGGCCTCCGGCCGTTCAGCCCTCGCCGAGCAGTTCCGCCAGCCCGTCCGCCAGGCCGCCGCGCCAGCAGGCGTAGTCGTGGCCGCCGTTGAACTCGCGGTAGCGCACGTCGTAGCCGCGGGCGCGCAGCACATTGCGGAACCTGCGGTTCTCCGCGAGAAGCATCCACTCCTGGAGGCCGACCTCCAGGTGGAGGGTCACCGGCCGGCGCTCGGCCCAGGCGTACTGGCCGGTGAGCCACTCGCTGCCGCGTTCGTCGTCGGGCCACCAGAAGGAGCCGGACTGGGAGAGGGCGAGGCCGAAGCGGTCGGGCCGCCGGAAGGCGGCGAACGCGGCGGTGAGGCCGCCCGCGCTCTGCCCGGCGACGACGGTCCGCGTGGCGTCGGCCCCGGCCCCGTACTCCCGTTCCGTCCAGGGGAGCAGGGTGTCGGCGAGCCAGTCGACGAACGGGGCTTTGCAGGCGAGGTCCTCCATGCGGCGGCCCATGGTGTCGACCAGGACCGCCACGGTGGGCGGCAGGTCCCCGTCGGCGTGCAGGTTGTCGAGGATGTCGCCGACGCCGAGGACCGGCCCCCACATCTCGCCGTCCAGGAGCACGGCGCGTGCGTACGGGCCGCCGTCCGGGCGGTGGCCGGGCGGCAGGTGGACGGTGATCCGGCGGCCGTCGACCTCGGCGTCGAGCGTCCGCCCCCGGTCCACGTCCTCGCGCCGGCGGGTGCGCGACTGCGCGGGGGCTTCGGGGAGTTCGAGTACGGAGGCGGGGTTGCGGCCGTCCCGGGAGGGCAGCGGGGCCCGGTCGTTGAGCGGGTCGGGCCCGGCGTGGTCCAGGACCTGGAGCCAGGAGGCCCGGTCGGCGCGCAGGGCGTCCTCGCGCGTGCCATCGGTGGTGTGGAACTGGTACGAGGCTCGGTGGTCGGCGCGCAGCCGGTGGCTGATCGCCCACACCCCGGTGCCGTCGATCCGTTCCATCAGGTGCGGGGCGAGGTCGCCCGCGTGCCGGTCCTTGTCGGTCACCGTGTGGACCAGGGCCAGGACGTGGGTGGCGGGGCGCTCGGGGTCCTCGCGACGGACGAAGGTGACGAGCCGGTGGCCGGGGTCGCCCTCGGGGTCGGGTTCGACGAGCGGGGCTCCGGCGGTGGCCACGTGGCGCCAGAACGCCTCCTCGGCGTCGGGCTTGCCCGCACCCACGTCGTCAAGGAGCGTACGCAGCAGGGGGCTTCGCACGGCGGTCGCCCCGGGTCCGGTCGGCCCCCCGGACGCGGGAGAGGCCGGCGGGTTGGTGCGCGGCGGGTAGGTCACGGTCGCATCGCCTTTCATACGCGGGTGGCCGCGGAGCGGCCGAGCAGCACCCAGAGCAGGAAGGGGCCGCCGAGGACGGTGGTGACGATGCCGACGGGGAGTTCGACGCCGTCGAAGACGATCCGGCCGAGGGTGTCGGCGGCGACCACGAGGACGGCCCCGGTCAGCATCGAGCCGACGAGCGGGACGCGCAGCGGGCCGGCGAGCCGGGAGGCGATGACCGGGGAGGCCAGCGCCACGAAGCCGACGGGTCCGCAGATGCCGACGGCGAGGCCCGCGAGGGCGACGGCCAGGAGCAGGGAGAGGGCGCGGACCCGGCCGGGGGCGGAGCCGAGCGAGGAGGCGGTGGCGTCGTCGAAGCGCAGGACGCCCAGGTGGCGGGCGACGGCGAGGCTGAGGGGGACGAGGACCGCGAGGCCGATGAGGACGGGGACGGCGACGGAGTAGCTGCGCCCGTTGAGGCTGCCCGAGGTCCATACGTACAGCGAGCTCGCGGAGGAGAGGGATCGGCGGGACAGGACGACCTGGGTGATCGCGGAGGCCAGCGCGGACATGGCGAGGCCGACGACGAGGACGCGGTAGCCGCGTTGACCGAGGCCGCCGGAGACGGTGGTGACGACGATGACGGCGGCCAGCGCGCCGATCGGCCCGGCCCACCAGGCGCCGAAGGATCCGGTGGCGCTGAGGGTGACGGAGAGCAGGACGGCGGCGGTGGCCCCGTCGTTGACGCCGAGGAGTTCGGGGGTGGCCAGGCGGTTGCGGGCCAGGGTCTGGGTGAGGCAGCCCGCGAGGCCGAGGGCCGCGCCCGCGGTCAGTCCGGCGACGATGCGGCCGAGGCGGAACTTCTGGACGAGCAGGACGTCGAAGCGGTCGCCCTGGCCGAGCACCGCGCGGAAGGTGCGGCCGACGCCCATGTCGCTCTGGCCCGCGTACGCGGAGAGGACCACGGCGAGCAGGAGGGCCCCGGTCAGGGCGAGGGCGGCGAGGGCGGCGCGCCGGGTGACGAGGAGGGACAGGGGGCCGCGGCGCAGGACCAGGGTGTCGGCCGGGCGGGCCCGGAGGGTCTTCGGCGTGCGGCGGGCCGGGCGGGGCAGGGCGATCCGGAGGCGGCGGGGGCGATCGGGGGCGCGTTCCTCGGTGGCCGGTTCCGTCATGCCCATCGAGGCCAGTTGCCGGGAGCGGACGATGGCGATGAGGACGGGGGCGCCGATGAGGGCGACGATGACGGAGACGGGCGCCTCGAAGGGCCGGGAGACGACGCGGGCGGCGATGTCGGAGATGGTCAGGACGCAGGCGCCGATGAGCCCGGCGAGCAGGATCCGGGCCGCCAGCCGGGTGCCGGCGAGCGCGCGGGCGAGGAAGCCGGCGAGCAGGCCGAGGAAGGAGATGGGTCCGGCGAGCGCGACGGCGGCGGCGGTCAGGAGGGTGACGCCGATGGCGACCACCGTACGGATCACGGGGGGCCGGTGGCCGAGGCTGCGGGCCAGGTCGTCGCCGAGCGCCAGGGCGGAGAGCGGGCGCGCGACGAGAAGCGCGACGAGGAAGCCGAGGGCGAGGACGGGGGCGAGGCGGCCGAGTTCGCCGAAGCCCTCGACCCCGGCGAGGGAGCCGAGGACCCAGAAGCGGAATCGGTCGTAGGTTTCGGCGGAGTTGACGACGATGACGCTGGTGAGCCCGCCGAAGGTCGCGCCGAGGGCCGCGCCCGCGAGGACCAGGCGCATGGGGGAGCCGCCGCCGCGTCTGCCGGATATGAGGAGGACCAGGCCGCTGGCGACCACCGCGCCGACGAACGCGCAGACCAGGTAGGCGTAACCGGAATCGAAGCCCAGGAGCGCGATGCCCGCGACGACGCCGAGCGAGGCGCCCGCGTTGACCCCGAGGAGTCCGGTCTCGGCGAGCGGGTTGCGGGTGACCGCCTGGAGGAGGCATCCGGCGACGCCGAGGGCGGCTCCGACGAGCAGCGCGGTGAGGGTGCGCGGCAGGCGCAGGTCGCCGACGACGAGGGAGAGCCGGGCGTTGTCGCGCGCGCCGTCCCGGCCGAGCAGATAGTCCAGGACGCCGCCGGGTCCGACCTCGCCCGCGCCGATCGAGAGGGACAGGGCCGTCAACAGCAGCACGGCGAGGGCCAGTCCCCCGACGGCGATCGCCACGGTCCGGCCGCGCGGGCCCGTCGTGGGGCGGGCCGACGGCGTTCCCCCGGTGCCGGCCGGGGATGCCTCCTCGCGTCCGGCGGGCGGGGCCTTCGTCGCCCGGTCGGCTTCGCCCCCGTCCAACTGAACAGTCGAGGAGTCATGTTCGGGAGCCGAGGCCGTGGTCCCCGTGCGCGGCGTTTGCATAAGGTGAGGCTAGCCTAAGTAGATATCGACGATCCGACACCCTTCTCGGTAGTCGATCTAATTTAGGTTACCCTTACCTAACAACCGGAGGAGGTTGCTCATGCCTGAGCACATACCGGGCAGAAGTGGCGAGTTCCTCGGCCGCACTGCTCTGGTCACCGGTGCCGCACAAGGCATCGGCGCGGCCGTGGCCGACCTGCTCGCCACGCTCGGCGCCCGCGTGGCCGCCACCGACCGCGTCCTGCCCGGCATCGAGGCGCTGGCCACCGAGTGGACCCGGACGCAGGAGAAACTGCCCGGTGACGAGCGCTCGGCGGGCAGCCTGGACCCGTATGTGATGGACATCACCGACCGGAGCTCGGTGGAGAGCACCGTGGCCCGCGTCGAGCGCCAACTCGGTCCGGTCGACGTCCTGGTGAACGTGGCGGGCATCCTGCGCACCGGCCCGGCGGCCGTGCTCTCCGCGCAGGACTGGGCGGACACCTTCGCGGTGAACGCCACCGGCGTCTTCCATGTCTCCCAGGCCGTCGCACCGCTCATGGCGGCCCGCGGATCCGGCGCGGTCGTCACCGTCGGATCCAACGCCGCCGGGATCCCCCGCACCGGCATGGCCGCCTACGCCGCCTCCAAGGCGGCCGCCGCCATGTTCACCAAGTGTCTGGGCCTCGAACTCGCCCGCAGCGGCGTGCGCTGCAACGTCGTCGCTCCCGGCTCCACCGACACGCCGATGCAACGCGCGCTGTGGACCGACCCGGGCGCCGAACAGCGCGTCATCGACGGGGACTCCTCGACGTACCGCACCGGCATTCCGCTGGGCCGGATCGCCGACCCCGGGGACATCGCGGAGACGGTGGCGTTCCTCGCCTCGGACCGCGCCCGCCACATCACCATGCAGGAGCTGTACGTCGACGGCGGCGCGACCCTGCGCTGACCGCCCGCCCGCCTCTTCCCCTTTTCCTCACCTCCCATCCAGCCCCCCGCACCCCGCTGACGGGACCATCGAGAATGGAGTCCCCGTGTCGACGGCACCCCAGGTCGCCACGCACACCGCCCCGGCCGATCCGGCCCACCCGGCCGTAGGAGCGGCCACTTCGCTGCTGGACGCCTACACACCGGGCGACCACTTTCTCGCCACCCCCGGACGCACCCTGCTCGCACGGGGACCGGGACGCCATGTCCCCCATGACGAGAGACCGTTGACCGCGCGGGTGGACGCCACGCTCGCCGCAGCGGTCGCCGCCGGCCAGGAGTCGCCGGTGGTGCTCGGCGCCATCCCCTTCGACCACACCGCCCCGGCCGCCCTGAGCGTCCCGGAGCAGGTGCGCACCGCGCCGCCGCTCGCCTCCGACCCGCTCATCGCCCTGCCCGCGAGCGCCCCCGCGGCGGGGAACTGGCAGATCCGCCCGGTGCCCGAACCGGAGATCTACGGCAAGGGCGTCGCCTCCGCCGTGGAGCGCATGTGGCGCGGCGAGTTCAGCAAGGTCGTCCTGGCCCGCACCCTCGAACTCACCTCCGAGCGCCCCCTCGACCTGCCCGCGATGCTCCAGCGCCTCGCCCGCCGTGATCCCTCCGGCTACACCTTCGCCCTGCCGACCGGCCCCGGGCGCACCCTCGTCGGGGCCAGCCCCGAGCTGCTCGTCTCCCGCCACGGCAGGCAGGTCGTCGCCAATCCGCTCGCCGGTTCGACCCCGCGCAGCGCCGACCTCGCCGAGGACGTGCGCCGGGCGGCGACGCTGCTGGAGTCCGTCAAGGACCTCCACGAGCACGCCGTCGTCGTGGACGCCGTCCACCAGGCGCTCGCCCCGTACTGCACGGACCTGACCGTCCCGGCCCGCCCGACGCTCATCCGCACCGCCACCATGTGGCACCTGTCCACCACGGTCACCGGCACCCTCGTCTCCCCCGACGCCTCGGCGCTGGAGCTGGCCTGCGCGCTGCACCCGACGCCCGCCGTGTGCGGGACGCCGACGCGTACGGCCCGTCAGGTCATCGCGGAGACCGAACCGTTCGACCGCGGATTCTTCACCGGCATGATCGGCTGGGGCAACGCCGAGGGCGACGGCGACTGGGTCGTCACGATCCGCTGTGCCGAGGCCGAGGAGCGCCTGCTGCGGCTCTTCGCGGGGGCGGGCATCGTCGCCGCCTCCGAACCCGAGGCGGAGACCGCCGAGACCGCGGCGAAGTTCCGCACCTTCCTGAGCGCCGTGGGAGCCGAGCTGTGAGTACGGACGCGGCGGCGCCGACCTGGCCCGCCGAATGCGCGGAGAAGTACCGGGCGGCCGGCTGGTGGCGCGGGGAGACCTTCGGGGAGATGCTCCGGCAGCGTGCCGAGGCGCACCCGGACCGGGTCGCGATCGTCGACCCGGCGGCGGGCAGCCGGTGGACGTACGCCGATCTCGACCGGCGCGCCGACCGGCTGGCGGCGGGCTTCCTGGCCCGCGGCATCGCCAAGGGCGACAAGGTGGTGGTGCAACTCCCCAACATCGCCGAGTTCTTCGAGGTGATCTTCGCGCTGTTCCGGATCGGCGCGCTGCCGGTCTTCGCGCTGCCCGCGCACCGCGAGAGCGAGATCACCTACTTCTGCGAGTTCACCGAGGCGGTGGCGTACGTCATCGCGGCCGAGCACGGCGGCTACGACTACCGTGAGCTGGCGTCGAAGACCCTCGCGGACGTGGGCACGCTGCGCCATGTGTTCGTCGCCCAGGGGGATCCCGGCGCGTTCGAGGCGTTGGCCGAGGTCGCCGAGGAGCCGGTGGGCTACGGCGGCCCGCGCCCGGACGACCTGGCCTTCCTCCAGCTCTCCGGCGGCAGCACCGGCATACCGAAACTGATCCCGCGCACCCACGACGACTACATCTACTCGCTGCGGGGCTCCAACGAGATCTGCGCGGTCGACGAGAACAGCGTCTACCTCTGCGTCCTTCCGGCGGCCCACAACTTCCCGCTCTCCTCCCCCGGTTCGCTCGGCGCCCTGTACGCCGGGGGCCGTGTCGTGCTGTGCCCGGGGCCCTCGCCGGAGGTGGCCTTCCCGCTGATCGAGCGCGAGGGCGTCACCATCACCGGGCTCGTGCCGCCGCTGGCCCTGCTCTGGACGGAGGCCGCGCCCGGCACCGCGCACGACATCGGCAGCCTGGACGTTCTGCTGGTGGGCGGCGCCAAGTTCAGCGAGGAGGCGGCCCGCCGGGTGCGGCCCGCGCTCGGCTGCACGCTCCAGCAGGTCTTCGGCATGGCCGAGGGCCTGGTCAACTACACCCGGCTGGACGACCCGGTCGAGACGATCGTCACCACACAGGGGCGGCCCATCTCGCCCGACGACGAGATCCTCGTCGTCGACGACGAGGACCGGGAGGTGGCCCCGGGCGAGACCGGCCACCTGCTGACCCGGGGCCCCTACACCATCCGGGGCTACTGGAACGCCCCCGAGCACAACGCCCGTTCCTTCACCGAGGACGGCTTCTACCGCACCGGCGACATCGTGCGGACCACCGCGACCGGGCACCTCGTCGTCGAGGGGCGCGCCAAGGACCAGATCAACCGGGGCGGCGAGAAGATCGCCGCCGAGGAGGTCGAGAACCACCTCCTCGCCCACCCGGCCGTGCACGACGCCAACGTGGTGGCCGAGCCCGACCCGTATCTGGGCGAACGCGTCTGCGCCTACGTGATCCTGCGCTCGGGCGCGGGTCCGCTCAAGGCGGTGGCCGTCAAGCGGTTCGTCCGCGAGCGGGGCCTGGCCGCCTACAAGGTGCCGGACCGGGTCGAGTTCGTCGCCGCGTTCCCGCAGACCGGCGTGGGCAAGGTCTCCAAGAAGGACCTGCGCAACGCCGCCGCCCGCATCGCCTCGCCGGCCCCGGCTCCCTCTCCCGCCCCGGCTTCCTCTCCCGCCCTGGCTCCGGTCCCCTCCCCGGCACCGTCGCCGGCCCCGTCCCGCTGAACAACTCTCCGAACGGAACCCTCTCCACCATGGCCCTGCCCGCCATCGCCCCCTACCCCCTGCCGACCGCCGACGAACTGCCCGCCAACCGGGTCGGCTGGAGCGTCGACCCCGCGCGTGCGGTGCTCCTCGTCCACGATCTGCAGAACCACTTCCTGTCGGCGTACGACCGCCGGGCCGCGCCCGTGCCCGAACTCCTCGCCCATGTGGCCGAGTTGAAGAAGGACGCGGCGCGGCTGGGCGTCCCGGTGCTCTACACCGCGCAGCCCGGCGGCCAGAGCGCCGAGGAACGCGGCCTCCAGCAGGACTTCTGGGGTCCCGGTCTCCCGGCCGACGAGAACCTGGCGGCCATCGCGGACGAGGTCGCGCCCGACGCGGGAGACACCGTCCTCACCAAGTGGAAGTACAGCGGCTTCGTCCGCACGGATCTGCTGGAGAGGCTGCGCGAGCAGGGCCGCGACCAGATCGTCATCACCGGCGTCTACGCCCATATCGGCGTGCTGATGACCGCGTGCGATGCCTGGATGCAGGACATCCAGGCGTTCGTGGTGGCCGACGCGGTGGCGGACTTCTCGGCCGAGGACCACGCGATGGCGCTGCGGTGGGCCGCGGGCAAGTGCGCCGTCGTCACCACCACCCGGACCGTCTTCGAAGGAAAGTGACCCCCGTGACGCTCACGCTCGTACAGCTCCGTGCCGATGTCGCCGACGTCCTCGGCGAGGACCCCGAGGAGATCCCCCTCGACGAGAACCTCGTCGACTACGGTCTCGACTCGGTCCGCCTGATGTCGCTGGCCGCCGCCTGGCGCCGCGACCACGGCATCGAGGTGGCCTTCGCCGACCTCGCCGAGAAGCCCGCACTGGAGTCCTGGGCTCCCCTGCTGGGCGTGACCGGCTGACCTGCGGTCCGTCCACGGCCACCGAGGGCGGTGGGAACCCCGAAGCCTCGGGGTTCCCACCGCCCTCGAGCCCTTTCCGGCGCTGTTCCGGCACTCTTCGGGCGCGGTCCCGGCCGCGGTCCCGGCGCGATCTCCGCATGATCTCGGCGCACAGTGGTACAGTGCGATCAGCACATGTGCATGCCCCTTCTCATCGGGCACCGGTGCTGATTCCTCTCCACCGCTGTTGCGCCCGTCCTTTCCGACCGGCGATCCAGCATCTTCCCAGCGTATTCGCTGTCTCTCCGGCCCAGGGCTTCCGTGCCCCCGGTGCGTGGCGTGATCGAACCGCCCCTCCGTACGCCGGTCCCCTCATTCGCCTGTCCGCGAAAGGACCCCCTCCCATGACCACCACACTCGAACGCCCCGCAGCCCGGGAGCAGCACCCTGTCCGGGTCGCCGGCCTCCTCGACACCACGGACACCGGACACGGCATGCTCCGGGTCCACGGCGGCCACCCCTCCCCCGACGACATCCAGGTGTCGTCCGCCCTGATCCGCCGCCACGGGCTGCGCAAGGGCGATGCCGTCGAGGGCGGCTGCGACCGGCCGCGCGTCCTGTCCTCGGTCGACCGCGTGGGCGGACTCGCCCCGGAAGCCCTGCGGGGCCGTGCCCGCTTCCGCGACCTGACGCCGGTCCACCCCCACGAGCGGCTGCGTCTCGAGACGCCGCGCGGCGGGCCCGCGCCCCGCGTCGTCGACCTCGTCTCCCCTGTCGGCAAGGGGCAGCGCGGCCTCATCGTCGCACCGCCCCGGACGGGGAAGACGGTGCTGCTCCAGCAACTGGCCGCGGCCGTCGCGACCAACCACCCCGAGGCGCACCTGATGGTGGTGCTGCTCGACGAACGCCCCGAGGAGGTCACGGACATGCGCCGCTCGGTGCGCGGCGAGGTGTACGCGTCGACCTTCGACCGGCCCGCGAAGGAGCACATCGCCCTGGCCGAACTCGCTCTCGAGCGCGCTCAGCGCCTCGTCGAGCAGGGCCGGGACGTGGTGGTCCTGCTGGACTCCCTCACCCGGCTGTGCCGGGCCCACAACAACGCGGCCCGCGCGGGCGGGCGGACCTTGAGCGGCGGCGTCGACGCGGGGGCCCTGACCGGCCCCAAGAAGCTGTTCGGCGCGGCCCGTTGTGCCGAGGAGGGCGGTTCGCTGACCATCCTGGCGACGGCCCTCGTGGAGACGGGCTCGCGGGCCGACGAGTTCTTCTTCGAGGAGCTGAAGGGCACCGGCAACATGGAACTGCGCCTGGACCGCTCCGCCGCCGAGTCGCGGATCTTCCCGGCCGTCGACATCACCCGCTCCGGCACCCGCCGGGAGGAACTCCTCTTCGCTCCCGGCGAGTTGGCGGCGGTACGAGCCCTGCGCCGCGCCCTGAACACCCGGGACGCCCAGGGGGCCCTGCAGACGCTGCTCGACAGGGTCCGGCGCACACCGGACAACGCGGCCTTCCTGCGTCAGGTGCGTCCGACGGTGCCGGGCTCCTGAGCGCCCGCACCACCCGCCCGGGTCCGCCGCCGCTCACCGACCGTCGAACTCCTATGCCCCGCCCAGCGCTTCGGAGACGAGCGCCCTGGCCTCCTCCTGGACCCGGGCCAGGTGGCCGGGGCCCTGGAAGCTCTCCGCGTACACCTTGTAGACGTCCTCGGTGCCCGAGGGGCGGGCGGCGAACCAGGCGCTGTCGGTGCAGACCTTGAGGCCGCCGATCGCCGCGCCGTTGCCGGGGGCCTCGGTGAGGACGGCGGTGACGGGTTCCCCGGCCAGGGTGTCGGCCTTGACCTGCTGCGGGGAGAGCTTCGCCAGGACCGCCTTCTCCTCGCGGGTGGCGGGCGCGTCGATGCGGGCGTAGGCCGGGTCGCCGAAGCGGCCGGTGAGCTGCGCGTAGCGCTGGGAGGGGGTGGAGCCGGTGACGGCGGTGATCTCGGAGGCGAGGAGGGCCAGCAGGATGCCGTCCTTGTCCGTGGTCCAGACCCGGCCGTCGCGGCGCAGGAAGGAGGCCCCGGCGGACTCCTCGCCACCGAAGCCGAGGCTGCCGTCGTAGAGGCCGTCGACGAACCACTTGAAGCCGACCGGGACCTCCACCAGGGTGCGGCCGAGGTCCTGCGCGACCCGGTCGATCATCGACGAGGAGACCAGGGTCTTGCCGATGCCCGTCCCGGCGGACCAGTTCTCCCGGTGGGTGTAGAGGTAGTCGATGGCCACGGCCAGGTAGTGGTTGGGGTTCATCAGACCGCCGTCGGGGGTGACGATGCCGTGCCGGTCGGCGTCCGCGTCGTTCCCGGTGGCGATGGCGTACGCGTCGCGCTGGGCGATCAGCGAGGCCATGGCGTGCGGCGACGAGCAGTCCATCCGGATCCTGCCGTCCCAGTCCAGCGTCATGAACCGCCAGGTGGGGTCGGCGAGCGGGTTGACGACGGTGAGGTCGAAACGGTGCCGTTCCGCGATCCGCCCCCAGTAGGCGACGGACGCGCCGCCGAGCGGGTCGGCGCCGATGCGGATCCCCGCGTCCCGTACGGCGTCGAGATCGAGGACGGCGGGCAGGTCGTCGACGTACGCGGTCAGGAAGTCGTGCCGGCGGGTGGTGTCGGCGGCCAGGGCACGGGCGTACGGGATCCGGCGGACCTCCCCGAGTCCGGCCTCGATCAGGGCGTTGGCCCGGTCCTGGATCCAGGAGGTGGCGTCCGACGCGGCCGGGCCGCCGTTCGGCGGGTTGTACTTGAAGCCGCCGTCGGCGGGCGGGTTGTGCGACGGGGTGACCACGATGCCGTCGGCCAGGTGCTCGGTGCGCCCCCGGTTGTACGTGAGGATGGCGTGCGAGACGGCGGGGGTCGGGGTGTAGCCGTCCTCGCTGTCGATGAGGACGGTGGCCCCGTTGGCGGCGAGCACCTCCAGTGCGGTGACCCGGGCGGGTTCGGACAGCGCGTGGGTGTCCGCGCCGAGGAACAGCGGCCCGTCGGTGCCCTGGCGGGTGCGGTAGTCGCAGATCGCCTGGGTGGTGGCGGCGATGTGGTCCTCGTTGAACGCTGCGGCGAACGCGGAGCCGCGGTGGCCGGAGGTCCCGAAGGCGACCCGCTGGGCGGGCTCGGCCGGATCGGGGTGGAGGGCGTAGTAGGCCGTCACCAGCCGTGCCACGTCGACCAGGTCTGCGGCGAGCGCCGGCTGCCCGGCCCGTTCGTGCGCCATCGGTTCTCCTCGTACGTCTTCGTCGTCGGCGGGCCCGCGGGGAGACGGGACCGGCGCACCGGGGAAACGATCACCCCGGTCCGTACCCGATTCTGCTCTCTCGACCGCCCCGGTGCGCGATCGGTTCACGCCTTCCTCGTGTTGCGCCCCGGCCGGAGCAGCGCCGCGCCCCCGGTCCGGAGCGGACCGGGGGCGCGGCGGCCGAACGGGCAGGGGCTCAACGCCCCTGGAGGGCCTTCACGTTGTCGCCGAAGGTCCAGCCCTTTGAGCCGTCCCAGTTCAGGGACCAGGTCATCAGCCCCTTGAGGGAGCCGTTGTAGTGGTTCCAGGCCTGCGCGACGAGACCGGTGTCCATATGGCCGCCGCCCGCCCCGACCTGGGCGGGGAGGCCGGGGACCTGCTTGTCGTAGGGCACCTTGATGGTGGTGCCCTGGATGACGAGCCCGCGGTCGAGGCAGTCGGTCTGGGCGGTGAAGCCCTCGACGGTGCCGGCGGAGTAGGAGTCGCCGGAGCAGCCGTACATGCTGCCGTTGTAGTACTGCATGTTCAGCCACCACAGGCGGCCGTTGTCGGCGTACTTCTTGATGATCGGCAGGTAGGAGCCCCAGATGGAGCCGTAGGTGACGCTGCCGCCGGTGACGTACGCCGTCTCGGGGGCCATGGTGAGGCCGAAGTTGTCGGGCATCGCGGCGAGGACGCCGTCGATGATGCGGATCAGGTTGGCCTGGGAGGGGGACAGCTCATTGATGTTCCCGGAGCCGGTGAGGCCGGTCTCGATGTCGATGTCGATGCCGTCGAAGTTGTACTTCTTCAGGATCGGGACGATGGTCTCGACGAACCGGTCGGCCACGGCGGTGGAGTTGAGGTCGATCCCGGCCGTGGCTCCGCCGATCGACATGAGGGTGGTGAGGCCGGAGGCCTTGGCCTCGCACATCTCGGCGGGGGTAGCGACCTTGACGGTGCTGTCCATGCCGTCCTCCCAGAGGACGGTGCCGTCGGAGCGGATGACGGGGAAGGCGGCGTTGATGACGTTGTAGCCGTGCTGGGTGATGCGGGAGTCGGTGATCGGGATCCAGCCGAGCGGCGGGTGCACGCCGTTGGCCGCGCCGTCCCAGTTCTCCCAGTACCCCTGGAGGACCTTGCCCGCGGGCTTCGACTTGACCGGACAGGTCTCGTCGGCGGCGGCCTTCGGCGGCGCCGCCCCGATCAGCATCGGTACGACGAGTGCCGCGGCCAGTGCGGTGCCCAGCAGCCGTGATGTCCTGCCCATGACGCGTGTCCTTCCTGCCCGGGTCTGCCGCGCCGGTGCGAAGGGTTCGCACCGCCCACCCCATGTCGTGACCCTGCCAAAACGTAGAATGGTCCAGACCTGCGGTCAAGAGGTCTGGACCAAACGGTCCGTCAGCCGCGCCCCGGACCCGGGCCCCTCAGCCCCGGTCGTACGTGTGGAACCCGCGGCCGCTCTTCCGGCCGAGCAGCCCGGCCAACCACCTCCACGAGCGGAAGCACCGGCACGGGGTTGAAGAAGTGCGGGCCGAGGACGCGGTCGGCGCGGTGGGTCGCCATGCCGAGCCGCATGACCGGGAGGGCGGAGGTGTTGGTCGCCAGGATCGCTTCGGGGTCCTCGACGATCTTGTCGAGGGCGGTGAAGACCTCCGTCTTGGCGGCAGCGTTCTCGACGACGGCCTCGATGACGAGCCGGCGGTCGGCCAGGTCGTCGAGGCGGCCGGTGAAGAGCAGCCTGCCGAGAGCGTCCTCGGCGGCGAGGCGGTCGAGCTTGCCGCGCCGGACGGCCCGCTCCAGCGAGGCGGAGACCCCGGGTGTACGCCTCGGCGGTGAAGAAGGCGGGCAGTTCCCTGCCGAGCCCGGTGCGTTCGAACAGGTCGCGGACCTGGTCGAGCCGGGCCCAGGGGTAGGCGGCTCCGAGCGCGGCCAGCTCTTCGTCGAGGAGCCCGAGGACCGTCTCCCGGTCGACCGCCCCGTGCTTGAGCCACTGCCAGATCTGGACCCGGGCGACGGTCTGCCACCGGCTGTCGACGCTCCAGCGGCCACGGCTGCGCGGGGTGCCGTTCTCCTTCGTCCGGGTCGACCGGGCGGGGAACATGTCGAAGCGGCAGTCCGCGACCGGCTTCCACTTCTCCCGCGCGGGCGGCACCTGCCCCCTGTGGAACGTGTACGAGGCGTTCGCCGCGCCCGGCAGGATCCATGTGCAGATCGCGGCGATGCCGGACGGGCAGCGCTATCTGTGGACCGCGCGGGCCGTGACCCGGCACCGGGGCGGCTGGGGCGAGCCCGGCAAGACGTTCGCGATCGGGCTGGGCTGCGAGATCCGGCATGCCGGGCGGCTGGTCTACTCCGACGGCCTCGACCTGGACAACGCCTCGGCCGCGACGCCGATCGGGATGGGCTGCCGGATCTGCGAGCGCCTGGACTGCCCGCAGCGCGCGGTCCCGCCGCTGGGGCAGCCGCTGGCGATCGACGAGAACAGCAGCACGTTCGTGCCGTACCCGGTGAAGGGGACGCCGTCCGCGTAGGCGGTGCGCGTCCCCGTCACCGGACCGGGTCAGGAGTAGCGCAGCGCGATGGTGTCGCCGACGCCGATCACCTTGTCGCGGGCGGCCCCGGCGAAGGCCGAACCGTCCACGGACACCTTCCAGGTCGCCGCGCCGGCGTTGGCCTTGCCGTTGACGGAGGTGATGGTGCCGCTGCCGGAGGCAGGGACCACCGAGGCGACGCAGCCCGCCGGGGTGGCGGCGCTCGTCGCCGCGGTCAGGACGTCGCCGAGGGTGGTGCTCGTGCCGGTCGGGGTGAAGGCGACCGAGCAGACCTTCAGGGTGCCGGTGCCGTCGTCCACGGTGAGCGCCAGCTTCGTCGCCGTACCGGCCGTGAAGCCGCCCGCCGCGACCCACCGGGGCGCGCCCGGGGTGACCGGGGTGGGCGGGGCCGCGGTGAAGCCGCCGCCGGCCACGGCGCGCAGGGCGTCCAGGGAGGAGTAGGCGGACGGTGAGGTGTCGGAGGGCTGGTACTTGAAGCCGCCGCCCGGGGTGAACTGCTGGGCGATCAGGAAGTCGATCGGGGTCTTGCCCGTCGGGGTGAGGAAGTCGCCGGTCTGCGGGTTGATGCCGCAGGCGTTGAGCCCGGAGACGGCCCAGCCGTTGGAGCTGGAGTTGATGCCGTACAGGGCGTTGAACGCGCCGGAGGCGTTGATCAGCTTGCTCTTGAGGAACGCCTTGGCCTGGAGGATGTCGGGGTCGGTGTTCGGCACGCCGGAGACGCAGAGTGCGGCCATCGAGGCCCCGGTCATGTCGACGTCGCCCGGCTTGGCCAGCTCGGTGGCGTTGCCCTCGGCCTTGGCGTAGGTCCAGCCGCCGTCGTTGTGCTGGTTGGCCCGGAGGCGGGTGACGATCTTGTCGACGAGCGCCTGCGGGACCCGTCCGCCGCCCGCCTGGGTTCTCGCGCCGCCCAGGGCGAGGGCGGCGAAGACGGTGCCGTTGTAGTTGGCGGACGGGCCGAAGTAGCCGGCCTCCGCGTTCTGCCAGTAGCCGTAGATGTCGGCGATCAGGTTGCGCGATGCGGAGACCCGGGCGGGGTCGATTCCGGCGGCGTACGCGTTGAGCGTGCCGCGCTGGTAGTCGGTGACGACGGGGGTGGCGGAGGGCCAGCCGGGGGTGGCCAGGAGGTTGCGGTAGACGGTGCGGGCGTTCTTGGTGGCGTCGCCGCCCGGTGTCACGTCGACCGCGGCCGTCCCGGCTGCGGCGAAGGCGCTGAACGCCCATTCGTTGGAGAGTCCGGAGCCGGCGTACGAACCGTCCGCGGCCTGGAGGGACTTGACGTACGCCACACCGTTGGTCTTCGAGGTGGCGATCTGCGCGGGCGTGGACGTCGCGGCGGCGGGAAGCGCCGTGAGGACGAACGCCCCGAGGGCGGCGGGCGCCACGAGGGCGAGGCGACGGGACGTACGGGAGGTGACAGAACGGGGCATGTGCCTGCTCCTGGGATGAGGGGCGCACGGCACCGCAGCACCTCCCGGGCCGCACGGCGCAGGGCAGGCTGAAGGTGGCCGACGCCCGGACGCGTGGGTACGGCTTCTTTCCTGGATCGACTGCCGGCTGGGCATTCGGGCTCGGGAGCGGCCCCCTGCCGTCCCACACCGCTGCGCGTCAGCCCCGGATTCGCACCGGGTTCCCCCACACGGCAGGCCAGGACGCTACCCGAGGCGGCGGGGGCGCGCCAGAGAGGGCCCCGCCGCCCCGAGGGGCCGTCACGAAGGAGACACAGGCCACCTTGACGGTCTCTTCGACAGCGTGTTCCAATCCGCCTGATAAGCACTCAGCCCCAGGGGAAGCCGGTCGAAATCCGGCGCTGACCCGCAACCGTAGGCCCGCCGTCGTGCGGGCGAGCCGGAATGCCTGGGGCCAGGAATTTCAGCGAGAAACGCCGTCGCGGACTACGGCGTGGTTCGAACAGCTCCCTGTGGGCGGCCCCTTCGCGGCCGTGCCCTGCCGGGGTGCCGTCTGCCACGCGGGGCCCGCCCGGACGACACGAGGGGGCCGTGGTGGGGACCGCACAGCAACAGGACCGGCGCGTGGGGAAGAAGAGACTTCTCCCGCTGATCACGGCCGCGGCGATGACCTTCGCCGCGAGCGTGGCGTTCGTCACCGGCGCGGGCCCGGCGGCGGCCGACCCCGTCGAGGAGTGCACGGCCACGAAGGGCGCCGTCGTCGCGGTGGACTTCGGCCCGTTCGACGGCGGCGTGGTGCGCGGCTGCGACACCACCCCGACCACCGGCTACGACCTCCTCCACGAGGGCGGGTTCAGCACCGAGGGGACCCAGCACGACGGCGACGGCTTCATCTGCAGGATCGGCGTGGGCTCCTTCGACTCCGGTACGCAGTACCCGACTCCGGCGACCGAGGACTGTGTGCTGACCCCGCAGGCCACCGCCTACTGGTCGTACTGGATCGCCTCGCCCGGCCAGGAGACCTGGTCCTACAGTCCGCTCGGCGCGATGAACCGCCGGCCGCAGGCGGGTGACGTGGACGCCTGGGTGTTCGGCGGCACCGACGTCGGCGGCTCCACCGGGAAGCCCACCTTCACCCCCGACGAGGTCCGCGCGGGCGGGGGCGCGACGCCCGGCCCCACCGACGACCCGACCGGCGGCCCCGGTGTGCCCGCCGGGGAGATCGACCTCCCGGCCGCCGCCCGCTGGGTGAGCGGTCAGCTGCGCGACGGCACCCATGTCGCGCACGAGGAATCCGGGACGCCGGACGACCTCCTCACCACCGAGGCGGCGTACGCGCTGGCCGCGGCGAACGGCAGGGTACCGGCCCTGGACAAGGTGACGGCCCACCTCGCCGGACGGACCGAGGCGTACGCCTACCCGGCCGGCACGGACGAGGCACCCGACGCCACGGCGGCGGCCCGACTGGCGCTGCTCGCGGAGATCACCGAGGGCGACCCGCGCGCCTTCGGCGGCCACGACCTGCTCGGCGACCTCGCGCAGCACGTCTGCCCGGCCGGGCCGGACTCCGGCAACCCCACCCCCGGCTGCACGGCCAAGGGCGACTTCCACGGCGCGACGTACGCCGACGGCCAGGCGCTCGCCGTACTGGCGCTGCTGCGCGGCGGGGTCGAACCGCCCGCCGGGACCGTGGCCCGGCTGACCCAACTGGTCTGCGCGGACGGCTCGGTGACCAGCATCCTCATCAGCCCCGGCGAGTACTGCGACGGCGACCCGGCGACCACCGGCCTGGTCGCCCAGGTGGTGGCCGAGGCCGGCGGCCAGGACGCCGCCGTGGCCAGGATGCGTGCGTACCTGAAGAAGGCCCAGCTGGAGTCGGGCGCGTTCCCTCCGTACAACGGTGCGACCACCGGCTCCATCGCGGCCACCGCGTACGCGGCCCAGGCGCTGCGAGCGCTCGGCGACGGCGGCCCGGCGGACGCGGCGGTCTCCTGGCTGTCCCGTCAGCAGCTCGACGACGGCGGCTTCGGATTCGACGAGGGCGCCACCGACGGCGCGCTGTACGCGACGGGCCCCACCGTGCTGGCCGGCGCGGACACCAGCCTGGTCACCCTCACCACCAAGGTCCCCGAACCGACCGTCCCGCCGACTGCTCCCCCGACGACCGGTCCCACCGCCCCGCCGACGACGCGCCCGCCGGGCGTGGGCCCCGACCTGAAGAAGGGCGTCGCCTACCTCACCGCCCCCGGCCAGCTCCACCAGGGCCGCTACTACAAAGCCGACGAGAAGACCGGACGCGCCGACTTCGGCCTGACCATCGACGGAGCGTTCGCGCTGGCGGCGACCGGTCATGACGACAACGCGCTGCGCACGATCGTGGACTTCCTGGAACAGGGTGGCAAGGACGGCGAGGGCCGGACCCTGAACGACTGGACCGGTGTGGGCGGCAAGCACGCACTCGGCGGCTCGATGGGCAAGGCGGCCGTCCTCGCCCAGGCCGTCGAACGCGATCCGCGCGACTTCGGCGGCCAGGACCTGATCGCCGGCCTGGCCGACGCGGTCTGCGAGAAGCCGAGCACCGCGCCCGACCGCAGCTGCGCCGCGCAGGGCGCGTACACCTACGCACCGTCCGTCTTCGCGCACGCGCTCGGGATCATCGCCCAGGTGCGGGCCGGCGAGGCGAAGGCCGCCGAGGCCCCGATCGCGTATCTGGCGCGTCTCCAGCACGACTCGTCCGGCGCGTTCCCGAGCCTGATCCCGGCGACGGGCGACTCGGAGGTGGACTCGACGGCGATGGCCGCGATGACCCTGGACCTGGTCCCGGGCGGCGCGCACACGGCCGCCGTGGACAAGGCCCTGGCCTGGATCGCCGCACAGCAGCTGCCGGACGGCGGCTTCCCCGGCGCGTCCGGCAACTCGGTCAACTCGGCGGCGCTCGCCGTGCAGGGGCTGTCCCTGGACGCGGAGAAGTTCGACCGGCAGATCACGAAGGCGCTGAAGTTCCTCGCCTCGCAGCAGAACGCGGACGGCGGCTTCAACGTGGCCGAGGAGGGGCAGCGGGGTTCCGACATCCGTGCCTCGGCGCAGGCCGTCGGCGGGGCCACCGGCATCTCCTTCGGTGTGCTGACCCGCAGCCTGGAGGGCACCACGCCCAACCCGGTCCCGTCCTCGTCCGCCCCGGCGATCGTCACCCCCGGGGACGGCACGGGCGGCGGTGTCGTCAACGCCGACGGTCCGGGCGGCGGGGGCGGCCTCGCGTCGACCGGCGTGCAGGCGCTCGGCCTCGCGGCGGCCGCCGCGGTGCTGGTCCTGGCGGGCTGGCGCACGGTCGCAGCCGCCCGCAACCGGCGTACGGCGGCAGGCGGTTCGCGGTGAGCTTCCCTCTGCTTCGCACCGCCGGGCGTGCCCTGGCCGCCATCGGTCTGACGGGCGCGGCGCTCCTCGTGCCCGCCGGTCCGTCCTCGGCGGCCCCGCAGCCGATCGGCCGGTGCACCACCTCGTCGGGCGTGGTGCTGGCGGTCGACTTCAGCCACTGGGGCGGCCCCGTCTACCGCTCCTGCGGCACGACGCCGGCGACCGGCTACGAGCTGCTCAACCAGGGCGGCTGGCGGACCACCGGCACCGGGCACGACGGCCCGGCGTTCATCTGCCGGATCGGCTACAGCGGACACCAGGGCGGCCGGCAGTATCCGACGTCCCAGCAGGAGGACTGCGTCCTCACGCCGCCCGCCTCGGCCTACTGGTCGTACTGGCACGCCGACCCCGGGGAGAGCACCTGGGAGTACAGCCAGCTCGGCGCGATGAGCTACCGGCCCCGGCCGGGCAGCGTGGATCTGTGGATCTTCGGCGGGACGGACATCGGGGGCACGAAGGGCCGCCCCACCGTCACGCCGGACCAGCTGCGCGCCCACAACGCCCGTCCCACGGGCGGCGATCCGGCGCCGGAGCCGAAGCCCGACGCGACGCGGACGACCCAGCGGCCGGGCGGCGGCGACCAGGCTCCGCCGCCCCCGGCCCCCTCGCGGAAGCCCTCGGATCCGGCGTCGCCGTCCGCGTCCACGACCCCGTCCCCGTCCGCCTCTCCCACACCCCCGCCCAGCGCCTCCGGTTCGGCGACGACGGGTGCGGCGGCGGCCGCGCCGGGAGCGTCGGCGAAGGTGGTGGACGCGGCCCCGGCGGCCGGCGCGGAGCACGACTCCGGGTCGATGGCGCCGGTGGCGGTGACGACCGCACTCGTGGTGGCCATCGGCGGCGCCGCCGTGTTCGCCGCGAAGCGCCGCCGCCGTGCGCAGTAGTCCGCGCGTGGCCCGTACGACCGACCAGCGCGTGGCCCGGACGGGCGAGGGGGCCGGGCCGGACACCGGCGGCCGGCGGCTGCCGCGCACCCTGCACCCGGTCGCCTGGTGGATCTGGGCGCTGGCCCTGGCCACGGCGGTCAGCCGGACCAACAACCCGCTGCTGCTCTTCCTGGTCCTCGCGGTGCTCGGCTATGTGATCACCGTGCGGCGCACCGAGGCCCCCTGGGCCCGCGGGTTCAAGTACTACCTCTACCTGGCGCTGACGGTCGTCGCGATCCGGGTGGTGTTCCGGGCGGTGTTCGCCACCGGCGTCACCCCGAACGACCACCGCCTCTTCTCCCTCCCGCACATCCCGACGCCGGACTGGTACGCGGGCATCCAACTGGGCGGCCCGGTCTCGCTGGAGGCGCTGCTGTCGGCCGCCACGGACGGTCTGCGCCTGGCGTGCATGCTGTGCTGCATCGGCGCGGCGAACACCCTCGCCAACCCGAAGCGGGCGCTGCGCGTGCTGCCGGGCGCGCTGTACGAACTGGGCGTCGCCGTCGCCGTGTCGATCAGCGTGGCCCCCCAACTGGTGCAGAGCGTGCAGCGGGTGGCCCGTGCCCGCCGGCTGCGGACCGGTCGCAGGAAGGGGCTGGGGGCGCTGCGGGGGATCGTCGTCCCGGTGCTGGAGGACGCGCTGGAACGGTCATTGCGGCTGGCCGCGGCGATGGACTCGCGCGGCTACGGCCGGGCCGGATCGGCGACGCCGCGCTCACGGCGGCTGACCGGGGCGCTGATGCTGCTCGGCATGTGCGGTCTGTGCGCCGGTGCGTACGGTCTCCTCGACGCGACGGCGCCGGGGCTGCTGGGGCTGCCCGCGCTGGCGGCCGGGTCGGTGCTCTGCCTGGCCGGGCTGCGGCTGGGCGGGCGACGGGTGACGCGTACGACGTACCGGCCCGATCCGTGGCGGTTCGCGGAGTGGGCGGTGGCGTCCTGCGGGGTGCTCTCCGCGGTGCTGCTGTTCGTCAACGTCGGCTACGACCCGGCCGAACTCAACCCGTCCATCTATCCGTTGAGCTGGCCGACGCTGCCGCTCGTCCCGGCCGCCGCCGTTCTGCTCGCCGGGGCCGCCGGGTTCCTGGCCCCGCCGCCGAGCCCGCCCACCCCGCACATCACCGCGCCCCGCACCGAGGAAGCCGCATGATCACCTTCGACCAGGTGTCCGTCGAGTACGACGGCGCCGACGAGCCGGTCCTGCGGGACGTGAACCTGGTGGTCGACGAGGGCGAACTCTGCCTCGTCGTGGGCCATACGGGGGTCGGCAAATCGACACTGCTGGGCGCGGTCAACGGGCTGGTCCCGCACTTCACCGGCGGCACGCTGTACGGCACGGTCACGGTCGACGGTCGCGACACGGCGGGCCACCCGCCGCGCGAACTCGCCGATGTCGTGGGCGTGGTGGGACAGGATCCGCTGGACGGCTTCGTGACGGACACGGTCGAGGAGGAACTCGCGTACGCGATGGAGCAGTTGGCCATCGCGCCGGCGGTGATGCGCAAGCGCGTCGAGGAGACGCTCGACCTGCTGGGGCTCGCGGATCTGCGCCATCGGGCGCTGTACGAGCTGTCCGGCGGGCAGCAGCAGCGTGTCGCGATCGGTTCCGTGCTCACCGCCCATCCCCGGGTCCTGGTGCTGGACGAGCCGACGTCCGCGCTGGACCCGACGGCGGCCGAGGAGGTGCTGGCCGCGGTGACCCGGCTGGTCCACGACCTGGGAGTGACGGTGCTGCTGGCCGAGCACCGGCTGGAGCGGGTGGTGCAGTACGCCGACCGCGTCATCCATCTGCCCGGCGACGGCCGGGTGGTCTCGGGCCCGCCGTCGGAGATCTTCACGGCGTCGTCGATCGCCCCGCCCATCGTCGAGCTGGGCCGGGCGGCCGGCTGGTCGCCCCTGCCCCTGTCCGTACGCGACGCCCGGCGCGCCGCCCGCCCGCTGCGGACGGCGCTGGAGGCCACGGCGCCCCCGCCGGTGCGGCCGGTTCCGGCCGCACCGGGGCCGGACCTGCTCAGGGCCCGGGGAGTCACGGTCGCCTACCGGGGCGTACCGGCGGTGCGGGAGGTGGACCTCGATCTGCGGGCCGGTGAGGTCACGGCTCTGATGGGCCGCAACGGCTCGGGCAAGTCGTCGCTGCTGTGGGCGCTCCAGGGCTCGGGGCCCCGCACGTCCGGGACGGTGGGGGTGGGCCGGGACGGGTCCGGTGAACCGGGTCCGGCGAAGGGCCGCGATCCGAAGAGCGTGTCCGCCGCGGAGGCCAGACGGCTGGTCGGACTCGTGCCGCAGACCCCGACCGACCTGCTGTACCTGGAGAGCGTCGAGCAGGAACTCGACCAGGCCGACACCGAGTCCGCGACCGGGGGCGACGACAGGGGCCCGACCGGGGCCACGGGGCCGTCCGCTCGGGCGATCCTGGACCGGCTGACCCCGGGCATCGACGGTGCGACGCATCCGCGCGACCTCTCCGAGGGCCAGAAGCTGGCGCTGGTCCTCGCGATCCAGCTGACGGCCGCGCCCCGGGTGCTGCTGCTGGACGAGCCGACGCGCGGTCTCGACTACCGGGCGAAGACCCAGCTGATCGCCATGGTCGACGAACTGGCCGCCGAGGGAAGGTCGGTGGTGATCTCCACCCATGACGTCGAGTTCGCGGCGCGGGCCGCCGACCGGGTCGTGGTGCTGGCCGAGGGCGACATCGTCGCGGACGGCCCGACCACCGAGGTGATCGTCGCCTCCCCCGTCTTCGCCCCACAGGTGGCGAAGATCCTGTCGCCGCTGCCGTACCTGACGGTCGACCAGGTGGCCGCGGTGCTCCCGCGCGAGGAGGCGGGCGCGTGAAGGAGCTCGCAGACCGCTCCGCCGGGGCCATCCGCATAGCGCCGCGCGCCGGAGTCGTGATCGCCATGGCGGCCTTCCTCGGCCTGATTGCCTTCTTCTGGCCCTTCGTCGTCGCCCCGGGCCGGCTGGGCGCGAACTACGCACCGCCGCTGATCTTCGGCGTGCTGCTGGTCCTCGTCCTGTGCGTCGTGATCTCCGAGATCGCCGAGGGCGGCATCAACTCCAAGGCCCTGGCGATGCTCGGGGTGCTCTCCGCCGTGAACGCGGCGCTGCGCCCGCTCGGCGCGGGGACGGCGGGCATCGAGACGGTGTTCTTCGTTCTCGTCCTGGCGGGCCGCGTCTACGGTCCGGGCTTCGGCTTCACGCTCGGCTGCACCTCGCTGTTCGCGTCCGCGCTGATCACCGGCGGGGTCGGCCCGTGGATGCCGTACCAGATGTTCGGCTGCGCGTTCGTCGGCATGCTCGCGGGCCTGCTGCCCCGGGCCACGGGACGCCGCGAGGTCCTGATGCTCGCCGTCTACGGCTCGCTCTCCGGCTACCTCTTCGGCTTTCTGCTGAACCTGTCCTTCTGGCCGTTCGCGGTGGACCCGAACAGCTCGATCGCCTACCTCCCCGGTCTCCCCTTCACCGAGCAGTGGCAGCGCTACCTGGCGTTCGACGTCGCCACGTCCCTCGGCTGGGACACCGGACGCGCCGTCACGAACTTCGTCTGCGTGCTGCTGGCGGGCCCCGCCGTCCTCACCACCTTCCGCCGGGCCGCCCGCAAGGCCCGTTTCCGGGCGCCCGTCCGCTTCGTCGCACGGTCCGACCCGTGATGATTCCCGTACAATACGACCGCCCTGCGCTCCCGTTCGCCCCGAAAAGGTTGCAGCACAACTTGAGATGCGATAAGTCGACCATCGCCGCGAGCCGCGAGCCGCGAGCCGCGAGCCGCGAGCCGCGAGCCGCGAGCCGCGAGCCGCGAGCCGCGAGCCGCGAGCCGCGAGCCGCGAGCCGCGAGCCG
>NZ_JBIRRY010000007.1:0-211424 GCF_044333935.1 Streptomyces sp. NPDC020884 | reverse complement strand
CGCTGGGGCGGTGTGCCCGTAGCCTTTCGGGGTGGCCATGCACGCTAGCCAGCCCCTCCGTGTCCCCGTCGGCAGCGACGCCGGGCGGTGGAACACCTTCCACGGTGAGAAGACCCTGGTCGTAGCGGCCCGTACGGTGACCTCGACCGTACGGGTCCTCGAATGCCTGCCCGCCCTTCTGCGCGGGGACAGCCGGGTGACGGTCGTCTTCGCCCACGACCCCACCTCCGCGTTCAACGACGGGGTGCTGGATCTGCTGCACGACGCCGGCTGCCGGGTCATCCCCTGGGAGCAGGTGAGCCACGCGGACCCCGATCTGATCCTGACCGCCAGCGAGAACATCGACGTCCCCGACGGGCACTGTCCGGTGCTCGTGCTGCCGCACGGCATCGGCTTCCAGAAGCAGGTGCCCGACGCCCGCGCCCCGGGCGACCGGCTGTCGGGGGTCGTGCCGGACAGCCTGCTGGAATCCGGCAGGGCCTGGCTGGCCATCTCGCATCCGGGGCAGGAGGAACAGCTGCTCTCCTCGCATCCCAAGGCGTCCGGACGCACCCTGCTCGTGGGCGACCCGTGCTACGACGAACTGCTGGGCAGCGCGGACCGGGCGGGCGCCTACCGCCGGGCGCTCGGCGTGCCCGACGCGCACCGGCTGGTGGTGCTCAGCTCCACCTGGGGCCCCACCTCCCTGTTCGGGCAGGACCCCGAGCTGGCGGCCCGCGTTCTCGCCGCCCTGCCCTACGACGAGTTCCGGGTGGCGGCGATCGTGCACCCCAACGTCTGGTCGGGGCACGGTTCCTGGCAGATCCGCACGATCCTGGCGCCCGCCCTGGACGCGGGACTGATGCTCATTCCCCACATCCACGCGTGGCGGTCGGCGCTGGTCGCGGCGGACCTGGTCGTGGGCGACCACGGGTCGGTGACGCTGTACGGTGCGGCGCTCGGCAAACCGGTGCTGCTGGGGGCCTTCGGGAGCGAGGCCGTGCCCGGCACCGCGATGGCCGCGCTCGGCCGGGCCGCGCCCCGCCTCGACGCCCACGGTGACGTGCACGCGCAGATCGTCGCGGCGCTCGCCGTGCAGCGGCCCGAGCTCTTCGCCACCGTCACCGAGGGCGCCTTCCACCAGCCGGGCCGGGCGCTGCCCCGACTGCGGTCCGCGCTCTACGACCTGCTCGGTCTTCCCCGGCCGGTGTCCGCCGACCCGCCGGAGCGGTTCCTGGCCGAGCCGGTCGAGACGGGCGCGCGGGCCAGCGCCTGGACGGTCACCACGACCGGACTGCCGAAGGGCGGGCCGGATGCCGTCACCGTACGCAGACAGCCCGCGGCGGTGTCGCGGGGGACGGACGATCCGGGCGAGGACGCGCAGGCCGGGCGCTTCCGGCATCTCGCCTGCGACGAGCGGGAGCCGGACCGGCGTCTGGTCGAGAGCGCCTCGGTGCTTCTGCGAAGTGCTCCCGCAGAGAGCGCGGCGGAGGGTGTCCGGTGGATCGGCGAGACCCTGGACCGCCTGCCGGGGGCCGCCCTCGCGGCGACCGCGCTGGCCGGGGGCGGCGCCCTGGTCGGACTGCGGGACGGCCGGATCGTGGAGGCCGCCATGACGGGTCCGGCGCCGGACCCCGGGCTGCCCGCGGCGGCCGTCTACACGCTGCTGCGCGCCGCCGCCCCGTTGGACGACGCCCTGGTGACCGTGCGGGTCGGCGGGCGCGACGAGGACGTGGCGCTCCGGCTGCGTCCGCCCCGGCGGGGCGGCTCGCCCGGCTGAGCCCGCGCAACGCCTCGCGTCACCCCGCCGGCTCTCCTCCGGTCGGCTCTCCCGCGGCCAGCCGGTCCCGCAGCTCCTGCGCGCGGGGGCTGCCCCCGGCCTCGTAGATCTCCAGGGCCCGTCGCAGCCGGGCGCGTACCGCGCGGGGGTCGCCCTGCGCGCGCTCCTGGATGTCGGCGAGCGCGACGAGTGCCTGGGCCTCGTAGTGGGTCGCCCGCTCCTCGCCGAGGATCTCGGCCGCCTCGCCCAGCGCCCGTACCGCCTTGTCGGTCTCTTCCAGGTGATCGTGGGCGATGCCGATGGCCGCCTGCACCCGGGCCGCCATCCGCCGGTCCTTCCGTGCGATGAGCTCGTCATGAGCTCCGCGCAGGGTGTCCAGGGCCCCGCTGGGATCCCCGGCCGCATCCTGGGCGCAGCCGAGGAAGTAGGCCGCTATGGCGGCGCCGCGGCCTTCGTTCGCGGCCGTGTTGAGGTCGAGGGCGTTGCGGTAGGCCGCCATGGCCCGCGCCGGGTCGGTGCGGTCCCAGTACCGTCCGGAGAACTCCTGTACGGAGGCGCGGACGACCAGATGGTCCGCCACCTCGGCGCAGGCCTGGGCGATGTCCAGCTCGCGCCGGGCGGCCTCGTACTCGCCCAGGTCCGTCAACGGGCGTGACAGCAGGCTGCGCAGGCGTGCCTCGGCTGCCGGGGCCAGGGCCCCGGCAGCGGCCGCCGCGCCGAGTTCGAGCGACTCCCGCCAGTCGCCGAGGTGCCGGTGGTGGAAGAACAGGACCGTGAACGCCTCCGCGAGCTGCCAGACCTCGGTGAGCAGCGTCTCCTCGCGGGCGGCGGCCCTCAGCACACCGAGGATGTTGCGGTGCTCGGCCTCCAGCCAGGCCAGCGGCTGCGGTCCGTCCTCGGCCCCGAAGGGGTCGGGAACGCCGGCGAGCAGGTGGGTGTGGTCGGCGATCCGCAGCCGGTCCAGCCGCACGGCCCGGTCGGCGAGCGCGGTGAGGGCCAGGTAGTGCAGCGTCACCCGCCGTACCAGAGCGGTCCGCTCGGCAGGCGCTTCCTCCGCCGCCGCGCGTTCACCCGCGTGCAGCCGCACGAGGCCGTGGAAGCAGAAGCGCCCGTCCGGCGTTTCCTCCAGCAGGCTGGCCCCGGTCAGCGCCTCCAGCGCGTCCGCGGTGCGTTCCGGGTCCAGACCGGTCGCCACCGCGGCGACTCCGGCGTCGAAGGCGGCTCCCGGATACCAGCCCATGAGGCGGTAGAACCGGGCCGATTCCGGAGGGAGTTCACGGTAGGCGAGATCGAACGCTGCGGCCACGGACCGTTCCTTTCCGAGGGACATCCCTGCCAGCCGGCGCGGCTCCTCGGCCAGCTCGGTCACCAGCGCCGCCAGGGTGAGCCGGGCCTTGGCCGCGAGCCGCGCGGCGACCACGTGCAGCGCCACCGGCAGTCCGTCGCAGAGCTCCACCAGGCGTTCCGCCGCGGCCGGGTCGGCCGCGATCCTGTCCGCTCCGCACCGGTCGGCGAGCACTTCCAGGGCGCTGTCCCGGTCGAGCGGCTCCACCGGCATCAGCTTCGCCCCGGAGGCGGCGAGCTCTCCGAGCCCGCTGCCTCCGGCCACCACCAGAAAACTGCCCCGTCCCTTGGGGATCAGCGCGGCGGCCTGTGCGGGTTGGGAGACGTTGTCCAGGAAGACCAGCAGCCGCCGGTCCGCCGACCGGCTCCGCAGCAGCCGGACGCGTTCCGCGAACGTGGCCGGGATGTAGGCGTCGTCGATGCCCAGGGACCGCAGGCAGCACCGGGCCGCCTCGGAGACGTCCGCGCCCATCGACTCTCCCCGCAGGGTCGCGAAGTCCACATAGATCTGTCCGTCCGGGAACCGCTTGCGTCCCCGCTCGGCCCAGCGGGACACCAGCGCGGTCTTCCCGACGCCGGGCGGCCCGTGCAGCGCGGCGAAGCCCACGCTCGAGCCGTCGTCCTCGTCGTCCTCGCCGTCCGGCTCGGGGACCAGCCAGCCGTCGAGCGTGGCGAGGCCTGCTGTCCGGTCGATCAACCGGACGGTCAGTGGCGGGATCTCGTCGGGTGTGACCTGCGTTCCGACCGGCGGCGGCGGCTCGACGTGGAAGGTGATGCCGCCGTGGATGGTGCCGGCCTGCACGACCGGTCCGTGGCTCGTGCCGGAGAAGTCGTTCCGCGCGACGATGTGCCGGGACCCGTCGCCGGAACCCGGGGCCGTCACCTGACGCCCGGTTCCCGCCGGGGCATCGTGCGCCCGCCGTCGTGAATCGACTGGGCCATGATCACCGGTCCGTGGTAGGTGCCACCGCTGATCGTGTTGTGGTTGATCGACACGTTCTTGCCCTCGGGCTCCAGGGGCGACAGCTCGTCGAGCAGGCTCCTCAGCTCCTCGGCCGCCTCCGGGTTGGCGCGCAGGGTCCGGCGGAGCCTGGTCCGCCACTCCGCCTCGATGTCCGCGGCCGTCTCCTCGTCGGCCTCGGCGCGGGCCGCCGTCAGCTCGGCGCGGGACTCCTCCAGCTCCGCGTCGACCGCCTCGTCGTCCTCGCCCCGGCCCAGGAACCGGGCCACGCGCCCGCGCGCCTGTGTCCAGGCCTCCGTCGCCATCAGCCCGACGAACGTCGTCGCACCCGATGCCGCCAGTGCCGTCAACTCGGCTTCCACCGAACCCCCCTCTGCCTCGCCTGTCGCACCGGACGGGTACGCAACCCGTCACTGGTGCAACCGTAGAGAGCGAACAGCGCCTTCGGAAGCGGAATCGGGGGCGCGGCGCAGAGCAGTTCCGGCCATGTCCTGACCGTCCGGGCCCGGCGCGGCTTCCCACGCGATCGCGGGCGCGCGGGACACCTGATGGTGGATGATGGACGGGGGGTCCCGACACGACGGTGTTCCGCAGGCACCGCCGGCCGGCGCCCCGGAAGGGCGGTCGCCATGTCCGCAGCCGGAGTCAGGACCTCGGCCGCAGCCCTGCTCACCGCGCTCGTGCTGGCCGTGGTCGCGGGATGCACGGGCGGGGACGGGTCGCCCTCGCCCCGCAGCAGCTCTCCCTCCGATACGGGCGGGGCCGCCCACGTGCTCGCCGTCAAGATCGACAATGTGGCGCCCGCACGCCCCCATACCGGGCTGGAGCGGGCCGACATCGTCTACGTCGAGCAGGTGGAGGCCGGGCTGAGCCGGATTCTCGCCGTCTACTCCTCCGGTCTGCCGCCGGTCATCGGTCCGGTGCGCAGCGCGCGGGAGACCGATCTGGAGCTGCTGCGGCAGTTCGACCGGCCGACGCTGGCCTTCTCGGGGGCCCAGAGCAGGCTGCTGCCGGTCATCGACCGGGCGCCGCTGGACGCCGTGCCGCCCTCGAAGGCGCCACGGGCCTACTTCCGGGGTCCGGACCGGCCCGCACCGCACAACCTCTACCTGCGGCCGGAGCGCATCCCGTTCGAGGCCTCCGGGGTGAACGCCGTCGAGGAGCTGGGGCTCGCGTTCGGTGCGGCGCCTCCCGGCGGGGAGCCGGAGGACAGCCGTACGGTGCGCTATCCGTCCGCGTCGGTGACGTTCACCTGGTCCGCCGAGGGCGAGCGGTGGCTCGTCTCCCTGGACGGCTCCCCCGCCCGTACCGCCGAGGGCGACCGGCTCGGGGCCGGTACGGTCGTCGTCCAGGACGTGGACGTACGGCCGTCGGACTTCCGCGACCGGTCGGGGAACAACACCCCGTTCACCGAGACGGTGGGGGCGGGGAGCGCGGTCGTCCTGCGGGACGGCCGGGCGTACGAGGCGCGGTGGACGCGGAGCGCGGCCGGTGCCGACACGGTGTTCAGGACGCCGGACGGGCAGCGCGTCGATCTCGCCGAAGGACCGCTGTGGATCCTGTACGCGCCGCGCGGCGGCGGGTCCGCGGCGGGTCGCTGAGCCGGGGAGGGCGTCCGGACGGCGGGAGAGCCGCACCGTCCGGACGCCCCCGGGTCGGCGGATGCGGCTACTGCCAGACCTTGATGTAGTCGACGCTCAGCTTCTGCGGGAAGCGTGTGGTGGCGTCGGGCGGGCCGGGCCAGTCACCGCCGACCGCGTTGTTGAGGATGAGGAAGAAGTCGTGGTCGAACACCCAGGGTCCGCGGGTGCGCTCCAGCTCCTCCTTGTCGACCGTGTGCGTGACCTGACCGTCCACCCGGAACGTCATGCCCCGGCTGTTCCAGTCCACGGCGAAGGTGTGGAAGTCGTCGGCGAAGTTCGCGCCGCCGGGCAGGGAGTAGGGGGCTCCGTAGCCGGCCGCGCCGTTGTACGCGGGTGCGTGCAGGGTGGAGTACGTGGTGTTCGGCTCCTTGCCGACATGCTCCATGATGTCGATCTCGCCGGTGTAGGGCCACGGACGGCCCTCGTCGAAGTAGTCCGCGCCCAGCATCCAGAACGCGGGCCAGAGCCCCTGCGTGCCGGAGACCTTGATGCGCGCCTCGACCCGGCCGTAGGTGAACTGGAACTTCCCGTAGGTGTTGAGCCGCGCCGAGGTGTACTGGCAGGTGGTGCTGCCGCTCAGCGGGTCGGGCGGGCAGGCGGAACCGGGCGTCTCCTCGCGGCGGGCCTCCAGGACGAGGCTGCCGTCGCCGTCCTGGGCGGCGTTCTTGTTGTCCGTGTAGTACTCCAGCTCGTTGTTGGGGCCGGTGCCCGTCTCCGGGACCCACTTGGCCGGGTCGGGGGCCGCGCCGGCGGGTCCGTCGAACTCGTCGCTGAACACCAGCCGGTCGTACGTGGGGTCCGCGGGCAGCGGCGGTGCGGGGATCGGCGCTCCGCCGGTGCCCCAGACCTGGAACTCCCAGAGCGAGTAGCCGTATTCACCGCTGCGCTGGGTGGCGTACAGGCGTACGTGCCGGCCGGCGCCGCTGACGTCCAGCGTCTCCTTGAAGCCGGCGCCGGTGGTGGTCTGGTGGATCGTCGTCCAGTCGGTCCCGTTGTCGGAGACCTCGATCCGGTAGGCCCTGGCGTACGCCGGGTCCCACTGGAGGACCACACGGTTGATCTCGGCGCGGGCTCCGAGGTCGACGGCGATCCAGCCCGGGTCGGTCCAGCCGCCCTCGGGGCTGGTGGCCCAGCGGCTGGCGGGGTCCCGGTCGAACGCCTTGTCCGGGGAGCATTCCCAGCAGGTGCCGTCGTTCTGGAAGGTCGAGGCGGAGCCGGCCCGGCCGTAGGAGAGCAGGACGTCGTCGCCGGGGGCGGTGCCGCCGGTGGTGGAGTAGACCTGGAACTCGTGGAGGGAGTAGCCCCAGGGGGTGGCGCGCTGGGTGCCGTGCATCCGGATGTAGCGGCCGGTCCCGGAGACCGTCAGGGTCTCGACGCCCCCGGCGCCGGTGGTGGTGGAGTGGATGGTCGTCCAGTCGCTTCCGTCGCTCGAGACCTCCAGGCGGTAGCCCTTGGCGTAGGCGGCCTCCCAGTCCAGGACGACCTGCCCGATCGAGGTGTTCGCGCCCAGGTCGACGCGGAGCCACTCGTCGTCGGTGAAGGCGCTGGACCAGCGGGTGGCGGTGTCGCCGTCGACGGCGGACGGGGCGGTGAAGGGGGCCTCCGTGCTGGAGGCGGTGGCCGGCTTTCCCTGGGAGACGAGCACGGCCGCGGCGGCGGCGCGTTCCGGGGCGACGGCCACCGAGAGGGTGAACAGGAGGGCCACGGCGGCCATGACCGCCAGGGCACCGCGCAACCGTGGTGTTCCACGGGGTTCCATGCGAACTCCTTGCTCTGTGAGGGGGTTGGACCGAGAGAGCGCTCCCCCGCAGTGGGGAGCGTGGCGGGAGCCGGGTGAACCGTCAAGGGTTGCCGCGGAGTTGATTCAAGAGACCATGGATGCGGCGTCCGACTTGTCGTCCTGATGCCAGGTCAACTGCCTCTGAGCTTTCAGAAGATGAAACATCTGATCAGCCGGTGGACCGGGCCCGGCAATCCTGTGCACAACTCTTGACGTGACGGAAACGCGGGAGAATCATTCGGCTACCGAGAGAGCGCTCTCTCCCTCCTGGGAGAGCTGTCCGCACCCGTTTCACCCCGTCCACCCGACCCTTCAGGAGTTCAGACATGTCCGTTGCCCTCGTCAGACCCTCGCGGCCCCCGATGGCCGCATCCCCCCGATGGCGCACCCTGGCCCTGGCCCTCGTCACCACGCTGGTCGCGGCGCTCCTCGCGGCCGTGCAGGCGGCCCCGGCGCAGGCCGCTCCCGTCCTCCTCTCCCAGGGCGGCGCGGTGACCGCGTCGAGCGCGGAGAACGGCGGCACGGGCGCGGGCAACGCCGTCGACGGCGACGGCGGAACACGCTGGTCCAGCGCGTTCTCCGACCCCCAGTGGATACGGATCGACCTCGGTTCCCCGGCCGCCCTCAGCCGGGTCGAACTCTCCTGGGAGGCCGCGCACGCGAAGAGCTACCGCATCGAGCTCTCGACCGACGGCGACGACTGGACGACCGCCTACAGCACCACCACGTCCACGGGCGGCGACGAGACCCTGACCCTCTCCGGCGACGCCCGTTACGTACGTCTGACCGGCACCGAGCGGGCCACCGGATACGGCTATTCGCTCTGGGAGTTCAAGGTCTTCGGCACCCGTGACGGCGGCGGCGGACCGGAGATCCCGGGCGGCGGCGACCTCGGTCCGAACGTCCATGTCTTCGACCCGTCCACGCCGAACATCCAGGGCAGGGTCGACGAGATCTTCCAGCAGCAGGAGGAGGCCCAGTTCGGCAGCGGCCGGCACGCGCTCCTCTTCAAGCCGGGAACGTACGACAACATCAACGCGCAGATCGGCTTCTACACCCAGATCGCGGGCCTCGGCCTGAACCCGAACGACACCACGTTCAACGGCGATGTGACCGTGGACGCGGGCTGGTTCGACGGAAACGCGACACAGAACTTCTGGCGCTCGGCGGAGAACCTGACGCTGAACCCGGTCAGCGGCACCAACCGCTGGGCGGTCTCCCAGGCGGCCCCGTTCCGCCGGATGCACGTCAAGGGCGGACTGAACCTCGCACCCGACGGATACGGCTGGGCCAGCGGCGGCTACATCGCCGACAGCAAGATCGACGGCCAGGTCGGCCCGTACTCCCAGCAGCAGTGGTACACCCGCGACAGCTCGGTCGGCGGCTGGACCAACGCCGTCTGGAACATGACGTTCTCCGGCGTCCAGGGCGCACCGGCGGCGAGCTATCCGACCCCGCCGTACACCACACTGGACACCACCCCGATCTCCCGCGAGAAGCCGTTCCTCTACCTCGACGGCAATGAGTACAAGGTCTTCGTCCCCGCCAAGCGCGTCAACGCGCGCGGCGTCTCCTGGGACGGCGGTACGCAGCCGGGCGAGTCCATCCCGCTGAACCGCTTCTACGTCGTCAAGCAGGGAGCCACCGCCGCGACGATCAACGCCGCGCTGGCGCAGGGGCTGAACCTGCTGTTCACGCCCGGCGTCTACCACATCGACCAGACCATCAACGTGAACCGGGCCGACACGGTCGTCCTGGGTCTCGGCCTGGCCACGATCATCCCGGACAACGGGGTGACCGCGATGAAGGTCGCCGACGTCGACGGGGTGAAGCTGGCGGGCTTCCTCATCGACGCCGGTCCCGTCAACTCCTCGACCCTGCTGGAGGTCGGGCCGCAGGGCGCGTCGGCCGATCACTCGGCGAACCCCACGTCGCTGCAGGACGTGTTCGTGCGGATCGGCGGGGCGGGTCCCGGCAAGGCGACCACGAGCATCGTCGTGAACAGCGACGACACGATCATCGACCACACCTGGGTGTGGCGTGCGGACCACGGCGAGGGCTGGGGCTGGGAGACCAACCGGGCCGACTACGGCGTACGCGTCAACGGCGACGACGTCCTGGCGACCGGGCTGTTCGTGGAGCACTTCAACAAGTACGACGTGGAGTGGTACGGCGAGCGCGGCCGCACGATCTTCTTCCAGAACGAGAAGGCGTACGACGCCCCGAACCAGGCCGCCATCCAGAACGGCGACACGAAGGGCTACGCCGCCTACCGGGTCGACGACTCGGTCGAACAGCACGAGGGCTGGGGCCTGGGCAGCTACTGCTTCTACAACGTCGACCCGACGATCGTCCAGGGCCACGGCTTCAAGGCCCCGGTGAAACCCGGCGTGAAGTTCCACAACCTGCTCGTCATCTCCCTCGGCGGCAACGGCCAGTACGAGCACGTCATCAACAACACCGGATCCCCCACCTCGGGAACGTCGACGATTCCGTCGACCGTCGTCAACTTCCCCTGACCCGGGAGCGGTGAGCAGGTCCGGTGTCCGGCGGCCCGGACCGGCCCACCGCGAACGGAGGGCGGCCTCCGGCGGACACAACCGTCCGCCGGGGGCCGCCCGTTCGGCCTGCTCGCGTACGCCGGGGAAGGTAGCGTCGCGATCATGAAACCGCTGACGGACACCACCACCGATCAGGCGCCGGCGCATCCGGCCACCGCCGCCGAGGACATGTCGGCCACTCAGCCCATCGGCTACTGGAGCGGCCGGGCTCACGCCGCGGTCACCCGGCAACTGCGGGACGCCATGGCCAGGATCGACGTCACGCAGCCGCAGTACTGGGTGCTCAACCGGGTGAACAGCGGTCCCGCGGCGCCGAGTCGCGAAGAGGTGATCAGTCAGTTGGCCTCCCTGGCCGACGGGCCGCACGAGATCGCCAGAGTGGTCGACCAGTTGCTGCACCGCGCATGGCTTCGCGTCGACGCCGAGCAGCTCCTGCGCCTCACCGAGGCCGGCGAGGAGGCCAGAGTCCGGTTGCGCGCGCTGGCGACCGAGCAGCGCGCCGTGGTCCACGAGGGCATCGGCGACGAGGAGTACGTGGCCGCGCTCAAGGTGCTGCGCAGGATGATCGCCAACGTCGAGGGGGACGGGCGATCCTAGGGCCGGAAAGCCTGATCCGACCGACCCCCGTCCGTCGCACCGTCACACGCACCGGATCGCGGTGCGTGCGGCGGTGCGGCGGTCAGGAGCGGGACAGCAGCGCCCCGCCCGCGTACTGCGCGGACTCGCCCAACTCCTCTTCGATCCTGATCAGTTGGTTGTACTTGGCCGTGCGGTCGGAGCGGGACAGCGAGCCGGTCTTGATCTGGCCGCAGCCCGTCGCCACCGCCAGGTCCGCGATCGTGGTGTCCTCCGTCTCGCCGGAGCGGTGGGACATCACGACACTCCAGCCCGCACGACGCGCGGTGGCGACCGTGGCGAGGGCTTCGGTGAGCGTGCCGATCTGGTTGACCTTCACCAGGACCGAGTTGGCGACGCCGGTGCGGATGCCCTCGCGCACCAGCTTCTCGTCGGTGCAGAACACGTCGTCGCCGGTCAGCTGGCAGCGGTGACCGACGCGGGCGGTCAGCTCGCGCCAGCCGTCCGCGTCGTCCTCGGCCATCGGGTCCTCGATGGAGACGATCGGGTACGCGTCGATCAACTTGACCAGGTAGTCGACCTGTTCGGAGGGGGTGCGGCGGACGCCCTCGCCCGTGTACACGTAGGCGCCGTCGTGGAAGAACTCCGACGACGCCGGGTCCATGATCAGGCCGATGTCCGCGCCGGGACGGTATCCGGCACGCTCGACGGCGCTCAGGACGAAGTCGAGCGCCTCCTCGGCCGTGCGCAGCGCGGGCGCGAAGCCTCCTTCGTCGCCGACGCCGGTGGCGTGTCCGGCGGCTAGCAGGTCGCGTCGCAGGGTGTGGAAGATCTCGGAACCCATGCGGACGGCCTCCGCGAAGGTCTCCGCGCCCACCGGCGCGATCATGAACTCCTGGAAGTCCAGCGGATTGTCCGCGTGCGCACCGCCGTTGATGATGTTCATCATCGGCAGCGGGAGAAGCCGGGCGTCGGCTCCGCCGAGATAGCGGTAGAGCGGCTGGCGGTGGGCCGCCGCGGCGGCCTTCGCGGCGGCGAGGGAGACCCCGAGGATCGCGTTCGCGCCGAGCCGGGACTTGTCGGGCGTGCCGTCGAGCGCGACGAGCGCGGCGTCCAGGCCCGCCTGGTCGTCCGCGTCGCGGCCCACGACCGCGGCCGCGATGTCGCCGCTGACGTGGGCGACCGCACGGTCGACTCCCTTGCCGTGCCACTGGCCGGCATCCCCGTCGCGCAGCTCCACGGCCTCCCGTGCACCGGTGGAGGCGCCGGACGGGACCGCGGCGCGCCCGAGCGAGCCGTCGGCGAGCCGGACGTCGGCCTCGACGGTGGGGTTGCCCCGGCTGTCGATGATCCGGCGGGCGGTGACGGACTGGATGGCGGTGGGCTCAGCTGCCTTGTGGGCCATGCGAGGTCCTTCCGTAGTCACATGCCGCGGCACTGTTGCGACAGCGCCGGCGCGAGCCGCGACATCGCAAACTCTACAGCAATGCTGTTCAGATTGACTGTTTAGCTTTGCTGTTCAGTTGTGCTGCCCAGCTTCGCTGCACAGTGCTCCTGCGCAGGCGACCTGCGCAGACTCGCTGACGATCGCGGGTTAAAGTGCCCTATGCCCACCCCGGAACCCGCCACCGTCGCCGCCGATCTGCGCACCGCCATGGGCAAGCTCGCGCGGCGCGTGAAGCAGGAGGACCGGATCCCGCACGGCCAGGTCGCCCTTCTGGGCGTCCTCGACCGGGACGGGGCCATGACCACCAGCGACCTCGCGGCGGACCAGCGCGTGCGCCCCCAGTCGATGGCCCGCACGGTCGGCCTTTTGATGGAGCAGGGCCTCGTCGTCCGCCGGGCGCACCCGACGGACCGCCGCAAGTCGCTCGTCGGCCTCTCCGAGGTGGGGCGGGCGGCACTCGGGGCGGAGCGCGACCGCCGGGCCGACTGGCTCGCCCGTGCGATCGATGTCGAGCTCAGCGAAGAGGAGCAGAAGGCGCTCGCGCACAGCGTCGCCCTGATGGAACGGCTCGCCGCGCACTAGAAGCCGGTCGGGGGTGCGACGTCCCCCCGGGAAGGGCGGATCACGCAGGGCGGATCACACAGCGCGGACAGGGCCGGCGGATCAACCGCCGACGGACTCCGCGTCCGCGAATCCGGCGTCGCGGGCCCCCAGGCGCAGATGCTCGACGTGGTGGAGCGCCTGGTCCAGGAGTTCCGCGACGTGGTTGTCGTAGAGCGCGTAGATGATCGAGCGCCCCTGCCGCTCACCGGTGACCAGCCCCAGATTGCGCAGCAGACGCAGTTGGTGGGAGCAGGCCGAGGGCTCCATATCGACGGCCGCCGCGAGGTCGCTCACGGAGCAGGGTCCCTCTTGCAGCCGGGCCAGGATGTAGAGCCGGGACGGGGTCGCGAGGGCCTGGAGGGTGGCGGCCACATCGGCCGTGCCGACGGCGTCGAGGCGTTCGCGGGTGGTGGCGGTGCTGCTGGTGTCGACTCCGTGGCCCATCCGCCCATCATACGCGGAACACCTGAAGACCTATTCATATATTCCTGTATGGTGAAACGCGTCGCCCCGTCCGCCCGTGAAGGGTTGTTCCGCCATGCCTGCTGCCCTGGATCAACGGCCCGCTCCGGCCGTCGCCGGACCGCGCCCGACGCTCCCGAAACACCGGACGCGCCTCCTGGCCCTGCCCGAGGCCCGGTGGGCGCTGGCCGCTCTGGCGCTGTTCCTCCTCGCCCTCCCCCTGGATCTCGCGGGCGCCCCATGGTGGGCGTGGGGGCCGCTGTACGCCGCCGTGTACGTCACCGGCGGATGGCAGCCGGGTCTGGACGGTCTCAAGGCGCTCGGCAACAGGACGCTCGACGTGGATCTGCTGATGGTGGTGGCCGCGCTCGGCGCCGCCGGCATCGGGCAGTTCCTCGACGGCGCGCTGCTGATCGTCATCTTCGCGACCTCCGGAGCGCTGGAGGCGGTCGCCACCGCCCGCACCGCCGACTCCGTACGGGGCCTGCTCCGGCTGGCTCCGACTACCGCGCAGCGGCTGTCGCCCGACGGCGGGGAGGAGAGGGTTCCCACGGACGCGCTCGCCGTCGGGGACGTCATCCTGGTCCGGCCGGGCGAGCGGGTCGGCGCCGACGGGCAGGTCCTCGCCGGAACCGGCGACGTCGACCAGGCGAGCATCACCGGCGAGCCCCTGCCGGCGGCGAAGGGGCCCGGGGACGAGGTGTTCGCCGGGACGGTCAACGGCACCGGCGCCCTGCGGGTGCGGGTCGGCCGCGACCCGTCGGAGTCCGTGATCGCCCGGATCGTGAGAATGGTCGAGGAGGCGTCCGGCACCAAGGCGCCGACGCAGTTGTTCATCGAGAAGATCGAGCAGCGCTACTCCCTCGGCATGGTCATCGCCACGCTGACCGTCTTCGCCGTACCCCTGGCGTTCGGATCCGGGCTCCAGCCGGCCCTGTTGCGCGCGATGACGTTCATGATCGTCGCCTCCCCGTGCGCCGTGGTGCTGTCCACGATGCCGCCCCTGCTCTCGGCCATCGCCAACGCAGGCCGCCACGGCGTGCTCGCCAAGTCCGCCGTCGTGATGGAACGGCTCGGTCAGATCGACCTGGTCGCCCTGGACAAGACCGGCACCCTGACCGAGGGCACGCCGCGCGTCACCGACCTGCACCCCCTGCCCGGGTCCGGTCTGGACGAGAAGGCACTGCTGGCCCTGGCCGCGGCGGCCGAGCACGCGAGCGAACACCCGCTCGCCCGCGCCGTGACCGACGCAGCCCGGGAGCGGGGCCTCGCCCCGGCGGAGGCCACCGGCTTCAGCGCGTCGCCCGGCCGGGGCGTCACCGCCGTCGTGGGCGGACGTACCGTCCGGGTGGGCTCCCCGGCCCGCCTTCTCGACGCGGCCGGCGAGGAGGACGGCCCCGCCCGGACGGCGGTGGACGCGCTGGAGGCGGACGGCCGTACCGCCGTCGTCGTCCTGCGCGACGGGGCGCCGGTCGGCGTGCTGGGCATCGCCGACCGGCTGCGCCCGGACGCGGCGGCCACCGTGGCGGCGCTGACCGGACTCACCGGCCGCTCGCCCGTCCTGCTGACCGGTGACAACGAACGCGCCGCCCGGCGCCTGGCATGCGAGGTCGGGATCACCGACGTACGAGCCGGACTGCTGCCGCAGGACAAGGTGGACGCGGTCCGGTCGTGGGAAGCCGAACGGCGCCGGGTCCTGGTCGTGGGCGACGGCGTCAACGACGCCCCCGCCCTGGCCGCCGCCCACACCGGGATCGCCATGGGCCGGGCCGGCTCCGACCTCGCCCTGGAGACGGCGGACGCGGTCGTCGTCCGCGACGAACTCGCCGCCATCCCCGCCGTCGTGGCCCTCTCCCGCAAGGCAAACCGCCTCGTCGTGCAGAACCTCGTCATCGCCGGAACCTGCATCACCGCTCTGGTGGCCTGGGATCTGATCGGCACCCTGCCGCTCCCGCTCGGTGTCGCCGGGCACGAGGGCTCCACGGTGATCGTCGGACTCAACGGCCTCCGTCTGCTGCGCGACGCCGCGTGGCAGAGCTCCGCCCGACGGTGCGGCCGACCACGGCCCGTCGATCCAGCGCGATGACAACCGCAGCCGTCTCCCGGTCGCAGTGGAGCCACTCGTCGAGGGTGGTATCGGCAGTCGACAGGGCGCGCAGCATGCCGGAACCGGCCGACGGTCCAGCCGGTGCGTCCGTCGCCCGGCCGCCCGTCGCCGCAGCGCAGCACCGGTGGGGCCGGCGGGCCCCGCTCCTCGGTCCGGGAGAGGCGGATTTCCCGTTGTCGGGGACGGGCGCGTGTGCCAAGGTCACCCGGTGAACGCCTCACGATGTGACCTGCTGCGCGGGCAGTTCGAGCTGACCTGGTCGCTGTTCGAGTACCACCTCGACCGGCTCGACACCGAGGACTTCCTGTGGCGTCCGGCGCCCCTGTGCTGGACGGTGCACCGGCAGGCCGACGGACGCTGGCTGCCGGACTGGGCCGAGACCGAGACCGAGCCCGAGCCGGTTCCGGTGCCGACGATCGGCTGGCTCAGCTGGCACATCGACTGGTGGTGGAGCACGACGGTCGAGCACACCCTGGGCCGACGGCCACCCGACCGCGCGGACGTCACGTGGCCGGGCGACGCCGAGGGGGCCATCGGCCGGCTGCGCGAACTCCGGGAGCAGTGGCTGGGCGTGCTGGACGGACTGGACGAAGCGGCCCTCGAAGCCCCCGCGCCGTTCCCCCGGGAGCACGACCCGGACTACACCGTCGCCCACATGGCCGCGTGGGTGAACGCCGAGCTGATGAAGAACGTGGCCGAGATCGGGCAGTTGCGTCTGCTGCGCGCCGCGTCCTCCGGCTGACGGGGTTCCCGACGCCAACACCCGCTCAGCGGCCTTGGGTTAGGCTCCCCTCAGTAACGCGGAGCCCGTCTCCCGCTCTTCCCCTCCCCCAAGGAGCCGTTGATGCGTCCGATGATCGAACGGCCGTGCCGCGAGGGCAGGACGACAGCGCCTGCGAGCGCGTTCTCCCCGACCGCGGGCCACCGCCCGGCCCCGCGCCCGTGACCGCTCCCCGCTCCGGTCCCGCGGCCGACCCCGAGCGTCCCTTCGGGGCCTTCGGGCTGCCGGGCCGCCCCGGCACCGACGCGTTCTGGGCGGCGGCGCGAACGCCCGCGTGGGCGCCCGCCGGCGACGGCTGGACGGCCCTCTTCCTGTGGCGCGGCCCCGGGGCCGTGGTCGACTTCGAGAGCTGGTCCCCGCCCGTCCCGTTGCGCCGGTGGGAGGGTACGGACTGCTGGTACGCCGAAGTGCCCCTGCCCGCACGGCTGCGGGTGACCTACCGGGTCCTGGTGGGGGACGCGGCCCATGCCGATCCGCTCAACCCGGTCGGCGCCGGGGCCGACCGCTCCATCGCCGCCACGCCGGACGCCCCGCCCCAGCCGCACTGGCCCGCCCTCGGCCCGGACGACGTGCCGCCGCTGCCCCGTGACCGGATCCGCTGGAACAGCGACCGGCTCGGCGGACGGCGTACCGTGCGGGTCCACCCGGCGGGCGGCGGCGGTCCGGTGGTGCTGCTGCTCGACGGGGACGACTGGCTGTATCTGCACCCGGCCGTGACCGCCTTCGACGCGGCCGTGGCCGCGGGCGACATGCCCCCGGTCACTCTCGTGTTCCTGCCGGCCAAGGACCGGGAGGCCGAGTTCGCCTGCCGCCCGGAGCTGTGGGAGGCGGTCCGGGACGAACTGCTGCCGCTGGTGGCCGAGTCGGGCGTACCGGCCGACCTGGGCCGGCTGGTGGTCGCGGGACAGAGCCTGGGCGGGCTGAGCGCGCTGCACGCGGCGCTGGACTTCCCCGAGCTGGTCTCACGCGTCGCCTGCCAGTCGGGGTCCTTCTGGTGGGCGCCGGGAACCGCGGAGCTGGCGGATCCGCTGGGCGGGGCGGTCGGCGGCGCGGTCGCCGAGCGGCTGCGCCGGGGCGTGGACCTGTCGCGGCTGCGGTGCGCGTTCGACGTGGGAGAGCACGAGGGCCCGATGCTGCCGCACTGCGAGCTGACCGAGACGCTGACCGAGCGGGCCGGCGCCACGGTGCGGGTGTCGCGATCGGCGTCGGGGCACGACCGGGCGGGCTGGCGGCACGCCCTGCTCAGGGACGTCGCCTGGGCGCTCGGCTGACGGATTCCCGAGCCTGTGCGGGCCGGCTACTCACCCGTGACGGGCTGTGCGGGCCGGCTCCCGGGACGGGCTCCTCCCGGGTGGCTGCCGGGACGGGCTCCTCCGGCTGGCTGCCGGGACGAGCGGTGCTCGTCCCGGCGGCCGCCCGGCAGGTCATCTGGCCACGGCCAGGCAGTAGGCCTCGTCGGCGGCGAGCAGGTTGCGGTGGGTGTCCTCGGCGGTGATGACGCCCTCGTCCAGGACGAGCACCCGGTCCGCCGCGTCCAGGAGCGCCGGGCTGCTGGTGATCACCAGGGTGGTCCGGCCGCGGCGCAGCTTCGCGACGTTGCGGGCGATGAGCTGTTCGGTGACCGCGTCGACGGCCGTCGTCGGATCGTGCAGCACCAGCACCTCGGACTCGGCGGCCAAAGCCCGTGCCAGCGACAGCCGTTGACGTTGTCCCCCGGAGAGGTTCGCGCCCCGGTCGCGGACCGGGTGGTCGAGCCCCTCGCGGTGCAGGGCGACGACGTCGGTGAGCATGGACGCCTCGACGGCCTCGGCGATCGCCCGCCCGCTGCCCGACGGGTCGATGTTCGAACGGAGGGTGCCGGCGAAGATCTCCCCGTCGTAGGGGTTCACCAGCAGGTGTTCGCGGACCGCCTCGATCGACAGCTCACCGATCTCCCGGCCGCCGACGCGCACCACTCCCCCGTACGCGTGGGGGGCGACGTTCACCGCGAGAACGGCGGCGAGGTCGGCCGCCGCGCGCGGCTGGTAGGCGGCGATCGCCACGAACTCCCCGGCCGGCACCGCGAACTTGACACCCTGGAGCGTCCCGTGGCGTACGCCGTCGACTTCCAGGCCTCCGCCCGGCTCCGGGCGCTCGGGCCCCGGTGTCGCCACGGGTGGCGCGGAGAGGACCAGGGCCATGCGCTCGGCCGAAGCCCGCGCCATCATCACGTACTTGGGCATTTCGGAGAACATCTTGAGCGGTTCCATGATGAACTGCGCGAGGCCCACGGCCATGACGAGCTCCCCGATGGTGATCCGGCCCTCGAACGCCAGCCAGCCGGCCGTCAGGGAGACCGCCGCGGCGAGGACCGCGTTGAGGGCCAGCGCGGTGCCCGCGTAACGGCCGTTCACCCGGGCGACGGTGATCGCCTGGCGCCGCGCGTCGGCGCTGACCTCGCGGTAGGCCCCGAAGGCGGCGTGGTTGCCGCCGAAGCCGTGCAGCGGGCGCAGCCCGATGATCAGGTCGGCGACCTTGGCGCCCGCACGGGCCACCCGGGCCTGCTGTTCCTGGGTGGCGGCCCCGATCCTCCTGGACATCACGGCCAGGATCGACAGGATCACGACGGTCCCCACGACCACCAGCAGGCCGAGCCGGAAGTCGGCGAGGCTCAGCGCCACCGCCGCGACCACGACGGCGACCAGTGAGCTGATCAGCAGCGGCACCACCTCGATGATGTCGGCGGTCTGGTCGGCGTCCTCGGTGGCGATGGTCAGGATCTCGCCGGACTTGAGGTCGACGTCCCTGGCCACCGGCTGGAGCCCGCAGGCGGCCACCTGCACCCGCCAGCGGTGTGCCTCGGTCGTGTTGGCCTTCTGCAGCACGCGCATGCCGAACCGCCACGACAGGGACACGGTCGTGATGATCACGGCCAGCGAGCCGATCGAGACGCCGAGCGAGCCGAGGCTGCGGTCCTGCATCGTGTGCTCGACGATGAGTCCGAGCGCGATGGGGAACGCGGTCTCCGCCGCCTGGTACAGGCCCATGAGGACGGTGCCGGCGATCATGGCGCCGATGTTGCGGCGCAGTGCGGTTCGCAGGATGGCGGCTCCCGGGCGGGGCCGCTGGGTGTCAGGTGTTTTCATCAGGGTCAGGAGTTCTCATCGAGGTGGCGGGCCATCGCTTCCGGGGTTCGCAGGGTGAACAGGTCGCGGATGGTGATGACAGGACCGTACTCGCGGCGGAGCAGCCCGATCAGCCGCACCGCCAGCATGGAGTGTCCGCCGAGGGACACGAAGTCGCTCACCGCGCTGACCTCGTCGTCGTCGAGGTCGAGCGCCTCGGCGAAGAACTCGCAGACGATGGTCTCGGTTTCGGTCTCCGGGCCGCGCTCGCCCGCCGTGGTCAGCGCGCCGAGCGGCCTGGCCTCGGGCAGCGCCTTCGTGTCGGCCTTGCCGTTCACGGTCAGCGGGATGCTGTCGACCTGGGCGAAGTGCGTGGGGCGCAGGAAGTCCGGCAGCCCGGCGCCGGCCTCGGCGGCGACCTGCGCGAGGTCCGCGGAGCCCGCGAGGACGAGATAGGCGGCCAGCCGGTACGCGCCGTCGACCCCCGGGTCGGGCTGGGCGACGGCGGCGACGAAGCGGACCGCCGGGTGGGCCGCGAACACGGCCTCGACCTCGCCCGGTTCGACCCGGTGGCCGCGGATCTTGACCTGCTGGTCGGTGCGGCCCAGGTAGGCGATGTTCCCGTCCGGCCGGCGGATCACCAGGTCGCCGGTGCGGTACATGCGGGTCCCGGGCGGGCCGAAGGGGCAGGCGACGAAGCGGTGCGCGGTCTGGCCGCTCTGGCCCAGGTAGCCGCGGGCGATGCCGACGCCCGCCACGTACAGCTCGCCGGGGACCCCGTCGGGCAGCGGTCGCAGCCACGGGTCCAGGACGTACGCCTCGGTGTTGTCGATGGCCACGCCGACCACCGGGTCCTGGCACTCGAAGGTCCCGACGCCGAGGGTGTTGATGGTGTATTCGGTGGGCCCGTAGAGGTTGTAGCCGACCGTGCCCTCGGTCTCCGCGAGCCGCTGCCACAGGGTCGGCGTGACGGCCTCCCCGCCGAGCAGCACCAGTGCGGGCCGCCGTTCCGGGTCCTCCAGCAGCCCCTCGGCCACCAACTGCTGGGCGTAGGTGGGTGTCACGTTGATGACGTCGATGCCGTGGCCGACGCAGTACTCCACCAGACGGGGTGCGTCGCGGCGCAACTCCTCGTCGCAGATGTGCACTTCATGGCCGTCGGCCAGCCAGAGCAGCTCCTCCCACGACATGTCGAACGCGAAGGAGACCGTGTGCGCGATCCGGAAGACCCGGTGGTCGTGCTCGGCGAGGACCGGTTCGAAGATCCGGCGCTGATGGTTGATCAGCATGTTGGTGAGCCCGGCGTATTCGGTCACCACACCCTTGGGCTTCCCGGTCGACCCGGAGGTGTAGATCGTGTACGCGGGGTGGCGCAGCCGGTCCGGGTCGTGCGGCGCGAACGTCGTGTACGGCTCGGCCTGCGGCAACGGGCGGTCCAGCTCGATCAGTTCGCCGTCCAGCCGGGGCGAGACCGCGCTCACGGTGAGGATCACCTCGGGCCGGGCGTCCTGGACGATCGCCGCGATCCGCTCGTCCGGGTGGTCCAGCTCCAGCGGCACGTACGCGGCTCCGACGCGCAGCACCGCGAACAGCGCGGCGATCCACTCGGGGGAGCGCGGGATCGCCAGGCCCACGGTCGTCTCGGGGCCGATGCCCCGTCGGGCGAGGACGCCCGCCACGGCCCGGCTGCGGTCCCGGAGTTCGGCGAAGGTCATGGTCGCGCCGTCGGCGACGAGCGCGACGCGCTGCGGATCCCGGTCGGCCGCGAGGTCGAAGCGGTCGACGACGGTGTCCGTGCCGACCTCGGTGCGCGCGGCGGGCTCGGGGTCGGGCGCCAGGCCGGGCAGCGCGCCGATCGGGCCGGTCGCCCTCGCCAGGTCCGCCAGCACCCGCAGGTAGTCGTCGAGGAGACGGCGGGCGCTCCCGGGGTCGCCGTGGCGGTGCTCCAGCTTGACCGTGAGCCGGTCGCCGGGGGTGACGACCCAGGTGTAGGGGTAGTGCGTGGAGTCGTCCGCCCGGACCGAGGTGATGCCGTGGCGGGCGTTCATCGCGGCGAACGCGTCCTGGTCCAGGAAGTTCTGGAGCACGAACAGGTTGTCGAACAGGGTGTCGTGGCCGCTGGCCCGCTGGATCTCGCCGAGCCCCAGGTGCTCGTGGTCCATCGCCGCCACGCGTGCCGCCTGTACGGCCGCCAGGTACGCGCCGACCGGCTCGTCGGGCCGGGCCCTCGTCCACAGGGGCACGGTGTTGAGCAGGACGCCGACGATGTCGCCGTGTCCCTCGCCCTCGCGGCCGGAGACGGTCACGCCGAACACGGCGTCGCCGCGGCCGGTACGGGCTCCGAGAAAGAGCCCGAAGGCGCCGGTCAGCACCGAGTTCAGGGTGACGCCACGGGTCCGGGCCGCTTCGCGCAGCAGCTCCGACAGATCGGCGGAGAGGGTGTGCACGAGCGGCTGCGGCAGTTCGTCGGACAGGGCCGGGGCCGGTCCGGCGAGCAGCGTCGGACCCGGCAGGCCCGCCAGGTGCTCCGCCCAGAAGCGCTCCGCCACGGCCGGGTCCTTGGCGGCGAGCGTCCGGGCGTACTCCTCGAAGGCCGGCGCGGCGGGGGTGGCCGCGGGCAGCTCGCCCGCGAGGACCCTCTCGTAGGCGTCGAACAGGTCGCGCAGCAGGATCTCGCGGGACCAGCCGTCCCAGAGCAGCAGGTGGTAGCTGAGCAGCAGGCCGTCGTGGCCGTCGGGCAGCCGCACCACGGTCATCCGGACGAGCGGCGGCTCCCCCGGGTCGAAGCCCTGCTCGCGGTCGCGGGTGCGCAGGGCGTCGGTCTCGGCCCCGGTCGTGAGCTCGACCGTGCGGACGGGGACCCGCCGGCCCTCCCTGAGGACCTGGACCGGGTTGCCGTCGTCGTCGGTGGTGAAGCCCGCGCCGACGACGGGGTGGCGGGCGATCACGTACGCCATCGCCTCGGCCAGCGCGTCGGTGTCCAGCCGCCGGTCGAAGGTGAACCAGCTCTGCGCGACGTAGTGCCCGGCCGTGTTCGCGATCCCCGCGCCCGCCATCTGCGCCTGGAAGAACAGGCCCCGCTGGAGCGGGGTGACCGGGGCGGTGCGCTCGGCCGTCGCGGAGGCGTCCCCGATCTGTTCCAGGGCGGCCAGCCAATGTCCGGTGATCGCGTCGGGGATGCCCTCGGCGAGAGTGAAGGTCGCGTGGAGGCTGCCGGTGGCGTGGTCGGTCCAGGCGTTGACCTCGACGGCGTACGGGCTGTCGGCCTGGTCGCCGGTGATCCGCAGGGCCGCCGACTCACTGCCCCGGCCGAGGTAGTTGAACAGGACCTGCGGCCGGGCGGTCAGCAGGGGGGCGGTCTGCGGGTTGAGGTATCTGAGCCGGCCGTAGGCGATGTGGCCGTCCTCGTCCGGCTGGCGGTCGGTGAGCTCGCGCGCGGCGGCGACGGGGTCGGTGTGGGCGGTGAGGCGTACGGGGGCGATGGAGGTGAACCAGCCGACGGTACGGGAGTAGTCGTGGTGGTCCCTGGCCGGCGCCCGGCCGTGCCGCTCCAGTTCGACGGCGAGGTCGGTGGGCGCGGGCTGGATCCGGGTCAGCGCGGTGCGCAGGGCCCCGCACAGCAGCTCGGTGAGGCCGAGGCCCAGTGCCCCGGGCGCGCTGCGCGTCACCCGGTCGCCGGCCCCGGGCGGCAGGACGACCGTCCGCTCGCGGAGGCCCCGGACCACCGGCAGCAGCGGCGGGGCCTGGAGGGTGGTGATCCAGTGGCCGATGCCGTCGGTCGACTCGGCGGAGCGCAGGGCCAGCGCTTCGGCGTACGCGGCGTAGGAGGTGGTCGGCGGCGGCAGGGCGGCCCCGCTCAGGGCGGTGGCGAGGTCGTCGAGGAGGACGAGCCAGGACACCGCGTCCACGGCGAGGTGGTGGACGGTGACGACCAGGGTGCGGTTCGCCGCGAGCCAGGAGAACGCGATGACGTCTCCGGTCTCGGGATCGAGCCGCCCGGCGGCCTCGTCGGCGGCGGCCGTCGCGTCGGCGGTGGCCTCCGCCACGACGGTGACGACGACGTCCTCGCGGGCGGGCTCGGTGCGCAGGGCCCACACCCCGTGCTCGATGTGCAGCCGCAGGCGCAGCGCCGGGTGGGCGGACACCACGGCGTTCACGGCGCGCCGGACGTCGGCGAGGCCGACGCCCTCGGCGACGGGCAACGCCCGTGCCTGGGCGAACCGGGCGAGCGGGCCGCCCAGTTCGCGCTGGCGCAGGATGATCGGCGTGAGCGGCAGGGGTCCGTCCGCGCGGCGGGAGGGCGGGGGCGTCGGTGCGGCCTGCGGGGCGCGCGCGGCCAGGTGGTCGGCGAGGGCACGCGGCGTCCTGAACAGGAACACGTCGCGGGGCGCGATCGGCCATCCGAGCGTCCGGGCCCGGTTGATCACGGTGATGGCGACGATGCTGTCGCCCCCGGCGCCGAAGAAGTCGGTGTCGGCGTCCACGGTCGCCCCGGGCAGCGTCTCGGCGAAGATGCCGGTCAGGGCGGTGAGGGCGTCGGGCCCGCTCGTGGCCGCCGCCGGGGGGTCCGGCTGTGCGGCCCGCTCGGTGAGGGCCTTGCGGTCCAGCTTGCCGTTGACCGTCAGCGGCAGGGCGTCGACCGGCAGCGCCCGGCCCGGCACCATGTGCACGGGGAGCTTGGCGGAGAGCAGGGCGGTGAAGTCGGCGGGCAGTTCGCCGACCACGTGGGCGATCAGATGGTCGCCGCTGTCCGCCACGGTGACGGCCACGTCCGCGACGCCGTCGAGTTCCCTCACCGCGCCCTCCACCTCGCCGAGCTCGATGCGGAAGCCCTTGAGCTGCACCTGGTCGTCGGCGCGGCCGGCGAACTCCAGCTCGCCGTCCAGCGTCCGGCGGGCGAGGTCGCCCGTGTGATACATCCGGGAGCCGTCGGCCGCGAACGGGTTCGCCACGAACCTCCCGGCGGTGAGCCCGGGACGGCCCAGGTAGCCGAGGGACAGCTGGTCGCCCGCGACGTAGATGGCGCCCACCCGGCCCGGCGGAACCGGCCGCAGCCGGTCGTCGAGGAGATGGGTGGTCAGGCCGGGGATCGGCCCGCCGATGGGGCCGGCGTCGCCGCGGGCGAAGTCCTCCTCGGTCAGCACCCGGTGGGTGACGTGGACGGTGGTCTCGGTGATGCCGTACATGTTGACCAGCTCGGGCGTGCCGGTGCCGTGCCGCTCGACCCAGCCGCGCAGCCGCCCCAGGTCGAGCGCCTCGCCGCCGAAGACGATGCGGCGCAGCGCCGGGACCGGCTGCCCCGCGTGCAGGTCGGCCTCGATGAACCGGTAGAAGGCCGAAGGGGTCTGGTTGAGCACGGTCACGCCGCGTTCGCGGACCAGTCGGTGGAAGTCGACCGGGGAGCGGGTCAGCCCGTACTCCGGTACCAGCAGTTCACCGCCGTGCGCGAGTGCGCCCCACAGTTCCCAGACGGCGAAGTCGAAGGAGAAGGAGTGGAACTGGACCCATACGTCGTCGGGGCCGAAGTCCATGTCCGGCCGGGTGTTGGCGAGGAGCGTGGTCACGGCGGAGTGCGGGACGACGACGCCCTTGGGCCGGCCGGTCGAGCCGGAGGTGTAGATCACGTACGCCGGGTCCCCCGGGCGGACGTCGGGGAGGTCGGTGTCCGAGGGGTGTTCGTCGCCCTGGACGAGCACCCGGGCCGCCACGCCCGCCCGGTCCAGCAGCCGGGTGAAGCGGCCTCGCTGTTCCCGGTCCACGAGGACGACCTGCGGGGCGGCGTCGGCGAGGATGTACTCCAGCCGTTCGTCCGGATAGGCCAGGTCCAGCGGTACGTACGCGCCTCCGGCGGTGACGACCGCGATCAACGCGACGACCTGTTCCAGGGAGCGCGGGACGGCGACGGCGACCCGCTGTCCGACGCCGACTCCGGCCGCGCGCAGAACGGCCGCCAACGCGTCCTTGGCGTCAGCGAGTTCGCCGTAGGAGAGGGACCGGGCGGCGCCGTCCAGCGCGCACTGGGTGACGGCCGTGGCCGTCGGGTCGCGGTGCGCGGCGGCGTCGAAGAGCTCGCCCAGGGTCGCCTCGGGGGCCTCGGCCGGAGCCCTGCCGGTCGCGGGGAGCAGCTCGTCGACGGGGGCGTCCGGGCGGCCGAGCAGTTCGGTGAGGGTCCGGGTGAACGTGTGCAGGATCGCCTCGGCGCCGTCGGGGCCGAGGAGTTCACCGTCGTAGATGAGGTTGAAGCGGGAGCGGCCGTCCCGGGCCCGCTCGACGACGAGCGTCAACGGGTAGTGCGGTGCGCCCTCGTTGACGAGGTCGGTGATGACGAGGGAGTCGTCCGGTCGCCGCAGGTCGGCCACGTCGGTGGCGAGGTCGAACACCACCAGGGTGTCGAAGAGCGAGCCCGTTCCGCTCTGCCGGCCGATCCGGGCCAGTGAGACGTGCTGGTGCGCCAGCACCGCGCCCTGGTGCCGCTTCACGGCTTCGAGCAGGTCGTAGGCGGTGTCGGCGTCGCCCAGGCGGGCGCGTACGGGAATGGTGTTGATGAAGAGGCCGACCATGTCGCGCAGACCGGGCACCTCGGCGTCACGGCCGGACACGGTGGAGCCGAAGACGACGTCCCCGCTGTGCAGGATGCCGCCCAGGGTCACCGCCCAGGCGCTGTGCACGGCCACGCTCAAGGACACCCCGGCCGAGCGTGCGGCCACGTCGATGTCGTCGGCGGGCTCGGCCGAGACGTCGGCGAACCGTTCCGAGGGGGTGTGGCCCTCGGCCACGAGGGAGGGGCCGGGCAGGTCCGCGAGCTCCTCGCGCCACACCCGGTCGCTCTCCTCCTGGTCGCGTCCGGCGAGCCAGGTCAGGTAGTCGCGGTAGCCGCCGATCGGGTACACGGATCCGGGCGTGTGGTATTCGGCCAGCAGCGTGCGGAGCATCGGCGGGACCGACCAGCCGTCCGCGATGATGTGGTGCACGGTCTGCACCAGGACGGTGCGGCCCGCGCCGGCGCGGATGAGCGTGTAGCGCATCAGGGGCCCGGCGGCGAGGTCGAAGCCGGCCCGGCGGTCCTGTTCGGCGTGGCGGCGGATCTCCTCGTCGGTGAGGGGGCCCTCCAGGGTGGTGAAGGGCGCGCGCCTGCCGGTCTCGACGACGGAGACGACCCGCCCGTCCGCGAGGGCCGTGAAGCGGGCGGCCAGGTTGGGGTAGAGGGTGAGCAGCCGGGTGGCCGCCGCCTCCAGCCGGTCGGCGTCCACGTCACCGTGCAGCGTCAGCAACTGCTGCTCGACGTAGCTGCCCGTGGTGTCGTCGTCGAAGACGGAGTGGAAGTAGAGACCCTCCTGCAGCGGGGTCAGCGGCAGGATGTCGTGCAGCGCCGGGCTCTCCAGGGCGTCGACGTCGGCCTGTGTCAGCGGCACCAGCGGGAAGTCGCTGGGCGTGTGGCCGCCCTCATCGAGCGCGGCGAGTGCGGTGAGGGCCGAGCGGAAGTGGTCGCCGAGGGCGGTGATGTCCTCCTCGACGAACACGCCCTCGGGCCAGGAGATGGTGGTGACCAGTTCGTAGGCGCCGCTCGCGTCGGGCTCGGCTATCGCGTTGAACTCCAGGGCGCGCGGCAGCCGCATCCGCGGGTCGCGCTTCTCGCCCAACTGGCCAGTCGTTCCGGCGGGTTGCCATTCCGCCGAGCCGCCCGCGTCGAAGCGGCCCAGGTAGTTGAAGAGCACCTGCGGCGCGGGGCCGGCCGGCCCGTCGCCGGTCAGGTAGCGCAGGGCCCCGTAGGAGAGGCCGTTGCCCGGCGTACGGGCGAGGTCTTCCTTGACCGCCTTGAGGGCGGCGGCGAGGTAGGCGGGCGCGGTGAGGTCGCCCGCCGCGCCGGGATCCACCGTGACCGGGAAGAGGGTGGTGAACCAGCCGACGGTCCTCGAGAGTTCGGGCTCGAAGCCGGCCGCGGCCGCGACGAAGCGTCCCTCGCGTCCGTGGCCTTCCAACTCGATGTGGGCGAAGGTCTGCTCCTGGCCCCGGTCGCGGCGCCACCGGGCGAGGGCGACGGCGAGGGCGGTCAGCAGGACGTCGTTGACGCCCGCGTGGAACTTCGCGGGGATCTCACCGAGCAGGGCCGCCGTGGCCCCGGCTCCGACGGAGACGGTCCGGGTGCGCTCCCGTTCCACCGTGTCGGCCGGGGTCAGGGCGCGGCGACCGATCGGCGCGTCGGCGGCGGGCAGCGGCGTCGCGTAGTGCGTCCGGTCGGCGGCGAACGGCGCGCGGCCCAGCAGTTGGGTCCAGCGCCTGAACGACGTGCCCACCGGGGGCAGCTCGACGGGTGCGCCCGAGGAGCGCTGACGCCAGGCCGTGGCGAGGTCGTCCATCAGGATCCGCCAGGACACACCGTCGATCACCACGTGGTGGGCGACCAGGACGAGCTGCCGTGCCGCGCGGCGCCAGACGGCCCGCAGCATGACGCCGCCCTCCGGGTCGAGCGCCTCGGTGGCGCGGGCGACGCACTCCGCCGGTGGGGCGTCGCTCAGCTCCCAGCAGGGGGCTGCCGGTCCGGCCGGCGGGATGTCGAAGCCCCAGCGCTCGCCGCGTACCAGCTTGGCGCGCAGCATGTCGTGCCGGCCGAGCACGGCGGCGAGGATGTCGTCGAGCGCGTCGGCGGTCAGCTCCGCCGGGGTGTTGAGGACGACCGACTGCACGAAGCCGTCGATCGCGTCCGTGGTCGCGCCGAGCCACTGCACGATGGGCGATCCCACGACGGAGCCGGTCGCGACGTCGCCGTGGTCCACGGCGGCGACGGACTCCCGGCTCGCCACCGCCGCCAGGGCGCCCACCACGGTGTTGGTGAAGATCTGGCGTGCGCTCACATGGAGGCCGACCTCCCGCAGGGCGCTGAGCAGGGAGATCGCCAGGATGCTGTCCCCGCCGAGCTGGAAGAAGTCCTGGTCCACGCCGACGTCGTCCAGCCGCAGCACCGCCGCGACGGCCTCGCACACCAGACGCTCGTTCTCGGTGGCGGGCGCCACGAGGGCCCCGCCGCCCACGGAGGGTTCCGGCAGCGCGTTCCGGTCGATCTTGCCGTTCGCGGTGAGCGGGAACTCCCTCAGCACGACGAGGTGGGCGGGCACCATGTACTCGACCATGTGGGCGGCGGCCCAGGCCCTGACCGCGTCCGCGCTCAGCTCCTCGTGGCCGCCGGACGGGATGACGTAGCCGACGAGATAGGCGCCGCCCGCCGTGTTCTTCCTCGCGACGACGCAGGTGTGCCGTACGCCGGGGTGTTCGGCCAGACCGGCCTCGACGTCCTCGATCTCCAGCCGCATGCCGCGGATCTTGATCTGGTTGTCGGCGCGGCCGAGGAAGTCCAGCGACCCGTCCGGGGCGTACCGCGCGAGGTCACCGGTGCGGTACAGCCGGGACCCGTCCGAGGCGAAGGGGTTGGCGACGAAGCGGGCGGCGGTGAGGCCGGGCGCGCCCACGTATCCCCGTCCCAGCAGGAGGCCTCCGACGTACAGTTCGCCGCCGACGCCGACCGGGACGGGGCGCAGTTCGTCGTCGAGGACGTAGAGCTGGGTGTTGGGGTTGGCCTTGCCGATGGAGGTCGACAGCCGTGTCGCCGCGCCCCGGTAGATGACGTGGGAGACGCCGATGGTCGTCTCGGCGGGGCCGTAGCCGTGGTAGAGGGGGATGTCGAGGCGGTCGCGGAAGCGCTCGTACAGCTCCGGGGTGAGGACCTCGCCGCCGCACCAGACGTGCCGCAGGCTGTCGAGCCGGCCGGTGTCGCCCGCGATCTCCAGGAGGACGTCCAGCATGGACGACACCAGGTAGGTGAAAGTGACGCGCTGTTCGGCGATGACGCCGAGCAGATGGTGCGGGTCGCGCTCGCCGCCGGGCCGCAGGATCACCAGGCGGCCGCCGGTGACGAGCGGCAGGAAGATCTCGTTGACGGAGATGTCGAACGACAGCGGGGCCTTGAAGAGGGAGGCGTCGTCGTGGCCGAAGTGGAGGATCTCGCCGGACTGCCACAGCAGACGCTCGCTGATCGCCTCGTGCCGGATCATGGCGCCCTTGGGCCGCCCGGTCGAGCCGGAGGTGAAGATCACGTAGGCCAGGGCGCCGCCGGGGACGGTCGCGTCGGGCGCGTCCGCCGGATGGGCTCCGTACTTCCAGTCGCCGAGATCGACGGCGACGGCGTCCGGTTCCCCGGCGCCGGCCTTGCCGGTGGGGTTGAGCTGGAACACGATCCGGGCGTCCTCGGCGACCACGGCCCGGCGGGCGGCGGGCCACTGCGGGTCGAGGGGGACGAACGCGCCCCTGGCCTGGAGGACGGCGAGGAGGCCGACGACCATCTCGGCGGAACGGCCGAGCGAGATGCCGACGACCTGTTCGGGGCCGAGGCCGCGCTCGATCAGGTGGTGGGCCAACTGGGCCGAGAGCGCCGCTGTTTCGCGGTACGTCAGGGAGCGGTGCTCGTCGACGATCGCGACGGCGTCCGGCCGCAGGCGCGCCTGCTCGCGGAACATCTCCATGACGGTCGGGCGGGCCCGGTCCGCCCCGGTGTCGTTCCACCGGGCCAGCTCCTCGGTCCTCGCCAGGGGGCCGGAGGGGCCGATGGTGCCGACGGGCCGGTCCGGGAAGTCCGCCAGGTCGTCCAGGGCCTGCTGCGCGTCGGCACGGTCGACGCCGGGCGGCACGGTGATGTGGAGACTCTCCGGGTCGGTCTCCCATCCTCCGGCCCCGCCCGTGGCGTTGTCGGCCCATCCGAGGAGGTCGGGGAAGGGCGTGGCGGGGGTGAGGTCCATACCGGCCGGGCCGGCGCCGGTCGCCCAGTAGGCGAGGCCTACGGCGCACGCCTCGACGACGGTGCGGTCGCTGTAGTCGCCGATCCGCCGGCGTACGGCGGCCAGCCGCGTGGGGGACAGCAGTACGCGAGAAGCGCTCGGTTCCGTCATCGACGTCTCAGCATCCTTCCGAGGTATGCGAGTTGACCTGGCCTTGGCCCGGTGTGTCTAACTGCCTTCTCGCCACGCACGCCACAGCCGGGCGTACCGGCCGCCCAGCTCGACCAGCTCGCTGTGCGTTCCTTCCTCCACCACGCGCCCCTCGTCCAGCACGGCGATCCGGTCCGCGGTCATCGCCTGGGTCAGCCGGTGGGCCACGAACAGCGTGGTCCGGCCGGAGCAGGCGGCCCGCACGGCGCGTTCCAGCTCGGCGGCGCCCTCGCTGCCCGCCTCCGCGGTCGACTCGTCGAGCACGACCACCGGTGACCGGCCGAGCAACAGCCGGGCCAGGGCGATCTGGGCGACCTTGGTGACGTCCAGGCGCTCGCCGCCCTCGCCGACCATGGCGTCGAGACCGTCGGGGAGCAGTTCGGCCCATCCCCCGGCGCCGACCGTACGCAGCGCGTCCATCAGCTCCTCGTCGCTCGCCCCGGGTGCGGCGAGCCGCAGGTCGTCGGCGAGCGGACCGGAGAACACATGGGTCTCCTGGGTCAGGATGCTCACCAGGGCGCGTGCCCCGGCCTCGTCCATGTCCGCGAGGTCGTGCGTCCCGATGCGCACCGATCCGGCCTGCGGTCGCCCGATGCCGGCGATGAGCGCGGCCAGGGTCGACTTGCCGGCGCCGGTCGCCCCGACCAGGGCGAGCGAACCGCCGGCCGGGATGGACAGGGACACCTCCCGCAGCACCGGTTCGTCCGCCCCGGGGTAGCTGAAGGTCAGCCCCTCCACCGTGACCGGGTAGGGCGCGATGTCGGCGGTGGCGACGGACCCGTCGCCCACCAGCCGCTGCTCGGAGGGCTCCGAGAACACGCCGACCAGGCGGGTCAGGCTCGCGCCCGACTTCTGCGCCTCGTCGAAGGTGAACATGATGGCGCCCAGCGGGGTGAACAGGCGGTGGAACATCAGCGGGGCGGCCGACACTTCGCCCAGGGTGGCGGCATCCGCCTCCAGCAGGGCGTATCCGACGACCAGGATCAGGACGAGTCCGATGAACTCGGCCCGGTTCTCCCGCCCGACGAACCGCCCGAAGAAGCGGAAGACCTCGACGCCGAGGTTGCGCACCCGCCACGACTCGTCGGTGACCTTCTCGCGTACGGACTCCTCCAGGCGGTAGGCCCGGACCGTGTCGATGCCGTTCAGTCCGCTGATCAGCGCCTGGGCGCGGTCGGCCTGGGCCACCCGCTGCCTGCGGTAGAGCGGCGCGGACCGGGGCAGGTACCAGCGCAGCGCCAGCGCGTAGGCGGGCAGGGCGCAGGCTCCGGCCAGGCCGAGCCGCCAGTCGAGGCCGAACATGCCGACCGTCGCGATGGCGACCAGGACGCCCGCCGAGAACACCGTGGGGATGGCCGTCCGGATGCCCTTGGACAGGACGGCCACGTCGTCGCCGACGCGGGACAGCACATCCCCCCGGCCGACCTCCTCGACGCGTGCGCTGGGCATCCCGAGCACGGCGCGGACGGCTTCCTCGCGGAGCCGGGCGAGCAGTTCGGCCCCGAGCTTCCCGATCAGGAAGGTGGAGGCCGCGGTGGCCGCCGCGCCGAACAGCGCGGCGGCCACCATCAGCACCCCGACCGTGAGCAGTATCGAGCGCGATTGGCCCCCGACCACCCCGTCGACGACCCGGCCGAGCAGCAGCACCGGGACCACTTGGAGCGCGGCCCCGGCCACCGTGGTGAGGACGGTGGAGGCCGTCAGCCACGGCGTCCGCCGGCAGTGCGCGGTCACCCACCGGGCGGCCTCGCCTCCGGTCGCCGTGCGCAGGGCCGCCGGGGCGACGGGGGTGTCGACGGCACTCACGCGGAGCTCGAATCTCGCCGGGGAAGGGGGTGGCGGGTCGTCATCTTCTACTTGACCGACTCGACGAGCTCGTCGATCGCGTACGGCAGGGAGAGCAGGGTGCCCTGGGACATCGCCGCGCCGATCGCCGGGCCCTCGCTGTCCAGGAGGTAGGAGACCTTGCCCTTCTTGACGGCGGGCAGGTTGTTGAACAGTTCGAACTTCTTGAGCGCGTCCGTGTCGGCCTTGTCGTTGATGACGAAGATGCGGTCGACGTCGATCAGGTCGATGCGCTCGGGCGAGAGCTCGGCGGAGAAGCCACCGTCCGCGATCTTGTCGATCTCGGTCTGGTAGGTGAATCCGGTGCCGGTGATGAGCCGGCCGCGCACGTCGGTGGAGGTGAAGGCCGAGATCGAGTCCTTGTACCAGGACAGCGCGACGGCGTTCTGCCCGCCGAACTCGGGGTGGGCCTTCTTGGCGGCGTCCAGCTTGCCCTGGATGCCCTTCACCAGTTCGGCGCCCTCCTTCTCCTTGCCGAGCGCCTTGGCGATGTGCGTGGCGTTGTCCTGCCACGGGGCGCTGAAGAGTTCCTTCTCGCCCTTGGTCCGGCCGACGGTCGGGGCGATCTTGGAGAGCTTGTCGTAGGCGGCCTTGTCGACCTCGGAGTAGACCGCGATGATCAGGTCCGGGCGCAGCGAGGCGATCTTCTCGAAGTTGGGACCGGCGTCGCCGTTCTTCATGACGACTTCGGGGCGGGTGTCGCCCCACTGGTCCTTCACCCAGGGCCACTGCGTGTTGATGTCGGGCGTCTGACCGGTCGGGTTCGGGTACTGGTCGACCATGCCGACCGGCTTGATGCCGAACGCGAGGACGGCCTGGTCGTCGGTGTAGCCGACGGTGACGACCCGCTCGGGGGCCTTGGCGACCTCGGTGGATCCGAACGCGTGCTCCACGGTGACCGGGAACGCGCCCGCGGCCGCGGCCGGGGCGTCGTCGCTCTTCTTCTCGTCCGCCGAGTCGCTACCGCATCCCGCGAGGAGACCGACGCCGAGGGTGGCTGCGGACACGGCCGCGGCCAGCCGCTGCCACGGCTTCACAAGCGTCGTTCTATGGAGAGACATCCGGAATCCCTTGCTTTCGCGCTGTCCACTGCGCCCCGGTATGAGGGCAGCCAGACTGTACCCCGACCAAGTGAGGTCAGCCTAGCCTAACCAACTAACTTTCCACTGGTCAGGATGAGTTGGACTCCGTCGGGGTACCGGGGTCCGTCGGATCCGGCCGACGACCCGTCAAGGAACGGTCGTACGGCATCGGGTCGGGCGGCCTGCCGGGCCTAGGGACCGGGTCGGACGTGCGCCCTGCCGATCGGCACGATGAGCGGCCGGTCCCCCACCGGGTCCTCGATCACCTGGGCCCGCAGTCCGAACGCCTCCCGCAGCAGCTCGGCGGTGATCACGTCCCGCGGATGGCCCTGCGCCAGAATGGCCCCGGCCCGCATGACGACGAGGTTGTCGCTGTAGCGCGTGGCCAGATTGAGGTCGTGCAGCACCATGACGACGGTGCAGCCCGACTCGTGCAGATCGTCGACCAGGTCGAGTACGTCGATGGCGTGCGCCAGGTCCAGATAGGTGGTCGGCTCGTCCAGCAGCAGCAGGTCGGTGCCCTGAGCGAGCGTCATCGATATCCACACGCGCTGGCGCTGTCCGCCCGAGAGCGAGTCGACGGGCCGGTCGGCCAGGTCCGCCACCCCGGTCATGGCCAGCGCGCGCCGCACCACGTCGGCGTCGTCCGAGGACCACTGCCGCAGCCAGCTCTGGTGCGGATGGCGGCCGCGGGCGACCAGGTCGGCGACCGTCAGCCCTTCCGGGGCGACCGGCGCCTGCGGCAGCAGCCCGAGCTTCTTCGCCACGTCCCTGGTCCGGAGCCTGCCGATGTCCTCGCCGTCCAGCACGACGGTGCCGCCGGCCGGCTTGAGGAGGCGGGTCAGGGTGCGCAACAGGGTGGACTTCCCGCAGCCGTTGGGTCCGATGATGGTGGTGATCACCCCGGGCGGGATCGCCACGTCGAGCTCGTCGATGACCGGCCGGCCGCCGTATCCGACGGTGATGCCCCTGGCTGCCAGCCGAGCGACGTCCTTGACGCCGGCATCGGGCCGGGCGGTGAACTGAGCGGCCACAAGCCCCCCCTTACTGAGGTTCGCCTTACTTCATACCATCTACCGGAGGTTCGCCCGTACCAACAGGTAGACCAGGAACGGTCCGCCGATCACGGCGGTGACCACGCCGACCGGCAGACCGATCGGCAGCACCGCGCGGGCGACCAGGTCCGAGCCGATCAGCAGCAGCGCGCCCACCAGGCCGGAGGCGATGACCGGCGGCGTCGGCCACCTCGCCAGGCGCATCGCCACCTGGGGCGCCACCAGCGCGACGAAGGGGACCGGCCCCGCCGCGCTCACCCCCACCGCGGCCAGCAGGACGGCGCAGAGCAGCAGGACGGCCCGCACCCGGCCGAACCGCACGCCCAGCCCGGCGGCGACGTCGTCGCCGAGGTGCATCGGCTTGAACGGGAAGGCCACGGTGGCCACGACGGCCAGCAGGACCAGGGTGCACCAGAACGCCACCCGGACCTCGTCCCAGGACCGGTTGTCCAGCGAGCCGACCAGCCATACCTGGGCGCGCGCCACATCCCTGATGTCGGCCGAGACCAGCAGCCAGGTCGTGATCGCCTGCATCATGGCGGTCACCGAGATGCCGATGAGGATGAGCCGGAAGCCGTCGACGCCGCGCCGCCAGGCCAGGAAGTACACCAGCAGTCCGGTGCCGAGACCGCCCGCGAGGGCCGCCGCCGACAGCCCGATCGAGCCGGTGATCGCCGCGGCCGTGCCGCCCGTCGCCGTCACCAGGAACACCGCGACGGCGCTGGCTCCGCCGGTGATCCCGAGGATGTCCGGACTGGCGAGCGGATTGCGCGCCACGGACTGGGTGATGGCCCCGGACATGCCCAGGGCGATGCCCACGATGAGACCGGCCAGCGCCCGGGGCATCCGGAGGTCCATCACCACGAACTCGTCGACCTGTTCGCCCCGGCCGAGGAGGGTGGCGATGACCCGGGAGAGACCGATGGGGAAGTCCCCGATGCTGATGGAGAGGCAGAAGACCAGGAAGGCCGCCGCCGCGAGCACCAGCGTGACCAGCACGAGCAGGGGCCGCCAGACGAACGACACCCGGCCGATCCGCACGCCCGGCGCCACCGACGCCTTCACTTCGGTCCCGTCCATGGACTCCGGGGCTTCCTTCATGCGCTCGTGAACCTGCCTCATGCGCTCCTGAACTTTCCTCGCCACACCAGTACCGCGAAGAAGGGGGCCCCGAGGAGGGCGACCACGACACCCGACTCCAACTCGCCCGGCCGCACGACCAGGCGGCCCGCGATGTCGCAGACCAGCAGGACGCCGGATCCGAGCAGACCCGCGTACGGCACCAGCCAGCGGTAGTCGGGGCCGGTCAGATAGCGGGCCACGTGGGCCACCATGAGCCCGAGGAAGGCGATGGGGCCGCAGGCCGCCGTGGCGGCCCCCGCCAGCAGGGTGATGGCGACGATGCCGATCGTCCGGCTCGCCGCGATGTTCACTCCCAGCCCGCGCGCCACGTCGTCGCCCAGGTTGAGCAGGTTCAGGGCCGGCAGGGTGATCAGGGCCAGGACCAGTCCGACGGCGATGAACCCCGTCACCGGCCAGATGACGTCGAATCCGACGCCCGCCACGGAGCCCGCGTTCCAGAACCGCAGCGCGTTCAGCGACTTCTGGTCGGACAGCGCCACCGCCGTGGTCATCGCCGCGAGGAACACCGTGATGCCCTGCCCGGCCAGGGCGAGGGTCAGCGGGTTGCCCGCTCCCCTGCCGATGCTCGCCAGGCCGAAGACGACGACGCCGGCGATGCCCGCGCCCGCGAAGGCGAACCAGACGTACTGGAAGGGGTTGGTGAACCCGAACACGGCGATGACCGACACCACGGCGAAGGAGGCTCCGGCGTTCACCCCCAGCAGCCCCGTGTCGGCGATGGGGTTGCGTGTGTACCCCTGGATCAGCGCACCGCCGACCCCCAGGGCCAGGCCCGCCACGATCGCGAGGACCGTCCGGGGCACGCGCACGGTCTGCACGATGAGCCGGATCTCGGTGAGCTTCTGGTCGGGCTCGGGCTCGGCGAACAACCCGTGCCAGACCTCGCCGGGGCTGAGCGCGCGCGCCCCGACGGCCAACGACACCGTTGCCGCGATCACCAGAGTCACCGTGAGGACGCCCAGCCCCACGACCCGCCGTCTGCGGGTGTCCGTCGTCCCCCCGGGCGCGGGGCGCTCCACTGCAGTCGTGAACATGTCGACGAACGATATCCCTTTGATCAGAACGGCTGCGCCCGGCCCGCCCGGCAGGTCACCGGGTGGGCCGGGCGCCGTATCCACGGCGTGCCGGCGGTGCCCGGCGCGTCAGCGGCCGGCGCCCTCGGTGACCGGACCGGACGCGTCGGAGGTGGACTTGACCCGGCGGTCGAGCAGCGAGTCGAGGATCTCGCCGACCCGTATCGCGGTGTTGGAGAGCAGCGACGTGGTGATGCCGTGCGTGTGCTCCGTACCGCCCTGGAGGTAGATGCCGCAGCGCAGACCGGGGTCGGTCGCGATCCGGTAGTCGCGCTCCACGCGGACGCGGCCCGCGTCGTCGCGCAGGCAGCGCTCCCCGACGTCGCCGAGGAGGCCGAGCGGGTCGGCGGGGCTGTATCCGGTGGCGAACACCACGACGTCGGCGTCCAGTTCGGACTCCTCGTCGGTCACCAGGGATTTCACCGTGGCGCGAACGCTGTCGGGCTTCTCCGCCACTCCGGTGACCCGGGACACGTTGAGGAAGCGCAGCCGTTCGGTGCCGAGGACCTTCTCCCGGTACATCTGCCGGTAGAGATCGTCGATCAGGTCGATGTCCACCACGGAGTAGTTGGTGTTGCCGTGGTAGGCCATCAGACGGCTCTTGACGTCCTCGGGGGCGGCGAAGTAGTCGTCGACCGCGTCGGGGTCGAAGATCCGGTTGGCGAAGCTGCTGTCGTCGGCGGGGCTGTAGCCGTAGCGGGAGAAGACCGCGCAGACCTCGGCGTCCGGGAAGCGGCGGTGCAGGTAGGCGACGTTCTCGGCGGCGCTCTGACCGGCGCCGACGACGACGAACCGCGAGGGAGAGGGCGAGGCGCTCTCCAGGGCGTCGACCTTCCGCAGCAGGTCGGAGTTGTGCCAGACCCGGTCGCCGCGTTCCACGCCCTCCGGCATGAGGGGGCGCAGGCCGGTCCCGATGACGAGGTTGCGGGCCCGGTGGACCGCGAGACCCTCCGCGGACCGGACGGTCACGTCCAGGTACTCCACGGTGCCGTCGTGGACGTACGGCGTGACGGCGACGACCTCGTGGCCGTAGGAGACCAGGTCGTCGACCTTGGCCGCGGCCCACTCGAAGTAGTCGTGGAACTCCACCCGCAGCGGGAAGAGGTTCTTGTGGTTGATGAAGTCGATCAGCCGGCCCTTGCTCTGCAGGTAGCAGAGGAAGCTGAATTCGCTGGCCGGGTTCCGCAGCGTCACCAGGTCCTTGAGGAAGGACACCTGCATGGTGGCGTCGTCGATGAGCATGCCGCGGTGCCAGCCGAAGCTCGACTGCTGCTCGAAGAAGTGGGCGGTGACCGAATCCTGCCTGCCGACTTTGCTGTTGTGCTCGCTGAGTGCGATCGCCATGGCCACATTGGACGGGCCGAAGCCGATGCCGATGAGGTCGTGGACCAGTGGTGTGTCGCCAGGAAGAACCTGTGACATGTCACTCCCATCGTCTGGGAAAGCCGCCTGTCAGGCGTGAGGGGAAGGGCGCGGAAGGTGGGCACGCAGACGGAACCGCCCACCTGAACTTAGGTGAGCCTAAGCTGACCAACCCGCCTTGTCGATAGGGCAAATGGGGTGACGTCATGATGATATTCCGTCAAATGAGGCTCAACCGCGCACCGTTGCCGCCCCGAGTGAGACGTGTTTCACCGCTCAGGCGACAGGGTCGGCGCGCGGGGGCTCCGCCGCGTCGAGCCGGACCAGCCGGTATCCCTTGAGCTCCGTCTTCCTCTTCCGGCCCGGCGACACGCTCCGGCGGCGCACGTTCTGCGCCGCGCCGAACAGCGCGCCGAGCCGGGGGTTGCCTCGCCTCAGACGGTAGAAGGCGTCCCGCTTGACCCCCACCAGGGCGCCGGCCGCGATGAACGGCACGCCGGCCAGAATGGCGTCCAGCGCCACCCTGAGCACCGCGGGGTTGGCGGCGACGTCCGGCACCACGTCGTGCACATGCGCCAACGACCTGGCCGCCGACAGGGCGGCGTCGAAGACCGGGTCCTCGGCGCGCCAGGATGCGAGCAGGCGCTCGGAGACGCCCGCGGCGGAAGCGCAGCCCGCGGCGCCCAGCCCCATGGCCGCCGCCCGGACCGCCTCGGCCCGTCGTTGCGCCTTCTCCTCCTTCAGGGACATGGCCGGCCGCAGGGCGTCCGCCAGGGCGCGCTCCGCGGCCTTCGCGGCATCGAGTCCGGCCACCACGGCCTCGGCCCAGGCCTCCGGCCGCCCGCCCGTCATGCCGTCCGCCGCGTCGCCCGCCGTTTCGCCCGCCGACCGATCGCCCACTGGTCCGCCGCCTTCCCTCACGCAAAAGTTGTTCAAGTTACAACCATATGGGGTGGCGTCCGGCGGCGGGTCCCTCCGGGAGGTCACGAACCCCACGAGGTCCCGGCAGGGCCGGCCCCGTTCTTACGGTCCCGTGACGTGCGCGCGCCGCACCCCGCCCCGCGCGCCACCGGGCCCTAGCGTGGCGGTCATGCGCGTACTGGTCACCGGCGGAGCCGGTTTCATCGGGTCACATGTCGTCGCCGCCCTCGCCGCGGCCGGGCACGAGAGCGTGGTGCTGGACGCCCTGCTGCCCTCGGCCCACCCCGGCGCCACTCCCCCGCAGCCGCCGGGCGACCGGGTGGTCGTCGGAGACGTCCGGGACCGGGAGGCGGTGGCGGACGCCCTGGCCGGGGTGGACGCCGTGTGCCACCAGGCGGCCATGGTCGGCCTCGGCAAGGACTTCGCGGACGCCCCGCTGTACGTGGGGTGCAACGACCTCGGTACGGCGGTGCTGCTGGCGGAGATGGCCGCGGCCGGGGTGCGGGACCTGGTGCTGGCCGGGTCGATGGTGGTCTACGGCGAGGGTCGCTACGACTGCCCGCGCCACGGCACGGTCCGCCCCGGGCCGCGCGCGGAGGCCGATCTGCGGGCGGGCGGCTTCGAGCCGCGCTGCCCGGACTGCGGAACGGAGCTGACGCCCGGCCTGGTGGCCGAGGACGCGCCCGCGGACCCGCGCAACGTGTACGCGTCGACCAAGCTGGCCCAGGAGCACCTGGCCGCCGCGTGGGCGCGGGCGACGGGCGGCCGGGCGGTGTCCCTGCGCTACCACAACGTCTACGGGCCGGGGATGCCGCGCGACACCCCGTACGCCGGTGTCGCCTCGTTCTTCCGCTCCGCCCTGGCACGCGGTGAGGCCCCCCGGGTCTACGAGGACGGGGGCCAGCGGCGCGACTTCGTCCACGTCCACGATGTGGCGGCGGCGAACGCGGTGGCGCTGGAGGCGGTACGGGAGCGGCGGCCCTCGTCCTTCGCCGCGTACAACACCGGCAGCGGCGAGCCGCACACCATCGGCGAGATGGCCGCCGCGCTGGCCGGCGCGCACGGCGGGCCGGACCCGGTGGTGACCGGGGAGTACCGCCTCGGCGACGTACGCCATGTCACGGCGGACTCGCGGGCGCTGCGCGAGGAGCTGGGCTGGCGACCCCGGGTCTCCTTCGCCCAGGGGATGGGGGACTTCGCGGCGGCCCCCTTGCGCGGTTCGCGGGGCCTCCGGGAGGAGAGTGCCGTCACGCTGTCGGGAGCGTGACCGAGAAGCAGCAGCCGCCCTGGACGTTGCGGACCTCGGCCCGTCCGGCGTGCGCCTCGACGATGCCGCGCACGATGGCGAGTCCGAGGCCGGCCCCGGCCGGTGGGGTACGGGCATGGCTGCCGCGCCAGCCGGTGTCGAAGACCCGGGGCAGGTCCTCCTCCGGGATTCCGCCGCAGCCGTCGGTCACCGACAGCACGACGCCGCCGTCCGACCGGTGCGCGGCGACGGCCACCGTGCCGTCGGGCGGGGTGCGGCGGATGGCGTTGATCAGGAGGTTGCCCAGCACCCGGCTCATCTCCTTGCCGTCGACCTCCACCGGCACCTCGTCGATCCGGTCGCCGACCAGCCGCACCCCGTGCTCACGGGCCAGCGGGTCCACGCCGGCCAGCGCGTCGCCGACCAGGTCGTAGAGGGAGATCCGGGCCGGCGCCAGGCTGAGCGAACCGGCCTGGATCCGGGAGAGTTCGAAGAGGTCGCCGACCATCGCGTTCATCCGCTCGACCTCGGTCCTTATCTGCCGCAGATAGCGCCCGGAGTCCACGGCCATGCCGTCCTCCAGCGCCTCGGCCATCGCCCGCAGCCCGGCGAGCGGGGTGCGCAGATCGTGCGAGATCCAGGCGACGAGTTCGCGCCGCGAGGCCTCCAGGGCGCGTTCCCGCTCCCGCGAGCTATCCAGCTTGGCGCTGGTGGCGGCCAGTTCACGGGCGAGCGCGGCCAGCTCGGCGGTGGGCTGCCCGAGGGGCGCGGCAAAGGTTCCGCCGTCGCCGAACGACCTTGTGGCCAGGGTCAGTTCGTGACTGCGGTCGGCCACCCAGCGGCCCAGCAGGACGGCGGTGGCCAGGGAGATCAGGGCGGCCATGGCGACGACGGTCGTGACGACGTAGAGATCGTGGGGCGAGAGGAACATCGCCCAGGCGACCGTCAGCGTCCCGGCGAGCATCGCCGTGACGGCCACTCCGGCGACGACGGTCAGCGAGACCACCAGCGAACGGTGGCGCAGGAGGCGCAGGACGCACGCGCCGAGGAGCCCGGCGGCCGCCGCCCCCAGGAACGCGAAGAGCGCGATGAGCAGGACGTCGGTCACCGCGACCGGTCCCCGACGAGGGGGGTGGGCGCGTCCGCGTCCAGGTCCAGGCGGTACCCCACACCCCACACGGTGCGGATCAGCCGGGGACGGGCCGGATCCGTCTCGACCTTGCCGCGCAGCCTGCGGATGTGGACGGTGACCGTCGAGAGGTCGCCGAAGTCCCAGCCCCAGACCTCCCGCATCAGCTCATCCCGCCCGAACGCCTTTCCGGGGTGCCGGAGAAGGAAGGCGAGCAGGTCGAACTCCCGGAGTGTCAGGGCCAGTCCGCGGCCGTCGCGGTAGGCCTGCCGGGCCACCGGATCGAGGCTCAGCCCGCCGCCGGACAGCGGTCCGGCCTCGGCCGCCGGGACGGCGGTCCGGGCGCGGCGCAGTACGGAATCGACGCGCAGGACCAGCTCCCGCGGGCTGAACGGCTTGGTGACGTAGTCGTCGGCGCCGGTCTCCAGGCCGAGGATGCGGTCCTCCTCGTCGCCGCGGGCGGTGAGCATGATGACCGGGACCGGCCCCTGCTCGCGCATCCGGCGGCAGACCTCGAACCCGTCCATGGCCGGGAGCATCAGGTCCAGGACGACGAGGTCGGGCCGGTGCGCCGCAAACCGGCTCAGCGCGGCGGGCCCGTCAGCGGCCTGTTCGACGGCGTAACCGGCGCGGTGCAGATAGCCGACGACGACCTCGGCGACGGTCGGGTCGTCGTCCACGACGAGGACCCGACCGCGCACCCCCTGCGGAACGGACGCCGGGTGCCGGGCGGGCGGGGTGTTCTCCATGGCCTCCACTGTGGCACCCGCTTCCGGCGGTCCGGGGTCCGGCGGACCCCCATCCGGCCGATGTCCATGTTTCGTAAGAACCTGATGACCTAAATGTCGGAGTTGCCTCCGTAGGGTGATCCGGGTGACCGATTCTTCTGCCACTCCCCCGCAACCGCCCGCTCCGCACTCCGGCCTCCCCGAGGCCGACATCGTTCTGCCCTGCCTCGACGAGGCGGCCGCACTGCCCTGGGTGCTCGATCGCATCCCCGACGGCTGGCGCGCGATCGTGGTCGACAACGGCTCGACCGACGGTTCGGCCGAAATCGCCCGGTCCCTCGGCGCACACGTCGTCACGGAGGAACGCCGGGGGTTCGGCGCGGCCTGCCACGCCGGGCTGCTCGCCGCCGAGGCCGAGTTCGTCTGCTTCTGCGACTGCGACGGCTCACTGGACCCCGGGCTGCTGGCCGGATTCGTGCGGCGGATCGCGGACGGCGAGTGCGATCTGCTGCTGGGCCGCCGCCGCCCCGAGGGCCGGGGCGCCTGGCCGGCGCACGCGCGCGCCGGCAATCTCGCCCTGGCCCGGATGCTGCGCCGCCGCACCGGTCTGCGCCTGCACGACCTCGGCCCGCTGCGGGCGGCCCGCCGGAGCGATCTGCTCGCCCTGGACCTCACCGACCGGCGCAGCGGCTATCCGCTCCAGATGGTCGTCCGGGCCTCGGACGCCGGGCTGCGGGTGGCCGAGAGCGACGTCCCCTACCGGCCGCGCACCGGGAAGTCGAAGGTGACCGGCACCTGGCGCGGGACCTGGCAGGCGGTGAGCGATATGCGGGGCGTCCTGCGGGAGCCGCCGGCGGACCGCGGGGCCCGCCGGGCCGCGCGCCCGGAGACGGAGGCCGTCCGATGAACACGTACCGGGACGGAGGCCGTCCCACGGGCGGTCAGGGACCCACGGAGATCCTGGTCATCGCCAAGGAACCGGTGGCCGGACGGGTCAAGACCCGGCTCTGCCCGCCCTTCTCCCCCGTCGAGGCCGCCGAGCTCGCCGCCGCGGCCCTCGCGGACACCCTGGACGCCGTGCTCGCCCTGCCCGCCCGGCGGCGTGTCCTGGTCCTCGACGGGCGGCCGGGCCCGTGGGTCCCGCCGGGCTTCGAGGTGACGCCCCAGAGCGCGGGCGGCCTCGACGAGCGGCTCGCGGCGGCCTTCGGCGGATGTACGGGGCCGGCCCTCCTGGTCGGCATGGACACCCCGCAGATCACCGCCGCGCTGCTCGCCCCCGCTCTCGCCCCGGACGCCTGGGAGGGCGCCGGGGCCTGGTTCGGTCCGGCCGAGGACGGCGGATTCTGGGCCCTGGGCCTGGCGGAACCGGATCCCGCCCTGCTGCGCGGGGTGCCGATGTCCGTCCCGGAGACCGGTGCGGTGCAGCGGCGCAGGCTGGTGGAGGCGGGGCTCACGGTGCGCGATCTGCCGGTCCTGGTCGATGTGGACACCGCGGCCGACGCCCACCGGGTCGCCTCGGCCGCGCCCGGCGGCCGGTTCGCCGCGGCGCTCGGCCGGCTGACCGGGGCGGGGGTGCGATGAGTACGACCCTGCCCCCGTCCGGGCCGGCCGCACCGGCCCCCGCCGACTCCCCCGAATCCGCCGACGTCCCGGACCCGCAGGGCTCGTGGGACCCGGCCGGGAACGGGACGCACCCGTGCGACCCGCCGACCGGATCCGGCGCGACCCGCGCCGCCCCCTGGGGCGCCGACCCGTACGCCAACGCCCTGCGCACCGGCCGCGGTCCGCTGTTCCTCCGCCGGAGCGACGGCTGGCTGCTGCCCCTGGAGGTGGAGCGCTGGTGCTCCGGCGCGGGCTCCGCCGACCTGTCCGCCCTGCACCGGTGCGAGGGGCCGGTGCTGGACATCGGCTGCGGGCCGGGGCGGCTGGTCGCCGAGCTGGCCTCGCTCGGGCACCGGGCGCTGGGCATCGACGTCAGCGAGGCGGCGGTGGCCCGCACGCGCGGACTGGGCGGTGCGGCGCTGCTCCGCAGCGTGTTCGACCCGCTGCCCGGGGAGGGCCGTTGGGGCACCCTCCTCCTTCTCGACGGCAACATCGGCATCGGGGGCGACCCGGCCGCCCTGCTGGACCGGGCGGCCGATCTGCTCGGCGCCGGCGGGCTGCTGATCGCCGAGACCGCCCCCGTCGACGTGGACGAACGGGTCCGGGTCCGTCTCGACGACGGCCGGGGCGCACCGGCCGGGAGGACGGCCCCCGCCGCCGCACACGACGACGCCGCCGAGCCGTTCCCCTGGGCGCGGATCGGGACGCCGGCCCTGCTGCGGCACGCCCGCGCGTGCGGCTGGCGTACGGCTGATCAGTGGGGTGCGGAGGGACGGACGTTCGTCTCGCTGCGCCGTCCCGTACCGGAGCGGAGCGCCCTGACGAGCAGCCAGAGCGCGGAGAGCGCGAACAGCGCGCCGGTGATCAGCAGCCAGTTGCCGCAGTAGACGTCCGGGGTGGTGCCGGCGGCGGCCTCGTACCGCCGTTCGGTCCGCCGGGCGATCAGCGGGAACCAGATCAGCAGGAGCAGACCGGAGAGAAGCGCCGGCACCCGGACGAAGTTCACCAGCGCCGTCCGGGGGCCGAGCGCGGCGCGCAGCGCCCGGTCGGCCCCCGCGTACACCGGCAGCAGCACCAGGTCGTGCAGGACGGCCGACCCGGCGAACCAGAGCAGCACCCCGACGGTGTCCCCGTCCAGCAGCCGTACGCCCGCGTAGCCGGCCAGGCAGAACGTGGCGGCGAGCAGGAGCAGGTGGAGCGGGCCCTCGCCGTAGAGCCGGCGCGGCGAGAAGCGCGAGCGACGGGGTGCGTCGGCGGGCGGCACGGCTCGGGTGGACATCACAGCTCTCCGAACGTCAGGGTCTCGACCCACTTGGTGTTCAGCACCCCGGGCGCGGCGGGGACGATGATCCGGGCGGGATAGCCGTGGTCGGGCGACAGCGGCGCGCCGTTCACCTCCAGCGCGAGCAGCGAACGGCCGTCGCGGACCTGGTTGTCGCGCAGCGCGGCCAGGCGGAAGGAGCCGCTGCGCTGGAGCGACTCCACGAACACGCCCGGCGGCCGGTCCGGATATCCGGCGAGCGCGGCCAGGTCGCGGAGCCGTACTCCGCGCCACTGCTGGTCCGAGGTGGACCAGCCCTCCACGCAGGCGATCGGCAGCGCCGCACCGTGCTGTTCCATGGCCAGCAGTTCGGCCCGGGAGAAGCGGAACTCCCCGGCCGGGCCCCGTACGGTCAGCCGCCAGCGCTCACCGGTGTCGGCGGGCGTGATCCGTACGGCGGCGGCGGTCTTGTTGATCTGGAAGGCGTTCGGTCCGGGCCCCGGGTCGGTGCCGCCGCGCGGGGTGAGCAGCGCGATCCGGCGCAGCGGCCCGTCGAAGCTGCGGCCGGCCGAGGTGACCAGCAGAAGCAGCGAACCCGCCCCCACCAGGGCCAGCGCGCCACGCCGGGACAGGGTGGCGGGCAGCGGGTCGGGGGCGGCGAGGGGGTCCGGGCCGCCGCGCGGGATGCCGCTCCGCAACACCCGTACGGCCTGCGGCGTCTTGAGGGCCGCATGGGTGATGAATCCGGCGAGGAAGACCCAGGCCCCGTAGAAGTGCAGGGTGTAGAAGGACCCGGGAAAGAGGTAGTCCAGCTGGATGTTGAGCAGTCCGGTGAGGAACTCGAACAGCGCCCCGCCCACGAGCAGCAGCAGCGAGATCCGCTCCAGGGCGTGGGCCGCGGAACGGGCGGGCGGCAGCGCGAAGAGCCGGGGGATCACCGACCAGAGCTTGGCGAGCAGGACGGGCACGAGCACGATGCCGACGGTGACGTGCAGGCCCTGCGTCAGCCGGTAGAGCCAGTGCGGGCCGGTCGGCCAGGGGAACAGATAGAAGCCGAGCCATCCCTTGCCCGGGGTCTTGTCGTTGACCCGGTTCAGGTCCGGGTTGTAGGCGGCGTACGAGAGCAGACCGGTGACGAACAGCAGTGTGAGCCCGGCGAGCAGGACGACGCCGAGCACGGCGGTGAAGCGCACGCCGCGCACGGGGCTGCGCCAGAATCCTGGGTCGGCGGGTGTGCGCAGGGAGCGGAGGGAGTCGGGGAGGGCAGGGATCCGACGGCGTTCGGGCATGAGGCAGACGCTAGGCGGGAACACCGCCGCCGGGCGGATGCGACGCATGACGAAATTCTGACGTCACGGCCGGTGGAAGGACCGGGGAGGAAACCCGGAGAGGGACCGGCGCAGCCGGGAGAGGAACCGGGAGGGACCCCGGAGAGGGAATCTGACGGTTCGATGACGCGGCCCTGCCGTACCGCCCGATAGCCGCCCGGTGTGCATAGCGTGCCAACGTGAAGACCGAGGACGCCACCCCCACGGACACCGTCGGCGGCACGGGGCACGGCCCGCCCGCGCCGCCGGACCGCACCGACGCCCGCCCCCTGCGCGGGGACCGGCTGGACCTGGTCGCCGCCGCCGCGGGCGTGCTGCTGGTCACCGCCGCAGTGGTCATCGGCCACGCCATCCAGGCCCGGGACGGGAGTCTGCGCGCCCAGTGGCCGCCCCTGCTGGCCTCCTGGGACCCGCACCTGGGTCCCGGCACCCCGGCCGCCCTGATCATGGCGGCCGCGGTGGTCGCCCTCGGCCCGCCGCTCGCCGCCCGGCTGCCCTGGCGCGGACTGCTGGCGGCGGCCTGGGCAGGGTCCATGGCCTGGGTCTTCTCGATGGCGCTGATCGACGGCTGGCACCGTGGCATCGCGAAGCGGCTCACCACGAAGCACGAATACCTGCGGGTCATCGACCGCTTCGAGGACATTCCCGCCACCCTGCGCGACTTCACGAACCACATCGTGATCGGCGAGCCCGGCAACTGGCCCGCCCATATCGCCGGGCACCCGCCGGGCGCGACGCTGACCTTCGTGTGGCTGGACCGCATCGGTCTCGGCGGCGGCGCCTGGGCGGCCGTCTTCTGCGTCGTGGTGGGCAGTTCGGGGGTGCTGGCCGCCCTGATCACCGTGCGCGTGCTGGCCGAGGAGCGCCTGGCCCGGCGCGCCGCGCCCTTCCTCGTCCTCGCCCCGGCCGCCGTCTGGGCGGGCGTCTCCGCCGACGGCTACTTCGCGGCCGTGGCCGCCTGGTCGGTGGCGTTGCTCGCGCTGGCCGCCACCCGCCGGGTCCGCTTCCCGGCCGTGGCTGCGGTCGGCGGGGGTCTGCTGTTCGGGTGGACCTGCTACCTCAGTTACGGGCTGGGCCTGATGGCGGCGGTCCTGCTGACGGTGCTGGTGCTCGCCCGGACCGCCCGCCCGGTGCCGCTGTTCCTGCTCGGCGCGCTGGTGGTCCCGGTGGCCTTCACGCTCGCCGGGTTCAACTGGTGGACCGCCTACCACCTGTTGGTCGAGCGCTACTACCAGGGTGCGGGCGGCGTCCGCCCGTACGGCTACTGGGTCTGGGCCAACCTGGCCTGCGCGACGCTCGCGGCCGGGCTGGCCGCCCTCGCCGGGCTGCGCCGGAGCGCGGTGGCCGCGCCCGGGGCCGTACGGGCGCTGCGGAGAGGCCGCGCGCCGGCCTCCCCGGAGGGGCGGCTGGCGTTGCTCGTCCTGGCGGCGCTGGCGGCGCTGCTCGCCGCGGACCTCTCCGGGATGAGCAAGGCGGAGACCGAGCGCATCTGGCAGCCCTTCCTGCTGTGGCTGCTGCCCGCCGCGGCGCTGCTGCCCCGCCGGGCAGTGCGGTACTGGCTGGTCGCGTCGGCCGTTCCGGCTCTGCTGATCAACCACCTGCTGTGGACGGGGTGGTGAGCCCCGCACCACGGTGACGCGGTGAAGCTGCCGCCCGCAGGTCCGAACGGACGGCAGCCGCGGCCCCCACCCGAAGGGCGGGACGGGGATCAGCCGGGGAGCCGGTCCATGATCCAGGTGCACAGCTCTGCGGAGACGGCGGTGTGCGCGGTGGTCGTGGACGAACAGAGGAAGTCGTCCACCTCGCTCTCCTCCTGGCTCAGCCGGTCGATGTTCGCGTACAGGTCGTCCTGCTTCTCGATGTCGCGGATCGCGACCGCGCTGACCGAGGGGACGAAGCACACGTCCTCGTGCCGCAGGTCCGCCTTGCCGCCGAGCTTCTCCATCGCGTCGGCGAGGATCTTGTACGTGTGCAGCGTCCCGCCCGGTGCGCCGTCCGATTCCGGGAAGCCGTTGGTCGCGACGGTCTTGTCGGCCTTGGGGAACCTGCGGTTCAGATAGGCGGCCGTCACGTCGTCGCCCTGGGCCTGGGTGTAGAAGGTGGTACCCGGGTAGATCCGGTCGATCCGCAGCGCGACCTCGCCGGGCGTGACGTCCGGCAGCCCGACGCCGTCGGCACGGCCGTTGGCCACGGCGATCTTCATCGGCATCTGCGGCCAGTTGCCGACCCGTTCCAGGGCGGCCAGGAACTCCGTTCGCTCCGGGGCGACCGTGATCTTCTCGGTGTCCTTGTCGTAGTGCTGCCACAGCATCTGGCGCGCGGCCGGGCTGTTCATCTGCTTCGCGAAGTCGTTCGGGAACGGGATGAAGTGGGCGAAGGCCTGCACGCCGACGGGGATGGAGGCGCCGCGGTGCGGGCTGTCGTAGGAGAAGTACAGCGCGGTCCGGTGGTCCATCCGCTGCGTCTCCATCTTGGCGAGTGCGTAGCGGGTGACGATGCCTCCCATGCTGAAGCCGCCGACGACCAGACGTGCGTCGCCCAACTGCTCGGCGGACGCCCGCAGGACGGCGGCCACCACCGCTTCCGCGTTGTCCAGGATGGAGGCGCTGCGCTCCTCGAAGCCGAGGAGGATCACATCCCTGCCGCGCCGGCGCAGCTCGGTGACGAACGGGAAACTGCCCTTCTCCAGCCCTTGGTAGAGCACCTCGAGCTTGCTCCGGCCGAGGTTGAAGCCATCGGCCATGATCACGGGCCGGACGAGGCCGTCGCGGTTGCCCTCGCCGGGAAAGACCCACGCGAAGCCGTTCGGCAGGGTCCACTCTTCGTGCTCGGGCACCTCGATCGGCCCGGCGGGTTCGGCGGTCGGCAGACCACCGAGGGTGAACGAACCGACGTTGGGCTCGGTCGTCGAGGACATGGTCGTACTCCTGGAGTGAGGGGTGGGCTGGGCGACCTCATCCTGGTGGGCAATCTGGGTGCATCAAAGCCCTGATCTGCGGTTTTCACCAGATCGGATGGAGTATGCGCGGACCTTGTTTAGTTCGTCCGGCATGTGCCGCCGGCCTGTTCTCGTCGCTCACCCGTTCCCCGGCGGCTCTCTCCGGGTGGCCGCGCGCAGCAGGGACGCGCCCGTGGGCGTGAGGGTGTGCAGGACGGCCGGGCCGTGGCGCACGGTGGTGACGAGGCCCGCGTCCCGCAACGCGGTGGAGTGTCTGCTGGCGGCGGAGGACGATATTCCGGCAGCGCGGGCGATCTCGCCGGTCGTGGCGCCGGTGGACGCGGCGCGCAGGGCGACCGCTCGGGCCCGCCCGAGCACGTTGACCAGGGGCTGCTCGGGGGCGCCGCCGGCCACGGAGTGGACCTCGGGCTCATGGAGCAGCGAGTACCAGACAACGGGCGGCAGCCCCGGGTCGGCGAAGGCGACCGGCTCGCCCCAGTTGAAGTACGAAGGGACGAGGGTGAGTCCACGCCCGTTCAGGTACAGGTCCCGGTCCTCCGCCTGTCTGGGGTAGGCGACCTCCAGGACGGGAGGGCGCCAGCGCATCATGGGCCCGAGCCCCGAGAGCATGCCCTCCACTCCGCCGTCGAGAAGCCCACGGCAGCGGGCCGCCCGCTCGGCCTCGATGCGCGCCCGCACCTGCTCCTTGTGAGGGGCGACGACGACGTCGTAGTACGCCCGCAGCACGCCCACGAACTCCTTGCGCGCTTCCAGCCCGGCCAGTTGCCCGGCCCACGCGGGTGCTCCGACGGTCCTGTCGAGGATGGCCATCTCCGCCATGACCCGTTGCGGAGGCGTCGCCAGAATCGACTCCAGGCCCCCGTCCAGCCCGCCCGCCCCACCGATCGGGGTGAGGAAATCCGGGTAGTACGCCGCCCTTGGATACAGGGGCAGCAGAACACTCCGCAGGGCGCGCTCCAGCCCCTTCTCCCGCAGTTGCTGCCGTGTCGTGCGGTACCACCCGGCGAAGGCCCACCTTCCCCTCCGGGACTGGAACCGGTGCAGACTCGCGGCGATCTCGGAGAGCGGATCAGGAGCGGAGGCGAGCCGGGTCCTCGCCAGATCCACCTCGGTGAAGTGAATGCGGAGCATGTCGTTCCCCCAGGTGAATTCGGCTCGTGCCCTGCAGCGCACCCGTATCGGATCGGCGCGGAACCAGCCGGACGATCGTAGGTGGCCGCCATCAAGAATCGATAAACAGGCGTTGAACGAGCCGAATTCCACCGGTGCGGCTACGGGTGTCCTGTTCTGTCGGCCCGGATGTCCTGGGTGGCATCGGCAGGCGGGCTCCCCGCCCGCAGTTCCCTCCACAGTGCGCGCAGCGCGGTGCGCTCCGCTGCGCGACGTCGCCGCCGGGCGCGCAGTCGCTTGCGCCTGAGGAAGAGGAGGAGGCCGAGGGCGAGGAGGAGGGCGACGACAATGACGGCGAGGAGCCAGGGGAAGGAGGACAACCGGACCGTGTTGCTGTCCACGGTCTTCTCTTCGCCCGGCAGGGTGTTCGGCCCTCTCGCGCGGCGGGGGTGATCAGGCGGAAGCGAGGGAGATCTCGGTCGACTTGATCAGGGCGACGACGGAGGTGCCGGCCTTCAGGCCCAGGTCCTCGACAGCGTCCTTGGTGATCGCCGCGGTCAGTTCGCCGCCCTCGACGGAGACCCTCACGGAGCTCATGGCACCGCCCGTCGCCACGTCGGTGACGGAGCCGGCGAGCTGGTTGCGGATGGAGAGCCCTTCGACCCGGCCGGTGGCGAGTGCGACCACGGTCGACTTCACGAGGGCCTTGACCGCAGATCCCTCGGCCAGCTCCAGGTCCCTGACCGCGTCGGCGGTGATGGCAGCGGTGATGTCCTGGCCGCCGGCCAGGCGCACCTTCACCGACGCCATGGCCTCGCCCGTGGTGACAGCGGTAACGGTGCCGGGGAGCTGGTTGCGAATGGACAGGGTCAAGGGAAATGCCTCACAAAGCCGGAATTCGACAAGGGTCACTTCTGTGACCCGGATCTCCGCCGACGCTACCGGAGAGAAGTGTTCTTTCCACGGCACGCGTCGCATTCACCAGCCGAATGGACGTCATCACCTCGCATGTCGACATAGTGCAGCGGAGCGGATCACGGCAGGTCAGCCCTCCAGAAGGTGCTGGGCAAGGACGGGCGAAGGCGAACCGGTCTCCTGCCGCCCGACCCCGCTCCTGAGCCCGCACCCCACTGATCTCCGTCATCCCTGCGTCCGGGCCCGCAGAGCGTGGACGGACCAGTCCAGCACCGGCCGCAGGCTCTCCGGACCCGGCCAGCCGTTGATCACGGCGAGCAGCGACGAGTACCGCTCTCTGCGGGGATCGTTCACGCGCTCCAGCCGGGCCAGGAGCTGCCACCGGGACTCTGCGTCGTCTCGGCAGTCGAGCAGATGGGCGCAGCGGGTCATGAGGACCGCGACGATCGGATCGGCCTGAGGTGAGGCTGGGTCGATGCCCGCCGCCACGGCCGGGGCGATCTGGTCACGGACGATCGCAGCCAGGTTGCTGTGCGGCACGGGTGGGCCACCCTGGACGTACCCGGCGGTCTGGTCCCGGGCCATCTGCCGTACGAGGGCGCGAAAGTCCGGATCCTGGGACAGCTCGGCCAGTTCCACCCATGCCTGGACCTGCTCCGTATCGGGGTTGTCCGGCAGTTCCGGAGTCATCGAGCGCATGACTCCCGTGAACATGGAGCCGGTCCCCACACCGCCGAACGCGGCGTCGAGGAATTCGCCCACCAGCTGTCGGCGTTCGCCTTCGGAGAGCTTGGCCAGTGTGTGCATCAGATGTGTCTCCTCAGGGGTGGCCCCGCGTTTCGCCACGGCGGTCAGAACTGCACGCCGCAGCCGCAGGATTCGGATCTGCACGTCCAACGCGTCGGCATGTGCCGCGGCGACCTCCGACAGCGCGAGTTCCCGGTCCATGACCTTTCGGATGGACGCGAGGTCCACTCCCAGGTCGCGCAGGGTTCGCACAAGATCGAGGCGTGCGACGGCGCCGTCGTCGTAGAGGCGATAGCCGGCCGGGCTGCGGTCGGCAGGCGGCACGAGTCCGCGGTCGGAGTAGAACCGGACGGTCTTCACCGTGGTACCGGTCCGCCGGGCCAGCTCGCCGATCGAGTAGAGCGTGTGGCCGTTCATGTCCCCACTCTCCGGTCTCCCCCTGCTGGAGACTCAAGCTCGTGAGCTCGCCGCGGTCGGATGGGATGATCCACCACACCCACGCACCCGGGAAGCCCGGTCTTCCGTGTATGCGTCCCATCGTCCCGCGGACGGGGAGCCTGCTTGACTGACGCGCACCGGCCCAGCGCGGAGGAGCGGCTCTCGCCCGCGACAGGACAACCGGCCCAGGAGGCCCCTGCGCGCCGCACGTGGTGTTCGGCGCGCAGGGGCTCTGCCGCACGTGGGGAATGCGTCCACTGTCCGGACCAAACTCCGCAACTCGTTCCGCAGATGGCGTCGAACGCGGCTTGTCGGCAGGATCGTGGAGGGACACACACCGGCTCCGGCCCGATCGCTCACGGGCGCCACGCCGACCAGGCCTCCCCTACGCTCGCCAGGAGACAGACATGAAAATGCTCATCAACGTTCCCGAGACCGTCGTCGCCGACGCCCTGCGGGGGATCGCGGCCGCGCATCCCGAGCTGACCGTCGATGTGGAGAACCGGGTCGTCGTCCGGCGGGACGCGCCCGTGGCCGGGAAGGTGGGGATCGTCTCCGGGGGCGGATCCGGGCACGAGCCGCTGCACGCCGGGTTCGTCGGGCCCGGGATGTTGTCGGCCGCCTGCCCCGGGGAGGTCTTCACCTCCCCCGTGCCGGACCAGATGCTGCGGGCGTCGGCGGCCGTCGACAGTGGGGCGGGGGTGCTGTTCGTCGTCAAGAACTACACCGGTGACGTGCTCAACTTCGAGATGGCCGCCGAGCTGGCCGAGGACGAGGGGATCCAGGTCGCCCAGGTGGTGGTGGACGACGACGTGGCCGTGAGCGACAGTACGTTCACCGCCGGGCGGCGCGGTACGGGTGCCACGCTGTTCGTCGAGAAGATCGCCGGAGCGGTGGCGGACGAGGGGGCCCCGCTGGAGCGGGTGGCCGCGGTCGCGCGGCAGGTGAACGGGGCCTCGCGCAGCTTCGGGGTGGCGCTCGGCGCCGTCACCACTCCGGCCAAGGGCAGCCCCACCTTCGATCTGCCGTCCGGTGAGCTGGAGTTGGGCATCGGGATCCATGGGGAGCCGGGGCGTGAGCGGCGGCCGATGATGACCTCCGGGGAGATCGCCGACTTCGCCGTGAACGCGGTGCTGGAGGACCTGCGCCCCACCGGCCCGGTGCTGGCGCTGGTGAACGGCATGGGGGCGACACCGCTGCTGGAGCTGTACGGGTTCAACGCCGAGGTCCAGCGCGTGCTGTCCGAGCGAGGGGTCACGGTGGCTCGTACGCTCGTGGGGAACTATGTGACGTCGCTGGACATGGCAGGCTGCTCGGTGACGCTGTGCCAGGTCGACGAGGAACTGCTGCGGCTGTGGGACGCGCCCGTGCGGACGGCCGCGCTCCGCTGGGGCTGCTGAGCCGTCGGCGGGATCCGGTAGCCAGGTACGCGGCCCGGTCCGGGCCGGCCGTACAGCCCGTGCCGCCGGGACGATCCGTTCCGGGCGGGACCGAGGAACAGGAGATCATGTGCTCGACACCGACTTCTTCCGCCGTTGGATGACCGCTGTCGCGGCGTCCGTGGAGCGTGAGGCGAACCATCTGACGGAGCTGGACTCGGCGATCGGGGACGCCGATCACGGCAGCAACCTCCAGCGCGGCTTCACCGCGGTGACGGCGGTGCTGGAGAAGAACGCCCCCGTCACCCCCGGTGCGGTGCTCACGCTGGCCGGACGGCAGCTCATCTCCACCGTCGGCGGGGCGTCGGGCCCGCTGTACGGGACGCTGCTGCGCCGTACGGGCAAGGCGCTCGGGGACGATGACGAGGTGACACAGGAGCAGTTCGCCCAGGCGTTCGCGGCGGGGGTCGCCGCGGTGGGACAGCTGGGCGGCGCCCAGGCCGGGGACAAGACGATGCTCGACGCGCTGCTGCCGGCGGCGGAGGCCCTCGCCACCTCGTTCGACGGCGCTGCGAACGCGGCCCGTGCGGGCGCCGTGGCGACGGTGCCGTTGCAGGCGCGCAAGGGCAGGGCCAGCTATCTCGGCGAGCGCAGCATCGGGCATCAGGATCCGGGCGCGACCTCGGCGGCGCTGTTGGTCGAGGCCCTGGCGGCGGCAGCGGACGGAGCGGGCGCGTGAGCGGCGAGCGGCAGGTGGGCATCGTGCTGGTCTCCCACAGCGGGCCGGTCGCCGAATCGGTCGCCGAGCTGGCCCAGGGCCTCGCCGCCGGCGGGGTGACCGCGCCGGTCGCCGCGGCCGGCGGGCTGCCGAACGGCGGGCTCGGGACGAGCGCGGAGCTGATCGGCCGGGCCGCCGCCTCGGTGGACCGGGGTGCGGGCGTCGCGGTCCTGGTCGATCTGGGGAGCGCGGTCCTCACGGTGAAGGCCATGCTGGCCGAGGGTGACGAGCTGCCCGCGGACACCCGGCTCGTGGACGCGCCGTTCGTGGAGGGCGCGGTGGCCGCCGTGGTGACCGCCTCGGCCGGCGGCGACCTCGCGGCGGTGGAGGCGGCGGCCGCCGAGGCGTACGGCTACCGCAAGACCTAGGCCGTGCCGTCGGGGTGAGGCCGGTCGGTGCGGGGTCCCGTCGCAGGACCCTGCACTCCCCCACGGCCACGCAGCGCCGTGCACCGCCGCACCCGCGTGGCGCCCCGCGCCCTGTCGCAGCAGACTTGACGACATGTCGACAGGCAGGCGCAGTGCGGGGCTTCTGCTCTTCCGGATCAGGGAGGGCGGGGGCGAGCGGGATGTCGAGGTGCTGATCGGTCACATGGGCGGGCCGTTCTGGGCGGGCCGGGAGACGGCCGCCTGGTCGGTGCCGAAGGGCGAGTACGGACCGGAGGAGGGCGCGGAGGCGGCGGCCCGCCGGGAGTTCGCGGAGGAGCTGGGGGTGCCGGTCCCGGCGGGCGACTGGATCGGGCTGGGCGAGTCCCGGCAGCGCAACGGCAAGACGGTGACCGTATGGGCCGTGAAGGCGGAGCTGGACGTGGCGTCCGTCGTGCCGGGGACGTTCACGATGGAGTGGCCGCGCGGGTCCGGCGTGCAGCAGGAGTTCCCGGAGATGGACCGGTTCGCCTGGTGCACGCCGGAGCAGGCCGCCGAGCGGCTCGTCGCCGGCCAGCGGGTGTTCGTGGAGCGGTTGCGTACTCAGGTGCGCGGGGCGGCCGCCTCCCCCGACGCGTAGACGGGCGTCTCCCGAGTCGGCCGGCCGGCCCGCAGGTCCAGGATGTCGCCGGTGAAGCGGGCCCGGAAGCTGCGGTCGTGCGAGACGACGACGACCGCGCCCCGGTACTGGTCGAGGGCCTGTTCCAGCTCCTCGACCAGGCTGAGCGCGATGTGGTTCGTCGGCTCGTCCAGCACCAGCAGATCGGCCGGACGGGTCACCAGCCGGGCCAGGGCCAGCCTCCGCTGCTGGCCGACGGAGAGGGACGCGACGGGCACGTCGAGGTCCTCGGGGCGGAACAGTCCGAGGGCGAGGAGATCGTCGGCGTACTCGTCGGGGAAGCCGGGGCGGCCCGCCGCGAAGGTGGCGAGCAGGGTGCGCCGGGTCGGCCGGGCGGGCAGCTCCTGCGGGAGGTAGCCGATGCGGGCGTGGCGGGTGACCGTGCCCGCGTCGGGGGTCAGGTCGCCCGCCAGGACGCGCAGGAGGGTGGTCTTCCCCGCCCCGTTCTCGCCCGTCACCAGGAGGCGGGCTCCCGATTCCACGCGCAGGGAGGGGAGGTGGAGGCGGTCGCCCACGGAGACGGAGTCCAGCTCCACGAGGGTCCTCGCGCGGTCCGCCGTGCGGGTGCCGGTCGCGGGGACGGCTGCGGCGCGGTCTGCCGTGGCGGGTCCGTCGACCGTTGCGGCGCGGTCCGCCGTGCCGGTGACGGCTGCGGCGCGGTCCGCCGTGCCGGGTCCGTCGGCCGTGGCGGTGCGGTCCGCCGTGCCGGTCGCGGTGGCCAGGGCCGGGCGGCCGGTGAAGGCGAGCGGGCGGGGCGGGGGCGGCACGGGGGCCCTGCGCAGGGCGTCCAGCCGGGTCCGGGCGGCCCTGACCTGGCCGGACAGCTTGGCCTCGTGCGATCGGCGGTGCTTGCCGAAGCCCTGCTTCGGGTCCCCTCCGGTGGCCGCGAGCCGCGCTCCGGCCGCCTCGACCAGCTCCTCGGTGCGCGCCAGGTCCGCCAGGTACTCCTCGTGCTCCTGGGCCCAGCGGCGGCGGGCGGCGGCCTTGGCGGTGCGGTAGCCGTCCCAGCCGTCCCCGTACCGGGTGACCGCGCGCAGGTCCCGGTCGACCTCCAGGATCACCGAGGTGACGCGCTCCAGGAACGCCCGGTCGTGGGTGATCGCCACGACGGTGCCCCGGTGGGCGCGCAGGTGGTCCTCCAGCCAGCCGACGGCGCGGGCGTCGAGGTGGTTGGTCGGCTCGTCGAGCAGCAGCAGTTCGGGGGCGGCGGCCAGGACGCAGGCGAGGGCCAGCCGGGACTGTTCGCCTCCGGAGAGCGTCGCGAGAGCGCGGTCCCGGGTGAGGTGGGCGAGGCCGAGGCCGTGCAGGGCCGCTTCGGTGCGGGCGTCCGCCCGGTAGCCGTCGCGGTCCTCGTAGGCGGTGAGGAGGTCTCCGTACGCGGCGAGTTCCGCGTCGGTGGGTCCCGGGTCCCCCGGCTTCCGGTCCGAGAGGCCCGCCTCCGCCTCGCGGATGCGGTGTTCGAGGGCGCGCAGCTCGGCGAGGGCCGCGTCGACGGCGTCCTGCACGGTGTCGGCCGGGTCGAGGTCGAGGGTCTGGGCGAGGTAGCCGGTGCCGCCGGGGAACCGGACGGTGATCTCGCCGGTGTCCGGCGCTTCGGCCCCGGCCAGCAGCCGGAGCAGGGTGGACTTGCCGGAGCCGTTCTCGCCGATGACGGCGGTCTTCTCACCGGGCCGGACGGTGAGGGTCACCTGGTCGAGTACGGAGCGGTCCCCGTACGCCTTGGAGACGTCCTTCATGGCCAGTTGAGCGCGGTCGCGCTGGGGGTGCATGGGTGCCTTTTCCCTGGGTGACGGCCCGCGGCGGGGCGCACGGAGGCGCGGCGCGGCGGGGCGTGGATGCCGGACGGCGGAGGGGACGGCGGCGGGCGCGCGGGATGACGGCGACGTCACCGGGGCGTCTCAGCAGAACGCGTGGCGCGGCGCGCGGCGGCCGTCCGGGCCGGGAATCAGCGGAAGAAGTAGAAGCGGTACGAACCCATGTCGGCCAGTCTAACGGTGGCCGGCCGGGCGCACCGGGAATTTTCGTCCGGTCCCGGCCCCGGCGCACCGCGCGGGGGCCGGGACCGGGACCGGACGGGGAGGGGGCGGAGGTCAGCGGCCCGGGAGGATGACGGCCCGGCCGTTGATCCTGCCGTCGTGGAGGCGCTCGTAGGCGAGCGGGGCCTCGTCGAGGGAGTACGTCTCCACATGGACGTCCACCGCCCCGGCGTGGGCCAGGTCGAGGACCTCGGCGAGCTCCTTGCGCGAGCCCCAGTAGGGCGCGCTGACGTTGGCGCCGTACGGGAGCGTCCCGAAGCCGACCGGGAGCGCGCCGCCGCCGATGCCGACGATGGTGACGTCGCCGTCGACGCGGGCGACGGCTCCGGCGGTCGCCACGGTGGGCGGCGCTCCGACGAAGTCGAGGACCACATGGGCGCCGAGCCCGCCGGTCAGCTCCCTGACGCGGGCGGCCGCCTTCTTGTCGGAGAGGACGGCTTCGTGCGCGCCGACGGTCCGGGCCAGGGCGAGCTTGTCCTCGGTGACGTCGAGGGCGATCACCCGGGCGGCGGTCATGGCGCGCAGCAGTTGGATCGCGACGTGGCCGAGGCCTCCGGTGCCGATGACCACGGCGGTGGAGCCGGGCACCAGCTTCGCCCGGGAGCGCACGATCGCGTGGTACGGGGTGAGTCCGGCGTCGGTGAGGGGCACCGTCTTCACCGGGTCGAGGTCGCCGATCGGGATCAGGTGGCGGGGGTCGTCCACGATCATGTACTCGGCCATCGCGCCGGGTGCGCCGAGTCCGGGCGGCATGATGCCGAGCTCCTTGGCGCGCAGGCAGTAGTTCTCCCTGCCCTCGGCGCAGTTCACGCAGGTGCCGCAGCCCCAGGGGCCGTACACCGCGACGGAGTCGCCGAGGGCGAAGCCGGTGACTCCGTCACCGAGGGCGGCGACCGTGCCGACGCCCTCGTGGCCCAGGGTGAGGGGCAGCGGGAAGGGAATCTGGTCGGCGGGCCGGCTCATCACGGCGATGTCGGAGTGGCAGACACCGGCGGCGGTGACCTTCAGCAGGACCTGCCCCGGGCCGGGCTCGGGATCCGGGACGGTGACCACCTCGGGGGCGGCGCCGACGGCTCGGTACTGAACGGCTTTCATGGGGTCTCCTCGCTTCTTCCTTGTTCTCTTCGTCCCCGTGTCGTCCTCGTTCTCGCCCTCGCGTCCCCGATGTACTTCAGGTCACGGGGCGGAGTAGCCGCCGTCCACCAGGTGGTAGCTGCCGTGGATGAACGAGGCCTTGTCGGAGAGCAGGAAGGCGACGAGTTCGGCGACCTCCTCGGCGGTGCCGAGGCGTCCGGCCGGGTGCAGGGAGATCAGGTGCTCGCGGGAGCCGGCGTCGGTGTTCCGCAGGAGCGGGGTGTCGATGAAGCCGGGGCCGACCGCGTTGATCCGGACGTTCTGGGCGGCGTACTCGAGCGCGGCGGTCTTGGTGAGGCCGACGACGCCGTGCTTGGCCGCGACATAGGCGGGCGAGCCCGCGAAGCCGTTGGTGCCGAGGATGGAGGAGACGTTGACGATCGCGCCACCGCCCGCCGCGACGATGGCGGGCAGTTCGTGGCGCAGGGAGTGGAAGACGCCGCTGAGGTTGGTGGCGACGACACGGTTCCAGTCCTCGACCGGGTAGGCGCCGGTGGGGAGGCTCGGGCCTCCGATGCCGGCGTTGTTCACGGCGAGGTGGAGGGCTCCGAAGGTGTCCACGGCGAACCGCACACCCGCCTCGACGGAGGCCGGGTCGGTGACGTCCATCGCGACGGCGGCGGCCCTGGCTCCGGTGCTCTCCAGTTCGGCCGCGGCCTTGCGCGCGTTCTCCTCGTCGTAGTCGGCGACGACGACCGCCGCACCGCCGGCGGCGAGCCGCCCGGCCAGGGCGAGGCCGATGCCGGAGGCGCCGCCGGTGACGAGGGCGGTGCGGCCCGCGAATTCGGCCTCGGCGTGGTCGGTGAGGGTGGTACGGGCGGTGCGGTCGGTGGTCATGAGGTTGCCTCTGTTCCTTCTGCTTCTTCTGTGGTGCTGGTGGTGCACGTGCTGCTGGTAGGGCCGCGGTGCTGCTCCGGACCGGGGCGCGGCTCGCCGAGCAGCTCGGCGGAGAGCGCGTCGAACGCCTCGGTGACCAGCGCGGGCAGCGCGTCCGGCCGGCCCCCCCGCACCCAGGCGGCCTGGGCGGCGAGCAGGGCGCCCGCCCCCGCCGCGACGGTCACGGCGGGCCGGATGTCCTGCCGCGGATCGACGTCGAGCCGCTCCGCGACGATGGCCACCGAGTCCTCCTGGGCGTCCACCCGGATGTGGTGGAAGACCGCGTAGAGCGTCGGCTCCTCCTCGGCGACGACCAGCAGGTCGAAAATCCGGGGGCGGCGGTGCCAGGGCTCCGCCTCGGGGTCGGCGAGCCAGTCGAGGACCGCCCTGCGGTAGGCGAGGAGCGGCGGCTCCGGAGCCGGGCGGGCGCGCAGCGCCGCGTTGATGCGGTCGCCGTCACCCCGCAGGGAGTCGAGGGCGGCGGCCTCCTTGCTCGGGAAGTACCGGCTGAACGTACGGCGGTCGACGTCCGCGGCTTCCGCGATCTCCTCGACCGTCACGTTCCGCAGCCCCCGGTCGAGCACCAGGTCGAACGCGGCCTGCGCCAGGGTGTCGCGGGTGCGGCGCGCCTTACGACTGCGCCGTTCCGGGATGTTCCGTTCCGGAGTCATACATGCACCGTACACCTGAAAATGTCCCGACGCGACATTCGTCTCGTGGGGACATCGAGGGTGGGGATAGGGGTGCGGGGCGGGCCGCTCGGGCAGGAGGGAGTTCAGACCGCGGCGGGCCGCCGGTCGCCCTCACCAGGGGCGGCGTCCTCGCCGGGGTCTGCGTCCTCGCCGGGGGCCGCGCCTTCGCCGGGAGCCGGTCCGTGCCTGTCGTCGGCGGGGGCGCGGCGCAGGGCGAGTGCCGCGACGTCGTCGCGCCGCACGCCTCCGGAGAAGTCCTCCAGGTCGCCGTGGAGCGCGTCGAGCAGCTCGCGCGGCCCGTGCCCGGCCCAGCGGGTGACCCGCTCGTCCAGCGGATAGAAGGCGCCGGAGGCGTCGCGGGCCTCGGTCACCCCGTCGGTGACGACCAGGAGCGTCGCGCCCTGCGGGAAGTCGAAGGACTCGGTCGTACGGGCCTCCAGGCTGAGCCCGGCGAGGCCGAGGGGAACGTACGCCCGGTGGAGCGTGACGGCCGAGGCCCGGCCGTCGTGCAGCAGGCGCGGCGGCAGGTGACCGCAGTTCACGGCCTCCACCCGGCCGCCCTCGTCGAACCCGAGCACCAGCGCGGTCACGAAGCGCTCGACCTCACCGGTCTGGGCGGAGAACGCGTTGTGCCGGACGACGGCGTCCTCCAGCGCCTCCACCACCCCGGTGAGCGTGGGTTCGCGGATCGCCGCCTCGCGGAACGCGGCGATGGCCGCGAATCCGGCGCCGATGGCCGCGATCCCCTTGCCCTGGACGTCCCCGATGATCACCCGGGTCCCGAAGGGCGACTCGACGACCTCGTAGATGTCGCCGCCGACGAAGCGGTCCTCCTCGATCGGCTCGTAGAGCCCGTACGCGAAGACGTGGTCGGTCACGACGGGCAGCGGCCGCAGGATCTGGCGTTGCAGGGTGACGGCGGCGGACCGCAGCCGCGCCATCTCGGTGGCGTGCCGGATGCGGGCCGCGCAGGCGGCGACCCCGAGGGCGCAGGCCAGGGCGGCGAAGCCGATGCCGAAGACGAAGTCCCAGAAGGTGCCGTCCGCGCCGGCCCGGAAGCCGACGACGACCGTGGTGATCCACACCGCGACCCAGATCGTCTGGCGGAGGCTGCAGTAGACGGAGGCCAGCGCCGGGACGACCACGAGGAGGGGCACGACCCGCAGGTCGTTGCCCGTCGTGGCGTCGAGGAACACGACCAGCGCGGTCAGCAACGCCAGTCCGCAGACCAGCGCCCCGTTGCCGATCCGGCCCTGGGACACGGCCGCGATGCCCGCGTCCGCGCCGGCTCCGGCGGCCTTGCCGCGCCGCGCCTCGCCTCGCTTCCGTGCCATGTCCGGCAGCCTCATGGCCACGGCCTGTCCTCCCGGTGATCGCTCGGCGCCGCCCGCGGTTTCGGCCGGTCCCTTCCAGCTTGACCGGGGCGTGGGCCTCTCCGCAGGGGGGCTTAGGACCCGAGCGGGTGCCAAAGGTCCCGGAACGGGACCTGCGGCCCGGGACCTTCGACCCGTGCCCCGGCCCCTGAGGTCCTGCCGTACGGAAGGGCTCCCGGGCCCCGCGCCGGGCTCCCGGTCAGCGCAGCGAGTGCCTGCGGTCCGCGTCGGCCGGCAGGAGGGCTGCGGGGGCGAGGGCGGAGAGGAACTCCGTACGCCGGCGGAGCCGGAAGCCGAGCGACGTGTAGAGCCGGATCGCCCCGGTGTTGGACCCGGACGCGTGCAGGAACGGGGTTTCGCCGCGCTCCTGGATCCCGTGCGCCACCGCCAGGACCAGGCGGCTCGCCAGCCCCTGCCCCCGTACGGACTCGTCCGTGCAGACACCGCTGATCTCGGTCCAGCCGGGCGGGTGCAGCCGCTCCCCCGCCATCGCCACCAGGGCACCGTTGCGGCGGATGCCCAGGTAGACGCCCATCTCGACCGTGCGCGGCAGGAACGGTCCGGGGCGGGTGCGCGCCACCAGGTCGAGCATCTCCGGCACGTCCGCCGGGCCCAGCCGGACCGCCTCCGGGTCGGACGCCGCGGCCACCGATTCGGCGACGAGCTGGACGCCTTCGGCGCGGAAGCCGATCTCCCAGTCCTGCGGGGGCGGCCCGTGGAACGCGGTCAGCGCGACGGAACCGTCCTCCCCCGCGAGCGCCGCGACATCGGCCCAGTCCTGGGCGTCGGGGGTCGCGGGAAGCGCGAGCCACGGGGAGACGTCGACGGGGTAGCGCAGGACGCGCCCGCGACGCTCGGCGAAGTGGGCGTGCGGGCCCGTGAGCGAGGACCGGGCGGGGTTGTCCAGCGGATGGAGCCGGGAAGGGGTGTCGGGCCGGGGCCGGGTGGGGTTCTGGGTCATGGTCTTCCTCGTCCGTCCTTCGCGTCGCGCGGTCCTCGACGGCGGGTGCTCGGCGCCTGGAGCTGTGCGCCCGCCAGGAACGGAAAGCCGGTGGAGCCGACACGTATTCCGCGAGGGGAGTCTGTTCATGACTCCGCAATCAGCCGCAATCTGCCGCAATCAACGGGGCGCCCGGTCCGGCTCGGTCGACGGGGCGCGCGGTCCGGCTCGGTCGAGGGGAGAGGACGGTCAGCGCCCGGTGTCACCGTGCTCACCTGGGTCATGACCCCGATCCTCCTCCGTCACCGGCAGGCACTCGGCGAGCAGGTCGACGACGTCGCGCCAGGCTCGCCGCGCGTGCCGTGGGTGGTAGCCGACGCCGGGGACCACGGGGTGGTCGACCGGCGGGTGGTGGAAGGCGTGCAAGGCGCCGCCGTAGACCGTGAGGCGCCAGTCGACGCCCGCGGCCTGCATCTCGGCGGTGAACGCGTCCCGCTGTGCGGGCGGCATGATCGGGTCTTCCGACCCGACCCCGGCCCACACCGGGCAGCGAATGTGCGCCGACTCGCCCGGCCGGCCCGTGGTAGTCGCGTTGACCGTCCCGATCGCGCGCAGGCCGACGCCGTCGCGCCCGAGTTCCAGCCCGACGGCGCCCCCGGTGCCGTAGCCGACGACGGCGATCCGGTCGGGGTCGGTCCGCGGCTCGGTGCGCAACACGTCGAGCGCCGCATGGCCGATGCCCCGCATCCGGTCGGGATCAGCGAGCAGCGGCAGGCAACGGGCCAGCATCTCCTCCGGGTCGCCCAGATAGCGCCCGCCGTGGAGGTCGAAGGCCAGGGCGATATATCCCAGTTCGGCGAGGGTATCGGCCCGGCGGCGTTCGACGTCGCTGAGCCCCATGCCCTCCGGTCCGAGCAGCACCGCGGGCCGGCGGCCGGTACCGGCCGGGAGCGCGAGGTACCCGATCATCGTCAGTCCGTCGGCCGGATACTCGACCGTTCGCGCCGTCACCGTCGTCATTGTCGTCATTGTCGTCAATTTCCTCATGAAACAGGACCGTAGCGATCGTCGAGCCCGGTCCGGCCGGTGTTCTGCCACCGGCAGAGCAGCCCGGGTATTTCTTGGGAAACGCATCGTGACGGGTTACGCCGTCACGATGCGTTCGACCGCAGCCTCGACCAGTTGCTCGCGCTCGGGGAGTTCGACCTCGGCCTACGGACGACGGTGCGCGGATGCCCCGGCGCGCGCCCGCGCGAATGAGCGGCGAAATCAACTCATTCGTAGGCCAATACGCGCCGGTCCGGTCCCAACGACCCCCCGCCTGTGGCACTCTGGTGGCGACCGCCCCACCGGGCTCCCCCGTACCGGTGGGGCGGTTCTGTGCACCTCCAGGGCCCCGCGCCCGTCACATGACGGCACCTCAGAGCCGAACCAGGCCTGTTTCCGGCCAACTCGCGCCGCGTGGCCAGATCAACTCCCTCCTCTGCGCATGAGAGTCGTACCCCTGGGAAGGCGAACAGACCTCAGGGCCTACCGACCAGGGAGCGTGACGCGACATGACCGTGCACAGTGCGCAGACCGCGCAGACCGCCGGCACGGAGCAGGCGGGCGCCGTCGAGGAGCTTCCGTGGATCGAGGACGCCGGGAAGGTCGCCCCGATGGACGCGCGCCGGCTCTCGCGCCTCTTCTTCGACCGCCTCCAGGTCCTGGAGGAGGGCACGCACGAGTACCAATACGCGCGCAACACCCTCATCGAGATGAACCTGTCCCTCGTCCGCTTCGCCGCCAACCGCTTCCGTAACCGCGGCAGCGGCGACATGGAGGACATCGTCCAGGTCGGCACCATCGGGCTGATCAAGGCGATCGACCGCTTCGACCTCTCGCGGGAGGTCGAGTTCACGTCGTTCGCGGTGCCGTACATCGTGGGCGAGATCAAGCGGTTCTTCCGTGACACGAGCTGGGCGGTGCATGTACCGAGGCGGCTCCAGGAGCTGCGGGTCGACATCGCCAAGGCGAAGGAGTCCCTGGCGGGCGACCTCGACCGGGATCCCACGGTGCAGGAGCTGGCGGAGGACCTGGGGGTCGAGGAGTCCGAGGTCGAGGAGGGCATCGTCGCCTCCAACGGCTACACGGCGGGCTCCCTGGACATGCCGACCGACACCGCGGAGGCCGGGCCCCGCCAGAGCGCCGGGCGGACCTTCGCGGACGTGCTGGGCGAGCCGGACCCCGCCATGGAGACCGTGGAGAATCTCCACACCCTCGCGCCCCTGCTGGGCGAACTGGACGAGCGGGAGCGCCGGATCATCGACATGCGCTTCGGCCAGGAGATGACCCAGGCGCAGATCGGCTCGGAGCTCGGGATATCGCAGATGCATGTGTCCCGGCTGCTGACCCGGATGCTGGGGAAGCTGCGGAGCGGGATGCTCACCCAGGAGTGAGTCCCGCCGGTGCCCTGTCGGCAGTACAGGCGTTGCGGTTCTGACTGATGCATCAGTCAGAACCGCAACGCCTTACTCATGAGCGAGTTAAGCCCCCTGGTGTTGAGGTTTTCTCAACACATGGCTACGGTGGCTGACCATGCAGCAGGACGAGGTGGCCGCACAGGTACGGCAGGTGATCGACGCGGCGGGTGTGAGCGCCCGCGAGTTCGCGCGGCGGATCGTCATCGATCCGTCGAAGCTGTCCCGTTCGCTGAACGGCACACGCCGCTTCACCGCCGCCGAACTGGCCCGGATCGCGGACATCGGCGGCGTGGACGTCGGCCGGCTGCTCGGTGCGACGGCCGGCCCGGCCTCGACGCCGTCGCCCGTGCGCTCTGCACCGCCCGCCCGCCCGCCCGCGCCCGCACCGGAGGGCGGCCGGCCTCTGCAGATCGTGCGCGAGACCGTACGGCTCATCGCCGAGCGCGGGTTCCACGCCGTCCGGGTCGCGGACATCGCCACGGCCTGCCACACCAGCACCGCGGCGATCCACTACCACTTCCCCGGCCGTGACGAACTGCTCGAGGCGGCGGTCCGCTGGTGCATGGACGAGGACACCCGTCGGCGTGCCGACGCCACGGCCGGTGCCGGGCACGCCGGGGACGAGCTGCGCCTGCTGATCGAGCTCCAGACGCCCCGCACCGAACAGCAACGGCGGCAGTGGTGCGTCTGGCTCGACCTGTGGGCCGAGGCCGCCCGGTCCACCACGGTCGGGCGACTCCACGTGGAGTACTACCGCCAGTGGCGGGGGACGGTCGCCGACGTGATCCGCCGCGGCGTCGACCAGGGCGTGTTCCGGCCGGTCGACCCGGACGGCACGGCGCTCGCACTCACCGCGCTGATCGACGGGCTGGCCTCTCAGGTCCTGGCCACCGAGCCCGGCCTCCCGGGCACCGGCGCGCAGTCCATGCACGACGCGCTGATCGCCCATGTGGACGCCTGCCTCACCGCGCCCACGGCCGACTGACACCCGCACGACAACCGGCAGAACTCACCCGCCCCGCCACATCCCCGCCCCCAAAAAATCCCCGAAACCCCCAAAACCCCCGAACTCCCCGAGAGGAGACGTCTTCGCATGCCCGTGAACCAGGACGTCATCATCACCTGCGCCCTCACCGGAGCCGGCGACACCGTCGGCCGCAGCCCCCATGTCCCGGTGACGCCCGAGCAGATCGCCGCCTCCGCCGTCGAGGCCGCCGGGGCCGGGGCGGCCGTGGTCCACATCCACGTCCGCGAGCCGGAGACCGGCGCGCCCTCCCGTGATCCCCGGCTCTACCGCGAGGTCGTCGAGCGGATCCGGGAGACCGGCACCGACGTGGTCATCAACCTGACCGCGGGAATGGGCGGGGACCTGGTCATCGACCCGGAAGCACCGCTACGTCAGCTCCCGGGCACCGACCTGGTCGGCGGGCTGGACCGGCTGCCGCACGTGGAGGACCTGCTCCCGGACATCTGCACCCTGGACTGCGGTTCGCTCAACTTCGGCGACGGCAGCAACCTCTACGTCTCGACCCCCGACATGCTGCGCACCGGGGCGAAGCGCATCCAGGAACTCGGGGTCCGGCCGGAGCTGGAGATCTTCGACACCGGGCAGCTGTGGTTCGCCAAGCAGCTCCTCGCCGAGGGGCTGCTCGACGATCCCACCGTCTTCCAGCTCTGCATGGGCATTCCCTGGGGCGCGCCCGCCGACCCGGGCGTCCTCCAGGCGATGGTCAACATGCTTCCGCAGGGCGCCCAGTGGGCGAGCTTCGCGCTCGGCCGGATGCAGATGCCCTGGGCCGCCCAGTCGATCCTGCTCGGCGGACACGTCCGGGTCGGCCTGGAGGACAACCTCTATCTGGGCAAGGGCGTCAAGGCCACCAACGGCCAGCTGGTGGAGCGCGCCGTGCAGATCACCGAGTCCTTGGGTTCCCGGGTCGCCACGCCCGACGAGGCCCGCGAGAAGCTCGGCCTGCGCACGCGCGCCTGACCACCGCGCCCCTCCCCTCTCCCGCGCCCTTCCCCCCTCCCTCCCTCTGCTTTCTGGAGTGTCGCCCGTGACTGTCACCCCCTCCGCCGCCGCGACCGACGGCCCCGCCGCCCCCTGTGCCCCGGAGGCCGTACGCCGTGTGGCGTGCGTCGGGGCCGGAGTGATCGGCGGTGGCTGGGCCGCCCACTTCCTCGCCCGCGGCTACGACGTCACCGCCTGGGATCCGGCCCCCGACGCGGCCGTCCGGCTGCGGCGGCTCATCGCCGCCGCCTGGCCCGCCCTGGAGCAGCTCGGCCTGGCCGACGGGGCGTCGCAGGACCGGCTGACCGTCACCGCGACGCTCGAAGAGGCCGTCGCCGACGCCCAGTTCGTCCAGGAGAGCGCCCCGGAGAAGCTGGACCTGAAGCGCGATCTGCTGGCCCGGCTGGACGCCGCCGCGCCCGCCGGTACGGTGATCGCCTCGTCGACCTCCGGCTATCCGATGACGGACATGCAGACGGAGGCCGCCGACCCCGGGCGGCTCGTCGTCGGGCACCCCTTCAACCCGCCCTACCTCATCCCGCTGGTGGAGGTCGTCGGCGGCGAACGGACCGCGCCCGCCGCGGTGGAGTGGGCCTCGCGCTTCTACGCCGTCGCGGGCAAGTCCGTGATCACCATGGCACGCGAGGTGCCCGGTTTCATCGCCAACCGGCTCCAGGAAGCCCTGTGGCGCGAGGCCCTGCACATGGTCGCCAACGGAGAGGCGACCGTAGCGGAGATAGACGCGTCGATCACCGAGGGACCCGGGCTCCGCTGGGCGGTGATGGGCCCGATGCTCACGTTCGCGCTCGCGGGCGGCGAGGGCGGGATGGCCCACATGCTCGACCATTTCGGCCCCTCGCTGAAGTCGCCCTGGACCCGGCTCGAGGCACCCGAACTGGACCGCGCCCTGTACGAGGCGGTGGTGGCCGGCTGCGACGAGGCGGCGGACGGCCGGAGCATCGCGGATCTGGTCGCCGAGCGGGACCGGGGCGTCATCGACGTGCTGCGGGCGACGGGCCGCCTGCCCCGGTCCGCCGAGGAGGCGACCCGATGAGCGAGCACACGCACCCCGAGGACGACACCGCGCAGGACGCCTCCACCGGTCTGCCCCTCTCGCGCTGGACCGTGCGTCCCGAGTGGATCGACTACAACGGGCATATGAGCGAGGCGTTCTACGTCCTGGTCTTCGGGTACGCCACCGACGCGATGATGATCGAGACCGGACTGCACGCCGGCTACCGGGAGAGCACCGGCTGCTCGCTCTACACCGTCGAGTCGCACCTGCGCTATCTCCGCGACGTGGCCGAGGACGCCCATCTCGCCGTCCGCACGCGCCTGTTGGGCGTGGATGCGAAGAAGGTGCGCTTCGCCCACGAGATGTACGTGCTCGACGCGCCCGACGACGTACCGGCGCCGAACGACGCTCCGGTGGCGACCGGCGAGCTGCTGGCCCTCCACGTGGACCAACGGGAGGGTCGCACGACGCCGTTCCCGGACGCGGTACGGGACCGGCTGGCCGCTCTCGCGGAGGAGGCGCCCGCATGGGCGGGGCGTTCCATCGCGGAGGTCCCCGCACCCCGCTGAACCACGACGGCACGGCAGGCCGGTCCGGGGCGCCCGATGCCCCGGGCCGGCCCGTGCGTTGCCACTGTATTGCAGGTTCGTGGCCATGCGGGCGACACGCTTCCGGGGCTGCCCGGCGCGGCTTACGGTCCGTACTCAGCCCGTCACCGCTCCGTGCGAGGAATCACATGAGCCAGCCCCTCGACTCCGTCACCGCAGGCCACACCCCCGAGGACCAGGACCGGCAGGACCCCGGCGCGGCCTGGTCGTTCGAGACCAGGCAGATCCACTCGGGCGCCGTCCCGGACCCGACGACCGGCGCCCGCGCCGTGCCGATCTACCAGTCCACGTCCTTCGTGTTCCGCGACACGCAGCACGCGGCCGACGTGTTCGCGCTCGCCGAGCCGGGCAACATCTACACCCGCATCCACAACCCCACCCAGGACGTCCTGGAGCAGCGCGTCGCCGCCCTCGAGGGCGGGGTGGCCGCCGTGGCGCTGGCCTCGGGGCAGGCCGCCGAGACGCTGGCGATCCTGACGCTGGCGGGGGCGGGGGACCACATCGTGTCCTCCCCGTCGCTGTACGGCGGCACCTACAACCTCTTCCGCCACACGCTTCCCCGCTTCGGCATCGAGGTGACGTTCGTCGAGGACCCCGAGGACCAGGAGGCGTGGCGGGCGGCGGTCCGGCCCAACACGAAGGCGTTCTTCGCCGAGACGCTCGGCAATCCGCGCGGTGACGTACTGGACGTCCGGGCCGTCGCGGACACCGCGCACGGGGCCGGGGTGCCGCTCATCGTCGACAACACCGTGCCCACGCCCTTCCTGCTGCGGCCGATCGAGCACGGGGCGGACATCGTGGTCCACTCGGCGACCAAGTTCCTCGGCGGGCACGGCACGACGATCGGCGGCGTGGTCGTGGACGCCGGCACGTTCGACTTCGGAGCGCACGCCGACCGTTTCCCCGACTTCCACGAGCCCGACCCGAGCTACCACGGGCTGCGCTACTGGCCCGACCTCGGCCCGAGCGCCTTCGCGGTGAAGCTCCGGGTCCAGTTGCTGCGCGACCTGGGACCCGCCCTCTCGCCGCACTCGGCGTTCCTGCTGCTCCAGGGCATCGAGACGCTGAGCCTGCGGCTGGAGCGGCACACCGCCAACGCGCTGGAACTCGCCCGGTGGCTGGAGCGGCGCGACGAGGTGGACACCGTGCACTACGCCGGTCTGGAGTCGAACCGCTGGTACGAGGCCGGGCAGCGCTATCTGCCGCGCGGGGCCGGGGCCGTGCTGGCCTTCGAGCTGAAGGGCGGGGCCGAGGCGGGCCGGCAGTTCGTGGACGCGGTCGAGCTGTTCAGCCACCTGGCCAACATCGGGGACGTACGGAGCCTGATCATCCACCCGGCCTCGACCACGCACAGCCAGCTCACCGAGGAGCAGTTGATCGCCACCGGCGCCACCCCGGGGCTGGTGCGGCTGTCGGTGGGGCTGGAGAACGTGGCCGACCTCAAGGCCGACCTGGAGGCGGGTTTCCGGGCGGCGAAGGCGGCGTCCTGAACCGGAGCGCCGCGCACCGCGCGCTCCCCCTCGCGCCGGCCGCCGGAGGCCGGCGCGAGGGGGATCCGCCCGGTCGTCGCCGCTGGGCGGCGATCGAGGATCCGCTGCCCCTGGAGTCCGGCGTCCGGCTACCGGGGGTGCGCCTGGCGTACGAGACCTGGGGGCAGCGGGCGGCGGACGGCTCCAACGCCGTGCTGGTCCTGCACGCGCTGACGGGCGACAGCCATGTGGCCGGTCCGGCCGGTCCGGGGCATCCGACGGCCGGCTGGTGGGACGCCCTGGTGGGGCCGGGCCTCGCGCTCGACACCGACCGCTGGTTCGTCGTCGCGCCCAACGTCCTGGGCGGCTGCCAGGGCAGCACCGGCCCCTCCTCCCCCGGGCCCGACGGCACGCCGTGGGGGTCCCTCTTCCCGTACCTGAGCGTGCGGGACCAGGTGACGGCGGAGGCGATGCTCGCCGATGTGCTGGGCATCGACCGGTGGGCGGCCGTCGTCGGCGGGTCGATGGGCGGCATGCGCGCCCTGGAGTGGGCCGTGAGCAGGCCGGAGCGCACCGGTTCGCTGCTCGTGCTGGCGGCCCCGGCCGCCGCGTCCGCCGAGCAGATCGCCTGGGGTTCGGTGCAGGTCGCCGCGATCCGCTCCGACCCGGGGTGGCACGGCGGGGACTACCACGACGCGCCCCCGGGCGGCGGCCCACACCGGGGTCTCGGGCAGGCGCGCCGCATCGCCCACATCACCTACCGCAGCGAAGCCGAACTCGGCTCCCGCTTCGGCGGTCTGGCACAGCCCGGGGAGGTGCCGGGGCACGGCGGGCGCTACCGGGTGGAGTCCTATCTCGACCACCACGCGGACAAGCTGGTGCGCCGGTTCGACGCGGGCAGCTATGTGACGCTCACCGAGGCGATGAACGGGCACGACGTCGGCCGGGGCCGGGGCGGGATCGCCCGTGCCCTGAGCCGGGCGGATCTGCCCGCGCTGGTCGCGGGGGTCGACTCGGACCGGCTCTACCCTCCGGCGCAGCAGGAGCGGCTGGCCGCGCTGCTGCCGGGGGCGGGCGCTCCGCGCACCATCGCCTCACCCTGCGGGCACGACGGATTCCTTCTCGAGACGGACCAAGTAGGTACGCTAGTAAGGGAGTTGCTCGCGCGGGCGCCGCAGCCGAGTCCCGCGCCGCCCACCGTCTCCCCCTCCCCCTCTCCCTTCGCCACCTGACTTGCGAGGAGCTTCCATGAGCACGGTTCCGACCGAAGACGCCTACGACCGGATGCGGATGCGGCAGTGGTCCCGCGGCCGGGCACGCTCCGCCGGGATCGACCGCCGCGATCTGCTGAGGCTGGTCGCGGCGGCCGGTGCCGCCGTGCCGCTGGCCTCGGCCGCCGCGTCCGCCTCGGCCGCCGCACCCGTGCGGGCGGACGGCGGGCTGCCCGGGGTGGTCAAGCCGCTGCCCCCGGAGTTGTTCACGCTGCGCGGCACCAACGCGGAGACGAACTTCGCCGCCCTGCGGGACACCGGGCTGCTCACCCCCGCCGACCGGTTCTTCGTCCGCAACCACACGGCCACGCCGCGCATCGAGCGGGCCGACTGGAAGCTGACGGTGTGGGGCGACGGGCTGCGGGGCGGTCCGGTGGACTTCACCTTCGCGGATCTGCTGGCCCTGCCGTCGGTGACGCGTACCGCGTTCGTGGAGTGCGCGGGCAACGGGCGCAGCTTCTTCACCTCGCAGCAGGGCCAGGCGGTCAGCGGCACCGCGTGGACGCTCGGGGCGATCGGGACGGCGCGCTGGCGCGGGGTGCGGCTGGCGGACGTGCTGCGCCGGGCGGGGATCGGACGGCACGCGGTGGACGTCCTGCCGCGCGGTCTGGACGCGGAGGTCGTCACCGACGGGGTGAACCTGGGGCGGGTGCGCCGTCCGCTGCCGGCGGCGAAGGCGCTGGACGACGTACTGCTCGCGTACGAGATGAACGGCGAGCCGCTGCCGCCCGACCACGGCTTTCCGGTCCGGCTGATCGTGCCGTCGTGGGTGGGCATCGCCAACGTCAAGTGGGTCGGCGACATCGAGGTGAGTGCCGAGCCGCTGCTCACCCCGTGGAACACGGGCCTCTACCGGCTGTTCGGTCCGGGGTATCCGCCCGAGGGAAGCGCGCCGCTGACCCGGCAGACCCTGAAGAGCGCCTTCGAGCTGGCCCCGGGCGCTTCGTTCCGCGCCAGCCGGCGCGCGCTGCTGACCGGGCGTTCCTGGTCGGGCGGGGCGCCCGTGCGGGCGGTGGAGGTCAGCACCGACGGCGGGACGCACTGGCGGCGGGCCCGGCTGCGGGACGAGCCGCGGGCCGGGAGCTGGGTGCGCTGGACGGCCGACTGGGTGCCGAGAGAGCGGGGACCGGCCGTGCTGCTGGCGCGGGCGACCGACCGTTCGGGGCGTACGCAGCCGGTGGCCACCGCGCACAACACCCAGGGCTATCTGTTCGACGCGGTGGTGCGGCACCCGGTGACGGTGGACTGAGCTCCCTCACGCCGCCGGGCGGGCCCCCGCCAGTACGGCGGTGTGCACGGCGCGGGCGATCCGCGCGCCCCAGACGGAGCGCGGTCCGGCGAAGGGTTCGCCGCCGTCCGGGCCCGGTTCGGGGGCGGCGACGCACACGGCGTCCGTCGGGGTGCCCGAGCAGTCGAGCCCGGCGTCCAGGAGTGCCTGGACCTTGGCCTCGGTGGCGGTGGCGACGGCGTTGACGAGGGCGGCGTCGGAGAGCGCGGCGGGGAGCGTGAGGACGATGTTGACCGTGCCCGGCCGGAACGGGGCCGCCGGGACCTCCCGGGACCCCGGCCGGCGAGGGGTGCGGGTGGCGGTGTCGGGGGCCGCCGCCCAGCCCCGTACGCCCAGGCCCGCGGTAACGGTCGCCGTGACACCGCCGTCGTGGCCGGTCGTGTACGCGGCGACGTCGGCGGCCGTCATCAGCCCGGCGCCGGGGCCGGTGAGCCCCTCCGCCGCGGCGATCTCGGCGAGGTGGTGGTCCGGATCGCGGCGTGGGTAGCCACCGGGGACCTGGGCGTTGAGGATCCAGGCCCGGGGACCGATGCCGCCGCCGAGGACCGCGCTGCTGCAGACCCGGACGCCGGGTCCCAGCCGCCAGAGAAGGTGGTGGAGGTGGTGTCCGTCCTCGTGCCGGTCGCGCAGTTCGCCGCGTTGCGCGGGCAGCGGGACGCGTACGGAGGAGATGGCGCACCCCTGGTGGCTCGGCGGGTCGGCGGTGGTCCGTCCTGCGGCCGCCACGGTCCGCCGATCATATGCCGGACCCGGCCTCTCACCCGTTCGGCCTAACGCGTTCCGGGGCGGCCGGGTGCCGCCGCCCGGTGCGGGGCCCCGCACCGGGCGTCCGGGGCAGGCGATCCGGGCAAGCGGGCGGTTGCACCGACCATGCGGTTGAGGCGCGATGGAATCCGGACGCGCCACCTCCGGTGGAGCCAGCCACAGGGCGTGCCCGAGAGGAGGAATCGGTTATGGGAGCCGCTGACGGTTTCACGGATTCCGGCGAACTCGACGGTCTGACGGTGTACGACAACGACGGCGAGAAGGTCGGCAGTGTGGGCCGGGTGTACGTCGACGACGACACCGGCAAGCCCGACTGGGTGACGGTCAAGACCGGCCTGTTCGGCATGAAGGAGAGCTTTGTCCCGCTCACCGGAGCCCGTCGAGTGGGCTCCGACCTGCACGTCGCCCATCCGAAGGACAGCGTCAAGGACGCGCCGAGGGTGGACGCCGACGCACACCTCTCCGTCGCCGAGGAGGAGGAGCTGTACCGGCACTACGGCCTGACCAAGAAGTCCGGCACGCGCGGTGACAACCGGTCGGCCGGCATGGACGCGCCGACCGCCGCCGGAACCGGGGCGATGGGCGCCGCTGGCGCCGCAGGCGCCGCGGGTACGGCGCGTGGGACCGGAACGGCCCCCGGCGTCAAGGCGACCACCGCGGGAACGAGCGCCGGGGCGGCCGGCGCGGGAACGACGGGAGCGGGCATGGCAGGAGCAGGCAGCGGTACGGGCAGGCACCGCGACACGGACGCCTCCACCACGGCACGCCCGCTGGCGGGCGCCGGCGCGGGCACGAGCCGGGCGGCCGACATGAGCGGCAAGGAGGAGATGATCCGCTCCGAGGAGCAGCTGCACGTCGGCAAGGAGGAGTACGAGAGCGGCAAGGCGCGGCTGCACAAGTACGTGGTGACCGAGGAGGTCACCCGGACCGTGCCCGTGTCCCACGAAGAGGTCCGGGTGGTCCGCGAACCGCTCCGGCCCGGTGAGAAGACCACCGGGACCACGGACTTCGGCGAGCAGGACGTCGAGGTCACCCTGCACGCGGAGCGCGCCACCGTACGCAAGGAGGCCGTGCCGGTGGAGCGGGTCCGGCTGGAGACCAACCGGGTCACCGAGCAGAAGGAAGTCTCCGCCGAGATCCGCAAGGAGAAGATCGACTACGCGGACGGCAAGGACATGGACACCGGCAAGGATGCCGGTGGCGAGTTCGGCCAGGGGCGACGCCGCTGACCGCAGCACCTCAGGTGGCCGCACGGCCGCTCCCACGTCCTCGGCCGCCGGGCGGGCTCGTACTCCGAGTCCGCCCGGCGGGCTGTCCGGGGCCGTCCGCGGTCAGCGGCGCGGCAGGAACCGTACCGAGGGGCGTCCGTCCGGCCCGTCCGGGGTGACGACCGCCCGGACGCCGTAGACGTCCTCGATGAGCTCTTCGGTGATGACCTCGGCGGGGACGCCGCCGGCGACGACCCGGCCGGCCTTCATCACGGTGATCCGGTCGCAGAACATCGCGGCGAGGTTGAGGTCGTGCAGCGCGACGACGCTGGTGACGGGGAGTTCGGCGACCAGGGCGAGCAGGTCCAGCTGGTGCTGGATGTCGAGGTGGTTCGTCGGTTCGTCCAGGAGGAGTTCGCGGGGCTGCTGGGCCAGCGCGCGGGCGATCTGGACGCGTTGGCGTTCGCCTCCGGACAGGGTGTGCCAGGACTGCCCGGCCCGGTCCGTGAGCCCGGTGCGCCGCAGCGCCTCGGCGACGGCGTCCTCGTCGGTGCGGTCCGGGGCCGACCAGGCGCGCCGGTGCGGGATGCGGCCGAGGCGGACGACGTCCAGGACGCTGAGATCGACCTGGGTGACCGCGTGCTGGTCGACGACGGCGATCCGGCGGGCGACGGTGCGGCGGCCGAGGCCGGCGAGGTGGTCGCCGTCCAGGGTGACGACGCCGGTGGCCGGGGCGAGGAGTCCCGAGAGGATCCGCAGCAGGGTGGACTTGCCGGAGCCGTTGGGGCCGAGGAGTCCGACGGTGGAGCCGGGCGGCGGGGCGATGTCCACGCCGTCGAGGATGAGCCGCCCGCCCGCCTCCCGGCCGACCCGTTCGGCGCGCAGGCCCTCGGCGTCGGTGTGCGGCACAGGGCTCATGGCGTGCTCCGGGTGCGATACAGGACGAGGACGAAGGCGGGGACGCCGATCAGTGCGGTGACGACGCCGACCGGTACTTCCTGCGGGTCCAGGACGGTCCGGGCGAGGGTGTCGACCCACACCAGGAACACGGCCCCGGCGAGCGCGGTGACCGGAAGGAGCCGACGGTGTCCGGAGCCGGCGAGGGCCCTGGCCGCGTGCGGCAGGACCAGGCCGACGAAGCCGATCGCCCCGGCCGCGCTGACCAGGGCGGCGGTCAGCAGGGCGGTGGTGCACAGCAGCACGATCCGGGTGCGGGCGACGTTCACGCCGAGAGCGGCGGCGGCGTCCTGCCCGAAGGCGAAGGCGTCGAGCGTACGGGCGTGGGCCAGGCAGACGACCAGGCAGACGGCGAGGACGGCGGTGCACAGGACCACCTCGCTCCAGCCCACCCCGCTGAGCGAGCCGAGCAGCCAGAACAGCACCCCGCGGGTCTGTTCGGCGTCGGCGGAGGTCATCACGACGAAGGAGGTGAGGGCGGAGAAGAGCTGCATCGCGGCGACGCCGGAGAGGACGACCCGGTCGGTGCTGCCGCCGAGGGTGTGACTGAGCAGCAGCACCAGGGCGAAGGAGCAGATGGCCCCGGCGAAGGCCCCGGCCGACAGCGACACCGCTCCCCCGCCGACGCCGAGGACGACCACCACGACCGCCCCGGTCGAGGCTCCGGAGGAGACGCCGAGGACGAAGGGGTCGGCGAGCGGGTTGCGCAGCAGGGACTGCATCACCGTGCCGCACACCGCGAGCCCCGCGCCGCACACGGCGGCGAGGAGGGTGCGGGGCATCCGGAGGTTCCAGATGATGCCGTCCCGGATCGGGCTGAGGTCCGAGGCGCCGAACCCGAGGTGGGCGGCGACGGCGGACCAGACGTCGGGGACGGAGATCCGGGCGGGCCCGATGGTCACGGCGACGGCGACGGAGAGCAGCAGGAGCAGCACCCCGCCGGCCCACAGGAGCACGGCGAGCGGACCGCCGCCGCGCACCGGGCCCGACGGCACGGAAGGCGGCGGCACCGGCCCGTCCGCGGCCTCCTTGACCGCCCGGCCCCCGGTCTCCCGCACCGGCCCGTTCCCGGCCTCCTTCGCCTCCCGGTTCGCGCCGTTCACCCCGCGAGCCCGAAGTCGCGCAGCCCGGCCGCGACGCGCTCCAGTCCCTCGACCGTCCGGATGGTGGGGTTCATGGCCTGACCGCTGAGCAGCACGTAACGGCGGTTCCTGACCGCGTCCATCGTCCGGGTGACCGGGTTGGACTCCAGGAACTCGATCTTCTTCGCGGCGCTCTCGGCGGTCTGCGTCGTGCGGCTCAGGTCGCCGATGACGAGGACGTCGGGGTTGCGGTCGGCGACGGTCTCCCAGCTGATCTGGGGCCATTCGTCGTGGGTGTCGTCGAAGACGTTCTTCGCGCCGAGTTCCTTGGTGATGACGCCGGGGGCGCCGCAACAGCCCGCGAGATAGGGGGCCTTGGAGTCGGAGAACCAGTAGAGGAGGGACGCGCCGGAGGCGTCGACGCTGTCGGTGGCCCCGGCCACCCGCGCCCGGAGCTTCCCCACCAGGGCGTCACCGCGCTCGGGGACGCCGAACACCTGGGCCAGTTCGCGGACTTCGGTGTAGACGCTGTCCATCGTCAGCGGCGCGGTACGGGCTCCGTCGCCGCCGCCGCTGTTGTCCTTGCCGGTGCAGTCGGCGGGCGAGATGTACGTGGGGACGCCGAGCTTCTCGAACTGTTCGCGCGGGGCGACGCCGCCCTTGGCGAGGGTCGAGGCGAAGGAGGCGGTGAGGAGGTCGGGCTCCTTGTCGAGAACCTTCTCCGAGGAGGGGCGGTTCTCCGATATCCGCTCGACGCCGGCGTTGGCCTTCTCCAGGCCCTTCATGATCGGGTCGCTCCAGGTGGCGGTGCCGGCGAGCCGGTCGGCCAGCCCGAGCGAGAGGAGGATCTCGGTCGACCCCTGGTCGACGGAGACGGCCCGCCGGGGCGGGGCCTTCACCGTGACGGTGCGCCCGCAGTTCTCGAGGGTGAGCGGGAAGCCCTCGGCCCGGTCGCCCGGGGCGGTCCCGGCGCTCCCGCCCCCGCCGCAGGCGGTCAGCAGGAGGAGTCCCGCCGCGAGCAGGGCGGCGGTGCGTATCGGGGCGGGGGTGTCCGTGGGCAGCACGAAGGACCTCGGTGTCTCTGGGCCCAGCCGCGGAGCCCGTCGTACGGTTCCCGTGCCCCGGTGCGGGCGCGGGCGCCAGCAGGTCTTCGGACTCGGGTTCGTCCGGGCGGGACGCCTTCCCGGAGCACGCGTGTGCTCCAGTGGCCGTGGCCCCGCCCGTCCCCCTCACCGCTGCGCGTCAGTTCCGGTTTCGCACCGGATTCCCTGACCCCGTCGCTGGGGTTCGACTGGCCCCGGCAAGCTATCACGCACCTTCCCGCAGATCAGCGGCGGTGCGGTGGGTCGCTGTGCGCGGGGCCGGTACGGCGCGGGATCGGCCCGCCGCACCGGCCCCGCGGATTCCGCCCGGCGTTGCGGAGCCCGGGGTTGCGGGCCCGGGGTTACGGAGCCTGAGCGTTACTGAACCTGCGGGTCAGGAGGCTTGAGGGGTACGGGGCCTGCGGGTTACGGGGCCTGAAGGGCGATCACCGCGTTGTGGCCGCCGAAGCCGAAGGAGTGGCTGACGGCCCGGCGCACCGGGACCGCGCGCGGGACCTTGGTGACGCAGTCGATGTCGAACCCGGGCGCGGGGGCGTCCAGATTCGCGATCGGGGGCACGATCCCGTGCTGGAGGGTCAGGATCGTCAGGCCGGCCTCGATGGCGCCGGCCGCCCCCATGCAGTGGCCCAGTACGCCCTTGGGGGCGGTGACGGGCGGCCGGTGCGGGTAGGCCCGGCCGATGAGGGCTGCTTCGGTGGCGTCGTTCAGGGGGGTCGACGTCCCGTGCGCGTTGACGTGGTCGACGTCCTCGGCCCCCCAGCCCGCGTCGCGCAGCGCGGCGTCGACGGCTGCCCGTGCGACCTCCCCCGAGGGGTGGGGGCTGGTGGGGTGGTGGGCGTCGGTGGTGGCGCCCGTGCCCGCGATCAGCGCCCGGGGGGCGGCACCTCTGGCGCGGGCGTCCTCGGCCCGTTCCAGGACCATGACGGCCGCGCCCTCGCCCATGACGATCCCGGCCCGGTCGGCGGCGAAGGGGCGGCAGAGGCGGGCGGGGTCGCCGTCCCGCAGCGCTGCCGCGCCCGAGCGGGCGAAGCCGGTCATGGCGACCGGGAACACGATCGACTCGGTGGCCCCGGCGATGGCGATGTCGCACTGGCCCAGCGTCAGCATGTCCCGGGCCACCGACAGCGCGGTCACCCCGGACGAACAGGCCGTGCAGGGGGCCAGGCTGGGCCCTGTGGCCTTCATCCGGATGGCGATCTCGGCCGCGGGCATGTTCGGGATGGTCAGCAGGATGGCCGCGGGCGAGGTGGCCTCGGGGCCGCGCCGCTCCAGGGCGACGGCCTGTTCGGTGAGTCCGGCGGATCCTCCGCTGCTGGTGCCGACCACGACGGCGACCCGGGCGCCGTCCCAGTGCTCGGGGTCGAGCCCGGCGTCGGCGACCGCCTCCCGGGCGGCCAGGACGGCGAACTTGACGTACCGGCCCATCCGGAACGCGGTCCGGCCGCCGACCGCGTCGTCGAGGTCGATGCCGGAGACCGTACAGGCGAAGTCGACCGCACAGCCCCGCAGTTCGGGGACGGTGCGCGCGGGCGACACCCCGGCGCGGACTCCGTCCCAGGTGGTGTCGGTGGTGTGGCCGACCGGGGTGATCATCCCCAGCCCCGTGACGGCGATGGCGGGTCGCTTCATCGGGTGTTGCTCACCGGCACCGTCGCCTCGGCCGCCGCGCTGCCGACGGCCGCGTCGATGTACGCGGAGATGTCGGCCAGCGTGGCGTCCTTGTAGAGCTTCTCGGAGTCGGCGTCGACGCCCAGCGTCTCCTTGATGATGACGGCGAACTCCGCGACCGCGAGGGAGTCCATCTCCAGGCTGTCCATGGTGGACTCCGGCAGGATCTCGGCGGCGGGCACCTTGAACGTCCCGGTGAGCACCTCGGTGATCTTGGGGTGGATGGTCTTCATGGTGATTCCTCTCCTCGGCATCTCATCGGCTTCTCTTCTGAGCGGCAGGTAGTTGAACGCAGCAACCCACCGCCCGAAGTAACTGGATGACGATCTTCCGGTTACGCCCTGGGGCGAACCGATTCGTCTACGCTCACCTGCGGCTTCTCGAACCATCGGGAGAGCATGGAGGTGGTTCCCCAGTACGCCAGCAGCACCCCGCGGGTCCCGAGCGCCGCCACCTTCTCGCGCAGCGGACGCCTCCTGCTGCCGCAGACGGGCCGCCGGAACTCCGCCGTGCGGCCCCGGATTCCGGCCCTGCGACCCCGGTGCCAGGGCCCCTCGGGGTCGTCGTAGACGTCCGCGTAGCCGGGTCCGGCGATCGGCCAGTCCGACATCAGGCGCTCGGGGAGCGCGAAGGACTCCACCAGGGCGGGGGTGTGGGCGGCCACCGTGGCGACCGACTCCTCCACCGCGTCGGAGAGAAAGGTGACCTGATCGGCGGTCAGCCGTCCGGCGGCGAGCAGATCCCCGCCGTTGCGGGCGATCCACCGGAGCGCGAAGAGCCTGCGCAGCTCCCTCAGCCGTTCGCGCGCCTCACCCTCGGGCAGCGAGGCGACGGCCTCGGCGTACGCCTCGTCGGCCTGCCGGTAGGCGTACGCCTCGACACCGCGCAGCGCGGCCGATGAGGCGGCGTTCCAGCGGCCGAGCGGGTCGCCGGGCGGAGCGGCGCTCATCCGCTCGCGGGCGCGGGTGAACCAGAGGTCCTCCACCGCCGCGAACAGCCGCCCCAGGAAGGCGGGGTCGGCCAGGTCGCCGGGACCCTCGTCCTCGGCCGCTTCCCGGGCGGTGGCGCTGAACAGCATCTCGGCCGCCGCCTTGGCGTGGACGGCGAGGTTGTCGCCCTCGGCGGTGATCGCGCCCTCGATGCCGGTGAACAGCTCGGTCATGCCGTTGTTCTCCAGGAGCCCCTGGGCGCCGCACCGTTCGCGGCACTCGACGATGACGGCACGCGCCTGCCAGGTGATCCACCCCTTGGCGACGGCCACCAGCCGCTCCGCCTCGTCCCGGTCGGCCCCCGAAGCCGACTCCCAGCGGTCCAGGGCCCTGCGGTGCAGCAGGCTCATCGCGTAGACGGTGGCCATCGCTCCGGCCAGCGGCCCGTGGTGGGTGCGGTGCGCGTACACCGGGATCCGCGGCGCGGCGCGCGATCCGGAGATCATCCGGTGGCCGGCGTAGCGGACGGCGATGGCCAGGGTGACCCGGGCGGAGCCGACCGCGCAGGCGCTCATGGAGAGCTTGCCGGGGGTGACCCGGCCGATGGAGGTGAGGAACCGCCTTCTGCGGTTGGGTACTTCGCTGTGGAACCGGCCGTCGTCGCCGATCCGCCCCTGTTGTCCGGCGAGCAGGGCGTCGCGCGGGACGAAGCGACGGTCGAAGGAGGTCAGGCAGTGGTCGACCGGGGAACCCATCCGGGCGGGCAGCCGCCGCACCCGGACGCCGGGCAGGGCACGGTGGGCGTCGGTGAGCGGGGTGAGGAAGAGGAAGACCCCGTGGTCGGCGCCGTCGGCGAGCAACCGGGCCGCCACCACACCTGACTTGGGACCCCCGGCGGGGCTGGTGTTGGGCATGAACTTCTGCGCCCCGGCGTGCGGGGTGTGCAGCACGAAGCCGTCGCGTTCGCGGTCGTACGTCGCGGTCGTCTCGATGGCCGCCGCGTCGTTGCCGTGCGCCACCTCCGTACAGAGGAAGGTGCCCACGCGGCGCAGGGCGAGGAAGTCCGACAGGTCGCGGAGCGTGCCCGCGTCGTGGTCCAGGAGACTGCCGAGGAAGAGGTTGTAGTGGATGCCCGCCACGGTGGTCAGCGCCGGGTCGACGGGGCCGAGCCACTCGTGCAGGGCGGCCAGCGCGCGGGGGTCCGCGGCCAGCCTCGCGCCGCTGTCGAGCGCGTCGTTGAGGATACGCAGCCGGTGGTAGGAGAGCGCGAGTCGTTCGTCGGGGGTGCCGCCACCGGGGCGGCGAAACGGTTCTGTTGTGAGCAGCCGCCGCCAGAAGCCGTGCTCCTGGCGGAAGTTCGGCCCGAAGAGCACTGCGGTGAGTAGCTCGTTCGTGGACGGCGGGGCCGCGTCGTTCATCATGATGGTCACAACACAGTAACGATCAAGGAACGGCGAGGACACCCCCCGCCGTCCCGAAATGCCCCCGTTTATCAGGCGCGTTGGAAGGCGAGGGCCACATTGTGGCCGCCGAAGCCGAAGGAGTGGCTGAGGGCCGTCTCGACCCGCTGGTGACGTGGCTCCTTCGTCACGCAGTCGAGCGGGAAGGCGTCGGGGAGCGCGTCCAGGTTGGCGATCGGCGGAATGGCGGAACGTTCCAGCGTCAGGACGGTGGCCACCGCCTCGATCGCGCCCGCCGCCGCCAGGGTGTGCCCGACGACGCCCTTGGGCGCGGTCACCGGCGGCCGGTGCGGGAAGAGCCGGGAGATGAGGGTGGTCTCCATGGCGTCGTTGAGGGGTGTGGAGGTGCCGTGGGCGTTGATGTGGTCGACATCGCCCGGCGTCCAGCCCGCCTGGTCGAGCGCCGCCTGGACCGCCCGCTGGGCGCCGTGCCCGTCGGGGGCCGGGGCGGTGGGGTGGTGGGCGTCCGTGCTGGACCCGGCGCCGGTGAGCAGCGCACGCGGCCGGCCGCCCCGGGCACGGGCCCCGGCCGCGCGCTCCAGGACGAGCATGGCGGCGCCCTCGCCGATGACGAAGCCGTCGCGGTCGGCGGCGAACGGGCGGGACGCGGCCGCCGGGTCGCCGGTGCGGGTGGACAGCGCCCCCATCCGGGCGAAGGCGGTGACCACCAGCGGGGTCAGCACCGATTCCGCGCCGCCCGCCACCACCACGTCGCAGCTGCCGCCGAGCAGCAGATCGCGGGCGACGGCGATCGCGGTGGCCCCGGAGGCGCAGGCGGTGGCGGGGGCGAGGCTCGGGCCGCCCGCCTTGAGCGCGATGGCGACCTCGCCCGCCGCCGCGTTGGGGATCATCATCGGGACGAGCAGCGGGGAGACCGCCTCGGGTCCCGAGGCCGCCAGCCTGGCGGCGTTGTCGACGAGTACGGAGACTCCGCCGACGCCCACGCCGAGCACCACCCCGACCCGGCTGCCGTCCCATCGCGCCGGGTCGAGGCCGGCGTCGGCGACGGCCTGCCGGGCGGCCACCAGCGCCAGCTTCACGAACCGGGCCATCCGCCACACCGACCGGCCGCCGACCGCCGCGTCCAGGTCGATGCCGTCGACCGGACAGGCGAAGTCGACCGGCAGACCGGCCAGTTCCTCGCACCGCCGGGCGGTGGAGTGCCCGGAGCACAGCCCTTCCCAGAAGCTGTGCTCGTCCGCCCCTGCGGGTGTCACCAGGCCGACCCCCGTCACCGCGATGGCGGTGCCGGTTGCGGCCTCGGTGCCCTGATCAGCGGGGAGCGACATGCTGTGTTCCTTCCGTAGAATCCGTGGAAATGGTCCCCGGGGTCCCCGGCCAGCGAAGTGCCGCCGAACCCCAGGTCAGTCCGCCCCCGAAGGCGGTGAGCAGCACCCGGTCGCCGGCATGGAGACGGCCCCCGTCCGCCGCGTCGGCCAGGGCCAGCGGGATGGAGGCGGCGCCGGTGTTGCCGACCCGCTCCAGATGGGTGACGCAGCGCTGCGGCGCGATGCCGACCCGCTCCGCGACGGCGCGCAGGATCCGGGCGTTGGCCTGGTGCGGCACGAAGCGGTCGACCTCGGCCGGGTCCCAGCCGACCCGGTCCAGGAGTGTCCGGCAGGAGCCGGTCATCCGCTCGACGGCATGCTGGTAGACGGTGCCGCCCCGCATCCGGAAGAACCCGTCGTCCGGGCCCGGCGGCTTTCCGTCCGCCCGCGCGCGGGCCCCGCCGCCGGGGACGGTGATCAGGTCGTAGCCCGTGCCGTCACTGCCCAGGTCGAACGCGAGCAGCTCCCCCGGATCACCGAAGCGCCCGGCCGCCACCAGGGCCGCGCCCGCCCCGTCGCCGAAGACGACGCCCGCCGAGCGGTCGGCCGGGTCGAGCCAGGTCGAGTAGACGTCGGCGCCGACCAGCAGGACCCGCCCGTAGAGGCCCGAGGCGATCAGCCCGTGGCAGACGGCGAGGCCGTAGACGAAGCCGCTGCACACGGCTGCGATGTCCAGGGCCGGTACGGTGCCGAGCCCGAGCCGGGCCGCGAGCGCGGGGGCCGTGCCGGGGCAGAGGTGGTCGGGGGTGGCCGTGGCGAGGACCAGCGCGTCCACCGCTCCCGTCGCCGGGGCGCGGGCCAGCAGCCGGGAGGCCGCCTCGAAGGCGAGGTCCCCGGTGGCGACGCCCGGTCCGGCGCGGTGCCGGCTGCTGATGCCGGTGCGGCGGCGGACCCAGGCGTCGTCCACGTCCCAGTCCGCGGGGAGCCGGTCGTTGCCGACCGGCTCTCCCGGCACCCAGCCGGCCACGCCCTCCAGCACCGCCGTGCGCGCCCCGGCCGCTAAGACGCCCGCCCGCGCCCCCGGCTCCGTACCGCTGTCGGCCGTCCGTCTCCTCGACACCCGTTGCCCCGATCCCGTTGTCGTACTGCATCGGGTTGACGAACGGCGGAACGTCTCACGAGGGTGCGTTCGACTGCGCCGAACGGGTCATGCCGAGGCGGCCCCCAGTGCCTCCCCGAGCTCGTCCGGGCCCGGCGGGTTGGCCCCCGCCCGGGAGACGGTCACGGCGGCGGAGGCCACCGCGTGGCGCAGGACGTCGGCGACGGTGTCCCGGTCCACGGTGTGCAGCCGGTCCCGGGCCCCCGGGCCGAGGAGGCCGTGCGCGGCGAGGGCGTGGAGGGCCCCGGACATGAACGCGTCGCCCGCTCCGACGGTGTCGGCGACGGCGACGGCCGGGGCCTCCACGGTGATCCGGCCGCCGGGCAGGACGGCCAGGGCCCCGTCGCCGCCCCGGGTGACGAGCACGACGGCGGGCCCGCGCCCCAGCCAGCGTGTCGCGACCCGCTCCGGTTCCTCCCCCGGATAGAGCCACTCCAGGTCCTCGTCGCTCGCCTTGACCAGGTCGCTCAGCCCGACGCACTCCTCGACCCGGCGCACGGTCGCCGCGCGGTCGCCCATCAGGCCGGGCCGCACATTGGGGTCGTAGCTGACGGTCGCGGTCGCCCGCGCGGCACGGACGATGTCCAGGACCGCGGCGGATCCGGGCTCCACCACCGCACCGATCGACCCGGTGTGCACATGGGCCGGAGCGGGGCCGACGGCGACCGGGGCGAGGGTCCAGGCGACGTCGAAGGCGTACGAGGCGTGCCCGGCCTCGTCCAGGGTGACGGCGGCCGACGGGGTGGGGGCGGTGGAGCCGTCGGTGCGGACGTCGACTCCGGCGGAGGCGAGGTGCTCCCGGATGAGCCGTCCGTTCCCGTCGGGACCGAGCTGGGTGAGCAGGACCGTGCGGTGGCCGAGGCGGGCCAGACCGTACGCGACGTTGGCGGGGCTGCCGCCCGGGTGGACCCGGGCGGCCTCGTCGGGCAGCCGGACGATGTCGGCGACGCATTCACCGACGACCAGCAGGGCGCTGTGGTCGAACATGGGGTCGGGTCTCCTGAACGGGGGACTCGGGTGTCCCGGTGGGCCGGCTCGGCCTCCGGACGTGTGGAGGAGCGGGCGCGGATCCGCAGCAGCGTAGTCGCGGGGCGGACGCGGTGGCCGGCGATGCCGGGCGACGGCCGCGCAGGGTTTCTACGGCTGAGCCGACACCGGTGCCGGGGCCGGGGTCTCGGTACCCGCCGGGGCGTCCGGGAGCGGTTTCGCGGGGGCGACGCGGCGGACCCAGAGGAGGGCTCCGGCCAGCACGGCCACGGCGGCCAGCAGCCAGGGCAGTGGGCCGGGCGGCAGGGTTCCGGCGGCCAGTCCGGCTCCGGCGGCGACCAGTTGCAGGGAGAGCGACTGGACGGAGAGGGCGGTGGCGCGGCCCGAGGCGTCGACCCGGCGGTGCAGCAGGTCGTTCTCGTTGGGGCCCGCGGCTCCGAGGCCCAGGTACACCAGGCCGTAGCCGGTGACCGCGGTCGCCGTGGCGAGGGCGCTCATCGAGTGGGCGGTGAGGCCGAGCAGGGTCAGCCCCAGCGTGACCATGCCGAGGCTCGCGAGCACCGCGCGTTCGCTGCCGCCGGTGAACCGGGCGACGAGCGGGGCGAGTTGACTGCCGAGGGCGGAGCACAGGAATCCGGCGCAGGCGAGCCCGGCGAAGACCAGGGCCCCGGATTCGGCCGTTCCCATGAGGGCGGCGGCCCGGCCCGGGGTGAGCAGTTCGACGGCCGCGAGCGCGGCCCCGGCGGCGCTCGCGGTCAGCAGGATGCGCCGGATCAGGGCGTCCCGGGCGCCGAGCCGGAGTCCGGCGGCGATGGCGGCGGGCACTCCGCCCACGACCCCGCGCAGGGTGGTCCGGGGCCGGGGCGGTTCGGGCAGCGCACTCAGCACGTAGAGCACGAAGAGGCCCTCGAGCAGCGCGCCGAGCAGGGCGGGCACGGAGAGCGGGATCACGAGTCCGCCGGTCGCGTCGGCCAGCCACTCCCCCACTCCGGGGCGGAGGCCGAGCAGCCAGGGCAGCCCGCCGCCGAGCAGGGTGCCGAGCGCGAGGGCGGCCGAGGCGGCGGAGCTGCCGCGCGCCAGGCCCGTGCGCAGATCGGCGTCGGGTCCCGCGTGGGCGTGCACGGTGTCGACGTACCAGGCCTCGGCGGGCCCGCTGGACAGGGCGCGAGCGCAGCCCATCAGGCCCATGCCGAGTGCGATGGCCCAGCCTGCCGCGCCGAGGCCGATGAGGGTGAAGGCGGCGAGGTTGAGCAGCCCGGCGATGGCCAGGACCGGGCGTCGCCCGATGACGTCGGAGAGGCCGCCGGTGGGCAGTTCCATCGCGGCGGCCGTGAGGGAGTGCACGGCGTAGAAGCCGGCGATGGCGGCGAGGCCCATGCCCCGTTCGGTGAAGAGGAGCACCCCTGTCGCGATGGACATGCTGATGGGGAGCCAGAAGAGGAACGAGACGGTGACGAACCGGCGGCGCGCGGTCGCACCGTCCAGGCCGTGCCCGGCGGTGGCCGGGGCGGCGACCGGGCCGCCGGTCATTCGGCGCTGCCGGGGGCGGTGGCGTCCGGGGTTTCGCCGTCGGTCGCGGGGCCGGTTCCGGCGGCGGCATCCGTGCGCTCCGGATCCGCCACCGGGTCCGGGGCCAGCGGCAGTCCGGCGGTGAACAGGACGACCTGCTCGGCGCGCGGGTTCCCGGCGTCACGGGCGGTCAGCTCGTCCGTCTTCGCCCGGAGCACCTCCCACAGCTCGGCGAGCGACTCGGGGGTCAGTCGGGGCATCGAGTCGCTGACGCCCGAGGGCTCCTGCCACTCCCGGCTCAGCCGGCCGCTCTCCAGATCCGCCTCGTGGCGGTCCAGCGACAGCTGGAGGTGCTCGATCTGACGGCGGTGCAGGACGCTGAGGATCGTGCTGCCGCCGGGGCTGCGGTGCATCGCCTCGTTGCTCCACGAGGTCATGCCGTGGACGGACTTCCAGCGCCGTTCCCGGCTGTCGCGGTGCTCGGCCTCGGCGACGAACGCGTACTTGGCGAGCACCCGCAGGTGGTAGCTGGTGGACGCCGAGGACTCCCCCGTCCTGACCGCGAGCTCGCTGGCGGTCGCCGGGCCGTGCTGCCGCAGCAGCCCGAGCAGGGTGAGGCGCAGGGGGTGGGTGAGGGCCTTGAGGGCGGCCCCGTCCTGTGCCGGATCGAGTACGCGGCGGCCGTCTTCGCTGTCCATGGCCTCAGCGTAGAACGGGAAGGACACTTTCCCAAAGTATTTTTGCAGAATGTTTTTTGGAAACCTCGGGCGAGACGGTGCTCGCCGGCCCGGTCGCCGACAGCCCCGCCCCGCCCCCTGGCCATCCGGGGTTCAGCTCACCCGCGCCGCCTCCAGGGCGTCCGCGACCAGGCCCAGGAACCGGGCGTGGTCGCGGGGCCCGTAAAGGGGCTCGGGGTTCCACGGGACGACGGGCGTCGGCACCCCCTCGCCTCCCCGCAGCTCTTCCAGTGGGGCGGCATGGGCGCGGATGTCGGTGAGGATCACCTCGGGGCGCAGCGCGAAGGTGTCCGCCCGGTCGAGCGTGGACCAGTTGGCCCCCGGGCCTTCGGCGGGCTCCACGACCTGGACGCCCAGTTCCGTGAGCACCCGCAGCTCGGGCCACATCCGGGGGCGTGCGACATGCGCCTGGTCCGGGCCGGCCGGGGAGAGGGCCAGCACCCGGGGCGCGTCGGCGGACGCGGCGGCGACGACGGAGCGCAGCCGCTCGCGGGCGGCGTCCAGCTCCTGGTCCGCGCCCGGCCGGGCCGTGGCGCCGAGCGAGTGGGCCAGCTCGGCGAAGCGGTCGCCGATCTCGCCGAACGTACGGGCCTGACTGACGTCGAGGACGGCCACCGGGACCCGCTCCTCCAGGTGCTTGGCCGTCTCGGGGGCCAGTCCGTAGACATGACCGCCGCCGTAGCTGACGGCCACCACGAGGTCCGGCCCGGTGCTCAGCAGCCGATCGACGTCCAGGGCGGCGCCCGCACCGGCGTACTCGACCTGGTCCAGCGGCAGTGTGCCGGTCTTCGCCGGGTCGGGGTCCGGCCCGTCGTGGTCGGAGCCGAAGATCCCCACCGGCCGGATGCCGAGGTCCCACAGGGTGGCCCCGGCCTGGACATAGGCGAGCACCCGGCCGGGCGGCCGGGGTGCCGTCGACCGCTGCCCCCGGTCGTCGGAGAACCGCCATTCGCGTTCGCTCTGTTCCGTCACGTCACACACGCCCCTCTGCCGCCGACTGCCGTTCCGCTCGTGCGAGTTCGCACAGGTGTACCTGCCCAGCTGCCCACCGCCACACCCCTCTGGCCAGGGAACGGACGCCGGCCGAACGCTTTCGGGCACGACGGGCGGGCCGCGGCACCGAATGTTAGAAATGAGGCACCCTCAGCCATCGGGCAGCGCCCTGGGCCGGCCCCCTCCGGACGGAGTCAACTCCCCATGCGCCCGACCCTTTTGAAGGCAGCGCTGGCCGTCGGCATCGGCGCATCGCTCTGCGCGGCCTCGACGGACGCGCCGGCCACGGCCACGGTCACGGCCCGTTCGGCGGCGGGAGCGGCGAGCGCGGCGCAGTGCCCCGTGGTCGATGTGCTGGCCCTCTACACGCCGAAGGCGGCGAAGCGGGTCGGCGGCGAGCACCGGGTGCCCGCATCGGCGCAGCGGATCGCGACGCGGATGAACCGGTCCCTGGCGGCGGGCGGGCTCTGCGGCATCATCCGCGTCGTCCACCCGTACACGGCGACCGACTACCAGGGCTCGGAGGAGTTCCGCACCGCCCACGCCGCCCTCAAGGACCACGCGTCGGCGGGGCTCGGACGGCAGGTGCACGAGCAGCGGGCGCGGTACGGCGCCGACCTGGTCACGCTCGTCGTGGACCGGCCGGAGCGGGGCGGCGGCACGGCGGACTACTCGCCCGCGCTCGACGCCTCCACGGACGAGTACGCCTACGCGGTCGTCGACGTCGACGGCATCGAGCTGGATTCGGCGAGCCACGAGATCGGCCACAACCTGGGCCTCGCCCACGACCGTACGACGCTGGCGGGCAACGCGGACGGCTCGATGAGCGTGAGCCGGAACCGCCCGTACAACACCGGCTGGATCACCGAGGACGGCAAGCGCTACACGATCATGGCGTACCGCTCCGCGTGCGGGGACCACTGCCGGCGGATCAGCCGGTTCTCCAGCGCGACGGACACCTGGAACGGGCACCGGCTGGGCGACGCGGACAACGACGGCGTCCGGGTGCTGCGCGAGACCATGCCGATCGTCGCCGGCTACCGCGCCAAGGGCTGACCCGGGTCAGGGACGGGGGCGCGCGCCGTCCAGCGCCAGGTCCACGATCCGGCGCGCGAGCCCCTCGTCCAGCGGCGCCCCGGTCAGCAGGACCCGGGCGAACAAGGGCCCCGCCAGGGTCTCGGCCACCAGCCGGGGATCGGTGTCCGGGACCAGCTCGCCCCGCTCGACCCCGCGCCGCACGATGTCCTCGCCCCGCTCCAGCCGGGCGTCCCAGTACGGCAGGCGCTCCGCCGCGACGGGCCCCGCTTCGAGGGAGGCTCCGAGGTGGAGCAGGGCCGCGCCCCGCGGCGAGGCGAGATAGTCCGAGACCGCCGACATCAGCCGGGCCAGGTCCTCGCGCACGTCCCCCGTGTCGGGCGCGGGCAACGCGTCGTCGGCGTGCGAGCCGAGGGCGTCGAGCAGCAGGTTCTCGCGGGTCTTCCAGCGCCGGTACACCGAGGTCTCGTGCACCCCCGCCGCCCTGGCGACCGCCGCGACCGTGGTGCCGGTGAGTCCTTCCGACGCGAGCAGGTCGACCGTCGCCGCCAGGACGGCCTGCCGCATGGGTTCGCCCCGGCGGCGCAGCGGCGCGGGGCTCTTCTCGGTGGTCACCCCGGAACCGTATCGCAAGGCTACTTGCTTTACGGGCGGAGTCAGGCTTACGTTGCAAAGCAAGGCGACTTGCGATAGGTCGCCGCTCCGAGCCGTGAGGACCCGTCATGGAACGCATGCGCGCCGCGCGTCTGCATCTCCCCAGCCGCACCCTGACCGTGGCGGAGGTGGCCAGGCCCGTGCCCGGCCCCGGCGAGGTGCTGGTGAAGGTCGAGGCGGCGGGGGTGTGCCTCTCCGACGTCCACCTCGTCGACGGCACACTGAGCCCGCTGTATCCGGAAGGGGACACGGTCACCCTGGGCCACGAGGTGGCCGGGACCGTGGCGGAGTCCGGGCCCGACGTCACCGGCTGGACGGCCGGTGCGCGGGTGGTGCTGCAGGCGGGCGAGGTGCGCCGGGGCCGGACGCACACCCGGGGCGTGGACTACGACGGCGGGTGGGCCGAGTACGCCCTCGCCACCGCGTCCACCCTCGTCGCCCTGCCCGACTCGCTGCCCTTCGAGCAGGCGGCGATCATCCCGGACGCGGTCTCGACACCGTGGGCGGCGGTGACCGCCACCGGCGACGTACGGGCGGCGCAGGCCGTCGGCGTCTGGGGCGCGGGCGGGCTCGGCACGCACGCCGTGCAGTTGCTGCGGGCGGTGGGAGCGCACCCGGTCCTCGCGGTGGACCCCGCCCCGGCGGCCCGTCGGCGGGCCCTGGAGTTCGGGGCCGACCTGGCGCTGGACCCCGCCGATCCGCAGTTCCACGAGAAGGTGCTCGGGGCGACGGGCGGCGCGGGCCTGGCGGCGGCGTTCGACTTCGCCGGTGTCCCCGCGGTCCGCGAGCAGGCGCTGACCACGCTGGCTCCGAAGGGGCGGCTGGTGCTGGTGGGACTGACCGACCAGCCGCTGACGGTCGCCGACGGGACGCGCTTCAGCTACCTCCAGCACCGGATTCTCGGGCACTACGGCTCGGAGGAACACCATGTGGCACAGCTCGTGCGGCTCGCCGAGGGCGGCCGGCTGGACTTCTCCCGGTCGATCACCGATGTCCTGCCGCTGGACGATGCGGCGGCGGCGGTGAAGCGGATGGAGACCAAGGAGGGCGACCCGGTCCGGCTCATTCTGCGACCGTGACGGCCTTGTCCGCTGCCGTGACGGGCTCCTCGGCCGCCTCGACGGGCTCCTCCGCTGCCGTGGCGGGCTCCCGGTCCTCTTCGGACCGCTCCAGCTCGACGTTGAACTGCGCCCCGGCCAGCAGAGCGAGGTTGGCGAACCAGACCCAGATCAGGAAGACGACGAGCCCGGCGAGCGAACCGTAGAGCCTGCTGTAGCTCCCGATCCGGGTCGCGTACAGCGCGAATCCCGCCGAGGCGGCCAGCCACAGGAAGGCGGCGAGCACCCCGCCGGGCAGCCCCCGGCGGATGCCGCGCGCCGAGCGCGGACCGGTGCGGAAGAGCACCAGGATCAGGCAGGCCACGAGGCAGAGCAGAACCGGCCACTTCAGGACCGCCCACAGGGTCTCGCCCGCATGCGGCAGTCCGAGGCGGCGGCCGAGCCAGCGGGCCAGCGGGCCGGTCAGCACCAGGGCGAACGCGCTGGTCATCAGCAGGACCAGCAGCCCGATCGCCGAGGCGACGATGATGTGGGCCTTGCGCAGCGCGGGCCGGGTGTCCCGGACGTGGTGCATGGCGTGCATCGCCCGCCGGAACACCGCCAGGTAGCTGCACGCGGACCACACGGCGCTCACGCTGCCGGTCGCCACGAGCACCCAGACCGCGGTGCGCTGCTCGGTCGCCGCCACCAGCGGACGGCGCAGCGCCTCACCGGATTCGGCGGGGGCGAAGGCGGTGATGTCGGCGATCAGGGCGCCGGTCGCGTCGGGGTTGGCCAGTCCGATCACGGAGACGGTGACGAGGAGCGCGGGGAGCAGCGCGAGGATGGCGTAGTAGGTCAGGGCGGCGGCCCAGTCGGAGACGTCGTCGTCCCACAGCGAGACCGGGGTGCGGCGCAGGGCGGTGAGCCAGCGGCGGGGCGGACCGGTGCGTCCGGCGGCGGGGGCGGTGCTTTCCGCGGCTGAGGCGGTCTGGGTGGTCAAGCTGGTACTCCGGGGACGTGAGCGGTCGCGGCGGGCGGCGCGAGGTGTCCGTTCCCGGACGCGCCTACCCTTCTCGATCCTCTCCTGCCACGTCGCGGCCGAAGCACACCCCCTCCCCGCCGGGCGGCCCGGCGCGCTCCGGCCGGCCGGGGGGGGGCTCCGGCGATCAGTCGTTGACGGCGGTGAGCAGGACCACGGCGTCCTGGAGCGCCAACAGCCCGTGCCGTTCCTGCGGGATCGGGTGCAGGCTGCCGGCCGGCAGTTCGGCGTCACCGGAGGCGGCGGTGAGGCGGACGCTGCCGCGCAGGACGAGGAGCGAGGCGGCGGGCGGCGCGTTGTGCTCGTCGAGCGCCGTCCCCTCGGTGAGGGCGATCACCGTCTGCCGCAAGGGGGGCTGCTGGAGCAGGAGGTGGGCGCTGCGGCCGTGCGCGGAAGCACGGGCCGCGGTCAGGTGTTCCTCGGCGAGAGCGTTGAGGTCGTCCATGTGCCCACTGTGCCGCAGCCGTGGCGGCGCCGCGATCCGCGGACTCAGCGGGGCGCCTTCGCGGTGGAGTCCCGTACCACCAGCTCCGGCTCGAAGAGCAGCTCGTCGGGCGGGACCGATCCGCCCTGGATGCCCGCGCAGAGCAGTTCCACGGCGGCCCGGCCCATGGCCTCGATGGGCTGGCGGATGGTGGTGAGCGGGGGTTCGGTGCAGTTCATGAACGCCGAGTCGTCATAGCCGACGACCGAGATGTCGGAGGGCACCCCGAGGCCCCGCCGGCGGGCCGCGCGCACGGCCCCGAGCGCCAGGGGGTCGCTGGCGCAGATGATGCCGGTGACGCCCCGTTCCAGCAGCCGGGAGGCCGCCGCCTGGCCGCCCTCCAGGGAGAACATCGAGCGCTCGACGTGCGCCTCGGGCAGGGGGCCGCCGGTCGCCGCCGCGACGGACCGGGCCGCCGCGAGCTTGCGGCGGGAGGGCACGTGGTCGGAGGGGCCGATCACCACGCCGATGCGCTCGTGGCCGAGCGAGGCCAGATGGCGCCAGGCGCGCTCGATGGCGACCGCGTCGTCGCAGGAGACGCAGGGGAAGTCGAGCCCCTCTATGGGGGCGTTGATCAGCACGACGGGGATGCGGCGCTCGGCGAGCCGGTGGTAGTGCTCGTGGGCCTCGTCGGCCTGGGCGAACAGGCCGCCGGCGAAGACCACGCCGGAGACCTGCTGCTGGAGCAGCAGGTCCACATAGTCGGCTTCGGAGACCCCGCCCTTGGTCTGGGTGCACAGCACGGGGGTGAGGCCCTGCTGGGCGAGGGCGCCGCCGATCACCTCCGCGAAGGCGGGGAAGATCGGGTTCTGCAGTTCGGGCAGGACGAGGCCGACGAGCCGGGCGCGCTCGCCCCGCAGTTGGGTGGGACGCTCGTAGCCGAGAACGTCCAGGGCCGTCAGCACGGATTGCCGGGTGGTCCGGGAGACCCCGGGCTTGCCGTTGAGCACCCGGCTCACCGTGGCCTCGCTGACCCCAACCTTTTTGGCAACCTGAGCAAGTCGTCGCGTCATGCCGCAAGACTAGCGTAAGCAATGCAAACAATTGACTAATCAGCGCAAGGATTGCACGCATAAGGGACGCCTCCTCGTCATCGGGAAGCGCCCCCTTGCCGTGCGTACGGCCTCTCCCCCGACTACGGGTTAGTGATGATCTTGAAGGTGGAGGTGGTGTTCTTGACGTCCTGGGCGTTGTCGCTGAGCTTCAGGCCGTTGAAGGTGACCTCGCCGACGGCCGGCCCCTGCCCGGCTTCCGGCATCTCGTTGGCCCACAGTCCGAAGCCGGACTTGGCGTCGAAGGCGTCACCGCTCTTGCGCGCACCCGAGATGGAGACGTCGGTGAGCACGGTGTCCTTGATCGGGAACTGGGGCTGTCCGCCGACGTAGTTCGTCTGGAACATGATCCCGCTGTAGGTGGGATCGACGATGTCCACGTTGTTGATGCGGATGCCCTGGAACACCTTGGAGGCCGAGAACAGCCAGATCCCGGGGAAGGTCTGCGATCCCCAGAAGTGACCGCCCGCGCGCACGATCGAGATGTTCTCCAGCGTCGTCGGCTCGGTCCCGAAGCCGTTCATCGGGTAGCCGAAGTCCAGCGAGCTGACCGTGATCCCGGAGTACACCAGGGTGTCGGCGATGTGGATGTTGCGGAAGGTGTTGTCGTACCCGCCGTAGACGGCGACGCCCGCCGCGCGCCAGGTGAGGATCGAGGTCAGGTTCTCGTAGACGTTGTTCTTCATGTCCGCTCCCCCGGAGTCGATCGCCGAGAAGAGCGCGAAGCTGTCGTCACCGGTGGCCCGTGCCTCGTTGTTGGTCACGAGGTTGTCGGTGGACCCGTTGGTCATGTTGACGCCGTCGGCGAACATGTTGCGGATCCGGGAGTTCTTGATGGTGACGTTGTCGGTGTTGGCGCCCCAGTAGAGGCACACCATGTGCTCGTTCCAGATGTTGTCGATCACGATGTCCGACACATTGGAGAAGTCGAACACCTTGCCCGGCCCGTCGATCCGGGACGTGTAGTTGCCGAAGTACGCGAAGTTCGCGAACGAGGACCCCTTGGCACTGGCCTCGGCGCGGAAGCCGACGTCGGTGTTGTCCTGCGTGGACGGGGCGTTGAAGCGGGTGTACCAGGGCCCGGCTCCGACCACCTTCACGGCCTTGCCGTAGACCTGGAACTTGCTCGCCGTGCTGTACTCCCCCGCCGGCAGATAGACGCCCACGAGCGCGCCGGTGGTGTCCATGCGGACCTTGTCCAGGGCGTTCTGGACGTCCTGGTGGGTGAATCCGGCCGGCACGGTGTACGTGGCGGGGTCCGGGTTGGCGACCGGCGCGACCTGTTCCAGGTTGATGAAGTCGATCGCGTACGTGCTGGTGTTGGCGGTGTCCTTCTGGAGCCGGATCTTGGATCCCGCCGGGACGGTCTTGCCCAGCATCACGTTCGCCTCGTCGTAGATGTGACGGGGCGCCCCGGAGCCCGGGGAGTTGCCGGGAGCGGTCTCGTTCCCGTACAGCCAGGCGTACTTGGAGGTGAGGTCGATCGCCTTCAGGAAGACGCCGTCCACGTAGACGTTCAGCGTGGAGTCGATGCCGTCGCCGCCCGGGGCGTCGGGGATGGAGAACCGGGTCACCAGGGTGTTGGTCGAGGCCCGGGTGGTGAACTCGACGTAGTTGCCGGTGTCGTCGAGGGTGACGGCCTTGCGTCCCGAGGCCTCGCCAGCGACGTCGCCGACGGTCCGGTTCGGGCCGACGACCTCGGCCCCGCCGCCGGTCGTGCCGTCCTCCGCCTCGTACATGTCGTACGGCATGTTGGCGCCGCGGCCGACGAAGAGCGCCTGGGTGGAGGTGTTGTTCTCGCGCTTGACCGGGAGTTCGTTGGCGTCGTTCGCGATCACGGTCCGTACGGTGTACGAGCCGTTGGCCGCGGTCCAGGTGCCGAGGGAGACCGGCGCGGTGGTGGCGCCCGCGGCGATGGCCCCGGTGTGGGTGCCGGTGAGGGTCTTCACCGTGGCGCCCTTGCTGTCCAGGAGGCTCTGCGTGATCCCGTGGGCGCCGCCCGCCGAGGCCACCGTGCCCTGGTTCTTGAGAGCGACCGAGAAGGTGACCGTGTCGCCGTCGGACGCGGCCGAGGGCGAGGTGGCGACCGCCGCGGCCACCAGGTCGGAGCTGGAGACCGGCTTCACGACCAGCGGGGAGGCGCTGGTGTAGGTGTTGTTGGTCTCGTTCTGCTCGATGATCTCGTCTGCCGGGTCGGCGACCGCGCTCAGTGCGTAACTGCCCGCGTTCCGGGCTCCGATGGAGGCGCTGACCTCGGTGGAGGCGCCCGCCGCCAGTGCGCCGACGGAGGCCGTGGCGACCTTGGTGCCGCCGAGCCGCAGCTCGACCTTGCTCGCCGGGGCCGCCAGCGCTCCGGCGTTGCGGACGGTCGCGGTGAGGGTGACCTCGTCCGTCTCGACCGGCGCCGCGGGTGCAGCGCTGATGGCGGAGACCTGGAGGTCCGGGTTGGCCGCCGGAGCGCCGAGGACCTGGAACTCGGCGACCTGACCGGCCCCGGAGCCGCTGTTGGCGGTGAACTTCAACTGGACGTCGGCGACGCGCGCGGAGACCGGGATGGTCACCGTGTTGCCGGACGCGGGGCTGAAGGCGTAGTCCTTCGCGGCGGCCAGGGAGTCGAAGGACGAGGCGCCCTGTTCCCGGCCGAGGACCTCGATCCGCTGGGTGCGCGGGCCCCAGCTGCTGTCCGGGTTCAGCTTGACGACGACGTTCTCGGTCTCGGCGTTGGAGCCGAGCTTCACGGTGAGGGTGCCCGGGTAACTGCCGCCCGCGCCCTCCCAGTAGGTGGAGGTGCTGTTGTCGTTGGCGTTCTCCGCGACGAAGGTGTGCACCACGGAGGAGGCGGTGATCGGCTTGTTCACGGCGAGGTTGGACGCGGAGCCGCTCTGCCCGTTGCGGGTGACGGTGTTGCTGTCGCCGGAGACATTGCCCGCCGCGTCCTTGGCCCGCACGACATAGCTGACCGTGGTGGACGCCGACTGGGTGTCGGTGTACGTCAGCGCACCGCCCGCGACGCTGCCGCGCAGCACGTTGTTGGCGTAGACGTCGTAGCCCGTCACTGCCTTGTTGTCGGTGGACGCCTGCCACGTCAGCTTGACGGTGCCGACGGACGACTCGGTGTACGCCAGCGCGGAGGGTGCGGTGGGGGCCTGGGTGTCGCCGGTGTCGCCGTCGCGGGTGACGGTGTTGCTGTTGCCCGAGACGTTGCCCGCCGCGTCCTTGGCGCGGACGAAGTAGCTGACGTCCTGCCCGGCCGGGCGGGTGTCGGTGTACGTGGTGACGTCGCCCGCGACGCTGGTCAGCAGGGTGCCGTCGGCGTAGATGTCGTAGCCGGTGACGCCCTTGCCGTCCGTCGACGCCTTCCAGGTGAGCCGGATCTGTCCGGTGGCGGGCTCGGTGAGGGCGAGGTCGGCCGGGGCGGTCGGGGCCCGGGTGTCGCCGGTGGTCGGACCGTAGACCTCCAGCTCGGCCAACTGGGCGGCTTCCGCACCGGTGTTGGCGGTGACCAGGACGCGGACGTACCGGGTGGTCGTGGCGTCGAAGGTGATCGTCGCCGACTGTCCGCCCGCCGCGTCGAACCGGTACGCCTTGGACGCGGTGAGGTCGGTGAAGTCCTTGCCGTTGGCGCTGCCCTGGAGCTGCAGCGTCTGGCTGCGCGCGGCCCATCCGTCGGGCAGCCGCAGGACCACCCGGTCCACGCCCAGCGAAGCGCCCAGGTCCGCCTGGATCCACTGCGGGAACTGGTCGTCGCCACTGGCCCAGTAGCTGTCCCGGTTGCCGTCGTTGGCGTTGGCCGGGGCCCGGGAGCCGCTGCCGCTGCTGGCCGTGAGGGTCTTGCCCGCGGCGAGGTCGGCCGATGAGTCACCCGCGCCCCGGACCTCCAGTTCGGAGAGCTGGGCGGCGGACCAGCCGCTGTTGGCGGTGATGTTCACCCGGACGAAGCGGGCCAGGGTGGCCGGGAAGGCGACGGTGACCTCGTTGGCGGCTCCCGGGGCGAAGGTGTACGTCGCGGCGTTCTTCAGGGTCGCGAAGCTGGTGCCGTCCGCGCTGCCCTGGAGGGACAGCGTCTGGGTGCGGGTCTCCCAGCCCGCCGGGAGCGTCAGCCTCACCTCGTCGACGCGGGTGCTCGCCCCCAGGTCGGTCTGGACCCACTGGGGCAGTCCGCCTCCGGCGCTCTCCCAGTACGTCGACCGGTTGCCGTCGGTGATGTTGGACGCGCCGTACTCGGCGTGACCGCTGCTCGCCGCCGCGGCCCGGCCCGCGGCGAGGTTGGGACCGTCGGCCGCCGAGGCGGTGAGCGACGGTACGCCGATCATCAGAAGACTGGTCGCGACCAAGGCGGATATCGCCCGCCATCTCCAGCGTTGGGCTCTCATAGCTCCCCGATCTTCGGCCTCGGCGCAGGGCGCGTCGAGAGCGCGGCTCTGTGACCGCAGCCAGGGAACACGGAATTCTGCGTCAGCTGCGGCCTGTTTTGCGTTGTGATGTCAGAGAGTTGCAGAGAAATGAGAGACCGTCCACCGTTCCGGCAACAGCCGGGCGACGGGGCCGGGGAGCGGTTCCCGCCGCGCGGTCACCGCTCCCCGGCCCCGCGGACGGGCCGTCGGTCCGGCCGTCCGACGGATCGTCAGAGGCCGCCGGTGTACAGCAGCAGGTCGGGCGAGCCCTGGCCGAGAGCGGAGAGCGCGTCCGGGGTGGCCGTGTCCGTCAGCCACTGCGCGACGGCGGCGGGAGAGGCCGAGGGGTTCTCCTCCTTGTAGAGCGCCGCGACGCCGGCGACGTGCGGGCTGGCCATGGAGGTGCCGTTCAGCGAGACGGTGCCGCCGCCGAGACGGGCGGAGACGATGTCGGCGCCGGGGGCGTAGAGCGAGAGGCAGGAGCCCCAGTTGCTGAAGGAGGTCTCCCGGTCCTGCCGGTCGCTCGCCCCGACGGTGAACACGCCGTCCGCGGCGGCCGGGGAGACGTCACAGGCGTCCCGGTCGTCGTTGCCCGCGGCCACGACGGGCAGCACGCCCGCGTCGGCGACCGCCTCGACCGCGGCGTCGACCGCCGTGGAGCGGTCGCCGCCGAGCGAGGCGTTCAGCACGGCGGGGACACCGCTGCGCTCGGCGTCCTTGGCGACCCAGTCGAACCCGGCGAGGATCCCGGCCCAGGTGCCCCGGCCCTCGCAGTTCAGGACCCGTACGTTCACCAGCGAGGCGTTCTCGGCCACGCCGGAGGTCGCGCCGCCGACCGTGCCCGCCACGTGGGTGCCGTGCCCGTTGCAGTCCATGCCGGCGCGGCCGTCCCCGACGGCGTCGTACCCGTTCACGACCCGGCCGCCGAATTCGCTGTGCGCGGCGTCGATCCCGGTGTCGACGACGTACGCCTTCACTCCCTTGCCGGTGGCCGTGGTGGTGAAGGTGTCGTCCAGCGGCAGGGCGCGCTGGTCGATGCGGTCGGTGCCCCAGCCGGCCGCGGGGGCCCGCAGCAGGTTCGCGGCGGTGGGCGCGGGGACGGTCACCTCGGCGTTCTCCTCGACGGCGAGGACGCCGGGAACGGCCCGGACCGCTTGGAGTTCGGTGGCGGTGAACGTGGCGGCGAAGCCGTGCAGAGCGTTTCCGTACGTGAACAACGGGTCGAGCCCGAACTCCCGCAGGACGGTGTCCGGCGAGAGTTCGGGCTCCAGGGTGACGATGTACTGCCCGGGTACGGCCCGGGTGGACCGCTCCACCGGGACCCCTTCGGGTCCGGTGTCGGCCGAGGCCGGGGCGGGTGCGCCGATCAGCGGGGCGATCAGCAGCAGGGCGGCCGTGGCCCAGCGGGCGGGCAGGCGCATGCGTTCTCCTCGGGGTGGGGATCCGTTCACGGAGCGAGTGCGTCCGCGAAGCACGAACACCCGTTCCTTCGTCCCCGTCCGTCGGACGCCTTAGCGGGTTCAGCCGGACAGCGCAACGCCGGTGGTCAGCTCCAACTCGTCCAGGTCGCGGTCGGTGACCGCCCGGGGGTCCCGGTTGGTCCAACTGCCGACGGCCGTTTCGGCGGTGATGCCGGGTCCGAAGCCGGCGATGAGCCCCTGGGCGGACTCGTCGGCGCCGCCGTCGTCGAAGAGCCTCGCCAGCGCGTCGAAGACGACGGAGCTGGCGATGTTGCCGCGTTCGGTGAGGGTGGCCCGGCTGTAGCGGAACATCTCGGGCGGCAGCTTCAGGAAGTGGCAGAGGTCGTCCAGGATGCGCGGCCCGCCCGCGTGGACGATGAAGAAGTCCATGTTCGGGACGGACCAGCCGTGCAGGTCGACCAGATCCTGGAGGACCGGGGCGAGCATCTCCATGGTGCCGGGGACCCGCTTGTCGAGCAGGAAGTGGAACCCGGTGTCGCGGACCGCGTAGGAGATCCAGTCCTCGGTGTCGGGCACCAGGTGCGAGCCGTTGCGTTCCAGGCGCATGCCGGTGCCGCCCTGGCCCCGGACGACGGCCGCGGAGAGGGCGTCCCCGAAGAGCCCGTTGGAGAGCAGGGAGCCGACGCCGATGTCGGTGGGCTGGTAGCACAGGGAGCAGAACTCGCAGGAGACGATGAGGACGTTCGCCTCGGGGTAGGCCAGGCAGAAGTCGTGCGCGCGGTTGATCGCCGCGCCGCCCGCCGCGCAGCCGAGCTGGGCGATGGGGAGCTGGCGGGTCTCGGGCCTGAAGCCCATGGTGTTGATGATCCACGCGGTCAGCGAGGGCATCATGAAGCCCGTGCAGGAGACGTAGACGATCAGGTCGATGTCGGCCGGGTCGGTCTCGGCGTTGGCGAGGGCCTGCCGGACGACTTCGGGGACCCTGCGTTTGGCCTCGGCCTCGTACACCTGGTTGCGACGTTCGAATCCGGGGTGCTTGAGGGTCTCCTCGATGGGCTGCACGAGGTGCCGGGTCTGGACTCCGGTGTTCCGGATGAGCCGCAGGACGAGGTCGCGCTGCGGGTGCCCGGCGTGGGTCTCCCGGGCGAGGTCCAGGGTCTGCTGCATCGTGATGACGTGCTCGGGCACAGCGATGGCCGGTCGGCACAGGGTCGCCATGGGTTCTCCTCGTTCTCTGGAGCGGAGGCTCTCGTCACCATGTGACGGGCAGGGCGAGCGGGTAACGCCAGATGGACGTCGTGTTCCACGAGACGTCCGTGGGCGGCACGTCCAGACGCAGGGCCGGGAAGCGGGTCAGCAGCGTGGAGAAGGCCACCTCCAGTTCCATGATGGCCAGCGGCGCGCCCAGGCAGTGGTGGGCGCCCCAGCCGAACGTCATGTGGGGGATGGACGGCCGGTCGGGATCCAGCTCGTCGGGGCTTTCGAACTTGGCGGCGTCCCGGTTGGCCGTCAGATAGGACACGTGCACCACGTCACCGGCGCTGATGAGGACGCCGCCGAGCTCCACGTCCTCGGTGGCGATGCGCGGGATGCCGACGCCCTTGCGGAAGGGGATGTGGCGCAGCAGCTCCTCCAGGGTGTGGGGCAGCCGCCCCGGTTCGGCCCGGAGGGTGTTCAACAGGTCGGGTCGGGTGAGCAGGGTGTAGGCGATGTTGCCGAGCTGGTAGGTGGTGGTGTCCTGGCCGGTGATGAGCAGGACCATCGCCATCACGGCCAGTTCGTCGTCGTCGAGCAGTTCGGCGCCGTCCCGTGCGGTGGCCAGGGTGCTGATGAGGTCCTGGCCCGGGGTGCGGCGCCGGTCGGCGGTCAGTTCCTGGAAGTAGCCGCGCAGTTCCGCCTTGGCGCGTACGGCGTCCTCCTTGCCCGCGGCCCCGACGTTCATCATCGTCATGGCGTGGGCCCGGAGCCAGGGGCGGTCGGCCTCGGGGATGCCGAGCGCCTCGCAGATGGTGATCAGCGGCAGCGGCGAGGAGACCCGGGCGACGAAGTCGGCCGGTGAGCCCTCGTCCTCCATCTCGTCCAGCAGCCGGTCCACGATGCGCTGGGTGCCGTCGCGCATCTGCTCGACGCGGCGCGGGGTGAAGCTCTTGGCGACCAGGCTGCGGAGCCGGCTGCTGACGGGCGGGTCCATGAGGTTGATGGACTCGGCCTGGACGATCGGCTCCGGGGTCATCCGGGGGAAGTCACGACCGAGGACGGCGCTGCGGCTGAACCGCCGGTCGGTGGTGACCGTCCGGACGTCCTCGTAGCGGGTGACCAGCCAGGCCTCGCCCTCTCCGTACGCCATACGGATGCGGGACACCGGCTCCTCGGTCAGCAATTGCCTGAGCTGGGGGTCGAACTCCAACTGCTGCGCGTAGTCGAACGGGCAGCTGCGTACGGTTTCCTTGTTCTGCACCGAGGTGTTCTCCACCGAGGTTCTCCCAATGACCGTTTCGAGGAATGGGGGCGTGCCGGAGCGGGCCCCGGCACCAGACCTCCCCTGTGTCCCCCATCACCCTCCGAAACATGCAGTGACGCTCCGCAGTCAGCCGATCAGAGGGGGCGCGCGCACCGGCGCTCAGCCGGCCGTCTCCCCGGCGGGCAGGGCCCCGGCCCGGTCCAGGACGTGGTGCCGGCCGATCGGGAGCATCAGGGGCCGGCCCGACACGGGGTCCTCGATGATGCGGCTGTCGAGGTCGAACACCGCTCGTACGGTCGCCTCCGTCAGGACCTCGGCCGGGGTGCCGGACGCGTGGAGCCCGCCGTCGGCCAGCGCGATCAGGTGGTCCGCGTACCGGGCGGCGAGGTTGAGGTCGTGCAGGACCATCACGATCGTGGTACCGCGTGAGCGGTTGAGGTCGGTCAGGAGGTCGAGGACCTCGATCTGGTGGCTGGCGTCGAGGAAGGTGGTCGGCTCGTCGAGCAGCAGCAGATCGGTCTGCTGGGCCAGGGCCATCGCGATCCACACGCGCTGGCGCTGGCCGCCGGAGAGCTCGTCCACCGCGCGTTCGGCGAGCGGTTCGGTGTGTGTGGCCTCGAGTGCGGCGGCCACGGCGGCGTCGTCCTTCTCGTTCCAGCGGGAGAAGATGCCCTGGTGCGGGTGGCGGCCGCGGCCGACGAGGTCGAAGACGGTGATGCCCTCGGGCGCGAGCGGTGACTGCGGCAGCAGGCCGAGGGTGCGGGCCAGCTCCTTGGCGGGCAGGCGGTGCACCTCATTGCCGTCCAGGACGACCCGGCCGGCCCGGGGCGCGAGCAGCCGGGACATCGAGCGCAGCAGCGTCGACTTGCCGCAGGCGTTGGCGCCGACGATCACGGTGATCCGGCCGGGCGGTACGGCCAGGTCGAGGGAGTCGACGACGGTGCGGTCGCCGTAGCCGAGGGTGAGTCCTTCGGCGGTCAGTCGGTGGTTCAGGGTCATAGCGAGCCTCCCGCCCGGTTGGTACGGATGATCAGGTAGACGAGATAGGGGGCTCCGAGGACGCCGGTGACGACGCCGACGGGATAGCGCCCGCCGAAGGCGAACTGGCCGCAGAAGTCGGCGACGAGGACCAGCAGCGCGCCGACGAGTCCCGCGGGTACCAGCAGGGAGCCGCCCGCCCCGACGATCCGGGCCGCGATGGGGCCGGAGAGGAACGCCACGAACGCGATGGGGCCGGCGGCCGCCGTCGCGAAGGCGATCAGCCCGACGGCGGCGACGATCACGGTGATCCGGGTGCGTTCGACGCGGACGCCGAGGGCCGAGGCGGTGTCGTCGCCGAGTTGCAGGGCGGAGAGGTTGCGGGCCTGGGCCAGCAGCAGCGGAGTGAGGACGGCCGCCGCGGCGAGCGCGGGGAAGACCTGGTCCCAGGTGGCTCCGTTCAGGCTGCCGGTCAGCCACCGCATCGCCTCCTGGAGGTCCCATTCGGCGGCCCGGGACAGGACGTAGGAGGTGACGCTGTCGAGCATCGCGGAGATCCCGATGCCGATGAGGATGAGCCGGGTGCCGACGACGCCGTCCCGGAACGCCAGGGAGTAGACGAGCAGGGCGACCGCGAGACCGGCGGCGATGGCCAGGACGGAGACCTGCACCTCGCCGAGGGACAGGGTCACGATCGCGATGGCGGCGGCGGCGCTCGCCCCGGAACTGATGCCGATGATGTCGGGGCTGGCCAGCGGGTTGCGGAGCATCGTCTGGAAGGTCACGCCGGCCAGGCCGAAGCTGAATCCGGCGACCAGGGCGAGGACCGCGCGGGGCAGCCGCAGCCGGCCCACCGTGAACGACGCCCCCGGCACCTGCTCGCCGAGGATCACCCGGAACACGTCCCCGGGCGGGTAGAACGTCCGGCCCGCCATGAGGGTCACGGCGAACGCGGCGACGACGAGGACCGCCAGCACCAGGACGACGAGGCGGCGGCGCGCCGCGCCCCGGACGCGTCGGCGGGTGGCGGCCTCGACGGACGCCGGCCGGGTGAGGACAGGGGCGCTCACAGGGCACGTACCTTCTGTCGGCGGACGATGTAGATGAAGAAGGGGGCCCCGATCAGGGCCGTGACGATGCCGACGTCGATCTCGGAGGGGCGGGCCACGATCCGGCCGACGATGTCGGCGGCGGTGAGCAGGACCGCGCCGAGCACCGTGGAGAGCGGCAGGAGCCAGCGGTGGTCGACGCCGACGAGCAGCCGGCAGGTGTGCGGGACGACGAGGCCGACGAAGCCGATCGGGCCGGCGACGGCGGTGGCCGCTCCGCACAGCAGTACGGCTCCGAGCGCGGCCACGGCCCGTGCCACGGCGACGCGTTCACCGAGTCCCGCGGCGAGCTCGTCGCCCAGCGCGAGGGAGTTCAGGGCGCGGGCCGAGAGCAGGCAGACCGCGAAGCCGACCGCGAGGAACGGCAGCACCTGGCCGATGCGTTCGAAGGACGCGCCGCCGACGCCGCCGATCTGCCAGAGCTTGAAGCTTCCGGCGATGTCGTTGCGCGGCAGGATGACCGCGCTGACGAGCGAGGCGAAGGCGGCGGAGGTGGCGGCCCCGGCGAGCGCCAGCTTCAGCGGCGTGGCCCCTCCCCTGCCGAGTGTGCCGACGGTGTAGACGAAGAGGGCGGAGAGGGCGGCGCCCACGACGGCGACCCAGATGTAGCCGGTGGGCGAGGTGAGTCCGAAGAACGCGACGGCCGTGACGACGGCGAGCGAGGCGCCCATGTTGACGCCGAGGATGCCGGGGTCGGCCAGCGGGTTGCGGGTCACGCCCTGCATCACGCCGCCGGCGAGGCCGAGGGCCGCGCCGACGACGACGGCGAGGACCGTACGGGGGATGCGCTTGGTCGCCGCCGCCTGTCCCAGGGTGTCCTCCGCGCCGCCGAGCGCGGCGACGACGTCGGACCAGGGCACGTCACGGGAGCCGAACGCGACGGACGCGACCATGACCGCGGCGAGGGCGAGCACGGAGAGCAGGAGCCACAGCAGGCGCACGCCCGCCGGACGCCCGGTGGCGGCGTCCGGCGGGGTGCGGGTGTCGAGCGTGGTCACTTGACCTTGTCCGCGGCCTCGGCGAGGGCGGCGGCGTAGTCGTCCAGCACATAGCCGATCGACAGGGGCGTCGGGTTCGCCGCGGTGGCCAGCGGGCTGGTGCCGGGCAGCAGGTGGACGGAGCCGCGCTCGACGGCGGGGATCTTCGAGAGCAGCGGGTCCTTGGTGATCGTCTTGAGCAGCTCACCGGTGTCGTCGCCGTAGCCGGTGATGATGTCGACGTCGTCGAACGCGTCGATCTGCTCGGCGCTCTTGGTGAGGGCGAACTTCTTCGTGCCCTCGGACGCCTTGGCGATGGATCCGGGGATCTTCATCCCGAGGTCCTCGAAGAACTGCGTGCGGGTGTCGTGGGCGGTGTAGAAGCCGACCTGGCTGACGTCGTTGGGGTCGACGTGGGTCATGAACATCGCCGACTTGCCCTTGAGCTGCGGGTACTTGGCGGCGGTCTTCGCTATGTCGCCGTCGAGCTTCGTGATCAGCTTCTCGCCCTCGTCGGCCAGCCCGATCGCCTTGCTGTTCGTCCGGATGATCTCGCGCCACGGGGTCGCCCAGGCGGCGTCCGGGTAGGCGACCACGGGGGCGATCTCGCTGAGGGTCTCGTAGTCCTTCTTGGTCAGGCCCGAGTAGGCGGCGAGGATGACGTCCGGCTTCGTGTCCGCGACGGCCTCGAAGTCGATGCCGTCGGTCTCGTCGAAGAGCACCGGCGTCTTCGCCTTCAGGTCGTCGAGCTTCTCCTCGACCCAGGGCAGCACGCCGTCGTCGTTGTCGTCGCCGAAGTTGGCCGCGGCCATGCCCACGGGCACGACGCCGAGGGCGAGCGGCACTTCGTGGTTGGCCCAGTTGACCGTCGCGACGCGCTGCGGCTTGGCCGGGATGGTGGTCTTGCCCAGGGCGTGCTCGATGGTCAGGGGGAACCCGCCGCCGGAGCGGCTCTCGTCGTCCTTGGTCCCGGCGTCGGTGGTCCCGCCGCAGGCGGAGACGGAGACGAGGGCGGCCGCCACGACGAGCAGGCGGAGGCGGTGTGAAGACATGGGTGTGTACCCGGCTTTCCGGATGTCGGGGGTGCCGCTTCCCGCACGTCCGGGCGTGGGTCGCCGTCGTGGGGCGCTGCGCGGTGCATGCGTCAACGGCTTAGGTAAGGCTTGCCTTCGTACTTTATGAGAAGCGACCCGGCTGTCGCAATCAACCGTTTGAGACATGCCCTGTAGCGATACGGACACCCCGGTCGGCGGTCAGGCCGGCCGGAAGGTCCCCGGGGTCAGTCCCGTCGTACGCCGGAAGGCGACGCCGAACGCGCTCGCCGAGCGATAGCCCACCTGTTCGGCCACGGTCTCCACGTCCCATCCCCGGGCCAGCAGGCCGATCGCGTGCTGGGCGCGGACCGCCGCCACCCAGCGCACGAAGCTCGTCCCCGTCTCGGCGGTGAACGCGCGCGCGACCGTGCGGGTGCTGACGCCGAGGGCCGCCGCCCAGTCCGCCAGCGTCCGCTGGTCGGCCGGATCCTCGCGCACCGCGTCGGCGATCGGACGCAGCAGGTCCGAGGCCGGGATCCGGACGAGCAGTTCGCGGGGCGACGGGGCGAGGACGTCGAGCACCAGCGCCTCGGTCGCGGCCCGCGAGGCGGCCGCGAGGCCGGGTTCGCCGAGCCGCTCGAGCAGGAGGCGCAGCAGCGGGGTGATCTGGACGGCCACCGGGGTGTCGGAGATCGACGCGGTGGTGCGGAAGCCGAAGAAGCTCGCCCGGAACCAGGTCCCGGCGGTCGCCGATCCTCCGTGCAGGGTGCCCGCGGGCATCCACAGGCCCAGGGCGGGGGTGATGGTCCAGGTCCGTCTCCCGACCACCGCGGTGGAGGCTCCCCGTTCGTTCCAGAGCAGCTCGTGGAACGGGTGGGAGTGCGCGTCCCAGAGGGTGTCGTGGAGGACGACCTCGTCGTAGCCCTTGATGACGAAGGGGGTGTCCACCGCACCGGGTGTGTGCGCGGGCAGCGTCCGGGTCTCCCTGGTCACGGGATGCGGACCTCGGTCCTGCGGAAGGCGCTCGCGGCGGATGTGACGCGCATCCGCCCAGCCTAGAAGGTCGGGGGCGTGCGGCGGCGCCGGGCCCCGCCCACTGCCTCAACTCGACGTTTACGCGGGGTCGGTTACGTCCTTCAGGTGAAGGCACGGCCGCTTTCGCCGTGCGGGCCGCCGCCCGGCCGGAGAGTGGACGGGCCGACCGGGCACCGGGCCGCGGTCGGCGGGAACGTGACGTGCGGAGAAAGGTGACGGATTCATGAGCACTGAGGCCACCAAGCGGGTCGCGCTCGTCTTCTCCCTGCTCGACGCCAACGCCAACGGCGTCCTGGAGGCGGACGACTTCGACCTCATGGGCGACCGCGTCGTCCGGGAGGCGCACACCTCGGACCAGGCGGCGAAGGACGCGATGCGCGCGGCGTTCCGGCGGTACTGGACGACCTTGCGCACCGAGCTCGACGCCGACGGGAACGGCGAGATCAGTTTCGAGGAGTACACCGCCTGCGTGCTGTCGCCGGAGCGGTTCGACGCCACCATCGGCGTGTTCGCCGAGGCGCTCGCCGCGCTGGGGGACCCGGACGGCGACGGTCTGATCGAGCGCCCTCTGTTCGTCGCGCTGATGACGGCCATCGGGTTCGAGCCCACGAACATCGACGCGCTCTTCGACGCCTTCGAGCCCACGGACGGGGACCGGATCCGGGTGGAGACCTGGGTCGCCGGGATCAAGGACTACTACGCCCCCGACAAGGCCGGCATCCCCGGCGACCACCTGGTCGTCGGCACCGCCGTCTGACCTCCACCACCGAGGACGAAGGAGCACGGTTGAAACCGGTCATCGGGCTCGCGGTCGGCCGCGGGACGGGCACGGAAGTGGCCGCCGTCTTCGAACGGGTGCTGGGCACACTGGCCCGGCTCCACGGAACGGAGATCGGCGTGCGGCGCTCTCCCCGGACGTACCACTCGTATGCGTCGCTCAAGGCGGAAGGAGGCGTGGAAGCGGTCCGCGGGCTCACGGCGGTGGACGCCGGACACTACGAGGACTTCTGCCGTACGCAGTCGGCGCTGGGCACCCCGGCGATCTTCCGTACGGCGATCAACGCGCAGTCCCTGTATCTGGTGCGGCAACGGCTCCAGGCCGTCAAGGTGGACGCCCTGCCGATCGGGGACGGCGGGGCGCTGCTGCTGGTCCGGGACCAGGCCCAGGGCTTCTACACCGGGGAGAACGAGCATCTGGACGGGGTGGTCCGGCGCACCATGGAGTTCAGCCGCGACCTCACCGAGAAGGTGCTCTCCTACGCGGTGGAGCGGGCCTGGCGGCAGTGGCCCGGCGCCGGTCCGGCGCGGATCGTCATGGCGTACAAGTTCCATCTGCTGGACGGCGCGCTCGACGCCTGGGTGACGGATCTCGCCGCCCGGTACGACGTGCCGGTCGGCCTGTTCCAGCCCGACACGGTGAACCGCAATCTGATCACGCACGGGTTCCCGGAGCGCACCGTCGTCGTGGCGGGCAACGAGTGGGCCGACATCATGCACGTCGTCCTGCTGGACCGCTTCGGTTCCGACCGGCAGGAGAACCGCTGCACGGAGAACGTGCATCTGCATCCCGATGTGCGCGGGCTGGTCGAGTACCAGACCGTGCACGGGTCCGCCGACGACCTGGAGGGGCTGGACCGGGTCAATCCGGTGGCGACCGTACGGGCCGCCGCGGCGATCGCCGAGCGGCACGGCGGCTGTGCGGGGGCGGTGGGGGCGGTCGAGGAGGCGCTGCTCACCGTCGACGGGCAGCGGGTCCGCACGCCGGACCTGGGTGGACGCCACTCGACCACCGAGGTGGTGGACGCCTTGCTCGGGGCCCTGGAGAAGGGAGGGGCCACGGCCTTCGAGCCGGCACCACCACCGGCCGCGGCCGTGCGGGCCGAAGCCTCGTGAGCGCGCCGGGCGGGACCGCGCTGGTGGTCGTCGATCTGCAGAACGACTTCTGCGCGGGCCCGCTCGCCGCCTCCCGCTATCCGGGCGATCCCGCCCGGCTGGAGAGGGTCACGGCGAACACCGCCCGCGCCGTCCGCGCGGCACGGGCCCGGGGCACCGAGGTCGTCTTCGTCCGTTTCCTCGGGGACATCCGCTATCAGGGCGAGAGCTGGCGGCGGCGGGACGCGGCGCTCGCAAAGCCGCCCAAGTGTCTGGAGGGGACCTGGGGCGCGGAGTTCGCCGCCGGAGTGGAACCGGAGCCCGGCGAGGCGGTGTTCACCAAGCGGGCGTGCTTCGACGCGTTCCTCGGCGAGGGCTTCGAGCGGCACCTCGTGGGCCGGGGCATCGGGCATCTCGTGTTCGCCGGGCTCTTCGCGGACGTCTGCGTGGACTCGACCGCGCGGACGGCCTTCCAGAAGGGCTTCCGGGTGACGGTGCTGCGGGACTGCACCGCCGGGCTCCACCTCCCGGACGCGCAGATCCTCAGCTTCATGGGCCGGCTGTACGGGGCCCGGATCACGACCGCCGACCGCGACGAGGCATGGTCCCGCCTCCCCGGAGAGGAGGAGACATGCCCGACACCGTCCGGCAGGGCGGCGGCGTCACCGGGGGCGTCGGCCTGACCGCCCTCATGGTGGCGGCCGCGCGCGCCGTGGAGACGTACCGGCCGGACGCGCTGGCCCGGGACGTCTACGCGGAGCACTTCGTGCGCGCCGCGCGGGCGTCCGCTTCCTGGCCGGTGCGCCCGGACCAGGTTCCGGGCGGGGAGGCCGATCCGCTGTGGGGCCGGCTGGGCCGCTACTTCGGACTGCGGACCCGGGTGCTGGACGACTTCCTGCTCCGGCAGGCCTCCGCCGGGGTCCGTCAAGTGGTCCTGCTCGGGGCCGGACTGGACACCAGGGCGCTGCGCCTGGAGTGGCCGCCCGGCTGCACGGTCTTCGAGATCGACCAGGAGGAGGTGCTCGCGTTCAAGGCCGGTGTCCTGGACTCGCCGGCCACCGGCGGCGGGCTGTCGACCGGGGCGCAGGCGGTGCGCGTCGCCATCGCCGCCGATCTGCGCCTGGACTGGGGCGCGGTGCTCGTGCGCGCGGGATTCGACCCGGCCGCGCCGACCGCCTGGCTGGCCGAGGGGCTGCTGCTCTACCTCCCCGGGGCCGCCGAAAGGCGACTGATCGACACGGTGGACCGGCTCAGCGCGGCGGGCAGCTCGCTGGGTTACGAGGCGAAGCTCGGGGTGGAGTCGGCGGCCGTCCGCGACAGCCCGGTCTACGCGGCGGCGAAGCAGCGGATCGGCGTCGATCTGCTCGCCCTGTTCGACGGCGAGCCGAGGCCGGACTCGGCCGGCGACCTGGCCGGCCGGGGCTGGTCCACGGCGGTGCGCACCCCGTTCCACTTCACCCGCCGGCACGGTCGCGGGCCCCGGCCGGAGAGCCCCGACGCGCTGGCGGCCAACCGGTGGGTGTTCGCGCACCGGCCCGCGCGCTGAGACCGGCTGACGGTCAGCCGGTCAGCCGGTCGGGGTCGCCGGCCAGCGCGGCAAGCCGGCCCCGGGGGTCCGCGACGAGCCGGCGTTCGGTCAGATCGAGGAGGCCGGCCACTCCGGTGATCTCCGCGGCCACGGTGCCGTCCTCCTTGAGGATCCGCTGCTCCACGGTGAACGTCCTGCCCGTGCCGTAGTCGAACCGGCAGGTGATCCGTACCCGCTCGCCACCGCGCAGCTCGCGGCGGTACTTGACCGTCACCTCCAGCTGGACCGGGCCGATCCCGTCGGCCAGCAGCTTCTCCTGGGGCAGTCCGGCCGCCCGCAGCAGCTCCCAGCGGGAGTGCTCCGCGTACTGGAGATAGACGGCCTGGTTCAGGTGCCCCTGGGTGTCGAGCTCATAGCCGCGCACGGTCACATCAACGGAGAAGGTCATGACCGTGCGAACGCTCCCGCGCGACGCGGCATTCCGCGCGGCGTTCCGCGGGGAGAGCGGCCGGGTTCCGTCGGACCTCTTTACGCACCTGTCATGCACCGGTAACTTCCACCTCGCAAGAGATTGCAGCAACATTCCGGCAGGACTTGCTGCCGGGTCGTGTTCACTCGCCGAACCCCGAGGCGCGTCAGGGTTCTCCCCTCCCCTGGAGACACGCATGAGACGCACCCCTCACCGGCTGCTGGGACGCCCGCTCGCCGCGGCCGTCGCGACAGCCGGGCTGCTGGGACTCCTCACCGCCGCACCGCAGGCCGTCCCCGCCCCGGCGACCGGACCCGTCGCCGCCCCGGCCGCCGCCGAGGCCACGGCCACCGTCTTCTACTCCACGAAAACCCGGAACTGGTCGGCGTACCACCTGCATTACTCCCCCGACGGCGGTTCCTGGACCACCGCGCCCGGCACCCGGATGCAGGCGGCCTGCGCCGACTGGGTCAAGCTGACGGTCCCGCTCGGCGGTGCGGCCGGGCTCAAGGCGACCTTCACCGACGGCTCGGGCACCTGGGACAACAACGCGGGCAGGAACTACGACCTCGGCACCGGGAGCATCACCGTCAAGGACGGCGTCGTGGCGCACAGCGACCCGTGCGCGACACCCGGCCCGGACCCCGAGGACCCGGATCCCGAAGGGCCGAACTCCGCGTCGGTCTACTACGCGACGTCGACCGTCGGCTGGTCCACCGTCAATCTCCACTACCGGCCGCACGGCGGAGCCTGGACGACGCCTCCCGGCATCGGCATGGAGGCGGCCTGCACCGGCTGGGTGAAGCGGACGGTGGACCTCGGCGGCGCCACCGGTCTCCAGGCGACGTTCAACGACGGCAACGGCGTCTGGGACAACAACAACGGCAACGACTACACGCTCACGACCGGGCTCACCACGGTGAAGGACCGCACGGTGACCGCCTCGGCGAAGGACCCGTGCGCGGCGCAGGAGCCGGACACCGAAGCACCGTCCGCCCCCACGGAGGTCGAGGCCGCCGCCGACGGAGTGTCGGTCGTGGTCACCTGGGAACCCGCCACGGACGACCGGGGTGTGACGAAGTATCAGGTCAGCCGCTCCGGGGGGACGACGGGCACGGTGGTCACCGACACCACCTCCACCGTGTTCTCGGACACCGGTCTCGAGGCGAGGACCGCCTACCGCTACACCGTCCGCGCCGTCGACGCGGCGGGGAACCTCTCGGCCGCGTCCGCGCCGGCCTCCGCCACCACCGGCGAGAAGCCCACCGCCCCCGCGGCGGGCACCCCGCTCGGCACCGACCCCCGCAAGGACCCGATCTACTTCGTGCTCACCGCCCGCTTCAACGACGGCGACTCCACGAACAACCGGGGCGGGAGCCAGCACGAGAAGTCCGGCAACGCGGCCAACGACGACCCCATGTTCCGGGGGGACTTCAAGGGTCTGGTGCAGAAGCTCGACTACGTCAAGGGCCTCGGCTTCTCCGCGATCTGGATCACGCCCGTCGTCCTCAACCGCTCGGACTACGACTACCACGGCTACCACGGCTACGACTTCTACCGGGTCGACCCGCGCCTGGAGTCCGCCGGAGCCTCGTACCAGGACCTCATCAACGCGGCGCACGCCAAGGGCATGAAGATCTACCAGGACGTCGTGCACAACCACTCCTCGCGCTGGGGCGCCAAGGGCCTGTTCACCCCGAAGGCCTACGGGGTGCGCGACTCCCAGTGGAGCTGGTACTACGACGAGAAGGACGACGGCTTCACCTACGACGGCCTCACCGTCGAGCCCAAGTCGGGGAAGTCGTACTACAACGGCGACCTGTGGTCCACGGCCGAACCGTCCGGCAACACCTGTCTGAACTGGGGCACACCCACCGGGCAGACCTCACCGGAGGGCTATCGCCTCTACAACTGCCAGTGGCCGAACCCCACTTCGGGCATGTTCCCGAAAGCGATCTACCACAACTGCTGGATCGGCAACTGGGAGGGCGAGGACTCGCGTTCCTGCTGGCTGCACGATGACCTGGCCGACTTCAACACCGAGAGCGCGCAGGTGCAGAACTATCTGATCGGCGCGTACAACAAGTACATCGACATGGGCGTGGACGGCTTCCGGCTCGACACGGCGGTGCACATTCCGCGCACCACCTGGAACCGTCGTTTCCTGCCCGCCATCCAGGAGCGGGTGACCCAGCAGTTCGGCGCCGAGGCGGCGGAGAACTTCTTCGTCTTCGGCGAGGTCGCCGCCTTCGTCAACGACAAGTGGAACCGCGGCTCGGTCAACCACTCGGCGCAGTTCTTCACCTGGAAGGAGCGCAAGGAGTACAGCGCGGACGACGAGAAGGCCGCCCTGGAGATGTACGACTACGAGCAGCAGCAGGGCACCGGATCACAGCCCGTCTCCGACAACGCCTTCCTCAAGGGCAACGCCTACCACGCACCGGACCGCAGTCTGTTCTCCGGGATGAACGTCATCGACATGCGGATGCACATGAACTTCGGCGACGCGAACAACGCCTTCCACAACGGGAAGGACTCCGACGACAGCTACAACGACGCCACCTACAACGTGGTCTACGTCGACAGCCACGACTACGGGCCCAACAAGAGCAGCGAACGGTATGCGGGCGGAACGGACGCCTGGGCCGAGAACATGTCGCTGATGTGGACCTTCCGCGGCATCCCGACGCTCTACTACGGCTCCGAGATCGAGTTCCAGAAGGGGAAGAAGATCGACTGCGGGCCGACGTGTCCGCTCGCCTCGACCGGGCGGGCCTACTTCGGGGACCACCTGGCCGGTGAGGTGACGGCATCGGACTTCGGCAAGGTGTCCGCCGCCACCGGGAAGGTCGCCGACACCCTGGCCACCCCCCTGGCCCAACACCTCCAGCGGCTGAACGAGATCCGGCGCACGGTGCCGGCGCTGCAGATGGGGCAGTACTCCACGGAGGGCATCAGCGGCTCCATGGCGTACAAGCGGCGCTACACCGACGCGGTGAGCGGCACCGACAGCTTCGCCCTCGTCACGGTCTCCGGGAGCGCCACGTACACCGGCATCCCGAACGGCACGTACAAGGACGCCGTCACCGGTGACACCCAGGTCGTCACCGGCGGCACGCTCGCCGTCCCGGCGCCCGGCAAGGGGAACCTGCGCGTGTACGTCCTGGACCTCGGCGGGAAGAACGCCGCGCCCGGGAAGATCGGCACGGCGGGCCCCTTCCTCAAGTAGCGGAGCACTCAGCCGGCGACCCGCCGCACCGTCCGCAGCAGGTACTCCTTGCGGTGCAGCGGGTCGTGGTCGGTGCGCGGGCGTTCCGGGGCCGGTCCGGTGACCGGGCGGTAGTCGGCGAAGGCCGACTCCAGCACCCCTTCGCCACGGGTCAGTCCCGGCAGCAGCTGTTGGAGCTCGTGCACCCGGGCCGCCGGGATCTCGCCCTCCAGCGTGCAGAGTCCGCCGCTCGTCACCGGCGGCCCGGGGACCGCGCGGAGCCGGGCGAGGACCGGGGCGAGCGGGCCGTACGCGTCGGCGGGCAGCTCCAGCCGGAAGCGGTGCATCGGCTCGTACACCCGGGTTCCCGCCTGCCGCAGCGCGTCCATCAGGACCAGCGGCGTCAGACTCCGGAAGTCTCCGGCCGTGCTCGACATGCTCTTGTCGAAAGTGCCGTGGGAATGGCTCTGGCGGGGCCAGTATCCGGCATGGGTCTGGACGACGACGCAGTCGGTGACCTGCCAGCCGTGCATTCCCTGACTCAGCGTGGCGTGCACGGAGTCCTCCACCGCCCGCATCAGCGAAAAGGGCATCGAGCCCAGTTCGACCTCGCGGCGGAATTCCACGCCGCTGCCGTACGGGGCCGGCTCCACGCGCAGTCCGACGGTGGCGAGGAAGGGATTGGGGTCCTTGTCGATGAATTCGACGGCGGACCCGGTGCCGACGGGATGTTCCCGGCAGATGGTCGTGGTTTCCCGGAAGGCGATCTCCACGCCGAATTCCTCGGCCAGGGTCTGCTGGACGACTTCCTTCTGCACCTCCCCGTACAGCGAGAGGGACACCTCCTGGCGGACGTCGTCGTGCCGGACGCCGATCAGCGGGTCCTGTTCGGCGAGCCTGCCGAGCGCGAGGTGGAGTGCGCCGCGGTCCTCCGGGCGGGCGGGCACGACGATCGTCTCCAGCGTCGGCGGTGCGAAGTGCCGGGCTCCGGCCACCGCCGGGACCGTGCCGACGGTGTCGCCGACGCGGATGCCCGCCAGGCCCCGCAGCCTGCCGATGCGGCCCGCGCCGACCGAGGCGGCGATCCTCTCCGTACCGTCCTGGAACACCTCGATCGCGGAGACCTTGCCCTCGCCCTCCGCGCCGTCCGCGCTCCGGAAAGGCAGCACGTCCCGGGTGCGCACGGTCCCTTCGACCATGCGGACGTATGCGTTCCGCTCGCCGCCCGCGCCGCGGTCGACCTTGAACACCGTGCCGAGCACCGGGCCTTCGGCGTCGCCGCGTGCGGCGGGCAGGAGCCCGGTGATGCCGCCGATCAGGTCGTCGACGCCCGCTCCGGTCGCCGCGGAGCCGAAGAAGACCGGGTGGACGAGGCAGCGGGCGGTCTGGTCGGCCAGTGCGGTCCGCAGCCGGGCGGCGGTCAGGGCCGCCGGGTCGTCGACGTACGCGGTGAGCAGTGCGTCGTCGTGGACGGTGAGCCGTTCGGCGAGCGCGCCGGTGAAGGCCGGGTCGGCGTCGGCGAACGCGGTGCCGGTCGCCTCTCGGGTGCCGAGGCGGTCGGTGGAGCTCATCGCGACGACGTCCCGGGAGAGCCGGTCCGCGATGCTGGTGAGCAGCGAGCCGTAGCGCGCTCCGGCCCGGTCGATCTTGTTGACGAAGAGCAGCGTCGGGATGCGCAGCCGGCGCAGGGTGCGCATCAGGACGCGGGTCTGGGCCTGCACGCCCTCGACCGCGGAGACGACCAGGACGGCTCCGTCGAGCACGCCGAGGGCCCGCTCCACCTCGGCGATGAAGTCCGGGTGGCCGGGGGTGTCGATGAGGTTGACCGTGGTGTCGCCGACGGTGAAGGAGACCACGGCGGATTTGATGGTGATGCCGCGGCGGCGCTCCAGAGCGAGCGAGTCGGTCCGTGTGCTGCCGTCGTCGACGCTGCCGACGGTGTCGATGACTCCGGCGGTGTGCAGCAGCCGCTCGGTCAGGCTCGTCTTACCGGCGTCGACATGCGCCAGAATTCCCAGATTCACTGTGTGCACGGAGCTTCATGTCCTTGAGAGAAAGGTCAGTTTCTGTCGGGATGGACACGAAAGCTCCGCGCATAATCGAACTCCTGGGTTGTGCTGATGGCTTGCGGGGAGTAGATCAGGAGGCCGCTGAGAGCCGCAACCGCATTTCTTCGGCGCGCAGATGCGGAAAGCGCCATTCGGTGCGGCTGCGCAGGATGTCGCCGGGGCGCAGCACCGTGCTCGGGTGGCCGGGGCGGTTGGGCGAGTCGGGCAGGTGCTGGGTCTCCAGGCAGAGGGAGCCGTGGCGTTCGTGGCGGCGGCCGGAGCCGTCGGTGAACGCGCCGTCGAGCTGATTGGCGGTGTAGACCTGCAGGCCCGGTTCGGTGGTCCAGAGCTCCAGGGTCCGCCGGTCGCCGGGGGCGGTCAGGCGGGCGGCCCGGCGCAGGGAACCGGGGGCGGCGGGGCGCAGGACCCAGCAGTGGTCGAAGCCGCCGGCCCGCTCCAGTTGGGCGTCCGGACGGTCGAGGCGTTCGCCGATGCGCTGCGGGGCGGTGAGGTCGAAGGGGGTGCCGGTCACCGGGGCGGGCGGTCCCTCGGGGATGGAGTCGGGATCGATGGGGAGGTAGGCGTCGGCGTCGACCTGGAGGGTGTGGCCGAGGATGTCGTCGTCGCCGAGGTTGAGGTAGGAGTGGTTGGTGAGGTTGACAACGGTGGGCCGGTCGGTGACGGCCGTGTAGTCGACGGCGAGGGTCCCGGTGGTGTCCAGGGTGTAGGTGGCGCTCACGTCGAGCGCTCCGGGGAAGCCCATGTCGCCGTCGGGGCTGTGCAGGGTGAGCCGGAGGACGGCGGCGGTGTCGGTGCGCTCGCCGGTGGCTTCCCAGACCTTGGCGTGGAAGCCGTCGGGGCCGCCGTGCAGGGCGTGGCCCCGGTCGTTGGCGGGGATGTGGTGGGTGGCCCCGTCGAGGGTGAAGCGGCCGTGGGCGATGCGATTGGCGTACCGGCCGACGACCGCCCCGAAGTACGGGTTCTTGTCGGTGTAGTCGTCGAGCGCGGGCAGCGAGCGGACGACCGGGCCGGGGACCCGGGCGGTGTCCGGCACCGTGAGGCTGTGCAGGACACCGCCGTAGGTGAGGATCTCGGCCCGTACGCCGGTGCCGGAGTCGAGGGTCCAGAGGTCGATCTCGCTCTGCCCGTGGGCGCGGCCGAACGGTTTGCGGTGCACGGTGGGCATGAGGAGTTCCTTGGGGGGTGCGGAAGGGCCTCTAGCGGGTCGGCCCGGAGGCCTCGCGGGGCGTGGTGGATTCGCGGACGACGAGGCGGTAGCCGGGGCGGGGCCGCCGGGGTTCGGCGACCGGGGTGCCGGCGAGGCGTTCGACGAGGCTGTCGACGGCGAGCCGGGCGATGGCCGCCTTGTCCGGCGCGATGGTGGTGAGGGTGGTGGCCCCGAACCGGCTCTCCTCGATGTCGTCGAAGCCGACGAGGGCGATGTCGTCCGGGATGGAGAGGCCGCGTTCGGTGATGGTGCGCATGGCCCCGGTCGCGATCATGTCGTTGTACGCGAACACGGCGTCGGGCCGCTCGCCCCGGTCCAGGAGCGAGGCCATCGCCGCCGCGCCGTCCTCGCGGCCGTAGCCGTCGGTGACGACGACCAGCGACTCGTCGGGTTCGATGCCGGAGGCGGCCAACTCCTCGCGCCAGCCGCGCAGTCGCAGGTGGGCGGGCTGGCGTTCCCGGCCGGTGCGGGAGCCGAGGAAGGCGATCCGGCGGTGGCCGAGGGCGATGAGGTGGGCGACGGCTTCGCGCGAGGCGGCCACGTTGTCGATGGCGATGTGGTCGTAGGGGGCCGCGTACTCGCGCTCGCCCAGCAGTACCAGCGGGGCGGTCTCCGTCCGGGCCATCAGGTCCTCGGTCTCCAGATGGATGGGGCTGAGGATGAGGCCGTCGATGACATGGGACCGGAAGCCCTGGCAGACCAGCAGCTCCTTCTCGCGGAGGCCCGCCGTGTGGTCGACCAGGACGGTGTAGTCGTGCCGGGCCGCCGCGTCGACGACCTCGCCGGCCAGCTCCGCGAAGTACGGGTTGCCGAATTCGGGCACGGCGAGCGCGATGATGCCGGTGCGGCCCTTGCGCAGATGACGGGCGGTGAGGTTCGGCCGGTAGCCGAGCTCGTCGATCGCCTGCTGGACCTTGGCCCGCATCTTCGGGGTGACGTGCTGATAGTTGTTGACCACGTTCGACACGGTCTTGATGGACACGCCCGCCCGTTGAGCTACGTCCTTGAGGCTGACGCCCACGACACTCCTTGAACTCGGTTCGACTCGGCCTGATCCGCGCGGTTCAGGTGGATCTCCGGCTGCGCGCCAGGTAACGCTGCGCCACCACGACAACGATAAGGAAGCCGCCGCTGACCACCGACTGGTACGAGGAGTTGAGCGAGCCGATCTGGTTGATGAGGTTCTGGATCACGGCGAGCAGCAGGACGCCCCAGAGGGTGCCGCTGATCGAGCCCGCGCCGCCGATGAGGAGGGTGCCGCCGATGACGACGGCGGAGATCGCGTCGAGTTCCATGCCGACGCCGACGATGGTGACGCCGGAGGAGAGGCGGGCGGCGTTGAGCGCGCCGGCGAGTCCGGCGAGCAGTCCGCTGAGGGTGTAGACGAGGATCTTCGTCCGGGCGACGGGCAGGCCCATGAGGGTGGCGGCGTCGCTGCTGCCGCCGACGGCGAACAGCGTCTGCCCGAACGAGGTGCGCTGGAGCAGCAGTCCGCCCGCCCCGAAGAGGGCCAGCGCGACGAGGATCGGATATCCGAAGCCCCAGATGCTGCCCTGGCCGAGCTCGGCGAAGGCGGAGTCCTTGGGCACCAGGTAGGTGGTGGCGCCCTCGTCGGTGAAGGCGAGCAGCATGCCGCGCGCCGCGAGGAGGGTGGCGAGCGTGACGATGAAGGGGGCCATGTTCCCGCGGGCGATGAGCAGGCCGTTGACCAGCCCGATCGCGCCGCAGACCACCAGGGGCACCAACAGGGCGGCGAGGAAGCCCCATTGGGAGGCCCAGGCGGCGAGGACGCCGCCGAGGGCGAAGACGGAGCCGACGGAGAGGTCGATGCCCCCGGTGATGATGACGAGCGTCATGCCGAGGGCGACGATCGCGAGGAAGGAGGCCTGGACGGTGACGCCCCGGGCGTTGTCGACGCTGGCGAACGTGGGGTAGACGAACGAGGCGATGAGGATCACGGTCAGCAGGACCGCGAGGACGCCCTGGCGCTGGAGGAGTTCGCCGATACGGGAGCCGGTGGAGCGCTCGGGTCGGGGTTCGGTGCGCGAGGGGGCGTTCTTGAGCGGCGCCGGCGCCTGGGGGGCCGGGGCGGCTGGTGTGGTGTTCTTCATCGGGACCGACGCTCCCGGGCGACGTAGACGGCGGCGATGATGATGGCCGCCTGGGCGATCTGTGCGGTGGAGTCGGGCAGGTCGTGCTTGACGAGGGTGGCGCGCAGCAGCTGCATCAACAGGGCTCCGGCGACGGTGCCGAGCACCCGGATGGAGCCGCCGTTCAGCGGGGTGCCGCCGACGACGACCGCCGTGATGGCGGAGAGCTCCATGAGGGTGCCGAGCGAGGACGGGTCGCTGGCGGTGAGCCGGGCGGTGGCGAGGATGCCGGCGAGGGCGGCCATCACCCCGCACAGGATGTAGACGCCGATCAGGACGCGCTTGACGGGCAGTCCGGACAGCGCGGCGGCCGAGCGGTTGCCGCCGATGGCGACGATCTGGCGGCCGAAGGTGGTGCGCTGCACCAGGAACGCGACGGCCAGCGCGAGGACGCCCGCGATGAGGACGACCAGGGGGATGCCGAGGAAGGAGCCGGTGCCGAGCGCGAGGATGTCCGGGTTGACGATCTGCTTGAGCTGGCCGTCCGCCATGACGAGGGCCAGGCCCCGGCCGCCGACGAACAGGGCGAGGGTCGCCACGATGGGTTGCAGCCCGACGAGCGAGACGAGCGTCCCGTTGATCGCGCCGACCACCGCTCCGGCGAGCAGCGAGATCAGGAGCGCGGGCACCAGTCCGTAGCCGAGGTAGAGCGGCAGCAGGGCCGCGGCGAGCGCCATGGTGGAGCCGACGGAGAGGTCGATGCCCTCGGTGCCGATGACCAGGGCCATGCCGAGCGCGACGATCACGATGGGCGCGACCTGGACGAGCTGGGTGCGCAGGTTGTCGGCCGTCATGAAGTGCTCGGTGAACACCGCGTTGAACAGCAGGACGACGGCGACGGCCGCGTACACGCCGTACTCCTGGTACCAGGCGGGGTCGCGCAGCCGGGCCAGTGGCTTCACGGGGCGTGGCAGGGTGGCCTGGGTGGTCATCGGGGGTCCTCCTGGCCGGCCGGGACCTTCCCACCGGATTCGGGCGTGTGGTCGGCGAGCACTTCGAGGAGGCGGCTCTCGTCCACCTCGTCGCCGGCGAGTTCACCGGCGACCGCGCCGCCGCGCAGGACGACGATGCGGTCGGCGCCCTCGATCAGCTCCTCGATGTCGGAGGAGATCAGCAGCACGGCGAGTCCCTCGCGGGCGAGTTCGTCGATGAGGCTCTGCACCTCGGCCTTGGCGCCGACGTCGATGCCCCGGGTGGGCTCGTCGAGCAGCAGCACCTTGGGCTCCAGGCAGAGCCAGCGGGCGAGCAGCACCTTCTGCTGGTTGCCGCCGGAGAGTTCGCCGACCTTCTGCTCGGGGCTGGAGGCCTTGATCCGCAGCCGCTTCATGAAGATGTCGACGATGCGGTCCTGCTTCGCGCGCGAGACGATGCCGCCCTTGGAGAGCCGGGGCATGGCGGCGAGCACGATGTTCTCGCGGACGGAGAGGCCGGGGACGATGCCTTCGGCCTTGCGGTCCTCGGGGAGCATGCTGATGCCCGCGCGGATGGCGGCGGCCGGGGTGGGGCGGCCGATGCGCTTGCCGTCGACGGTGATCTGTCCGCCGTCCAGGGGCAGCGCGCCGGTCAGCGCCTTCGCGGTCTCGCTGCGCCCGGAGCCCAGCAGCCCGCCGAGTCCCAGCACCTCACCGGCGTACAGCTCGACGGATATGTCGTGCAGTTGGTGGCGGCGGTCGAGGCCGGTGGCGGTGAGGACGGGGGTGCGGGCGGCGTCGTGTCCTTCGGCGGCGAAGCCGGTGAGGCCGTCGCGGCGGACCTCGGCCATGTCGCGGCCGAGCATCATCGACACCAGCTGCATGCGTTCCAGCGGGGCCAGTTCGCCGGTGTGGATGTGGCGGCCGTCGCGCAGGACGGTGACCCGGTCGCAGATCCGGTAGAGCTCGTCCATGCGGTGGCTGACGTAGAGGACGGCGATGCCCTGGCCGCGCAGGTTCTCGATGACCCGGAAGAGGGTCTCGACCTCGCGGGGCTCCAGCGACGAGGTGGGCTCGTCCATGATGACGACCTGGGCCTGTACGGAGACGGCGCGGGCGAGGGCGACCATCTGCTGGGTACCGATGCCCAGGGTGTGCAGGGGCCGCTTGGGGTCGACGCGGACGCCGAAGCCGTCGAGGAGTTCGGTGGTCTCGCGGTTCATCCGGGCGAAGTCGATGAGCCCGAAACGATTCTTCGGCTCCCGGCCCAGGAAGATGTTGCGCGCCACGCTCATCAGCGGGACGAGGTTCACCTCCTGGTAGATGGTGGAGATCCCGGCCTGCTGCGCCTCGAACGGGCGGGCGAAGCGGACCGGTTCGCCGGTCACGCGCACCTCGCCCTCGTCGCTCTGGTAGACGCCGGTGAGCACCTTGATGAGGGTGGACTTGCCGGCCCCGTTCTCGCCGACGAGCGCGTGGACCTCGCCCGCGCGCAGCGAGAAGGAGACGCCGTCCAGGGCGACGACGCCCGGGAACCGCTTGCTCACCGAGCGGGCCTCGAGAACGGGGTCCGCGACGGCGGCACCGGGACCGGCGGTCTCCGGGTGCTGGGGTGTCGCTTGGGTTGGTGCCATGAATCCTGGCCTTCCGGTGGTACAGGAATGGGGCCGGGCCGCCGGGCGCCCCGGGGGGCGTCGCGGCGGCCGGCCGTCCGGTGGGGTCAGAACGCTCCGCCGAGCGATTCCTTGGCGTTGGCCTCGTCGTACTCGCGGTCGGTGATGATCACGTTCTCGGGGATCGCCTCACCGGCGTAGAACTTCTGCGCGGTGGCGAAGGCGAGCGGGCCGAAGCGCGGGTTGGACTCGATGACGGCGTTGTACTCGCCGTTGACCAGGGCCTGTACGGCGTTGCGGGTGCCGTCGACGGAGACGATCTTGACGTCCTTGCCGGGCTTCTTCCCGGCGGCCTTCAGCGCGGTGACGGCGCCGAGGCCCATCTCGTCGTTCTCGGCGTAGACGGCGGTGATGTCGGGCTTGGACTGGATGAGCTGCTCCATCACCTGCTGCCCCTTGTCGCGGGCGAACTCGCCGGTCTGCTGGGCGACGATCTCCAGGCCGGGGGCCTCGGCCTTGACCTGGTCGACGAAGCCCTTGGTGCGGTCGGTGGTGACGTTGTTGCCGGACGCCCCGAGCAGGATGGCGACCTTGCCCTTGCCGCCGGTGACCTTGATCATCGCGTCGGCGGCGCGCTTGCCCTGCTCGACGAAGTCGGAGCCGAGGAAGGCCACGTAGTCCTTGCAGGCGGTGGAGTTGACCTTGCGGTCGATGGTGAGGACGGGGACCTTCTTGGCGGCCGCCGCCTTCAGCGCGGGCTCCAGACCGTCGGAGTTGAGCGGGGCGACGATGAGGAACTGCGCGCCCTGGGACAGCATGTCCTGGATGTCGCTGATCTGCTTGGACAGCTGGGACTGGGCGTTGGTGGTGAGGAGCTTCTTGACGCCGACCTTCTTCGCCTCGTCCTTGATGGACTGGGTCTCGGCGATCCGGAACGGGTTGGCCTCCTTCTCCGACTGGGAGAAGCCGACCACGGCGTCCTTGAGGTCCAGCTTGGGCGCGCCGTAGGTCTCGAGCTTGCACCCCGCACCGGACGAGGAATCGGGGGTCTTGGCCTCCTGCGCTCCCTGACTGCTGTCGCCGCCCGCGTTGTTGGAGGTCTCCGACTTGGCGCAGCCGGCGGCGGCCAGCGTGGTGGCGGCGAGGACGCAGGCCACGGCGAGGGTACGGGATCGACGCTGGATCATCATGCGCGGAACGCTCCTTGGCGGGTTGACGGCACGCCGATCGGCGTGCGGTCGGGCATGCGGGACGAGGCAGGGGCCGCTCTGCGGCTGGTGCCGCTGCATTCCTCGGACCCCTGCTCCGTACTGCGGGAACAGCGGTCGTGAGAGCCTGCGCGGCCTGTCGGCGGCTCGGTTTACAACGTTATATATGCGGTGCGGCACAGGCGGCAAGGGCGCTGCGGATGCGTTTCCAAAATGTGTCGGCCGAAGGTCGGGGCCCGACCGCGACCGACGGCCCTCCCCACGGCAACGGGCCCTGCGCAAAGGGTGGACACCCGCTCGACACCGTGCTGTCATACCGCCGGACGCCAAATTTTCAACGTTGCAAGACTGGCCCTCGTCCGGCCGCCCCGCCGCGCGACGGCGGTTTTCGGCGTGCGTGCGACCGTCGCCCGCCGCTCCCCGCTCCGGCCGGGCCGCCCTCTGCCCGGCAGCGCCCCGTTTCACGCTCCGCCACAGGTCAGCACCGCCCAGCACCGCCCAGCAGCCCCGCCCTGCACGGCCACGGTGCCGCGCAGCGACCCCCACCGAGCCCGGCCGCGGCACAGGCGGCCGGGGCCGAGAGCAGGAGCCGCACCGATGCCCCTGAACCGCAGGCAGCTCATCACCACGGCGGTGGCCACCGCCGTCGCCACGGGCGCGACGAGCCGGTGGGCGACCGCCGCGACGCCCGACCGCCACCACGCGCCGGCCGCCCGGGGCGGCCACTACTCCCCCAACGCCGCGCCTCTGCATCCCACCGCGTTCCTGAAGCTGCCCCCGGGCAGAGTGACGGCGCGCGGCTGGCTCGCCGGACAGCTCCGGCTCCAGCTGGAGGGCCTGTGCGGCCGGTACGAGGACTTCTCGCACTTCCTCGACTTCACGGCCACCGGCTGGGTCCGCCCGGACCGGGGCGGCTGGGAGGAGGTCCCGTACTGGCTGCGCGGGTACGCCGATCTCGCGATCGTCACCGGTGACCCGAGCGCGCTGGCCGCCACCCGCCGCTGGATGGACGCGATCCTCGCCACCGGGCAGTCCGACGGCTTCTTCGGCCCGCAGGCGCTGCGGACCTCGCTCAACGGCGGGCCCGACTTCTGGCCGTTCCTCCCCCTGATCCAGGCCCTGCGCTCCTGGCAGGAGTACAGCGAGGACAACCGGATCATCCCGTTCCTCAGCAGGTTCTTCCGCTACATGAACGCCCAGGGGCCCGGCGCGTTCGACACCAGCTGGATCGCGCTGCGCTGGGGCGACGGCCTGGACAGCGTCATGTGGCTCTACAACCGCACCGGCGACGCCTTCCTCCTCGACCTCGTCGACAAGATCCACCGGTACGGCGCCGACTGGGGCGACAACCTGGTCAATCCGCACAACGTCAACATCGCCCAGGGCTTCCGCGAACCGGCCCAGTTCGCGCTGCGCAGCGGCTCGGCCACCGACACCCGCAACACCTACGGCACGTACGCGAAGGCCATGGACGCCTACGGCCAGTTCCCCGGCGGAGGCTTCGCCGGGGACGAGAACGCCCGGCCCGGCCACGGCGACCCCCGGCAGGGCTTCGAGACCTGCGGCATCGTCGAGTTCATGGCGAGCCACCAGCTGCTCACCCGGATCACCGGGGACCCGCTGTGGGCGGACCGCTGCGAGGAGCTGGCGTTCAACTCGCTCCCGGCCTCGCTCGACCCGTCGGGCAAGGCGGTGCACTACATCACCTGCGCCAACAGCGTCGATCTGGACAACGCGCCCAAGCGGGACCGGCAGTTCCAGAACCCCTTCGCGATGCTGGCGTATCTGCCGGGCGTCGACCAGTACCGCTGCTGCCCGCACAACTACGGGATGGGCTGGCCGTACTTCACCGAGGAGCTCTGGCTCGCCACCCCCGACGGCGGGCTGGCGGCGGCGATGTACGCGCCGAGCGAGGTGACGGCGAAGGTCGCGGACGGCACGGAGGTGACGTTCACCGAGGAGACCGGCTACCCCTTCACGGACACGGTCGAGCTCACCCTCACCTCGCCGAAGCCGCTGGCCTTCCCGCTGGTCCTGCGGGTCCCGGCCTGGTGCGCGGACCCCGAGGTCCAGGTCAACGGGCAGCGGGTCGCCGCGCCCGCCGGACCGGCCTTCACCCGGATCGAGCGGACCTGGTCCAGCGGCGACAGGGTCACCCTGCGGCTGCCGCAGCGGACGGCCGTACGCACCTGGGCGGACAACCACGACTCCGTCAGCGTGGACCACGGGCCGCTCACGTACTCCCTGCGCATCGGGGAGCGGTACGAGCGGATCGGCGGCAGCGACAGCTTCCCGGAGTACGCGGTCCACGCGACGAGCCCGTGGAACTACGGCCTCGTCCTGGACGCCGCCCGGCCCGCCGCCTCGCTGCGCCACCGCTCCACGGGCCGGGCCCCCGGCGACAACCCGTTCACGCTGGAGGGCACTCCGCTCACCATGACCGCCCGCGCCCGCCGGATCCCGGAGTGGTCGGCGGACGACGAGCAGGTGGTCGCACCCCTCCGGCCGAGCCCGGCGCGCTCGACCGAGCCCGTCGAGGAGGTCACCCTCGTCCCCATGGGCGCGGCCCGGCTGCGGATCACGTCCTTCCCGACGGCCGCCCCGGACGGCGAACCGTGGCGGGCGGACCGCTGGTACCGGATCGCGAACCGGCACTCGGGCAAGGTGCTGGGCATCGACGACATGTCGACCGGCAACAGCGCGCATGTGGTCCAGTTCGGGGACACGGGGACGGCGGACCACCTCTGGCGGCTGGTGGCCAACGGGGACGGCTGGTACCGGATCCGCAACCAGCACTCCGGCAAGGTGCTGGGCGTCGACCTGATGTCCACCGCGAACAGCGCGCACGTCGTGCAGTTCGACGACAACGACACCGCCGACCACCTCTGGCAGCTCGTCCCGGACGGAGACGGCTGGTACCGGATCCGCAACCGGAACTCGGACAAGGTGCTCGGCGTGGACGGGATGTCCACGGCCGACAGCGCGCACGTCGTCCAGTACGACGACAACGGGACGGCCGACCATCTGTGGCGGCTGCTGTGAGAACCCCCTGACGTTCCGCCCCCCTTCCCCCCTTCCCGTACACCTACCGCCCGCTACTCCCCGTACAACCATGAAAGGGATGTTCAACCATGCGACCAGCACCCGCACCGCGCCGACGCACCTGGTGGCGGAGATTAACGGCCGCCACCGGCCTGCTCGCCCTGGTGGCCACCGCGCTCGTGGGGACCGGTATGTCCCCGGCCGTCGCCGCGCCCGCCGCCTGGGAGCCGAAGCCGGCGCCCATGACGACGCCGTGGACCGACCAGGTCCCGGTGGACAAGCCGCTGCCGGAGTACCCGCGCCCGCAGCTGACCCGCCCCGACTGGACCAACCTCAACGGCATCTGGGACTTCGCGGTCACCGGCCGTGACGCCGGGCAGCCGGCCTCCTTCCCGGAGCAGATCCGGGTCCCGTTCGTCGCCGAGTCCGCGCTCTCGGGCATCCAGCGCCGGATCACCGAGAACGACAAGCTCTGGTACAAGCGGACCTTCACCGTCCCCGCGGACTGGGACGACCGCCGGGTCACACTGCACTTCGGGGCCTCCGACTGGCAGACCACGGTCTGGGTCAACGGCACCGAGGTCGGCGCGCACAAGGGCGGCTTCGACTCGTTCGCGTACGACATCACCCCGCAGCTCAACGGGGGTACGAACACCGTCGTGGTCTCCGTGTACGACCCGAGCCAGACCGGCGGCCAGGCCGTCGGCAAGCAGCGCATCAACGACGTGAAGCCGCATCCGGGCGGCGGGATCTTCTACACCGCGGCCTCCGGCATCTGGCAGACCGTCTGGCTGGAACCGGTGGCCGCCGCCCACATCACCCGCCTCGACATGACGCCGGACCTCGGGAACAGCACCCTGCGGGTGAAGGTCCAAACGGCGGGCGCGGCGGGCAGGAACGCCCGGATCACCGTCTCCGACGGCGGTACGGTGGTGGGCACGGCGACCGGCGCGGTGGACGGGGAGATCTCCGTACCCGTACCGGATCCGCGGCTGTGGACCCCCGAGGATCCCTTCCTGTACGACGTGCGGGCGGACCTGCTCGACGGGTCGGCCGTCACCGACACCGTGGGCAGCTACACCGGCATGCGGTCCGTGGGGATCGCGAAGGTCGACAACATCCTGCGGCCGGTGCTCAACGGGGAGTTCGTCTTCCAGAGCGGCACCCTGGACCAGGGGTACTGGCCGGACGGCATCTACACCGCGCCGAGCGACGAGGCGCTGAAGTTCGACCTCCAGGCGCACAAGGACCTCGGCTTCAACATGGTCCGCAAACACATCAAGGTGGAGCCGCAGCGGTGGTTCTACTGGGCGGACAAGCTGGGTCTGCTGGTGTGGCAGGACATGCCGTCGATGGACACCGGCAAGGTGCCGGACGGGCCCGCGCGCACCCAGTGGGAGACGGAGTACCGCACCATCATCGACCAGCACCGCAGCTCGCCGTCGGTGGTCATGTGGGTCAACCAGAACGAGGGCTGGGGGCAGTACGACCAGGCCCGGATCGCCGACGAGGTCAAGGCCCAGGACCCCTCGCGGCTGGTCAACAACATGAGCGGGGTCAACTGCTGCGGCTCGGTCGACGGCGGCAACGGCGACGTGGTGGACAACCACATCTACGTCGGCCCCGGGAACACCGCGCCGAGCGCCACCCGGGCCGCCGTGCTGGGCGAGTTCGGCGGGCTCGGCTACAAGGTGCCGGGGCACGAGTGGTATCCGGGCGGCGGCTTCAGCTACGAGGACCAGCCGAGCATCGCGGCTCTCGACAACCGCTTCGTCGGCCTCCTCGACAGCATCCGGGTCGGCCAGCTCCCGGCCGGGCTCTCCGCCTCGGTCTACACGGAGATCACGGACGTCGAGAACGAGGCGAACGGGCTGCTGACCTACGACCGCCAGGTGATGAAGGTCGACACCGCCCGGGTGAAGGCCGCCAACCAGGCCCTGATCCAGGCCTCCCGCGACCCCGCTCCCCCGGTGGACCTCCCCACCGGGCAGTACCGGTCGCTGCGGGTCACGACGCCGGGACACACCACCAAGCACCTGCGCCACCACGACGCGCTGGCCTCCACCGAGGTGGTCGACAGCGGGAGTCCGGACGTGCTGAAGGCGGACGCCACCTGGAAGATCGTCACCGGCCTCGCCAACGGCAACTGCTACTCCTTCGAGTCCCGGAACTACCCCGGCGAGTTCCTCCGCCACCGGGAGTTCCGGGTGCGCCGCGACGCGAACGACAACTCCGCGCTGTTCAAGGTGGATGCCACCTGGTGCGCGGTCGCGGGGAACGGCGGGGTGCGGTTCACCAGCGCCAATCTGCCCGGCAGCTATCTGCGCCACATCGACTCCGAGGTGTGGCTGGCCACTCCGGGGGGCGGCAGGGCCTTCGACGACCCGGCCCTGTTCGCCGAGGACACCACCTGGGCGGTGGACGCGCCCTGGGCCCCGTGATCCCCGGGGGCAGGTGAACCGGTGACCGGCCGGCCCGGCGGCGACGGAGAAGGGTTCCTCCGTCACCGCCGGGCCGGCTCCGTGGGGGCTCAGAGCCCGCCCGGGGCCCCCGCGCGGTCCGTCCGCGGCGAGCCGTGCGACCCCGGGATCAGAAGCGGTCCGGGGCGCGCTCCGGGAGCGGGGACCCGGGGAGCACGTCCCGCTTCCGGTTCTGCCGTGCCTCCGCGTTCGACTCGGCCGTCGCCTTGCAGGTCACGTCCTTCGCGGGCAGCTTGCCGGTGAGCAGATAGCGGTTGACCGCACCGTCCGTGCAGGCGTTGCCGCTGGGGTAGACGCCGTGGCCCTCGCCGCCGCGGACGGTGACCATCTTCGAGCCCCTCAGCTGGGCGTGCAGGGCCTGGCCGCTGGGCAGGGGCGTCTGCGAGTCCCACTCGTTCTGCACGACCAGGGACCCGACCTTGTTGTTCACCTCGGTCGCCGGTTCCGCGGAATCGCCCCAGAACGCGCAGGGCTTGATGCTGGACGCGAAGTCACCGAAGACCGGATAGCGGCCCCGGTCCGCGATGGCGTCCCGCCGGTAGCTCTCCGGGTCGCGGGACCACGCGGCGGAGTTGTCGCCGCACACCACGGCCCAGAAGCTCGCCGAGCCGTTGTCGGCGGGCGTCCCGACGGCCGCGCCCGCCGCCCCGCGCCCTTCGGGCCGGGTGAACGCCCCGAGCTTCTCCGGCGCGACGGGCTTGCCGTCCGCCGCCTTCTTCAGCTCCACGAACGCCTCGGTGGCGGACTGCGGGCTGAAGACGGCCCCCCGCATACCGCTGCGGATGTCGTCGCCGGTGACCAGCTGCCCGTCCAGCTCGATCGGCTTCTCCCCGGCCCGCGCGACCAGGTCCCAGAAGGTCGCCTCGACCTTCTTCGGGGTGTCGCCGAGGCCGTACTTCGCCGAACGCTCGGCGGCCCATCCGGTCCACCGGTCGAACGCGGGCTCGGCGCCCTCCGCCCACCACTGGATCATCCCCCGCCAGGCGCGTTCCGGGTCGACCGCGCTGTCCAGCACGAACCGGTCGGCGCGCTTCGGGAAGAGCTGGGTGTAGACGGCGCCCAGGTAGGTGCCGTACGAGTAGCCCACGTAACTGATCTTCTTCTCACCGAGGACCGCCCGGAGCAGGTCCATGTCGCGCGCGGTGTTGCGCGTGGTGATGTGCGGGAGGGTGGCGCCCGCCTTCTCCCGGCACTTGTCCGCGAACGCCCGCGCCCAGGCGACGTCGTCGTCGAACGTCTCCTCCTTGTACGGTCGCAGCCAGTTCTCCTCCTCGGGCTCCAGATCGCAGGAGACCGGGGTGCTGCGCCCCACCCCGCGCGGGTCGAAGCCGATGAGGTCGTACTTCTGCCGCGCGGACGCGGGGAGCGACTGGGCCATCCCCAGCGGCATGTACAGCCCCTCTCCCCCCGGGCCGCCGGGGTTGGAGAGCAGAACACCGTGCCGCTTGCCGGGCGTGGTGGCCTTGATCCGGGATATGGCCAGGTCGATCCGCTTGCCGCCGGGCTTCCGGTAGTCCAGCGGGACCTGGATCGTGGCGCACCGCAACTCCGCCGGGGCGTCGGCTTCGCACCTCTTCCACTGCGGCTTCTGCTTCGCGTACCGGTCCAGCACGTTCGTGCCGGCGGTCGACGGGGCGGCCGCCGGAGCGGCGGTGGCCGTCGAGGTGGCGAGCGCGGGGGCCAGCGTTGCCGTGATGCTTACCGCCAGCAGGGGCACGAGACGTCGTCTGCGCACGATATCGATCCTTCCGGTCACAGGTTCGGACAGGAAAGATCATTCAGGAAACGGTCAGGCGTGCGAATCCCCCGCCGGGCCGCTCCTGCCTCCACCCCGGGGATGACGCAACAGGGCTCCATGGTCCGCGAGTTGTAGGCGGGGCAGCGGAAAGGGCCCGCTCCCGGCGCCGGTCCTGCGGCGCCGGAAGCGGACCCCGGTCCTTTCGTTACGGCTTCGCTCAGCCCGTCACGGCTTCTGACGGCCGTGGAGCGCGGACACCTCCTCGGCGGTCAGGGCCTTGTCGTACACCCCGACCTGATCGACGGAACCGTTCCAGAAGTCGCCCTTGGCGCCGTCGTACTGGGCCCGCCCGACGGAGAGCGGGCCGGTGCTCACATCGGCCGGCCCGGCCGCGGTGGTGGCGACGGGCTTCCCGTCGACGTACAGCGTGATCTCGTCACCCTTGCGGACCCCGACGAGGTGGTACCACTGACCGGTCTCCGGGGTGATCTCCAGGCGGGCGCGCTTGCCGCCCGGGGTGGAGAAGGCGAACCCGCCCTGTCCGTACTGGAGGTAGAAGGGGTTCTCGGTGCGCCGGCCGTCCTGGCTGACGACGGTGGCGAAGTTGCCCGGCACGGCGTCCAGCGAGGCCCACGCGGAGACCGTGTAGTCCTTCGTGGTGTCCACGACCGGACCGGCGCTCTGCGCGTACTGCCCCTCGCCGTCGAACTTCAGCGCCGAGCCCTGTGCGCCCGGGGCCCAGGAGGCGCCGCCCTCCAGGGCGAGGTGCGCCTTGTTGGGGCCGCTGTCGCGGGCGGTCGCGCCCTTGTTCTCGTCGAGCGACCAGGAGCCGCCGCCCTTCAGCTCGTCGCGCTCACCGGCGTTGGCTCCGGCGGCGATGACCTGACGGTTGATCTCCCGGACCTTCTTCGGGTCGACCTTGATGTCGCGGCGGTCGTACGTCCAGAGCCCGTTGAGCTCGTTCTCCAGGTCGCTGACCTGGGTGTAGACAGAGCCGGACAACTCGGCCCCGGCGGCGGCGAGATAGTACGTACGGGTGTTGTCGACGTACTTGGCGGTGAGGGCGGCCTTGTCCGCGACCCCGCTGTAGATGTTGGCGGGGGCGCCCGGCCACATGTGCCCGGGGGTCCGCAGCGTGAAGCCGCCGTGCTCGCCGTCCATCGCGGCACGGTGGTCCGGGAACGGCGCGTCGTTGTTCACGTAGTCGTGGTGGTCGATGATCTCGCCCTTGCCGGAATCACCCTTGGACGCACAGCAGTTGACTCCACTGTGCGCGTTGACCACACGGGACGGGTCCAGCGCCTTGACGTCCTCGGCGATCTTTCCCGTCTCCGTCCGGTCCCACTCGCCCCAGCCCTCGTTGAAGACGATCCAGCCGCTGATCGAGGGGTAGTTGTGGAACTGCTTCATCAACTCCTTGCCCTGGGTGAGGAAGGCGTTCTTGCCGGCGTCGTTGTCGATGTCGGCGTTGACGAAGTCCTGCCACACCAGCAGTCCGAGCCGGTCGGCGTGGTAGTACCAGCGCGGCGACTCCACCTTGATGTGCTTGCGTACGGCGTTGAAGCCGAGGTCCTTCTGCGCCTTCAGGTCGAAGGTGAGGGCGGCGTCGCTGGGCTGGGTGTACAGGCCGTCGGGCCAGAAGCCCTGGTCGAGCATGGCGAGGGAGAAGAACGGCTTCCCGTTGAGGACGAGCTTCTGGTAGCCGCCCACCTTGTCGATCTTCAGCTGGCGCATCCCGAAGTAGCTCTCGACGCTGTCCTTGGAGCGGCCGTCGGCCAGGGAGACGTCGAGGTCGTACAGGTAGGGGTCGTCCGGGGACCAGAGGCGCTGGTTCTTGACGGTCAGGCTGAGCTCACGGTTGGCCGGTCCGGTGACCGTGCCGACGACCTTGCCCTTGCGGTCGCGGGCCACGGCGGTGATCCGGGCGTCGGCGGAGGCCTTCGCGGAGTTGACGGTGACCGCGAGGCGGCCGGTGTCGATGTCCGGGGTGGTGGTCAGCGAGTCGATGGCTGCGGGGGCGACCGGCTCCATCCACACGGTCTGCCAGATACCGGAGGTCGGGGTGTAGACGATGCCGCCGGGGTTGGTGGACTGCTTGCCCTTGGGCTGGTTCGGACCGGTCTTGTCGGTGACCGCGACGACGATCTCCTGGGGACCGCCGCCCTTGAGCGCGTCGGTGATGTCGGCGGTGAACCCGGTGTAGCCGCCGGTGTGTTCGGCGACCTTGGTGCCGTTGACCCAGACGGTGGACCGGTAGTCGACGGCGTCGAAGTTGAGCTTCAGCCGCTTGTCCTTGCCGGACGCGCCCCGCCCGACCGACCAGTTCTTCGGCACGGTGACGAGCTTGCGGTAGAACATGTGGTCCTCGTCGCGCTCCAGGCCGGAGAGCTGGGACTCGACCGGGAACGGCACGATGATCCGCTCGTCGAGCTTCTTGCCGAAGACCGGCTTCTCGCCCTCGGTGGCCCCGGCGAACTCCCAGGGGCCGTTGAGGTTCTTCCACTGGTCGCGAACCTGCTGCGGCCGGGGGTACTCGGGCAGCGGGTTGTTCACGTCCAGCTTGTCGCCCCAGGTGGTGGTGAGGCGGTGCGTGGAGAGGTTCTTGGCGGTGCGGCCGATCTCCGGGACGGTCTCGGTCCCCGACTTGAGGCCGCCCTGGCCGTCGTAGACGACCTTGACGCGCTGGTCCTTCTGGACGGGCGCGGCGAGGTCGATGATCAGCGCCCGGGGGTTGTCCGAGGCCCGGTTCACCGACTTCACCGGCATCGGCGAGGTGTCGACCTCGATCTTGAGGTGCTCCTTCACCTTCCGGTAGTCCGAGACCCGGTCGCGGAAGGTGGCCTGGAGGCGCTTGCCGTTCTTCGCGACGCTCAGGGCGACCGGATAGACCTCGAAGTCGGCCGGCGGGGTGAACGCGGACTCGGGCACGATCTGCTTCTTGAGGGTGTCGGTCCCCCAGCGCAGGAACATGCTGGCGCCGCCGATGTCCTGGAACATCTCCAGCTTGAAGTCGTGCTTCTCCCCGGCCTTCAGAGAGATCGGAGCGCTGTTCTGCTCCTTGTCCCAGTCCGGCTCCCAGTGGTCGATGACAACGTTTCCGTCGAGGTAGAGCCGGAAGCCGTTGTCGCCGATGGCGGAGAACGTGTAGTCCCCGGTCTCGGGGGCTTCGAGCTGCCCCGTCCAGCGGGCCGTCGTGTGCTCGGTCTTGCCGGTCGCCGACTCGAACGTCCCGGTGAGCCCGGGGAAGTTGATCTCGGGGTCCAGGGACGTGGCGCCGAGTTCGGCGAAGTCACGGGCCCCCGGGGCGGACATGCTGAAGTACTCGCCCTTCAGCCCGTGGACATCGGTGACCGGGTCGTCGGCCGTGAAGGCCTTCGCGGGGGCTCCGGCGGGTACGGCGGGTGCGGCGGCCGCCGTCGGGACCAGGGTGGCACCGACCGGTATGAGCAGCGCCGCAGCGCAGGTCAGGGCCCTGAACAGGGCACGGGGGCGCGGATGTTGTCGTCTCAAGGCGTCGTCCTCGTCGAAGAGCCGGGGGTGCCTCGAACCTGAGAGGCACTGCACATAGTCGAACATTGAGCCACAACACCAAACACTGCACAACGGTCGTGCACACAGAATTTTCAACGATAGAAAGCACTTCCTCGCGCCGGGGCGGCCACCGCGGCCCGGACGGACCGGCCGGAGCCGCCGATCGGCGGGGAGCACCCGACGGGCGGCCCGCCCCGGCCGCGCGACGGACGGTCCGGGCCCTCCCGGCGACAGAAATCAACACCATGGCGACAACTCCCCCGATCGTCATCACCAGGTTGTACAACTGGGTTATGGAAATCACCGATTTCGGGTACAACCGAGCTATGACAGCCGAAGAGGATGCGCGTCACCGCCCCACGTTCCTGACCGAGGAACAGGCCTCCAGAATGTTCGCCGGTATGAACGAGGTGATTCGCGCGGGCGAGGAGGCCCGGCGACTGCGCAGCGAAATGATCACCCTGTTCGCCGGCCTCGGCTGGACCCAGGACAGGATCGCCCGGCTCACCGGCCTGAGCCAGCCCGCCGTGTCCAAGCAGGTGGCGAAAGCCCGGCCGGGCGAGCCGGCCCTCCTGCCCGCGGTCACCCTCGACCAGCACGACACCCCCTGGCTCGAGGGGCGGCTGTGGGGCCTGGCGGAGGAGATCTCCGAGGCCCTCCACGGAACCGCCCGCTGCACACGCCTCGCCGACACCCTCGGCCGGGGCGGGAAGCGGTTCACGCCGCAGAACGTCGACGCGCTGCGCCGGCTCGTCGAGGAGGACCTGACGGAGCGCCGGGCGGAACTGCCCGGCAGTCATCGGAGCGCGTACGACACGATCAGCCGGGGGCTCGACGTTCCCGCGCGGACGGCCGTCACCGGCTCGGCCACGGTGCGGCGCACCCTGGCGCACCGGATCCAGCGGGACCTGCTCGGGGGCGGGGACTGAGCCGTTCGACGGACCCTGCGCACTTTCCCCCGCCGATTTCCATGAAATCCCGTTTCGGGGGTACCCGGACTCCAGTCAGAAAGCTCACATGACGGGGTGGACGCTATGAACGACCGTATTCTGATGACGTTTTCACCGGACGGCGAGACCCGTACCGATTTCGTCTGCCGGCCGGAGAAGGCCGCCGACGCGCGGGACGCGGTCAGTACCTTTGTCGCGCGGCTGTACCCCGCACCGACCTCGCACACCGTCCAGAACCTCCTGCTCCTCGTGTCGGAGCTGGTCGCCAACGCCGTCCGGCACGCGGGGGCCGTCACCGCGCTGTGGCTGACCGCGGACCGCCGGGGCGTCCATGTCCGGGTCACGGACCCGAGCCCGGCGCACCCGCAGGACCGGACGCCCGACCTGACCGGCCTGACCGGCGGATTCGGCTGGCCGATGGTCCAGCGGCTGGCCCAGGACGTACGGGTCCACCAGGCGGCGGGCGGCGGGAAGGTCATCCTCGCGACCGTGCCGCGCTGAAGCCTGGCGACCGTGCCGCGCTGAAGCCTCGCGACCGTGCGGCGAGCTGAGACCTGGCGACCGTGCGCGCCGAGGACGAGCGCCTCGAAGCGCCTCCACGCCCCTGCGGCGGGGGTGACCGCACCCGACGGCGGGCGCCGATCGGTGCGTCTCGGTAGAATTCAGGCATGGGAGAGCGGCCCGCGACGCCGACTGCGCCCGAACTCGTACTGGAGACCGATCTGGGCTCCACGGTGATGAGTCCGAGCCGGGACTATCACGTCGGGCGCGACCCCGACAGCGATGTCGTCATCGATGACATCCGGGTCTCCTGGCACCACGCGGTCCTGCATCCCGAGGCCGGTCACTGGACCATCGAGGACGAGGACAGCACCAACGGCACCTACACCGGTGGCCGGCGCATCCACGCCTCGGACGTCGGCGCGGGCAGCGAGATCCGTTTCGGCAATCCGAGCGACGGGCCGCGCGCCGTCCTGCTGGGCCGGGAACCGCCCGCCCCCACTCCCTCACCCGCCCCCGCCGCGGACCGCCCCTCGGCCGTGTCGATGCCCGCGGCGACCGGCACGTTCCGGCAGCCGACGACCGTACGTCCGCTGCCCTCCAAAACCGTGCGCATCGGCCGCGACACCGGCAACGACCTCGTCATCGACGACCTGGCGGTCTCCCGCCGCCATGCCGAACTGCGGGCGCTCGCCGACGGCACGTACGAGATCGTCGACCTCGGCAGCCACAACGGGACCTTCCTCAACGGTCAGCCGGTCGCCCGCGGGCCGGTCGGCGCCGGTGACATCGTCGGCATCGGCCACTCGGCGTTCTGCCTGGTCGGCGACGCCCTCCAGGAGTTCGTGGACACCGGTGAGGTGTCGCTGGACGTCCAGGATCTGGAAGTGACGGTCGGCCGGGCCGGAAAGGGCGGCAAGACCCTGCTGGACCGGGTCTCCTTCCCGGTCGGCGAGAAGTGCCTGCTCGGCGTGGTGGGGCCCAGCGGCGCGGGGAAGTCCACGCTGCTCAACGCCCTCACCGGACAGCGCCCGGCCGACAGCGGCACGGTGCTCTACGACGGCCGTGACCTCTACCGCGACTTCGCCGAGCTGCGCCAGCGCATCGGCCTCGTCCCGCAGGACGACATCCTGCACTCCCAGCTGACCGTGCGTAAGGCCCTCGGTTACGCCGCGGAGCTCCGCTTTCCGCAGGACACCGCAAAGGCCGAGCGGCAGGCGCGGGTCGCCGAGGTGATCCAGGAACTCGGCCTCGAACAGCGGGCCGACCAGCCGATCCACTCGCTCTCCGGCGGCCAGCGCAAGCGCGTGAGCGTGGCCCTGGAGCTGCTGACCAAGCCCTCGCTGCTCTTCCTGGACGAACCGACGTCGGGGCTCGACCCCGGTATGGACCGCTCGGTCATGCACATGCTGCGCGGGCTGGCCGACGACGGCCGCACCGTCATCGTGGTCACCCACAGTGTGCTGAGCCTGGAAGTCTGCGACCGGCTGCTCGTCCTCGCGCCCGGCGGCCGGATCGCCTACTACGGCCCCCCGGAGGACGCCCTCGCCTTCTTCGGCTTCGCGGAGTGGCCGGAGGCGTTCGAGGCCTTCGAGAACGACCGCAACCGCGACTGGGCGGCCACCTACGCCGACTCGCCCTTCCACCGGCAGTACATCGTCAACGCCTCCGCCCAGCCCCGCCTGCCGGCGGCCGCGCCCGGAGCGCTCGTCGCGCCGCCGCCGAAGACCCGCAACTGGGGTGCGCAGCTGCACACCCTCGTGCGCCGGTACGCCTCCGCGCTGAGCGCGGACCGGACGTTCCTCATCATCATGATCGCCCTGCCCTTCGTCATGGGGGCCATGGCCCGCGCGCTGGCGGGCAGCCGGCTCACCCAGGAGACGGCGATGAACGCCCTGCTGATCCTGTGCGTGGGCGGAGTGCTGACCGGAGCGGCCAACGCGGTACGGGAGTTGGTCAAGGAACGGGTGATCTACCAGCGGGAACGGGCCGTCGGGCTCTCCAGATCCGCGTACCTGATGTCGAAGATCGTGGTGCTCGGGACCGTCACCGTCCTCCAGGCCGTGGTGCTGACCCTGGTCGGTCTGGTGGGCGTGGATCTCAACGCGCCCGGCGGCGAAGGGGTGTTCCTGCCACCACTCGTGGAGATCACGCTGGCCGTGGCCCTGTTGTCCTTCACCGCGATGATGCTCGGCCTCCTGGTCTCCGCGCTGGTGCGCAAGGAGGAGGTGACGATGCCGTTGCTCGTCCTCCTCGCCATCGTCCAGGTCGTCTTCTGCGGCGCCCTGCTCAAGCTGAACGGCATCCCCGGGGTGGAGCAGTTGTCGTGGCTGGTGCCGTCGCGGTGGGCGCTCGGGGCAATGGCCGGGACGATCGATCTGGCGCGGATCGTGCCGGGCGAGCTGACCTCCGATCCGCTCTTCGGGCACTCGGCGGGGGTCTGGCTGCTCAACATGGGCATGATGGCCGTCCTCTCGCTCGTCTTCGGATACGTGGTCGTGAAACTGCTGAGACGGCACGAGCCCGCGGTCATGCGGAAGTGAGGCGGTTCCATGGCGACCCCGGAATTCCGTCCCACGCACGTCGTCCCGCCGGACGGGCTGCCGGCCTGGGAGTCCCCCGACGTCGCCCGGCCCACCGACCCGCTGGACCCCCTGCTCCCGGTGCAGTTGCAGGACCGGCGCGGGGACTGGGCGTATGTGGCCTGCTCCAACGGCTGGTCGGCCTGGGTCGACGGGCGGCTCCTCGTCTCCGTACCGGGGACGCCTCCGGCCGCCGGGGCGCCGCTCGCCCGCACCGCGGACCCCCGACCGCTGCTGGCCAGGGCCGAGGAGTCACTCAGCCGGTACCGCCGCGCGGCCCAGGACCTGGCCGAGGGCCGCAGCGACGGGGAGGGCTTCAGGCAGAAGACGCGCGGGCTGCGGGTGGGGATGGTGGTGGACGGGGAGTCGGTGTGGCTGTACGACGCCGAGCACGAGCGGTGGGTCTTCTGCGACGGGACCCACCTGAGCACGTACGCGGCCCAGGCGGGCCCGGGAGCGGCGGGCCCGGCATCCGGGGAGGCGGGCGTGGCGACCCCGTCCCCCGAGCCCCCGCGGAGGACCACCGGCGAGGAGCCGGAGCCGACCCGCGTGGTGCCCCCGGACGGCCCGGAGCCGACCCGCGTCGTGCCCCCGGACGATGCGGATCCCCCGCCCGTCGGTCCGCCCGCCGGCCCCGAGCCGACCCGCGTCGTCACCGCAGACCCGCCCGAGCCGACCCGCGTCGTCCCCGCCGACCCACCGGAACCCACCCGCGTGGTCACCCCGGACGGCCCCGAACCCACCCGCGTCGTGCCCCCGGACAATGCGGATCCCCCGCCCGTCGGTCCGCCCGCCGGCCCCGAGCCGACCCGCGTCGTCACCCCTGACCCGCCCGAGCCGACCCGCGTCGTCCCCGCCGACCCACCGGAACCCACCCGGGCGATCACCGTCGCCGGGCCCGACGAACCGCCCGGCGGCGGGGCGTCGGGGGATGCCGGGCGGTGACGGCCGATGGCGCCGCCGCCTCCCCCGTCGCACGACGCCGGGCTCCCCACCGGGCGGGACGACGAGCTCGTCGGCAAGCGGATCGCGAGCTACCTGGTGGAGGCCGAGATCGGCCGGGGCGGCATGGCGGTCGTCTACCGCGCCAAGGACCTGCGGCTGGACCGGATCGTCGCGCTGAAGCTGCTCGCGCCCGAGCTGGCCCGCAACGACACCTTCCGGCAGCGGTTCACGCACGAGTCGCGCGTGGCGGCCGCGATCGACCACCCCCACATCGTGCCGGTGTTCGAGGCGGGCGAGACGGAGGGGCTGCTCTACATCGCCATGCGCTTCGTCGCGGGCGCCGATCTGCGGGTCCTGATCGACCGGCGCGGGCCGCTCGACCTGACGGCCGGGGTCCGGATCGCCGCGCAGGTCGCGTCCGCGCTCGACGCGGCCCATGACCACGACCTGGTGCACCGGGACGTGAAGCCGGGCAACATCCTGGTGGCGGCGGGCACCGACAGCGACCATCCGGAGCACGTGTATCTGACGGACTTCGGGCTGACGAAGAAGTCGCTGTCGCTGACCGGGTTCACCACGGTCGGCCAGTTCGTCGGCACCCTCGACTACGTGGCGCCGGAACAGATCTCGGGGCGGCCCGTGGACGGGCGGTGCGACGTGTACAGCCTCGCCTGCGTCGTCCAGGAGACCCTGACCGGTGCGCCGCCCTTCCAGCGGGACGACGACATGGCGCTGCTGTGGGCCCACCAGTACGACCCGCCGGCCCCTGCGAGCGGACTGCGGCCCGGACTTCCCGCCGCCGTCGACGGCGTACTGGCCAAGGCGCTCGCCAAGTCTCCGGAGGACCGTTACGAGACCTGCCTGCGGTTCGTCGCCGCGCTGCGGGCCGCGGCGGCGGGCATCGGGCCCGGCGAGCACGCGCCGACCCGGGTGGACGCACCGGCCGGTTCCTGGTCGGCGGCCCCCGAACCGCCGCCCCCGCCGCCGCGCTGGGCCGCCCCGGTGTTCCCGGGCGTCGGCTGAACCGACGGCGGGTAAGGCCGGGTCAGGCGTCGGGCCCCGCGCCCGGGACCTCGCCGCGCCGGTGCACCCGGCTGGCCGCGAGGCCGCCGAGGAAGCCGGCGACCAGGCCCCACAGCACCGCGAACCCGAGCGCCGTCCACAGCTTCGGGCGCAGCGACACCTCCCCGCCGAGACCGCCGCCGAGGTCTCCGAGGCCCAGGAGGGACAGTCCGTAGTGGGCGGAGATCCGGGCGGTGAGGCAGATGAACAGCACGGTCAGGGCGAGCGCCACCGCCATGTGGACCGCGTGCTGCCACAGCCGCGTCCGGGCGGGCGAGCGGACCGCCATGAGGAAGGCGGCCGCGAGCACCAGCACCGCGACGACGACCACGAGCCAGCGGACCCGCCCGTCCTGTTCGACGAGGGTGCCCAGATCGAGGGTGGAGAGGTCCGGGGTGCGCAGGACGGAGTCGAGCACCTGGGGCATGGGCAGGCCGAAGGGGCCCTCGACCTTGCCCTCCCAGGACGCGCCCAGGCCGAGGGTGAGCGCGAGCCAGACCAGGTTGGGCAGCCCGAGAAGGAGCACCGCGGCGGTTTCGGCGGGGTGCCCGCGCGTGATCATCACGACGAGACCGGCGAGGACGCCGAGCGCGACGGAGGCGAGCAGCAGCGCCACCATGGCGAACGCGGCCGGGCGCACCGCTTCCTGGAAGCGCACCAGCCGGGCCGGGAGCGGTGCCCGGCGCGAGACGAGCAGGGCGAGCACCAGGACCCCGGCCAGCCACAGCAGCCCGAAGACCAGGGTGAGGGGGATCTCCGCCCGGAATCCGACCTTCGGGTCGTCGCCGAGAAGGTCCCCGGCTCCGCTGCCGGTGAGGTCCTCGGCCGAGAGGGTGAAGGTGTGCCGGGCCACCAGCGCGAGCACGATCAGCGCGACGATCCACAGGGCGGCGACGCGGCCCGCCCAGCCGGCCAGTTCGCGGCCTCCGGCGACGGCCCGGTGGCGCAGGGGGCGCAGGAATCCCCGGGCGATCAGGAGTGCGCCCATCAGGGACACCGAGAGCGGCAGGACCGAGAGGTCGGCCTGCGTCCCCACGAGGGAACCGGCGTCCCCGGAGAGCCCGACCGAGCCGCCCGCCGCCATCACCACCACCGCGGCGACGACGGCCGGGAACGCTCCGCCGGGCAGCCCGGCGGCCCCGGCGGCCCACAGGCCCAGGGCCGCGGTCACCACCATGGCCAGCACACCGGTGAGGACCGCCAGGAGCGCGTCGCGCCAGCCGTGCGGGGTGCGTGCGCTGGTCTCGTCTTCGTTCGCCCGGACGTTCACGCTTGCCACGCTAAGCAGGGACCGTACGCTCCGCTCCCCGGGAAACCGGTCAGTCCCTCCGCTTGCGGGGACCGCCGGGACGGGACAGACAATGGTGCGAAATGCCCCGCATGTCGGCTGGTGGTCCTGGTACGGAAACGGGACCGGGCAGGGTCGTCCGGGGCGGGTACCGACGTCGGGGAGCAGAGCCCGTGAGTGTCCAACCGCCGCCATCCGGCCGCCCCACAGGACCGCCGTCCGGCCCGCTGTCGGGCCCCTCGGAGTCCGGCCCCCCACCGCCGCCCCCCACGGTCTCCGGCCCGCCGCCCGGCCCGCCCAGCGGCGGTGACCACGGCGGACCGCACGGCTCCGGCGGCTCCGGCGGCTCCGGCGGCTCCGGCGACGGAAGCGGTTCGGGCGGGGCAGGGGGGTCCGGCGGTGGTCCGGGCGGCCCCGGAGGCGGCGGAAGCGGCTCCGGCGCCGCCTCCGGTCCCGGGCCGGGCCGCCCCTGGTGGCGTTCGGTGCCCCGGATCGCGGCGATCGCCACGGCTCTGGTCGCGGCGGTGGTGCTGGTCGTCGTCCTGACCCGGCCCGACGGCGGGTCGGAAGCGGGCGGCGAGGTGTTCCTCCAGGCGGCGGGCAGCTCCGGGCCGGATCCGTTCACCCGGTCCACGGCCGACGACAGCGCCCCCGAGCCCGGGACCGCGAGTCCCTCCGTCGAGCCGAGCGCTTCGAAGACCGGCGAGCGGGTGACGCGGGGCGTGGACGGCGCGGCCCCGGGCCTGTACGGCGGCACCCGCAAGGTCGCCAGCTGCGATGTGGAGCAGCAGATCAAGGTGTTGGGGGCGGCCCCGGACAAGAACCGGGCGTTCGCCTCGGTCCAGGACATCGAGCCGTCCGCCGTCCCCGGCTATCTGCGGGGCCTCACTCCGGTGACCCTGCGCATGGACACCCGCGTCACCAACCACGGCTACCGGGACGGCGGGGCGAACGCCTATCAGGCCGTGCTCCAGGCGGGCACGGCGGTCCTCGTCGACGACCGGGGCGTGCCCAGGGTCCGGTGTGCCTGCGGGAACCCGCTGCTGCCGCCCGTGGCCCAGAAGGACGCTCCGCGACAGACGGGCAAGGCCTGGCCGGGCTACCGGGCGTCCGACGTGGTCGTGGTGGAGCCGTCGGCGAAGCCGGTGAAGGAGTTCGTGATGGTCGATCCGGAGAACGGCGACTGGTTCAAGCGGCCGACCGGCGACACGGGCGACGGCGACAAGAAGACGGATCCGCCGAAGGACGCCTCCGAGTCCCCCTGCCCGCCGGGAAACGACGGCGGCCGTCCCTGCCCCTCGTCGTCCGGGGCCTCGCCCGAGGAGTCCTCGCCCGAGGACCCGGCGTCGCGGCCCGGTGACGACCCGGCGACCTCCGAGGCCCCGCCGGACGACCCGGCGACCCAAGAACCGCCGCCCGACGACCCGGGGACCGAGCCCGCTCCGGAGGACCCGCCGGGGTCGCCGGACTCGCAGTCGGCCCCGCAGCCGCCCGCCCCGGACTCACCGGAGCCGCAGGATCCCGGGCCGGGGTCGGCCGCCCCGCAGGGCGCGCCCGCGTTCGGCTGACCGGAGGGGAGTCCGCGCCGCCTCAGCCCACGGCGTCGGGGCGGCTCTCCACGGCAGGCTTCGCCCGCGTTCCCGTACGCATTCCGGCGGCCGAGGCGGCCGAGTGCAGGGAGCGCAGGGCGACCAGCAGGAAGCCGATGTCGTCGAGGTAGACGGGGTCGGGCAGCAGGTCGACCGGCGAGACGGTGTAGATGACGGCCGCCCAGACGAGCGCCTTGTTGTGCAGCGGGATCCCGGCGTCGGCCAGCAGCTTCCTGGCCTTGAAGACGCGCACCAGCAGCACGCCGGCCAGGGCCAGGGTGATCAGCGCGGCCACGGCGCCGAGAACGAGCCAAGCGGTGGTGTCCATGGCTCATCGTGTACCCACTCGTCCGCGGATGACGAACGTGCGGCGGCGGTGTCGGCGCTCCGGGGCCGGGGAAGGCCGCGGTGCGCGTCAGGCCGTACCGCGTCCCCGGGCCTCCGCCCGCCTGCGGGTGCGGCGCTTCAGGGCGCGTCGCTCGTTCTCGGACAGGCCGCCCCAGATGCCGGAGTCCTGCCTGTTCTCCAGGGCCCACTCCAGGCAGGCGGCCTGTACGGGGCAGGCCCGGCAGACGGCCTTGGCCTCCTCGGTCTGCACGACGGCGGGGCCCGTGCTCCCGATGGGGAAGAACAGGTCCGGGTCCTCCTCCCGGCAGGCTGCGTGCAGGCGCCAGTTCTCCATGCTGTTCAACTCTGCTCACTCCCGATGTCGGTACGTCGTCCGTCGCTTGCCGTACGTGTCTCCCGTGCGAATGACCGACGATCGGCGTCTCAAACACGTATCGGGCGGGCCCGTCCGCCATCGGAACGCGTAGCGACCGCTACGCGTGCGGGGGAATCCGGGGGCGGTGCAGGGCGAGCAGCGCCTGATCGTCCTGGATCCGGCCGCCGGTGTGGTGCCCGACGTCCTCGATCAGCAGGTGCAGGATCTGCGCCGGTGTGGCCGGGTAGCCGATCAGTGCGCGGTGGTGGACGAGGAGGGGCAGCCGGACGGCCGCGTCGTAGAAGACCCCGGACTCGTCGCGGGCCTCGGTGACCCCGTCCGTGTAGCAGATGAGGGTGGCGCCGGGCGGGAAGGGGAACGTGTCGACCGGGGACGACCAGGTGCCCAGGGCGCTCATGCCGAGCGGGGGCGCCTCCTCGGACGGCTCCAGGACGGTGGCCCGGCCCTGGGCGTCCAGCAGCACCGGCGGCGGATGCCCCCGGTTGACGACCCGCAGGGCGCCGAGGCCTTCGGCGAACTCGGCGATCAGCGCCGTGGTGAACCCCTCGTCCTGCTCCTGGCCGCCGCGCCGGCCGCCCTCCCGCAGGAGGGCCCGCTCCAGTGCCCGCACCAGGCCGGGCAGGTCCTCCGCCTCGTCCGCCGCGTACCGGAACGCCCCCAGGTCCGCGCAGACCGCGCTCACCGCGCCCAGGCCCTTGCCCCGGACGTCCCCGACCATCACGCGCACCCCGTGCGGGGTGTCCTGGACGACGTAGAGGTCGCCGCCGATCATCGCCTCGTTCTCGGCGGGCACGTACCGGGCGGCGATCGTGAGTTCGCCGAGGCGCGAGGGGGGCCTGGGCAGGACGGCGCTCTGGGCCACGGCGGCGATGTGGCGGGCGCGCCGGGTCCGGGCGTCCCGGCCCTCCAGGGAGCGGTTGATGAGGACGGCCAGCACGGTTACGGCCAGAAGGGTGAGCTGGTTGGCGACGCCCCGCTGCCAGCCGAAGGTGTCGTCGACCCAGGCGAGGACCGCGTGGACGGTCATCGCGAGAGCGCCGATCGCGATGATGCCGCGCAGGCTCAGGAGCGGTGCCGCGGCGACCGGGGCGGCCATCAGCAGGGGGGCGGAGGTGACGTCCGTCGGGGTCACCAGGTCCAGCACGACGGCCAGCACGACGACCCCCAACGGGATCCACTTGGCCCTGCGCAGCTGCACCACTCCCCCACGCTGTACGGCGCGGGGGCCCGCCGCATCCCGGCGGCGTCCGGGCGGCACCGAACCGGGGCCGTTACTCCGGCAGCGGGGTCCCGGGGCCGGGCGCGGCGGCGCACGCGGCGTCCAGCCGGATGCGGTGGGCCATGACGGCCTCGGGGTCGTCGATCAGGTCGACCCGGACGCCCGGGGTCTCCAGCACCGCCTGGTCCCCGATCTCGGGCGCGGACACCCGCAGGATGTGCAGGGGCGGTACGCCGGTCAGGGGGTGGGGCGGGTGGTCCAGGGGCACCACCTGGACGGTGACGTGCTGCTCCTTCATCGCCTCGGTCAGCGCGGCCCGCTGCCCGTCCATGGTCTCCCGGTCGCCGACCCGCGTGTGCAGGGCCGCTGCCGGGAACAGGGCCCACAGGGCGGTCCCGCGCTCGCACATGCGGCGGCGGCGCTCCTCCAGCAGCTCGACGCGGCGCTCCCGGCGGGTGCGGCTGTCGTCGGGGTACTGCGCGCGAAAGAGCGCGGCGGCGTACGCGGGGGTGCGCAGCAGTTCGGGCACGAGCGCCGGGTGCCAGGTCCGTACGAGGCTCGCCGAGGATTCCACGCCGATGACGTCCTGCTGCCAGCTCTCCATCGCGTCCCGCCACCGGTGCCACCAGCCGGGCAGGTTCGCGGCTCCGAGCCCGGCCATGATCGGCTCGGCCACGGTGGGCGGAACGCCGTAGCAGCGCAGCAGTTCGCCGACCTGCCGGGCGTCGAGTCCGGTCTCGGCGCGTTCGATGCGCCGGACGGTCGCGGGGTGCGCGTCGAGCGCCTCGGCCGCGACCCGCAGGCTGATTCCCGCGCGTTCCCTCAGCATGCGAAGACGGACCGCGAGGACGCGGTGTTCCACCGTGGGACCGGACCGGGCTCGCATGCGTCTTCCTCCTCGTCGAGCCCCGGGGCGGAGCTTTACACACTCTGTCGCTTGCAAAGTATGCGCTTTGCGTCGAGAGTGCATACATGTCGGAAATAGTCAGTTGCGCGAAACGTGCCCCCGACGACGGAGGTGTCCGCGGTGGCCGAGGTGCACACAGCTGGTGGGTTCCCCGATTGCCCGGGGGCGTGCCGGAGGCCCGGCACCGGGTCCAGGAGGCCATGCGGGCCTGGGGCGAGCCGGCCGAGCGGATCGAGGCGGCCGCTCTGATAGTGACCGAACTGGTCACCAACGCCGTGCAGCACACCAGCACCCGGCGGATCCGCTGCCGGCTGCTGCGGTCCGCGGACGGGGTGCGCATCTGCGTGTGGAACCGCGGCCGGGCCCGGATCCCGGCCCCGGCGTCCCCGGCCGACCCGGCGAGCCTGCCGGTCGCCCGGGTCCCGGCGGCCGGCGGCCACGAGGACGGCGACGGGCTCGACTGCCTGACCGAGGACGGCAGGGGCCTGCTGCTCGTCGACGCGCTGGCGGCCCGCTGGGGCACCCGCGCCGCGCTGGCGGGCCGGCTCGTCTGGGCCGATGTCTGAGCTTCCGCGCCACCCGGACGCGTGATCGCCCCGGCAGACCTCCGCGCTTCCGCGCGACGTCGACGCGTGACCGTCCGGGCCGGCCTCCGACCCTCGCCCGCGGCGTCCCGTGCGATCAGGCGGGAGCGGTACGGCACTCCGGGTGGCCCCAGCCGTTCGGGTTCTTCGCGATCGGCTCCTGCGCCGCGTACGGCTTTCCGCAGTGGCACCGGCCCGCGAAGCGCGCCTTGATCGTGCCGCTGGACCGCCCGCCCCGGGCCGCGCCTCCGGCGCTCCGCTCCTTCGTGCCGTCCGACGCCCCGGACGGCTCCGTACGCCCCTTCGTGGCGCGCGTGGGCGCGGGCACCGGCAGAGCCGTGGCGCCGTGCGCCGTACCCGCCGGGCGCTGGGCCACGGCGGCCTCGCTGGCGGCCTGGTCGGCGAGCGCGTTGAGCGGGTCCCCGTTCACCTGGTGCGCGGGCACATAGCGGAACGTCACCGAGCGGTCGGCGAGCAGGGCGTCGATGCGGGTGACCAGTTCACGGTTGGCGACGGGCTTGCCGCCGGAGGTCTTCCAGCCGTTGCGCTTCCAGCCCGGCAGCCACTTGGTCACGGCGTTCATGGCGTACTGCGAGTCCATCCGCACCTCGACGCGCGCGCACGGATCGGTGGACTCCAGCAGCTCCGCCAGGGCGGTCAGCTCGGCGACGTTGTTCGTCGCGGTGCCGAGCGGACCGGCCTCCCAGCGCACCGGATTCCCCTGCGCGTCGGCGGCGACCCACGCCCAGGCGGCCGGTCCCGGATTTCCCTTCGACGCCCCGTCACACGCGGCGATGATGCTCTCGTTCATCCCTCGATCATGCCAGCCCCGCATGACCGTTCCGACCGGCCGGGCGATCGTCGCGGCCGCCGCGCTCAGGGCACGATCGAGTCCACGTAACCGCCGTCGACGCGCACGGCCGCCCCGGTCGTCGCCGAGGCCTGCGCGGAGCTGAGGTAGACCACGAGGTTCGCGATCTCCTCGGGCTCGATGAGCCGCCGGATCAGGGACTGCGGGCGGTGCAGCCGCATGAACTCACGCTGCGCCTCGTCCCACGGGAGCTCCCTGTCGACCAACTCGTACACGAAGTCCTCCACTCCGCCGGTGTGCGTGGGGCCGGCGATCACGGAGTTCACCGTCACGCCGCTCCCGGCCGCCTCCTTGGCGAAGCCACGGGAGACGGCGAGCAGCGCGGTCTTCGACATGCCGTAGTGGATCATCTCGGCCGGGATGACGAGGGCGGAGTCGCTGGCGATGTTCAGCACCCGCCCCCAGCCCTGCCCGGTCATCCCCGGCAGGTAGTGCCGGATCAGCCGGACGGCGCTGAGGACGTTCGTGTCGAAGTACGTCCGCCACTCCGCGTCGGTGATCTCCAGCGGCGGCCGGGATCCGAAGATGCCGAGGTTGTTGACCAGCACGTCGGCGGTGGGCACGGCGGCGTACAGCCGCTCGGCGCCTTCATCGGCGGTCAGGTCGCAGGCCACCGTCGCCACGGCCGCGTCCGCCGCCGTCGCGCGCAGTACCCCGGCCGCCTCGTCGAGCCGGTCCCGGTTGCGTCCGGTCAGTACGACCTCGGCGCCGGCCGCGGCCAGCCCGGTCGCGATGGCGAGGCCGATACCCTGCGAGGAACCGGTCACCACCGCCCTCTTGCCCGTCAGATCGATGCGCACGCCGCTTCTCCCCTTCGCCTGTTCGCCCCTCGCCCCTGCCGGGCCATGACCGAGGGCCTCTCGGCTCCCAGGTTCGCACCGCCGCACCGCGACCGCTTGACCCGAACCAAGCTTGAGGTCTTAGCGTTCCGAATGAACCCGGGGCCGCACGGCCGACGGGATCCGCAGGCCGTCGGGCGATCCGGGGGCCGTCAGATTTCGGAGCGCCTCATGGACATGGAAGTCACGGCGTGGCATTCGCTGCACAGCGCGATGAACGCCCAGCAGGACCGCCGGCCGTTCTCCCGGGCGGGCTTGCGCCGCATCATGGTCTTCGCCCGGCCCCACCGGCGGCGGATCTACCGGTTCCTGGTGCTGAGCGTCCTGGCGGCGCTGCTCGCGGTGGCCACCCCGGTCCTGGCAGGGAGGGTCGTCGACGAAATCGTCAACGGTGCGGACACCGGGACGGTCACCCGGCTCGCCCTGCTCATCGCGCTCATCGCCGTCGTCGAGGCCGGTCTCGGGCTGCTCATCCGCTGGCTCTCCTCGACGCTGGGCGAGAGCCTGATCCTGGACCTGCGCACCGCCGTCTTCGACCATGTGCAGAAGATGCCGGTGGCCTTCTTCACCCGGACCCGGACCGGCGCGCTGGTCAGCCGGCTCAACAACGATGTGATCGGCGCGCAGCGGGCGTTCAGCAACACGCTCTCCGGCGTCGCCTCCAACCTCGTCACTCTGCTGCTGACGCTCGCGGTGATGCTCACGATCTCCTGGCAGATCACGCTGCTCTCGCTGGTGCTGCTCCCGGTGTTCGTCGTGCCGGCCCGCCGGATGGGAGCCCGGATGGCCGGGCTCCAGCGGGAGGCGGCCGACCACAACGCCGCGATGGGCACCCAGATGACCGAGCGGTTCTCGGCCCCCGGCGCGACGCTCGTCAAGCTCTTCGGGCGCCCCTCCGACGAGTCGGCCGAGTTCGCCGCCCGCGCCGACCGGGTGCGCGACATCGGCATCCGTACGGCGATGGCCCAGTCGGCGTTCATCACCGCCCTCACCCTGGTCTCCGCCCTGGCGCTGGCCCTGGTCTACGGGCTCGGCGGCTTCTACGCCCTGCGCGGCAGCCTGGAGCCGGGGGCCGTCGTGGCGCTGGCGCTGCTGCTGACCCGGCTGTACGCCCCGCTCACCGCCCTCGCCGGGGCGCGGGTCGAGGTGATGAGCGCGCTCGTCAGCTTCGAGCGGGTCTTCGAGATCCTGGACCTGAAGCCGCTGATCGAGCAGAAGCCGGACGCCCGCCAGGTGCCGGAGGGCCCGGTCTCCGTGGAGTTCGACCGGGTGTCCTTCGGCTACCCCTCCGCCGAGAAGGTCTCCCTCGCCTCGCTGGAGGAGGTCGCCACGCTCGACGACCGGGGCGGCACACCGGTCCTGCACGAGGTCTCCTTCCGCGCCGAACCGGGCCAGATGATCGCCCTGGTGGGCTCCTCCGGCGCGGGGAAGTCGACGATCGCGCAACTGCTGCCGCGGCTGTACGACGCGGACTCCGGCTCCGTACGGCTGAACGGGGTCGACGTACGCGATCTGAGCGCGGACTCGATCCGGGACACGCTCGGCATGGTCACCCAGGACGGGCACCTCTTCCACGAGTCGGTGCGGGCCAACCTGCTGCTCGCCCGGCCCGACGCCGCCGAGGACGACATCTGGGACGCCCTGCGCCGCTCCCGGCTCGACGGTCTGATCGCCTCGCTGCCCGACGGGCTCGACACGGTGGTGGGCGAGCGCGGCTACCGGCTCTCCGGCGGGGAGCGCCAGCGCCTCACCATCGCCCGGCTGCTGCTGGCCCGTCAGCGGGTCGTGATCCTCGACGAGGCGACCGCGCACCTCGACTCCACCTCGGAGGCGGCCGTCCAGGAGGCGCTGGCCGAAGCGCTGGCGGGCCGGACGGCCCTGGTGATCGCCCACCGGCTCTCGACCGTGCGGGCGGCCGACCGGATCCTGGTGGTGGAGGCGGGCCGGGTCGTCGAGAACGGCACGCACACCGAGCTGCTGGCGGCCGGCGGAAGGTACGAGGAGCTGTACCGCACCCAGTTCGAGCGGCCGTCGTCGGACGGGGAGCGGCCGGTCCAGCCGGTCCGCTGACCCGCGCTCCCTCCCCCTACGCCGCTCGGCCGGACCTCACCGGCCGGGCGGCGTCAGCGCGTGCCGATGCGGGTGAGCGACGGCCGCTCGGCGGTACGCAGCCGGCGCAGCGCGTGGCCGCCGCACCGGCGCCACTCCTTCGGCGAGACCCGCGGCCGGTGCCCGCCGTTGGTGACGAGCGCGTTCACCGATGTCATCGGGTCCGCCGCCATGGTCTTGGCCAGCAGCACGCCGACCACCAGCGGGAGCAGCGTGACGGCCAGGGCGGAGCCGGCGGTGGTGACGTGCTGGATGCGGGGGCGGCGCCTTGCTTCGGAGGTCATACGGCCATCGAACAGCGGCCCGGGTTCCGGGACATCGGGCCCCGTACTCAGGGGTGCGGGACCTGCATACTCAGGCCCTCGCGGGGGGACGCTCACAGCGGCCGGGCGCACGGGTCCCGGCCGCCGCCGGAGCACGGAGGGAAGAGCCTCGATGGGTGACAGCCAGGGACTCGGTGACAGCGCGCGACCCCGCGACGGCCGGGGGCTTCCGGACGCGGGCGAGGACCGCGGGAGTGCGGCCGCGGCGGTGTTCGACGCGCTGGGCGCGGAGTACGAACGGGCCTTCGCCTCTTCGGCCGCTCACCGGGAGTCGCTGGACAGGCTGCTGGCGGACCTCGCCCCGGGGAGCCGGGTGCTGGACGTGGGCAGCGGGACGGGCCGGCCCACGGCGCAGACCCTGGCGGACGCGGGGCACCGTGTGCTGGGAATCGACGTGTCGCCGGTGATGACCGCCCTCGCGGCCCGGCAGGTGCCGGCGGCCGAGTTCCGGTGCGCGGACATCCGTGATCTCCCGCTGGCCGAGGGCGCGTTCGACGCGGCGTGCGTGTACTTCTCGCTGCTGCAGATGGAGCGCGGCGAGCAGACCGAGCTGCTGGAGCGGCTGGCCCGGTCGCTGCGGCCCGGCGGACTGCTGGTCATCGCGACGGTGCCGGTGGACGTCAGGGGCGTCGACGCGGTGTTCATGGGCCGGCCGGTCCGGGTCTCCAGCTTCGGGGCCGAGGAGTTCACCGCTGTGACCGCGCGGGCGGGGGTCCGGGTGGAGTGGGAGCTGAGCACGCTGTTCACCCCGGACCACCCGACGGCCGCACCCGAGCCGCACCTGTTCCTGCATGGCCGCCGCAGCTAACGGCGCAGCCTCCCCTCAGGGCACGCCTTGCCCATTGGCTATCACAAAGAACAAGCCGAATGAATGACAAGGGTGGCGCATTCGCGTTCCTTCACGAGAAGGTAATGCGATAGCAAAGTTCTGGTCTATATGCTCAGCTGTAGTCGTATCCGTGAGGAGCGACCGGAGTGGGGCCTCACGACGGCTGCCGTCCGGCAAACCATCAGGTGAGACACCCTCTCCCCTTCCGAACATTCATACGGATACAAACAGCGCATTCGCCAATATGACCCGACCACACCGCTCCCCGGCACCGCCGGATGCAGGAGGCAGGCCACCATGCAGTCCCTCGTAGACCACGCCCGGACATTCACCGAGCACGTCGCCGCGAACGCAAAGGATTTCGCCCTTCTCGCGGACGGCCAGACCCCCGAAGCACTCTTCGTCACGTGCTCGGATTCACGCGTCGTCCCCTCACTGTTCACCGGGTCCCGCCCGGGACAGCTCTTCGAGCTCCGCACCGCCGGGAACATCGTGCCGCCCTACCCCGCGCAGGACCGGCCCACCGGCGAGGCCGCGACCATCGAGTACGCGCTGCGCATGCTCCAGGTGCGCGACATCATCGTGTGCGGGCACTCCCACTGCGGCGCGGTGGGCGCCGTGTTCCGCGGCGACGACCTCTCCACCATGCCCGCCGTCCACCACTGGCTGGAGCACGCCACGGACGGCAGAGATCCGGCGGCGGACCCCGACGACCTTCCCGGGGCGATCCAGGCCCACGCCCTCGCCCAGCTCGACACCCTGCGGGGCTACCCGGCGGTGCGCGAGCGGCTCGCCGAGGGCTCCCTCGGCCTGCACGCCTGGTACTACGAAGTGCACACCGGCTCCGTCAGCGTGCACCGACCGGAGCGCGGGACCGAGTTCGCCCGCCTCTGACGGCTTCCCTCCCCCCACCCTCACGTGCCCGGCCCCGGCCGGGCACGACCGCACCGACAAGGGAAGCCCACCGTGATCTCCGCGAAGGAACTCAAGAACCCCCACGTCGTACGACGTGACCTGCTGGCGTCACTCGTCGTCTTCCTGGTCGCGCTGCCGCTGTGCGTCGGCGTCGCCGTCGCCTCCGGAGTGCCGGCCGAGCTGGGCCTGGTCACCGGCATCGTCGGCGGGCTCGTCGTCGGCTTTCTGCCGGGCAGCAAACTCCAGGTCAGCGGGCCCGCCGCCGGACTCACCGTGCTCGTCTACGAGGCGGTCAGGGAGTTCGGCCTCAGCACGCTCGGCCCGATCGTGCTGGCGGCCGGGCTGCTCCAGGTGGTGCTGGGCCTGGCGCGCTTCGGCCGCTGGTTCCGCGCCATCTCCGTCTCCGTGGTGCAGGGCATGCTCGGCGGGATCGGCCTGATCATCGTGCTCGGCCAGGTGTATGCGATGGCCGACACCGAACAGCCGGGCAGCGGTCTCGCGAAGCTGGCCGGGCTTCCCGGCCTCGCCGTCGAGATCGTCACGAACCAGGAGGCCCTGACCGCCTTCGGCCTCGGCGCCGGCACGGTCGCCGTGCTGCTGCTCTGGCCGAAGCTCCCCGCCACCGTACGCCTCGTCCCGGCCCCCCTCGCCGCGGTCGCGCTGGCCACCGCCGTCGCCGCCCTGGCCGGCCTGCGGCCCGCCGTGGCCGACGTGAACGGGCTGCTGCACGCCATCGACCTGCCCGGCGGAACGGAGTTCGCCCGGCTCGCCGATGTGGCGGTCATCGGCACCGTCCTGGCCTTCGCCCTCATCGCCTCGGCCGAGAGCCTGTTCAGCGCGGCGGCCGTCGACCGCATGCACGACGGACCCCGCACCGACTACGACAAGGAGCTGGTGGCCCAGGGGGTCGGCAACACCATCTGCGGGGCGCTCGGCGCGCTGCCGATGACCGCGGTCATCGTCCGCAGCGCCGCCAACGTCCAGGCCGGGGCGACCACCGCGCTCTCCCGGATCGCCCACGGTCTGTGGCTGCTGCTCTTCGCCGCGCTGCTGCCGGCCGCCGTCGGGATCATCCCGCTGGCCGCGCTCGCCGGCATCCTCGTGCACGCCGGCTGCAAGCTGGTGCCCACCAAGGAGTTCGGCCCGCTGTGGCGCGAGCACCGCGGCGAGGCGGTGCTGCTGGCGATCACCGCGATCGCCATCGTGGTGACCAACCTCTTCGAGGGGGTCGTGCTCGGCCTGCTCCTGGCGGTGGTCAAGTCGGCCTGGGAGACCTCCCACGTCCAGCTCACCACTCACCAGCTCACCGGCGGCCGGGTCGTGGTGACCCTCACCGGGAACGCCACCTTCCTGCGGCTGCCCCGCATCCTGGAGCAGTTGGAGAAGCTCCCGCAGGACCAGCCCATAGAGCTGGACCTGACCGGACTGCGCCATCTCGACCACGCCTGCCGGGTCGCCCTGGAGAACTGGGCGCGCCGGCACAACAACGCCGAGATCGAACCGGTGACCATCCGCCGGTAGCGCGGGCCTTCGGGGATCGGACAGCAAGGGACGCCGGGCGCTTCACGCAAGCGCCCGACGTCCCGCCGAACGGGTTACGGCTTGCGGGCGACGAGCCCCCACTGGTCGACCGGCACCGCGTCGTCCTCCTCGGCGCGCCAGCGGTCGATCGAGACGAACCCCGGCTCGACCGGCTCCAGGCCCTCGGCGCAGTCGGTGATCTCCTCCGGTTCCCGGACGAGGTAGGGCGGGTTGTCGCCCGACGCGTACGCCTCCTGGGCCGCCAGCGTCTGCGGTGTCTTCACCGTGTCGCAGAGGACCAGATAGCTTCCCGACGGCATCCGGGCCATGTACCGCTGGACGACGTCGATGCCCTCGGCCGGGGCGAGGTGCCCGAGCGTGGAGAGCAGGAGCACGGCGACGGGCTCGGACAGGTCGAGCGTCTTCTGTGCCTCGTCCACCACCGTGTCCGTCGCGGACAGATCGGCGTCCACATAGGCCGTGCGGCCCTCCGGGGCGCTGGTCAGGAGCGCCTCGGCGTGGGCGAGGACGATCGGGTCGTTGTCCACGTACACGATCCGCGATTCGGGCGCGATGCTCTGCGCCACCTCATGGGTGCTGTTCGCCACCGGCAGCCCGGTCCCGACGTCCAGGAACTGGCGGACGCCCGCCGAGGCGAGGTAGTGGATCGCGCGGATCTGGAACGCGCGTGAGGCACGGGCGATGTCGACCATCTGCGGATAGGCCGCGCTCACCACGTCGGCCAGCTCCCGGTCCACCGGGTAGTGGTCCTTGCCGCCCAGCCACGCGTTCCAGACCCGCGCCGAGTGGGGAACGTCCGAGCGGATGCTGCGGCGGAATTCATCGTCGACGCTCATGTCTCTCCTCTACTCACTTTCCGTACAAGGAGGTTGACCGCATTCCCGCCGGTCAAGCCTCTGCCGGTGACCGTACCGCGCCGCCCGGCGGCACGCAGCGGGGACGGGCCGCTCCGGTCGCCCCGGCGTCACGGGACGGCGGTCCACCCGTGGGCCATCCGCCAGTGGCCTCCCGATCGCAGGTGCCGGACGAGGCCGCGTTGCAGGGTCGTCTCCCGCGACAGCCGGAGGAGGTCGGCCGTCCCGGGCGGTGCGTGGAAGACGAACTCCAGTACGTCGTCGTCGCAGACCGGCCGGGCGCCGAACGTCTCGAACCGCCGCTGGAACGCGAGGATGTTGGAATCCGCCGGGAGGTGATCGGCGAGCTGCCGGTCCAGGAGCCAGGAGCTGCACGTGGCGTGCCGGTGGCGGACGCCCGGGAAGTGCTGGGCGGAGAACCGGCGGGCGGCGGCGAAGGACGCCTCGCAGCCACTGCGGGAGAGCGGGCCGTCCTCGGGGATGTGCACCTGGAGAACCGGGTCCCCGTGGGCGGGTCCGCCGCCGGCCGCCGCGTCGCCGCCGCAGGCGTCGGCGTCGAGGACGCCCTGCTCGAACTGGAGGCGGCCGAGCCGGTGCAGGGTCCCGCGGAAGTGGCGGACGATCCATCGCTGGCGGTCGAATCCGCCGGTGCCGTGGGCGAGCCGGTACGAGGTCAGCTTCGCTCCCAGGTCGGCGAAGGTGGCGGCGACGATGTCGTCCCCGACACCGAGAAGGCGCTGCCGCTCCAGGGCGGCCGGGAGGGCCAGGACGAAGAGGTGGACGTAGAAGTACCGGCCGGTGCTGCCGAGGGCGGCGGGTGCTGCGGGCCAGTCGGGCGGGGCGGAGATCGCACGGGGGTCGGGGTCGGCGAAGAGCTGCTGGTGGCAGCGGATCAGCGCCTCCCACACGGCGGGGTCGCGCCCGGGTCCCGGCAGCCCGGCGCACACCTGCTCCCGGTCCTGCTCGGGGACGGCGAGCAGCGCGGTGCGCTCGGCCAGTTCGGCGGAGGTCGGCAGCACCGGGTCGGCGACGGCGGCACCGGCCGGCTCTTCGCCGAGCTCGGCCAGCCACCGTCGCACCGCCGGGTCGGCGTCCCGCTCCGGGCCCTCGCCCGTCGCGCCGGTCACGCGTGTGCCGCCGTCAGGAGCTGATGGCGGAGCCGGTCCAGCTCCTGGACGCTGTCCTCCAGGCCGCCCGGCCGGGACCTGAGGAGCCAGCAGGCACGCTGTTCGGCGAGCAGCGGCTCGATGCGGCGCAGCAGACGGCGCGCGCTCGCCGGATCGATCGCGTCGGCGCCGGCGTCGGCGCCGGCCCCCACGGCGGCACGGGCCCGCAGCACGTCCAGGGCGAACTCCGCCAGCGCGACGGCGTGGTGGAGTTCGCGCCGCACCACATCGCCGTCGGCGGCGGCCGGCTCTGCGACAACGAGGTCCTCGCGGCAGGCGGCGAGCGTCGCGGCGACCCGGTCCATCGCCTCCGGCGACGGGAGGGACGGCAGTGGGACCGCGGGGTCGGGGAACAGGGCCCGCGCGATCGGCGAGCCGTTGAGCAGCGGAACCTCCAGGTCCCGGTACACCCGGCCGAGGCGCATCAGGACCCCGCCGGTCAGCCGGGTCTCGTCCAGCAGGACGTGCTCGTCCAGCACGGCGGCGATGTCGAGGTCCCGGCCTGCCTCCAGGCACCAGCTCACGGCGCCGCCGAAGACCACGGGCCCGTACGCCACCGACGGCGCGTCCCAGTGGCCGTGGTCGCCCCAGGAGGTGAGCAGGAATCCCTGGGCGGCGTTCTCGCGGCCGGTTTCGGCGGCGTCGACCATGTTGTCGACGGCGTTGTCGATCCGGCCGAGTACGGAGTTCCAGTTGCTCGCGCCGGGGGCGACCCAGAACGGCACCGCGGCCTCGGCGAGCAGTTTGGCGCGGGAGCGGAACCCTTGGCGGAGGTTGTCCAGGTCCGCGCCGAGCCGCTGCCAGGTGCGGGCCTCCGGGGTGTCGCCGTCGATGACCTCGGACAGCAGCCGGGGCCCGTCGTACTGCCACACCACGGGGACGGCTCCCGGCGGCACCCGGTCCATCAGTTCGGGGTGGTCGGCGAAGACGTCGGCCCAGAACTCGACGGTGTGGCCGGACTCCAGCCAGGGCGTCATGAGCCGGGTGACGAAGGAGAAGTAGACCTCGCCGATGCCCTGTTCGGCCACCCGGCCGGCCGAGCGTCCCCGGCCCAGCTCGAAGGGCTCGTCGGCGCCGATGTTGAGGCGTTTGGACCTGATCTCGCGGGCGACCTCCCCGACCAGTGCGGTGGCGAAGGCGGCGTTGTCGGCGGTGGGTTCCAGGGTGCTGGGCGGGCGGTGGACGCCGCCGCGCTCGAAGCCTTCGGGGTTCTCGCCCCGGTGCGCATGGCGCGGATGGCGCAGGAAGCGTTCCATGTGGCCGAAGGTGTTCTGGTTGGCCACCAGCTCGATGCCCGCCGCGGCGCACCGCCCGTCGAGCCAGCGCAGGTCGTCGGCGGTGAGCGGCGAGGCGTCCTGCCAGACGTCCTGGTGGTCGCGGAAGGCGTAGGTGTGCTCGCCGTACAGCTCCAGCTGGTTGAAGCGGGCCAGCGACAGGATCTCGATCCAGCGGGCCAGGGTGCGGCGGGTGGGGACGCGGTCGCGGCTGATGTCGAGGAGGAAGCCGCGGACCGCGAAGTCGGGGTGGTCGCCGATGTCGTAGCCGGTGTCGGTGTAGTCGCGCGAGGCGCGGAGCTGGTCGAGCGTCTGCAGGGCGTAGCGCAGGCCCAGGGCGTCGCGGTGCTCGATCCTGACGCCCTCGGGGCCGGTGCGCAGGCGGTACCCCTGTGGGTGCAGGGCCGGGTCGGCGTGCGCGTGGACCGGTGCGTCGAGCGCCGCGCCGCCGGCGGTCGTGGTCAGGGAGCGGGGGGCGGGGAAGGGGGTGACGGGCACGGTGGGGCTCCGGGGTGGTGGAGTGGGGAAGGTGCGCCGGGCGGCGGCGGCACGGGGCCGGCGCCGCCCGGCGCGGTGCGGGTCAGGTGCAGGAGCTGAGTTCGCAGATGTCGCCGGGGTCGGTGGAGACCTTGAGGTCGTCGTACCAGATGTAGCTGTTGTCGTTGTTCGGGGCGAAGGACGGTGTGGCGCCGCCCGCGAAGCTGGAGAAGTAGGCGCGGTCCACCTGGTCGTTGTTGGTGACGAAGCGCAGGCCGGTCACCTCGGCGGCGGACTTCCCGTTGTAGAAGACCTCGATCTCGCCGTCGGCGTTGGCGTTGCCGCCGGTGACGGTGTTGACCTTGACGCGCTGGGCGACGTTCACCCACTGGTTCTTGGGCCAGTGGATGTCGGCGCCGTCGTTCTTGAGGACGGCGTAGTCGCCGTACTGGCCCTCGTGGCCCATGTGGTAGTAGTACACCGCTGCCTGGCCGTTGTTCTGACGCCAGATCATGCGGGAGCTGAAACCGTTGGTGCCGTCGCAGACCTGACCGCCGGAGCAGGACGCGCCGCCCGCGAGTCCGAGGCCGACCTTGCCGGCGTACTCGGTGGTGCCCCAGCTGAAGTCGCCGCTGAACTTCACCCAGAAGGACAGGTAGTACTCGCGTGCCTTGGTGAGGGTGAAGGGGGCCTGGGCCCCGGATTCGGCGGGGCCGATCTTGCCCTTGGGGTAGTGGACGCGCAGGGATTTGGCGCCGCCGTGGGCGGGGGTCGTGTCGTCGATGCGGGCCCGGGTCTCCATGCCCTCCTGCCAGGGTGCGTTCCATCCGTCGGCGGCCCACTCATTGAGCGGGTAGGCGTTGCCGGCGGCGGGTCGTTCGAAGGTGTTCACGTGGTATTCGGCGGCGTTCGCGGCCGGGGCCGGTCCGGCCGCGGCCTGCGGGGCCAGGACGGCGGCGGGGACGAGCAGGGCGGTCGCGGCTCCGATGAGCAGGGTTTTCGTCTTCATCGTTCCTCTTCCCGGTGGGGGTGGGGGGATGCGGTGTGACGTCAGGCGAGCCAGCGCGGCAGGGCGCGGGCGATGAACGGATCCTCCTCTGCGAGCCAGGGGTAGGTGGTGTGCACGCGGCCGATCTCCGTCGCCTGTCCTGGCGAGAGGCCTTCCGCGGGATCGAGGCACCAGATGCCGGTGAGCAGGCCCTGGCGGCGGAGCACTTCGTGAACGCCCGCGATGACTCCGGCGAAGCCGCCGGTCACGTCGTAGACGGCGGCGTTGGCGTCGGTGTCCCCGGCGAGCCGGGCGAGGGCCCGCTGCCGGGCCTTCTCGTCCCCGGCGTCGGCGGCGTGGACGTCGGCCAGCAGCCGGACGGCCGAGCGGGTCCAGACGGCCCAGTGGCCGAGCAGCCCGCCGACGAAGCGGCGGACGGCCGGTCCCGAGGGGGTGTTCACGTGGTAGGGGGTGAGCAGGTCGGCGACGATGTTGTCGTCGTTGCCCGTGTAGAGGGCGACCTCGGCTCCCCGGTCGGAGTCGGCGATGCCCTGGACGAGCTCCAGCGTCCGGTAGCGGTCGAAGGGGGCGGCCTTGACCGCGACGGTGGACTCCTGGTCGGCCAGTGCCCGCCAGTAGGCGCGGGGCAGTTCGCGGCCGCCGACCGCCTCCTGGAGGTAGAAGCCGATGACCGGGAGGATCTCGCCGATGGCGGCGCTGCGGTCCAGGAGGTCGTCGACGGTGGCGTGCGGAAGTCCGGCGGGCGAGACGAGGACGGCGTCGTAGCCGAGTTCGCGAGCCGTACGGGTCTCCTCGACGGCCTGGCCGACCGGTCCGGCGACCCCGGCGATGCGCAGGAAGGGGCGTTCGGCGACGGCCGGCGCGCTCTCCTCGGCGGCGAGTTCCAGGACGGGCCGCAGGAGTCCGTGGTCGCGGACGGCGAACTGGGTGGTGTGCACGCCCACCGCCAGTCCCCCGGCGCCCGCCTCCAGGTAGTAGCGGGTCAGCGCGCGCTGCCGTCGTTCGTCGAGCGTGCGCCGCGCGGTGAGGGCGAGGGGGTGGGCGGGGATGACGGTTCCCCGGTGCAGGAGTGCGGAGGTCTCCGCGGCCATCGGGGCGGGCATCAGAATCGTCCGTCCCGGCGCTCGAACTTGGTCGGTCTGTCCCAGAGTTCGCCGCCCGCGGTGATCCATCGGGCCTGGAGGTCGATGAGTTGTCCGAGCGTGCGGTCCGGATAGCCGAACAGGGTGTGGCAGAGCGTGGCGTCGGCGAGCAGACTCGTGGCCGGCGCCGTTCCGGTGAACTCCGGCGAGACGTCGAGGTGTTCGGCCAGCCCGGCGGCGAGCGCGGCCACGCCGGCCGTCTCGGGCCCGGTCAGGTTGAGGACGAAGGGATCGGGGTGCGCGGCGTGGCCGACGGTGCGCAGGACGACCTCGTTGGCGTACCGCTGCCAGACGACGTTCACCGCGCCCGCGCCGAGGTCGACCGGACGTCCGGCGAGCAGGGTGCGGGCCAGGTCCGCGAGGACGCCGTAGCGGGGCTCCACCGCGTAGTTGAGGCGGATCAGGGCGACCGGGGTGCCCTCGGCGCGTGCGGCGTGGGTGAAGACCTGCTCCCGGCCCCGGCAGGTGACGGCGTAGTCGCCGGTGGGCCGGGGCTCGTCGCTCTCGCGCGATCCGCCGGTCACCGGGGCGGTCATCCCGTAGACGTTGCCGGTCGACAGCGCGACGATCCGGGCGGTCCGGTAGCGGCGGGCCACGAAGGCGGGCAGCACCGTGTTGGTCATCCAGGCCTGCTCCGGGGCGGCGGCGGTGCCGAACTTCGCGCCGACGAGGTGGATCACGACGGCCGCGTCCGGAAGGGCGTCCAGGGCGGCGGGGTCGGCGAGATCCGCGACGAGGGTGCGGACGCCGCGCTCCTCCAGACCGGCCCGGCCCCGGGCATCCGTCCACCGCGACACCGCCAGGACCTGGACGCCGTCACGGCCCGCCGCGTCCAGCGCCCGGCGGGCCATCGCGGCGATGCCGGCCCCGGTCTTGCCGCCCGCGCCGAGGACCACCACGTCGCCGGGCCACTCGGCCGCTTCGGCGACCAGGGCCGGTCCCGGGCGGCCGAGCTCCTCCTCGAGCTCCGGGACACTGTGCCGGAGTTCCTTCATGAATTCTCCCACCCAATTCATTCCTTTTAAAGGAATGAATTTCTGCATTTCTTGACGCTGGGGTTACAAAAGCACCGCCAAGTGGTTGACGCAAGAGATTGATTGATGCAATCTCCCAGCATGAAATCGGCAGAGGAGAAGGATTCATTCCTTCGTGGCCCCAAATACCTGCAGGTCGCCGAGCGGCTGCGCGGGGAGATCACGAGCGGTTCCTGGGCGCCGGGAACGCAGCTTCCCGTCGAGCGGGAACTGGCCGACACGCTCGCGGTCAGCGTCAACACGCTGCGCCGGGCCGTCAGCGAACTCGTGGACGAGGGCATCGTGCAGCGCCGGCAGGGAGCGGGCACCTTCGTGTCGCCGACGCCCGAGGCCGCGCCGGACGAGGAGACCGGACCGCACAGGGGCCGCCGTCTCGTCGGCGTTCTCGTCCCGTCGACGACGTACTACTATCCGCGCGTCGTCGACGGGATCCAGCGGGTGCTGCGGGACGCCGGCGTCGGTGTCGTCCTCGCCTCGTCGAAGTACGACCCGGGCGTCGAGCGCGACGAGGTGCGGGCGATGCTCGACAGCGGTGTGCAGGGCATGCTGCTGGTGCCGAACCTGCACCTGCTGGACGACCCGCAGGGATACGTCGACGCGCTGCGGCGACTCGCCGTGCCCCATGTCCTCGTGGAGCGGCGGCCACCCGCCCCGGCCCCGGACGACCCCACCTCGTACGTGGCCACCGATCACGCGGGCGGTGTCTGCCTGGCCGTCCGGCACCTGCGCTCGCTCGGCCACGAACGGATCGGGCACCTGGGGCGGCTGCGCACCGGCACGGCCGACGCGGTGGCGCGGGGGTTCGACGAGGCCGCTGCGCTGCTGGACGTCGACGTCGTGGAGGGCGCGGTGGCCCGCCAGGACATCTGGGCCGCGCAGGGCATCGCCGACTACGCGCGGCACTGCGCCGACGCGGGCATCACTGCGGTGTTCTGCCACGGCGACCGGGACGCGGCCGCGCTGGTGGTGGCGGCCCGCCGGCACGGCCTGTCCGTACCGGACGACCTGGCCGTCGTCGCGTACGACGACGAGGTGGCGGAGGTGGGCGACATCCCGCTGACGGCGGTCTCCCCGCCCAAGGAGGAGGTGGGGGCGATCGCCGCCCGACTCCTGCTGCGCCGCATGGAGTCCGGGCCCGGAGCGGTGTCCCACCGGGTCCACATCCAGCCGCGGCTGGTCGTCCGCGCGTCCTGCGGCGCCGCGACCCGCGACCGCTGACCTTCGCCCCTCACCCCTCGCTCGCCTACCTCACACCTCCCAGGAGACCCCATGCCTTCCGAGCCGTCCACCGGCCGGTTCCGTATCGGCGTACTCGGCGCGGGGGGCGTCGGCGCCGCCCATGTGCACGCGGCCGCCGGCGCCCTCGGCTACGAGATCGCGGCGATCTGCGACACCAACCGTCCCGCGGCCCAGGCGCTCGCCGACTCCGCCCAGGTCCCCGTCTACAGCGACCACCGGGTGATGTTCGCCGAGGCGGGCCTCGACGCGGTGGTGGTCGCCGCGCCGCACGCCCTGCACGCCCCGATGACCGTCGAGGCCGCACGGGCCGGACTCCATGTGCTGGTGGAGAAGCCGATGGCCACCACCGCCGAGGACTGCGCACGGATGACGGAGGCGTGCGCGGCGGCGGGCGTGCTGCTGGCGGTCGCCCACGTCATCCACTTCGACCCCGTGGTCCGGGAGGCCCGTGCCCTCATCGCCTCCGGGCGGTACGGACAGCCGCTGCTCATCACGCACCGGCGCTCCTCCCACTACGAACCCGGCTCCCGGCCGCCGTGGTTCTTCGACCGGGCGGTCGCCGGCGGGGGCATCGTCCTCAACGTCGGCACCCACGGTCTGGACCGCATCCAGCTGTTCGCCGACTCCGCCGTCCGCCGTGTCAGCGGTGTCGTACGGGGCCGGCCGGGGCTGGAGGTGGAGACCGACGCCCTGGCCCTGGTGGAGCTCGACAACGGCATCAACGCCAGCATCGCCCTCACCAGCCGGGGCATGCCGTACTTCGACGAGACGGAGGTCGTGCTCGACGAGGCCACCGTGCGCATCTCGGCGACCGAGGGGCTCTTCGTGCTCCGCGACGGTCGGGCCACCCGCCTTCTCGAAGCGGACCCGGTCCACCAACAGCAGGCCTTCCGAGCCCAGTTGGACGGTTTCGTGGACGCGGCGCGCGGAGGCCCCGGCACGTACGTCGACGGGGCGTACGGCCGCAGTGTCGTCGCCGCCGCGCTCGCGGTGTACGCGTCGGCGGAGCGGGGACAGCGGGTCGACGTGGCCGCCGAACGGGTGGCCCGGTGAACCCGCGCGCGTTCAGCACGCTGGGATGCCCGGGAGCGGGCCTGGACGAGATAGTCCGGCTGGCCCGCGCCGGACCCTGCTCCGGGGTCGAACTTCGTTGCGCGGACGGGCAGTTGGTTCATCCGGACCTGGATCCGACGGACGCGGAGCGGCTCGCCGGGGCGCTGCGCCGGGCGGGCCTGGCGGTGCCGGTCCTCGCCTCGTACGTCCAGGTCGCCGCCGACGAGCCGGACATCGTGGACCGGCTGGTCCGGCACATCGCCCTCGCGGCCCGGCTCGGCGCCGCGCAGGTGCGGGTCTTCGGCGGCGGGGCCGGGCGACCGGACGGGCGGCGGGAGCGGGCGGTCCGCCATCTGGCCGCCGCCGTGCCGATCGCCGAGGCGGCCGGGGTCGGCATCGCGCTGGAGACCCACGACGTGTTCCTGACCGGCGCCGAGGTGGCGGCGGTCCTGGAGGCAGTCGGTTCCCCCGCCGTGGGCGCGGTGTGGGACGCGGTCAACCCGTGGCGGGCCGGCGAGAGCCCGGATCGCACCGCCGCACTGCTGGGGCCCTGGCTCCGCCACGTACAGCTCAAGGACGTCGCCTCGGCCGCCGACCTGCGGCCGGTGGTGCCGGGCCGGGGCGTGCTGCCGCTCGGCGGTCTGCTGGAACAGCTCCGCCGGCTGGGATACGGCGGCTGGATCAGCCTCGAATGGGAGCGCGCCTGGTATCCCGAGGCGGCCCCGCTGGCCGAGGCGCTGCCCGCCTTCCACCGCGTCCTCGACGGCGGCTGACCGCACGCCCGGCCGCGCTCCCCCTCGTACCGGACCTTCCCGCCTGTACTCCGCCTCTCTTCCGCCTCTCCTCCTCTTCGCTTCTTCCTGACCCAAAGGGGTTCCCCATGCACCAGTCCTGTCCCCCCGTCACCCTTCCCACGCCGGGCGCCCGCCATGGTTAGGCCCGCGCTCAGCAGACGCGGCCTGCTGTCCGCCGGGCTGTGGACCGCCCTGGCCGGCGTCACCGCCACCGCGTGCGGCGGCGCGGACGCCGGGCGGAGCGATCCCGACGGCCCGCTGACCCTGTGGTCGGCGCTGCGCGGCACCGACACCCTGGTCGCGGCCTGGAACGAACGGCACCCGGAGGACCGCGTCGACTTCTCGCCGATGACCTCGGGGCTCGCGGGCGGCAACGCGAAGCTGTCGAACGCGGCGCGGGCCGGAAACGCACCGGACATCGTGACGCTCGTCGACGCCGATCTGCCCTCCTTCGCCCTCGACGGCGTCTGCGCGGACGTCACCGATCTCGTCACGCCCCGGCTGCGCGACCGGCTCGGCCCGCAGGCGTGGACCAACGGAGTGCTGGGCGGGCGGACATACGGCATTCCGGTCGACCTCGGACCCATGCTGTTCGCCTACCGCGAGGACATCCTGACCCGGCACCGTATCGAACCCCCCACGACCTGGGAGGAGTTCGCGGAGGCGGCCGGCAGGCTGAAGCGGGACGCGGGCATCGATCTCGCGACCTTCCACCCCAACGCGTACAACGTGCTGGCCGGGCACGCCATGCAGAGCGGTGGGCAGTGGTTCGCCATCGAGGACGACGCCTGGGTCCTGGACTTCCTCGGCGAACCGACGCGCCGGGTGGCGGACTTCTGGCAGGGCCTGGTCGACGAGGACCTGCTGATGTTCGCCCCCGGCTCCAGCCAGCAGTGGCTCTCCGCGCTCGCCCGGGGGCAGGTCGCCTCGCACCTCGTCGGACCGTGGGGCCTCGCCGCCCTCGTCCGCTCCGTACCGGGCACCTCGGGCCGCTGGCGCGTGGCGCCGCTCCCCCGGTGGGCCGGCGGCAAGGACGTCGTGGGCACCGACGGGGTCTCGGTGCACTCGATCACCGCGGGGAGCAACAAGAAGGAACGCGCGATGCGGTTCCTGGAGTGGATGACCACCTCGCCCGAGGCGATCACCGCCCGCCTCTCCGGCGGCCGGTCCAGCATCCTGCCCGCCGACGCGAGCCTGGTCCAGGACGCCTCCCGCCAGTTCGACACGGCGTTCTACGGCGGCCAGGACCTCTACGGGCTCGTGGAGGAGCAGGCGCGGCTGCTGCGCACGGGCTGGACGTGGGGCCCGCGTATGCAGGCGACCGCGACCTCGCTGCACCAGGGGCTGGCACGCCTGGAGTACGGCACCACCATCGCCGAGGCGCTCCGCACCGCCCAATCCGAGACGCTGCCCGACCTGCGCAGCCTGGGCCTTTCTGTGAGGCAAGCATGACCACCACCGCCGACTCACCCCGTGCGCGCCGCCCCCAGCGGCTGGCCGTGGGCACGCTCCTCGGCCCGTTCGGCATCCTGCTGTTCGCCGTCTTCGTCGTTCCGACGCTGTACGCGGTCTACTTGAGCTTCTTCTCGACCTCGCACAGCGGCCTGGGCTTCGGCACGGCCCACACCTCCTTCGCCGGACTGCGCAACTACGCCGCCGTCCTCTCCGATCCGAGCTTCGTCCGGGGCGTCGGCATCACCCTGGTGTACGCGGTGGTGTTCATCCCGCTGGTCCTGGTCGGCGCCCTGGCCCTGGCGCTCCTCTTCGACTCGGGCCTGATCCGGGCCCGACAGCTCACGCAGACCGTGCTGTTCGTGCCGCACGCGGTGCCGGGCATCATCGCGACGGTCATCTGGCTGTACCTCTACACGCCGGGCATCTCCCCCGTGCTCGACGCTCTCCAGGGCCTCGACATCACGGTGAACTTCCTGGGCCTGACGATGATCGTGCCCTCGCTGGTGAACATCGCACTGTGGAGCGGTCTCGGCTACACGGCCGTCATCTTCTTCGCCGCGCTCAAGGCCATCCCCCGCGAGCTGATCGAGGCCGCCGCGATGGACGGCGCGGGTCCGGTCCGCACCGCGCTGACCATCAAGGTGCCGCTCGTGCGCGGAACGCTCACCACCGTGGCGATCTTCACGACCATCGGGGCGCTCCAGCTGTTCACCGAGCCGATGCTCCTGGCGAAGGCCACCCCGCTGATCAGCCCGCGCTACACGCCGAACATGTACATCTTCGACGCCGCGTTCACCCGGAACAACTACGGCCTGGCCTCCGCCGCCTCCGTCCTCCTCCTGGTCGTCTGCTGTGCCCTGTCCTTCGCCGTGACGCGCGGCTCCACGCGGCAGAAGACACGAGTCACCTCATCGAGAAAGGCCCGCCCGTGAGTACGTCGGTCCGCACGATCCCGCCGGCGCCGAGCGCGCCGGCCGCCCCCTCGCGCCGAACCCGCCGCTCTCCCGGCCGGACGCCGCGGGCGGGTTGGTACGGCCGGGCGGCGGCCAACCTCGTGGTCGGCGTCAGCGCGCTCTACGCGCTCCTGCCGCTGCTGTGGCTGCTCGTCGCCTCCACCGTGAACGCGGAGGCGCTGTTCGCCTCGGACTTCTTCGACCTGTCCGACTTCGCGCTGTTCGACAACATCGGGGCGCTGCTGGCCCAGGACGACGGGGCGTATCTGCGCTGGTACGGGAACAGCCTGCTGTACGCGGTCGGCGGCGCGGCCGTCGGAGCGCTGATCAGCACCGCCGCCGGCTATGTCTTCGACAAGTTCGAGTTCACCGGCAAGCGCCCGCTGTTCGCGCTGATCCTGATCTCGGTGATGGTTCCCGCGACGGTGCTCGCCCTGCCGATGTACCTGCTCGCCTCCGACCTGGGTCTCGCCAACACCGTGTGGTCGGTCCTGATCCCGGTGCTGTTCAACCCCTTCGGGGTCTATCTGGCGCGGATGTTCTCCGCCTCCTACGTTCCCGACGAGGTGCTGGAGGCCGCGCGGGTGGACGGGGCGAACGAGCTGCGGTCCTTCTTCTCGGTCGGTCTGAGGATGATCGCCCCCGGCTATGTGACGATCTTCCTGTTCCAGCTCACCGGGATCTGGAACAACTTCTTCCTGCCGCTGGTCATGCTGTCCGACGAGTCGCTCTATCCGCTGAGCCTCGGCCTGTACAGCTGGAACGCCGCCGCTCCCATCAATCCCGACTACTACCCGCTGATGGTGATCGGTTCGCTGCTCGCGCTGCTGCCGCTGGTGATCGCGTTCCTGCTGCTCCAGCGCTACTGGCGGTCCGGTCTCACGGCGGGCAGCGTGAAGTAGCCGCGCGGACCTGGGCTCAGGCGTCCGAAGTCCCGGGCACCGCCTGCTCGTTGAGCTTCCCGAACGGCACATGCACGCTCGGGGTGGTCCGCGAGGTGCTCACCAGGTGGCCCTGCTGGTCGTCGAAGAAGATGTGCGGCTTCAGGATCTTCATGATCCGGCCCTTGTCGATGCCGCCGAGGAAGAACGCGTCGTTGACGGTCACGCCCCATCCCTGGAGGCTCTTCACCGCACGCTCGTGCGCGGGCGCGTTGCGCGCCGTGACGATGGAGACGTGCAGGCGGATCCGGTAGTCGGGGTCCTTACGGAGCTCCTGCTCCTCCCGCTGCTGGATCCGGTTCACGTTCGCCAGGAAGTCCCTGAGCGGCCCGGCGTCGTGCGGGATCCCGGCGTTCGTGACCTCATGGGCGCGGAACTTCTCGATCCCGCCCTCCTGGAACACCTGCTCCGACGCGTCCGTGGCCAGGACTCCGTCGAAGTCGAAGGAGATCCGCAGGTCGCGGTCGTCCGCGTCGTCCTCGTGGGGAGTGCCCAGGACGTGCCCGGCGGGCAGCCCTGAGGCGACCGCCTCCCGGACGTCCCTCTCGTTCGCCGACAGGAACAGGGACATGTTGAGGGCGGGCATGAACCGGTGGGGCGAGCGGCCCTGCGTGAAGATGGCCCGGCTGATGGGCAGACCGTGGCTCTCTATGGAGCGCATGACCCGCAGCCCGGTGTCGGGGTCGTTCCGGGACAGGACGATGACCTCGACCAGGGGGTCGTCCACCTCGCCCAGGTCGTTCAGCGCCAGCAGGCGCCGGATGAAGCCGAACGCGGTCCCCGGCCGGAGCCGGTCGCCCACGTGCTGCTCCTGGTAGGCGCGGTAGCTGTCCTCGCCCTGTTCCTGGAAGACGGCGTCCGACTCGGTCAGGTCGAAGAGCGCGCTGGACGCGATCCCGATGACCAGCCGGTCGGCCAGTTCGTAGTGCACGGCAACCCCTCCGGTCAGCCCCGTGCTGACGCGCCCCCACTATCCCACCGTCGCACGGCTGTTCCCAGTCGGGCCGCGTTCCTCTTTACTGGCCGGTAGGCATTCAGGCGACGCAGGTCACTCTCCTCCAGGAGGTTCCATGCCACCCCCCACCGCCCGCCGTTCCCGGCGCAGGCTCCCCGTCGCGGTGCTCGCCGCGGCCCTGGGAGCGGCCACCCTCGGCGCTCCCTCCCCCGCATCGGCGTCGAGCGCCGCGGACGACGCGCAGTACCTCGTCGGACGCGGCATCTCCGATGTCACGGGCGAGGCCGCCGAGACCGGGATGATGGGCTACTCCAGCTTCGACCAGAAGACGTCCGGCATCCACCAGCGGCAGAGGTCGCGCGCCTTCGTCGTCGTCGACCGGTCGAGCGGCAAGCGCGTGGTGTACGTGAACGCCGACCTCGCGATGATCTTCCAGTCCGTCCAGCAGGGGGTCATCGCCCGTCTGAAGGAGCGTTACGGAAGCCTGTACGACGAGGAGAACGTCCTGCTGTCGGCCACCCACACCCATTCGGGTCCGGGCGGCTACTCCCACCACGTCGCCTACAACCTCTCCGTCCTCGGCTTCCAGAAGGAGACCTACCGGGCCGTCGTCGACGGGATAGCGGACTCCGTCGCCGCGGCCCACGAGGACCTGAAGCCCGGCACGATGAGCCTGGGCACGGGCACCCTCACCAACGCCAGCGTCAACCGGTCCCGGGAGGCGTTCGACCGCAACCCGGCGGCCGACCGGGCGGCCTTCCCCGACGCGATCGACCCGGCGATGACCGTGCTGCGCTTCAAGCAGGGCGACCGGGACGCGGGCGCGATCAGCTGGTTCGCCACCCACAACACCTCGATCACCAACAAGAACACGCTCATCAGCCCGGACAACAAGGGCTATGCCGCCTATGCCTGGGAGCACGACCACGAAGGCGTGCGCTATCTCGACGACGCCCCGGGGTTCGTCGCCGCCTTCCCGAACACCAACGCCGGGGACATGTCCCCCAACCTCAACCTGAAGCCGGGATCGGGTCCCACCGAGGACGAGTTCGAGAACACCCGCATCATCGGCGAGCGCCAGCTCGACAAGGCCCGCGAGGTCTACGACGACGCGCGGCCGGTCACCGGAGGCGTCGACTCCCGGCTCGCCTATGTCGACATGGAGAACGTGACCGTGGACCCGCGGTACACCCCGGACGGGAAGGAGCACCGCACCTGTCCCGCCGTCGTGGGCGCGTCCACGCTCGCGGGCAGCGTCGAGGACGGGCCGGCGATCCCCGGCTTCGAGGAGGGCACGCGCACCCCGGTCGCGAGCATCATCGACGCGCTGCGCATCGACACCCCGTCCTGGCTCCAGACCTGCCAGTACCCGAAGGCGAGCCTGATCCCGACGGGCCTGCTGAGCAACGTCCACCCGGTCACCCCGAAGACCCTCCCCCTGCAGATCATGAAGATCGGCGAGCTGCACCTGGTCGCCGCTCCGGGCGAGTTCACGATCACCTCCGGCCTCCGCGTGCGCCGCACGGTGGCCGAGCAGCTCGGCGTACCGCTGGACCGCGTCCTGCTCCAGGGGTACGCCAACGCCTACAGCCAGTACGTCACGACGCCCGAGGAGTACGACACCCAGAACTACGAGGGCGGCTCCACGCTGTACGGCCGCTACACGCTGCCCGCCTACCAGCAGGAGTACGCCCGGATCGCGGAGTCCCTGCGCGCGGGCACCGACCTGGAGCGGGGGACGGCGCCGCCGGACGAGTCGGGGCGGCAGTTCACCTTCCAGACGGGGGTCGTGTACGACAACCCGCCCTCGGGCACGGCGTTCGGCGGGGTCCTGAAGGCCCCGGAGGCCTCGTACCCGCGCGGCTCCACCGCGACCGTCGAGTTCGCGACCGGGCATCCGAAGAACAACGTCCGCCGGGGCTCCACCTTCCTGGAGGTGCAGCGGCTGGAGAACGGCGTCTGGAAGCGGGTGCTGGACGACGGTGACTGGGAGACCACCTACCGCTGGACCCGGCTCAACGGCCTGACCGGCACCTCGAAGGCGACGGTCACCTGGGACATCGCGGCGGACACCGCACCCGGCAGCTACCGGATCGTGCACCACGGGGACGCGAAGAGCCTGCTCGGGAAGATCACACCGTTCACCGGGGCGACCGGGACCTTCACGGTGAGCTAGAGGGTCAGGTCGTGCGCGGGGTGGGCTGGAACCAGGCGGGACCCTCGGTGAGGGCCTGCTTGATCCGGAACAGGGCGAACTCGCCGAGCGGCGGGAGCCCGTCCAGCGGGAACCAGCCCACCTCCAGCGACTCGTCGTCGTTGACCCGCGCCTCGCCGCCGGTCGCCCGGCAGCGGAAGGTGACGTCGAGGTACTGGCAGCGGTCGCCGTTGGCGTACTGCACGGGATCCAGCGCCTGCGTGAGCACCACCCGCTCGGCCACGCAGTGCACACCGGTCTCCTCCAGCACCTCGCGCTCCGCCGTCGCCGCCGGCTCCTCCCCCGGCTCGGAGATCCCGCCGATGACCGACCACTTCCCGGTGTCCGCGCGCCGCCCGAGCAGCACCCGGCCCTCGTCGTCGAGGACGATGGCCGTCACCCCGGGCAGCAGGAGCAGCTGGTGCCCGGCGGTGGCACGGATCTCACGGATGAAGTCGGGGGTAGCCATGGATCCGAGCCTACGTGGCGGGCTCGGGTGCTCCTACGCGGTCCCCCCGCTCCGGCGTGCCCGGACCGCCGAGACGCCGACCCAGCCGAGGCCCGCCAGGGCCAGCAGCGCGATGACGCCCTCGGGCAGCGGGCCCATCCGGGTGGCCGGGGTGAGCGAGGAGCGCAGCGGGACCTCGTCGACGAGGGCGTCGGGGGTGAACATCCCGGTCTTCTCGACGATCGTGCCGTCCGGGCGGATCACCGCGCTGACCCCGCTGGTGACGGGGACGACGACGGCCCGCCCGTGCTCGACGGCCCGCACCTGGGACATGGCCAGCTGCTGGTAGGTCATCTCGCTGCGGCCGAAGGTCGCGTTGTTGCTCGGCACCGCGATCATCTGGCCGCCGTGCGTGACGGTGTCGCGTACGGCGTCGTCGAAGGCGGCCTCGTAGCAGGTCACGAGCCCCACCTTGGTGCCCGCGAGGTCGAAGACGCCCACCTCGGTGCCGGGGACGAACTCGCGCTGCACCCGGTCGACGTCCTCGCTGAAGAAGCGTGCGACCGTGCGCATCGGCATGTACTCGCCGAACGGCTGGATGTGCCGCTTGTCGTAGGTGTCGACGGGGCCCTGTTCGGGGTCCCACTCGATCAGGGTGTTGCGCAGGCTGTCCGAGCCCTTCTCGACCACCGAGCCGACGACCGTGGGGGCGCCGATCGCCCTGACGGCGTCGTCGATGACCTGGCGGGCGTCCGCGTTGAGGTAGGGGTCGAGGTCGGAGGAGTTCTCCGGCCACAGCACGAAGTCGGGCTGCTTCGCCTTGCCCGCCTTCACCTCCTCGGCCAGCTGGGTGGTGCGCCGGGCGTGGTTGTCGAGGACGGCGCGGCGCTGGGAGTTGAAGTCCAGGCCCAGGCGCGGCACGTTGCCCTGGATCGCGGCGACGGTGGCGGTCCCGTCCTCGGCCGAGGCGTCGACCAGGGGCAGCGCGGCGAACGCGGCGGCGACCGGGACGAGCACGGCTGCGGCGGCACCGGCGACGGCCGCGCGCGGAACCACTCCGGTGCTCCGGTACGCGACGAACCGGCGCACGGCCTCGTAGAGCCCGAAGCCGCACAGCACGACGGCGAAGGAGAGCAGCGGGGTGCCGCCGAACGCGGCGAGCGGCAGGAAGACGCTCTCGGACTGGCCGAAGGCGATCTTGCCCCAGGGGAAGCCGCCGAACGGGATCCGGGCACGGACCGCCTCGTCCAGGACCCAGACCGCGGCCGCCCAGACCGGCCAGTACGCGAGGCGGCTCACCGCGGCGATGCCCAGGCACCCCACCGCGATGAAGAGGGCCTCCGCGACGGCCAGGGCCAGCCACGGCACCGGGCCGACGTCCTCACCGGTCCAGTGCAGCAGCGGAAGCATGAAGCCGAGGCCCGACAGCAGGCCGAGACCGAACGCGGCCCGCAGCCTGCGGCCGTGCAGCGCCCATCCGAGCAGCGCGAATCCGGGCAGCACGAGCCACCACAGGGTCCGGGGCGGGAAGCTCGCGTAGAGCAGCAGTCCGGACAGCACGGCGGCGGCCGGGCGGACGAGCCGGGGCAGCATTCCGGCGGTCCGGGGCGCTGCGGCGGGTGGCGGATCGTCGACGGGGGTCATGGTGGCGCTCACCCGCCGGAGTCTACGGTGGGCGGCTGTGAGCGGCGGCGTCGACCTGCGCGGATCCGGGAGGCGGGCCGCTCCGGGGCCGCTCCGCCCGGCTCCCCGGCGGCGCGGGGCGGGGTGGTCAGTCGCCGGGCCGATGGCCGGGGGCCGGCAGGTGCAGGCGCTGCCGGATGAACCGTACGGCCGTATCGGCGTCGTCGACCGTGACGGTGAAGATGCGGCCGTCGCCCAGGCGCAGGGCCATGCCCTCCCCCCTGCGGACCACGACGGCGGTGCCCTGCTCGGGACGCCAGCGGTAGCCCCAGCCGCCCCACTGGCGCGGATTGATCCGGGGGACGAATTCCGCGCCCGTCACATGGCTGAGCAGGATGCGGCGGCGCGGCAGGCCGGCGTGACCGCAGCGCACCTCCAGGCTGTCCCCGTCGACCTTGACGGAGACATGGACGAAGGCGAGCGTTCCGAAGAGGATCAGGAGTCCCGCCGCGAGGCAGCCGATCACCGACATGAGCAGCGGGGCGATGCCGGAGGTCCAGGCGCCGTCGACGGCGAGCTCGATGCCGAGGGCCACGCAGCCCGCGCCCGCGAGGGCCAGCAGCCACTGGATCCGGTTGGTTGCGCGGCCGTTCCACTCCGTGGGGGGCGCCTGGCTCGACCCGTGCCTCGCACTCTCGGGGTGCTCCGTCATATTCAGCAGCGTAGCCGCGTTCCGGGCTCCCGGCCGGGGACGCGGAGGGCCGATCGGGCGGGAAACCCGGTCAGCGGACGGGGACCGCGGCCGCCAGGATCCGGCCCTCGGCGTAGGCCAGGGCGGCTTCCGGGAGGCCGGCCGGGCGTCCTGCCTGGAGCACGGTCAGCGTGCCGGAGGGTTCGGCCGTCGGGGCGGGGGCCGCGCCGATCCGGCGCAGCGCCTGGGCGGCGACCGCTCCGGCGGAGCCGTGCAGGGCGAGCGGCGGGCGGCCGGGGCGCTGCACCGCGTCGCGGATCCGGGTCGCGACCAGCTCGTAGTGGGTGCAGCCGAGGACGACGGCCCGCACGTCGGGCGGGGTGAGGGCGGCGGCCGCCGCGACGGCCCGGTCGATCCCGGCCTCGTCGCCGTGCTCCACGGCGTCGGCGAGCCCCGGGCACGGGACCTCGGTGACCTCGGCGGAGCCGCCGAAGTCCGCGATCAGCCCTCGCTGGTAGGGGCTGCCGGTGGTGGCCGGGGTGGCCCAGATGGCGACGGATCCGCCGCCCGCGGCCGCGGGCTTGATCGCGGGGACCGTGCCGATGACCGGCAGGGCGGGCTCCAGCTCGGCGCGGAGCGTCGGCAGGGCGTGGACCGAAGCCGTGTTGCAGGCGACGATCAGCGCGTCGGGGCGGTGGGCCGCCGCGGCGCGGGCGACGTCCAGGGCGCGCGCGGTGAGGTCCTCGGGGGTGCGGGGGCCCCAGGGCATCGAGCCGGGGTCGGAGGAAAGCACGAGTTCGGCGTCGGGCCGCAGGCGGCGTACCGCGGCCGCTGCCGCCAGCAGGCCGATTCCGGAGTCCATGAGCGCGATCTTCACCCGGTCACCCTAGCCGACAGCCCTTGCGGACCGGGCTCAGTGGGGCAGACTTCGGCGGATGAGCGCCGTTGCCTGGATCGCCGTGGGTTCGCTGGTCGTGTGGGTGTGGCTGCTGCTGGGGCAGGGCTTCTACTGGCGGACCGACCAGCGGCTGCCCCGGCGCACCGAACCGGCCCGCTGGCCGTCGGTCGCGGTGGTGGTACCGGCCCGCGACGAGGCGGAGATGCTGCCGGTGAGCCTGCCGTCGCTGCTGGTCCAGGACTATCCGGGGGAGGTCCGGATCATCCTCGTCGACGACTGCAGCAGCGACGGCACCGGGCAGCTGGCCCGGGACCTGGCCGCCCGGTGCGGCGGGTTCCCGCTGACCGTGGTGAGCCCCGGAGAGCCGGAGCAGGGCTGGACGGGCAAGCTCTGGGCCCTGCGGCACGGGATCGCGGTGGCCCGGCGGGACAAGCCGGACTTCCTGCTGCTGACCGACGCGGACATCGCGCACGAACCGGACAGCCTGCGCGATCTGGTGGCCGCGGCCGGCTCCCCGGGCCCGGACGGCTTCGACCTGGTGTCGCAGATGGCGCGGCTGCGGGTGGAGAGCGTCTGGGAGCGGCTGGTGGTGCCCGCGTTCGTCTACTTCTTCGGACAGCTCTATCCGTTCCGCCGGGTGAACCGGGCCCGGTCGCGGACGGCGGCCGCGGCGGGGGGCTGCGTCCTGCTGCGTACCGAGGCCGCCGAGCGGGCGCGGATCCCGGACTCGATCCGGCAGGCGGTGATCGACGATGTGTCGCTGGCGCGGGAGGTGCGGCGCAGCGGCGGCCGGATCTGGCTGGGGCTCGCGGAGCGCGTGGACAGTGTGCGGCCCTATCCGCGGCTGGCGGACCTGTGGCGGATGGTCGCGCGGAGCGCCTACGCGCAGTTGCGGCACAACCCGCTGCTGCTGGCGGGGACGGTGCCGGGGCTGCTGCTCGTCTATGCGGCGCCGCCCGCGACGCTGGCGGCGGGACTGCTGACGGGCGACGGGGCGGCGGCCTGGGCGGGCGGCGCCGCGTGGGCGGTGATGACGGCGACGTACCTGCCGATGCTGGCGTACTACCGCCAGTCGCTGTGGCTGGGGCCGCTGCTGCCGCTGACGGCGGTGCTCTACCTGCTGATGACGGTGGACTCGGCGGTGCAGCACTACCGGGGGCGGGGCGCGGCCTGGAAGGGCCGCACCTACGCGCGCCCGGAGGCCGCGCCCGACCGGTGACGCCGGCGGGAGGCGGGCGGCCGGTCCGGGCGGGCGCGGCGGGGGCGGGTCATTTGCGGCCGGGCGTCCAGTTCATGCCCCAGCCGTAGGCGGCGTCGATGGTGCGCTGCGGGCTGACCCCCCGGTCCGGGACGAGGTAGCGGGCCTCGCGCTGCACGGTGAGGTCGCCGCCGTTGTTGGTGATCAGGGTCAGGGCGCAGACGGTGGAGGGCACGGTGCATTCGTCGAGGGAGAAGTCGATGGGTGCGCCGTTCTGCGGCTGGAGGGTGACGGTGGCGTGGAGATCGGCGAAACTCCGGGCGCCTTCATAGATGGTGACGAAGATCAGTACACGCCGCAGCAGGTCCTTGTGGTCGAGGTTGATGGTCATGTTCTCGCCGGTGGAGAGCGCACCGGTGCGGTCGTCGCCGTCGAGATGGATAAAGGGCGGCTGGTTCAGCGAACCGAAGGCGTTTCCGAGTGACTGCACAACTCCCTTCCGCCCGTCGGCGAGTTCGTACAGTGCGCAGAGGTCAAGATCGAGATCGGCGTGCATGGCGACGGCCCGGCCGAGTTTCGCTCCCCAGCCCTTGAACTGTTTGCGCACTTCCCAGTTGAGATTGACGCGCAGCGCGCCGGAGGTGCCGCCCTGCTTGGCGAGCGAGACCGACGGCGTGCTCTTCGTCAGCGTGATCTTGGTCAGCCGTACGGGCTGTGCGGCGGGCGGGGCGACGGGCGCGGGAGGCGCGGGCGGGGCGGGGGGCGTCGGGGCGACCGGCGCGGGGGCCGGGGGCACGGGGGCCGGGGGCACGGGGGCCGGGGCGACCGGGGCGGCGGGCCGGGGTTGCGCGGGGGCCGCAGGCGGGGCCTGCTGCGGTTCGTCCACGGAGATGCCGAAGTCCGTCGCCAGGCCCTCGAGGCCGGTGCCGTAGCCCTGCCCGACCGCGCGGAACTTCCAGGCGCCCTGACGCAGGTACAGCTCGCCGAGGATGAAGGCGGTCTCGACCGTGGCGTCCGTGCTGTCGAAGCGGGCCAGCTCTGCGCCGCCCGCCGCGTCCGTGATCCGTACGTAGAGTCCGCTCACCCGGCCGAAGGTCCCGCCGTCCGCCGAGGCCGCGACGACGATGCGCTCGATCGCGGGCTCGACCTTCCCGAAGTCGACGAGGAGGGTGTCGGTGACTCCGTCGGGAGCGGTCCGTTTGCCCTCGTGCCGGACCGCGCCGGACGCGTGGGCCGGCTGGTTGTAGAAGACGAAGTCCGCGTCGCTGCGGACCTTTCCCGCCACCAGCAGAAGCGCGGAGGCGTCGACGTCCGGGGCGCCCGGTGTCGCGTGCCACCCCAATTCGACGCGCACGGTGCCGGCCGGCACCGGAACGTTGGTCCCTTTTTGCATGGTCATGCTCGCCCCCATCACGAGTCCGGCTGCCCGCAGGCATTTCCCGACAACCTAATCCCCGGCCCACGGGGGCGTCCCCCCGCCGCCCCCGACCCCTCCCGGAGACCCGCCGGTAACCCCCCGTGAACTTGGCCTTTACACGATCAGTAGACGTCGGTGCGCCCTTTTTTGCCAAGTTCGCTCGCATTGGGGATCGCGGTTCACTCACATCGCGGAAAACAACCCTCTTATCGGGCTCCCCTTCCAGCACATCGTGGGCTTAACTTAGGTGGCATGACGTCCCCCCGCTCCACCTTCGGCGGCGGCTACTACGCCGCGTCGTTCCCCGACACTCCGATCTACGACTCCTTGGTCGCGGAGCGGGGAACCCCTCAGATCGCCCCCATCCGGGTGCCGGCCGCCTATGACACCGGCAACAGCTATCTGCCGGCCCTGCCGTCGGCGCTTCCGGCCCTGCCCGCGGCCCCCTCGCACCAGACCGGCTCCTACGGCTACCCGCAGCAGCAGCCGATGCCGCAGTACCAGCAGGCTCCGGTGCAGCACGCGCCGATGCAGCACGCCCAGCTGCAGAACGCGCCCGCGCCGTACATCCCGCAGCAGCCCGCGGCGGTGCGCGGTTATCCGCAGCAGCCCGCGGCGGTCCGCGGGTATCCGCAGCAGCCCCAGCCGCAGCGCCCCGCGCCCGCCACCGGGTACGAGTCGATGCGCCCGGCCTCACCGCGGCCCGCGCCGGCGCAGTCGCCGTACGAGGACCCGTACAACCGGCCGTACCAGAGCCGGGGATACTGAACCGCGACCGCGTACGACGGACGGGGTGCGCCGGGGGACGCACCGGGACGAGCCGCGCGTACGGGGTGTGGACAACGGGGGCACGGGCGTGTGGCTGTCAGGGGGACTACTGCGCGGGCGGCGCAATCCGCTGCGCCGTGCCACCGACCGCCGTGAGACCTGGGTGGCGCTCGGAGCGCTGCTGCTCCTGGTGATCGGCGCTCCGGCCGCGGGCTGGGCGGGCGGCGCGGTCGCGGACGCCTCCCTCCAGCGGTCGGTGCGGGCCCAGCACGCGGAACGCCACGCCGTCGACGCGGTCGTGGTGCACCGGTCGCCGGGGCCGGAACGGTTCGCCGGTGATCCCGAGGGCGGCGCCGAACGGGCCGCGCGCATCCGGGTGGTGGCGTCCTGGCAGGCACCGGACGGCAGCCCGCGCACCGGAGAGGTGGCGATCGCGTCGCCGCCGGGCGCCCCGGGCTCCCCGGTGCGGATCTGGACCGACGCGGCGGGCTTCCCGGTTCCGCCGCCGATGGACGGGCGCACCGCCCGGACGCACGCGGTGCTGGGCGGCATCGGGACGTTCCTGCTCGCCGCCGGATGCGTCGAGGCGGGCAGGCGGCTGGTGGTGGGGCGCATGGTGCGGCGGCGGTACGCGCGGCTGGACCGGGAGTGGGCCGCGGTCGGCCCGGACTGGGGCAGGGCCGGAACGGGCGGCTGACCACGGTCTCTCCCGGCCGGAGGCGGCCGTCGGGAACGGCTCTCCGCGGGGCCGACCCGTCAACTCCCGCCCCTCGCGCGCGCTACGGTGGTCCGACCCCGTCCGCCTCCCGGCGACGGACGGACCCGAGGCATCGCACAGCACGAGGTGGGGGCACAGCAACGCCATGGCACAGGGCACGGTCCAGGTGATGCACACCGGCACATCGCGATGGCGCCGCCGCACCGGCGAGTACGCCTCCCTCTCCGCGGCCCTGGAGGCGGCAGCCGACGGCGACGTCCTCACCGTCGCGCCCGGGACCTACCGGGAGAACCTCGTCGTCCACCGCGCGGTGACGCTGCGCGGCCCCGAGGGCTCGGTCGGTTCGGTGCGGATCGCGCCGGTCGACGGCGTACCGCTGACCGTGCGCGCCTCCGCGGTCATCCAGGACCTCCACATCGAGGGCCAGGACTCGGCGGCCCCGGCGCTGCTGGTCGAGGACGGCACGGCGGAGCTGACGGACCTGCGGATCGTGACGCGGTCCGCCGCGGGCATCGAGGTGCGCGGCGCGGCCCGGCCCACCGTGCGGCGCTGCACGGTCGACAATCCGGCCGGGGTCGGCATCGCCGTGCTGGACGGCGCGGGCGGCGTGTTCGAGGAGTGCGAGATCGTCTCGGCCGGCCAGTCCGGGGTCTCGGTCCGCGACGGCGGGCATCCCCGCCTGGACCGCTGCCGGATCCACCACACCTCCGGGGCGGGCATCGGCGTGGCCGGCGAGGGCAGCGGCCTGGAGGCCCTCGGCTGCGAGGTGTACGAGATCAAGGGCAGCGGGGTGCAGATCACCGCCCGCGCCTCGGCCCACCTCACCGACTGCACCGTGCACCGCACCTCGGCGGACGGCGTCACGCTGGACACCGACGCGGTACTGACCCTCGCCGACTGCGATATCCACGACATTCCGGAGAACGCCGTCGACCTGCGGTCGCGTTCGGTGCTCACGCTGACCCGCTCCACGGTCCGCCGCTTCGGCCGCAACGGGCTCTCGGTCTGGGATCCGGGGACCCGGGTCGACGCCAACCAGTGCGAGATCCACGACAGCACGGGCGACTATCCGGCGGTCTGGGTCAGCGACGGCGCGACGGTGATACTGGACGCCTGCCGGGTGCACGACGTGCCCGACGCGCTCTTCGTCCTCGACCGGGGTTCGCGGGCCGACGTCGTGGACAGCGACCTCTCCCAGATCCGCAACACCGCCGTCTCGGTGAGCGACGGGGCGACCGCCCAGCTGGACGACTGCCGGATCCGGGAGGCGTCCACCGGCGCCTGGTTCCGCGACCACGGCAGCGGCGGCACGCTGAACAACTGCACCATCGACGCGGCGCAGACCGGGGTCATCGTCACCAAGGGCGCGGATCCCACCATCGAGCGCTGTACGGTCACCTCGCCCGCCGAGGCGGGGTTCTACGTCTCGGCCGAGGGCCGGGGCACCTTCGACAGCTGCCGGGTGACCGGCAGCGAGGGCTACGGCTTCCACATCATGGACGGCTGCCGCACCACGCTCACCCGGTGCCGTACCGAGCGCTGTGCCCGGGGCGGTTACGAGTTCCCCGAGGGCGGTGCCGCGACGGGCGACGGGGCCTCATCGGCGACCGGCCCGGTGGCCGAGGACTGCACGAGCGACGAGAGCGGTCTGCGTACGGCTCCGGCCCCGCTGCCCGCGGTGCTGACGGCCACCGCGTCGACGCCCGGTCTGCTGGGCGCGTTGCCCGGCCCACGCGCGGTCGAGCCCGCCCCGGAGCCGGTCGCCCCGGCGGAGCCGGCCCGGGACTCCTCGGCGGTCCTGGGCGAACTGGACGCGCTGGTGGGCCTGGACAGCGTCAAGCGCGAGGTGCGCGCGCTCACGGACATGATCGAGGTGGGCCGCCGTCGGCAGCAGGCCGGTCTGAAGGCCGCGTCCGTCCGCCGCCACCTCGTCTTCACCGGCTCCCCCGGTACGGGCAAGACCACGGTCGCCCGTCTTTACGGCGAGATCCTGGCCTCGCTCGGGGTGCTGGAGCGCGGCCACCTGGTCGAGGTGTCCCGGGTCGACCTGGTCGGCGAGCACATCGGCTCGACGGCGATCCGCACCCAGGAGGCGTTCGACCGGGCGCGCGGCGGGGTGCTCTTCGTCGACGAGGCGTACGCCCTGTCCCCCGAGGACTCCGGCCGGGACTTCGGCCGGGAGGCCATCGACACGCTGGTCAAGCTGATGGAGGACCACCGGGACGCGGTGGTCGTGATCGTCGCGGGCTACACCCACGAGATGGAGCGGTTCCTCACCGTCAACCCCGGGGTGGCCTCGCGGTTCTCCCGGACCATCACCTTCAGCGACTATCTCCCCGAGGAGTTGCTGCGGATCGTCGAGCAGCAGGCCGAGGAGCATGAGTACAGCCTGGCGGAGGGGACCGGTGAGGCGCTCCTGAAGTACTTCACGGCGCTCCCCAAGGGACCCGCCTTCGGCAACGGCCGCACCGCCCGGCAGACCTTCGAGTCGATGGTGGAGCGGCACGCGGGCCGGGTCGCCCAGCTCGTCGAGACGAGCACGGACGACCTGACCCTGCTCTATCCGGAGGATCTTCCCGAACTGCCCTTCTGAAGGCTCGCCTCCGCCTGCCGGGGGACGAGGGGGCCCAACTCCGCCAGGAGCGCGGCCCGTTCTTCGGCGAAGGCCGGGTCGGCCTGGTAGTCGGAGTGCCCCAGGATCGGTTCGGGCAGCGGGAGCTCCGTGGTGCGCCCGTAGGCCAGCGGGTCCTTCAGGGGGCCCCGGTCGACGCCCGGGTCGGGGTCGGCGCAGATGCGGACGGGGCCGCCGATCGGGTCGGTGGCCCGCCACAGATTGCGCCAGCAGTGCACCGAGCGGTGCAGCCCGAGCAGGGGCTCGGGGCCGAAGTAGGCCGGGAACCACCGCCCGTACAGCCGCTCCAGGGGCGAGCCGTAGGTGAGCAGCGCGACCCGGCGGCGGGTCGCGTCGGGCAGCTGCCAGACGGCGGACGCGGCGAGCACGCTGCCCTGCGAGTGGCCCGAGATGACGAGCCGGCCCCGTGGCGTGGTGGTCGTCCAGGCGGACATCCGGGAGGCGAGATCGGGGACGGCGCGCTCGGCGTAGCACGGGGGTGCGAAGGGGTGGGCGGCTCGCGGCCAGAAGGTGCCCACGTCCCAGAGGATGCCGATGGTGCGGCGGGCCGAGGCGTCCTTGTAGGCGCGGCGGCCGCCGGCGACGAAGAGTATGAAGCCGAAGCCGATCAGCCAGGAGCCGGTCGACTGCGCGGCCTCGGCGAGCGATTCGAGGAGCGGTCCGCTCCCGTCCGTGGCCCGGCCCGGCACCTCGTTGCTGCGCCAGGAGCCGACGATCGCGCCCGCCCCGAGCAGCAGGGTCGCGGCGGAGACGACGCCGACGATCCAGGGCGCGGAGTCGGTGAGGGCGGCGGTCGCGCGGAGCCGGGCGATGCGGCGGGTGCGGCCCTGGTCGGGCGGTTCGGGGGCGTACTCCGCCTCGATGACCGGGCCCAGGCGGCGGGCGGTGCGCAGGGTGCGGACGACCAGCAGCACGATCGGGACGAGCAGGAGCAGCAGAAGGACGGGGATGACGGAGGCCTGCCAGCTGAGCAGGACCGGCGGCCCGGCGATGTCGGCGCCGTGGCCCATGCCGGGGGTGCCGGGCCCGTCGAGCCAGTCGGCGACGCGCTGGGCCACCCCGCCGGTCATCACCCCGCCGAGGGCGCAGGCGAGCATCGCGACCGCGGGGCCGCCGAGTCCGTACAGGGTGGTGCGGGGTTCGGGGGTGCGCCGGTAGAGGCCCCGGGCGACCAGGGCGAGGCCGACGACCAGGACGCCCTGGCCGAGGGCGAGCAGCCGGAAGGTGGTCTCGCCGGGCAGGCTGCCCGCGGACTGCCAGTCCGGACGCGACCAGGACGCGTACAGGACGGCGAGGCCGAGCAGGGCGAGCGCGGAGCCGGGCAGATAGGTGATGAGGGCGGCGTCCAGCCGGGTGTCGCGGGTCCGTTCGCTGCGGCCCCGTCGGCAGACGACCCCGACGGCGACGAGCGCGCACAGGGCGATGCCGCCCTCGACGGCCGCGCCGATGAACTCGGGCACCTGGCCGTCGGCGCTCCGGTCGTGTCGTGCGGCGGCGCCGGCGACGGCCGCGGCGACGGTCAGGAACCCGGCCGCCGTGTGGGCGGCCCGGAGCCGGGCGACGAGCCGGCGGCCGTACCAGAAGCCGGGCCTGCCGAGCGCGGGGCGGACCGGGGCGGGCGGCCGCGGCGCCCCGTCGGCGTCCGGGCCGGGCGCGCCGGGCCCATGGGCCTCCAGCGATCCGTCGGGGTCGTGCCCGTCGGGGTCCTGTCCGTCGATGTCTTCCTCGTCCAGGGGGCGTTGGGCCTCGTACGCGCTCCAGGTCCGGTTGGACAGGAACCACAGGAGCCCCACCAGGGCCGCGGGCAGGAGCGCCGCCAGGGCGAGGCGGCGGCCGGGCTGGGACCACCAGCCTCCCTGATGGGCCGACAGGAAGCCGAGCCAGGAACGGCGTTCGACGCAGGCCTCGGCGCCCGCGCACTGCCAGGCCACCAGGTCCAGGGCGACTTCGCAGGCGGCCGCCGTGAACAGCACGGTGAGGCTGAGCGCGACGAGCCGCACCAGGACGCCGTACAGCCGGACCGCGCGGGTACGGCCGGTGGCGGTGGGGCGCATCCAGTGGGCGAGGTTGACCACCATGAACGGCAGGAGCAGCAGCCACAGCGCGCGGGAGCCGTTGCCGGAGGTGAGGCCGGACCAGCAGTACGCCTCGGCGACGGGCTCGTCCCGGTAGCGCTCGGGGTGCTTCTCGCCCTGCGCGTCCTCGGTACGCCGGTACACGGCGGCGGTCTCGTCGCCGGTGACCCGGACGGTACGCGGATCCCCCAGCATCTCCTGCGGGGTGGCGCCGCCGACGCCGTGGACGAGCAGTTCCAGTGCTGTCCCGGTGTGCTGCGGAGACGGGGAGGGCGGCAGGGGCGGGGTGGCAGGAGCCAAGGCGGGACTCTTTCTCGGGTGAGCGGCACAGCGGGTACGGAAAACGGGGACGGGCGGGCGGCGGGCGAGCCGGAAGGTGCGGACGCTCCGGGACCGCCCGGAGCCACGATCCCCGGCCCGGGGCGGGCGCGTGAGCGGTCTCACGGAATCTCCCCAGGTGATACGCCGGACATGCCTGCGTGGCAGGATGAGCGTGTCGCGCAGGCCGCTGCGGACGGTACGGCAGAGGGAAGGACCCACCCGGCGTTGAGCGAGAACCAGAACCTGCTCGCGGAGCAGCGCCGTGCGCTGATCCTCGACGAGGTGCGCAGGCGTGGCGGGGTCCGGGTCAACGAGCTGACCCGCAAGCTGAACGTGTCCGACATGACGATCCGCCGGGATCTGGACGCGCTGGCCCGCCAGGGTGTCATCGAGAAGGTCCACGGCGGGGCGGTCCCGGTCGTCGAGGCGAGTACGCACGAGCCCGGGTTCGAGGCGAAGTCGGCGCTGGAGCTGAGCGCCAAGGAGGACATCGCGCGGGCGGCGGCGGCGTTGGCGGTGCCCGGCAGCGCCATCGCGCTCTCGGGCGGTACGACGACCTTCGCGCTGGCCCGGCATCTGCTGGACGTGCCGGATCTGACGGTGGTGACCAACTCGGTGCGGGTGGCCGACGTGTTCCACGACGCGCAGCGTCCGGCCGGGGGGCGCGGGACGCGGCCCGGGGCGGCGACGGTGGTGCTGACGGGCGGGGTGCGCACCCCCTCGGACTCGCTGGTCGGGCCGGTCGCGGACCGGGCCATCGGCTCCCTCCACTTCGATGTGCTGTTCCTCGGTGTGCACGGGATCTCGGTCGAGGCCGGGCTCTCGACGCCCAATCTCGCGGAGGCGGAGACCAATCGCCGCTTCGTGCGGGCGGCGCGCCGGATCGTGGTCGTGGCCGACCACACCAAGTGGGGCACGGTGGGCCTGAGTTCCTTCGCCGGGCTGGAGGAGGTCGACACGTTCGTCACGGACGCGGGTCTGGCCCCGGAGCTGCGTGCGGAGATCGGGGAGCATCTGCCGGGTCTGCTGGTCGCGGGCGACCCTCCCGCCGAGGCCGCCGCCTCGCCCGCCGCCGAGGGCTGACGCGGGTCCCGGATTCCGTTCTGCGCTGCGCGGGTGCGCCGGGCACCCCATAGGATCACGGTGTGGCCGTCTTCCGGATCGAGCGCTTCTCCCCTCTCCCCGCTGCCGAGGCCTGGCAGCGGGTGACCGACTGGGAACGGCACGCCGCGCAGGTGCCGTTGACCGCGATCTCGGTCCCGACGGGGCTTCCCTCGCAGCTCGGAACGGTCTTCGTGGCCCGTACGGGCCTGGGTCCGCTGGCGTTCGACGATCCGATGGAAGTGGTGCGGTGGACCCCGCCGGCGGGCGGCCGGGCCGGGGTCTGCCGACTGGAGAAGCGGGGGTCCGTGGTGCTGGGCCGGGCCTCGATCGACGTGCTTCCCACGGATTCCGGTTCGCATGTGGTCTGGGTCGAGGAGCTGCGGGTGCGTCTGGTGCCCCGGTGGGGTGATCCGCTGCTCGCCTCCACCGGACGGCGGATGTTCGGCAAGGTTCTGGACTCCCTGCTCGCCTCCCCCGGCGACCGGTAGGACCACCGGAGCCGCGCGCCGCACACCGCGAGGACCGCCGACGTCCGGTGGCCGGTTCGGCACGGGTGATGTGACCGTCACACGATTGACTCGTTTGTCGGTATGACATCCCGGCCACGGCCTCGGAAGGCACCCATCTCATGCCGATCCATCAACCGCAGCAGCGGACCGACGTACGACGCGACCGCACGGGCGTGCAGCAGGCCGAGGCCGCCCTCGTGGAGCACTACCCCCGCCTGGTGCGGCTCGCCTACGTCGTCCTGCCACCGGCGCTCGGCCGGCACCGCCGGGTCCTGGCCGCCCACGCCGTCGTCCAGCGGGCCCTGCCCGTGGCCGGGGGCAGCGCGCGGAGCCCCCGCGTGCCCGCCCAGTCCCGCCGGTCCGGCCCACCGGAGAGCGGGCGGCCCGCGCCGGACGGCGGCGGGACGGACCGGAGCCCCTCGGGCGCGGCGTTCGGGTGGATGCGGCTGCGGGTGCTGCGGGCGGCGCTGGCCTACGAGCGACGGCCCCGCTGGTGGCCAGGTCTGCTGCCGGCTCCGGCCGCGCTGCGGCCGACCGTGCCGGTGGTGTGGGGGCTGCGGCTCTTCCCCCGGGCGGGCGGCGTCGACGAACTGGCCCTGGACCGGGCCCTGTCCACGGTGCCCGGGGCGGTCCGGGCGGCGTTCGCGCTGCAGTTGCTGGAGGACCTCGACGAGTCCGGGGCGCGCGACCTGCTGGCCGAGGCGGAGGTGTCGGATCCGGCGGGTGCGGTGCGCCGGGCGGCCCGGCTGGGGAGGCCGGACCGGGCCGGGGCGCAGGCGATGCTCAGGTCCGGCGAGTTCGACCCGTGCACGGTGCAGACCCGCCCGAGCGACCTGCTGCGGCGCAGGCACCGGGTGCGGGCGGTGGCGTTGGCCGCGGCGCTGTGCGTGGTGGCGGGAGGTCTGGCGGTCGCCGTCGACGGGGGAACACGCGACCCGGACGACGGCCGGAGCCCGGCGGTCGTGTCCGCCCCGGCGCTCCGGCCGGCCGGGCTGCTGCGGGCGGCGGCGGAGCGGTGGGCGGACACCTCGCGCGTCGACTTCACCGCCTGGCCCGCCCGGGGCGGGCGCACGGGCGACCAGGAGCTGCTGGGCCGGGCGCTGCGGGCCTGGTCCGGGCCGCCGGCCACGGTCCGGGTGTCCGCCGCGCCGGGCACGGCGGCGGTGCCGCCCGCGCAGCCGCCCCGGCTGCTGTTCGCGGGTGAGGTGGACGGGGCGGCCGTGGTGCTGTTCCACGACGGCGGGGTCCGGATCGTGCGGTACGCGGAGCCGTTGTCCGGGTCCGGCGGGGCGGCGCTCGACTTCGCCCGGACCGACGACGCGGACGTGACGACGGGCGCGGCCGTCGTCGTCGGCCGCACGGGCGACAGCGCGCGGTTCCTGCTCGCCCCCTGGATCGCCGAGTCCACCACCCGGGACCTGCTCGCGCCGGACACGCCCGGCCGTCCGCTGGAGGTGGGCCCGGACGGGGTCACCGCTCCGGTGCCCCGGCCCGCCGCGGGCGGCGCGTGCGACTCCTGGCCGGTGCTCCAGCTGCGGTCCTCCGAGCGGATCGTGGAGAAGCACGCGTTCCTGGTGACGGATCTGGGCGACCTGGCCCCCGCGCATCTGACGTACACCCCGAAGCCGGGCCGGGGCGCGCCGTCCCGGCAGCCGCGCGAGGCGACGGGCACCGAGGCGCTGCTCGCCTGGGCGCGTACGGCGTGCTCCCTGCGGACCCTGTCCGGCTCCGGGGTGCGGGCGGTCAACAACTGGGCCTTCGCCGAGCAGCGGCTGCCCGAGGGCGGTGCGTCGGCCGGCTGGCTGTGCACCCGGGCCGACACCTGGCGGGGCCCCGGCCGGGTCCTGGTGCAGTTCCTCCGGCCCGGCGCCTCGCCCACGGACCCGGCCGCGGTGGTCGCCGACCGCGACGACACGGCCCTGTGCAGCAGGTTCGGGCAGCACGTCCTGGCGGGCACCCACTGGAAGGCGGCCTCCGGCCGGTGGTACGTCCTGGCCGCGGGGAGCCGGGCGGTGACCCGTATCGAGGCGAGCGGGGCGGTGCGGGGCGCGGCGGTCGGGCCGACGTTCGCGGTGCGGGCTCCGCGTGACGCCGATGTGGAGCTGACGGCGGCGCTGCGCGGCGGAGGAAGGCTCACGGCGGTGCGCTGAGCCGGCGGGGAGGGGCCGGGGTTCCGTGCCGCCGTACGGAGTGCCCGACCGGTCGCGCGGCCGTTCCGGTGCCAGACTCGGACAGATGACGGATCTTGACGACAGCTCCGACGGCCCGACGCCTCCCGACGGTCCGAACCGGCCCGACGGCTCGCGCCCACGCTGTCTGGTGACCGGGGCCACCGGGTACATCGGCGGCCGACTCGTCCCCGCCCTGCTCGATGCGGGGTACCGGGTGCGCGCCCTGGCGAGAACGCCGCAGAAGCTGCGCGACTACCCCTGGGCGGACCGGGTCGACGTGGTGCGCGGCGATGTCACCGACGCCGCGTCCCTGGCCGAGGCGATGCGGGACGTCGACGTGGCGTACTACCTGGTGCACGCGCTCGGTTCCGGCTCGGACTTCGAGGAGACCGACCGCCGGGCGGCCCGGACCTTCGGCGAACGGGCGCGGGCGGCCGGGGTGCGCCGGATCGTGTATCTGGGCGGGCTGACCCCGGCCGGGGTGCCGGAGGAGGACCTGTCGCCGCATCTGCGCTCGCGGGCGGAGGTGGGGCACCTCCTGCTGGACTCCGGGGTGCCGACGGCGGTGCTGCGCGCGGCGATCGTCATCGGCTCGGGGTCCGCCTCGTTCGAGATGCTGCGGTACCTCACCGAACGGCTGCCGCTGATGGTCACCCCGAGCTGGGTGCGGACCCGGATCCAGCCGGTGGCCGTCCGGGACGTGGTCCGGTATCTGGTGGGGTGTGCGGCGCTGCCCGGTGAGGTGCACCGGGCCTTCGACATCGGGGGCCCGGACGTCATGACGTACCGGGACATGATGCAGCGCTACGCCCGGGTGGCGGGCCTGCGGCGGCGGCTGATCCTGCCCGTGCCGGTGCTCACCCCGACGCTCTCCAGCCGCTGGGTCGGCCTGGTCACACCGGTGCCCAGCTCCATCGCCCGGCCGCTCACGGAGTCGCTGCGCCACGAGGTGGTCTGCCGGGAGCACGACATCAAGGAGTACCTCCCCGATCCGCCGGGCGGGTCCATCGGCTTCGACCGGGCGCTGCGCCTGGCCCTGAAGCGGATCCAGGAGGCGCGGGTCGACACCCGCTGGTCCAACGCCTCGGTGCCCGGCGCGCCGAGCGACCCGCTGCCCACCGACCCGGACTGGGCGGGCGGCAGCCTCTACCGCGACGAGCGGGAACTGGCCGTGCCGGTCGCGCCGGACGCGCTGTGGCGGGTGATCGAGGGCATCGGCGGGGAGAACGGCTGGTATTCCTTCCCCCTCGCCTGGGCGGTACGCGGCTGGCTCGACCGCCTCGTGGGCGGGGTGGGGCTGCGGCGGGGCCGGCGGGACGCCCACCGGTTGCGGGTGGGCGACTCGCTGGACTTCTGGCGGGTGGAGGAGATCGTGCCGGGTGAACTGCTGCGGCTGCGGGCCGAGATGCGGCTGCCGGGCCTGGCCTGGCTGGAACTGTCGGTGCGCCGCGACGACCGGGGCCGGACGGTGTACGGGCAGCGCGCCCTGTTCCATCCGCGCGGGCTGTTCGGTCATGCGTACTGGTGGAGCGTGTGGCCCTTCCATTCGGTCGTGTTCGGCGGGATGGCGCGCAACATCGCCGAGGCGGCCGCGGCCGAGGAGAAGCGGCGCGCACCGGTGGCCGACAGTGGTACAGACAACTGAGGGTCCGGCCGCTATCGTGTGCCCGGCTCCACACGCCGCAGACCACCGGGAGGTGCACGCGATGGCACGCCGACTCCGTACCGTGGGAATGGAGTTCGCCGACTCCGCGCCGATACGTCTGGTGTTCGCCGCGGAGGTGTCCGCGCCGGTGGACGTGGTCTACCGTGCGCTCGCCGAGGATGTCGCGTCCTGGCCGTCCTGGTTCGGCGCCGTCACCCGGGCCACGCCCACCGATGCGGGCGCGGGCCGTGAGGTGCGGCTGCGGGGCGGGGTCAGGTTCCGCGAGACGATCGTGGCCGCCGAACCGGACGAGCGGTACGCCTACCGGGCCGACGAGTCCAACGCACCGGGCCTGCGGGCCCTGTTGGAGGAGTGGCGGCTCACCCCCGAGGGGGCGGGGACCCGGGTGCAGTGGACGTTCGCCGCCGACGGGACGGGGCTGTTCCGCCTGGTGCTGAGCCTGGCACGGGCCGGGATGGGCCGGTCCTTCCGCAACGCCGTGCGCCGCCTGGACGCGAGGCTGGCGAGCACGACGCCGTGAACGCGCCCGGCTCCCGGCCTCAGCAGGACCAGGTGCCGGTGGTGAGGAAGTCGTCGACGGCTGCGGTGTACGGGGCGATGTCCAGGCCCTGTTCCTCCAGCCACGAGTCGGAGTAGTACTTGTCCAGGTAGCGGTCGCCCGGGTCGCACAGCAGGGTGACGACGCTGCCCTGCTCGCCCCGTTCCACCATCTCGGCGATCAGCTTGAACGCGCTCCACAGTCCGGTGCCCGTGGACCCGCCCGCCTTGCGGCCGATGGCGCGCTCCAGGGCGCGGACGGCGGCGACGCTGGCCGCGTCGGGGACCTTCATCATGCGGTCGATGGCGCCGGGGACGAAGCTGGGCTCCATACGGGGCCGGCCGATGCCCTCGATGCGCGAACCGCAGTCGCTGGTGGCGAGCGGGTCGTGATGGGTCCACCCGTCGAAGAAACAGGAGTTCTCCGGGTCGGGCACGCAGATGCGGGTGTCGTGCTGGAGGTAGTGGACGTAGCGGGCGATGGTCGCCGAGGTGCCGCCGGTCCCGGCGGTGGCGACGATCCAGGCCGGTTCCGGATAGCGTTCCAGGCGCAGTTGCTGGTAGATCGACTCCGCGATGTTGTTGTTGCCGCGCCAGTCGGTGGCGCGCTCCGCGTAGGTGAACTGGTCCATGTAGTGCCCGCCGGTCTCGGCGGCGAGGGCGGCGGACTGTTCGTACATCGTGCGCGAGTCGTCGACGAAGTGGCACTGGCCGCCGTGGAATTCGATGAGGCGGCACTTCTCCGGGCTGGTGGTGCGCGGCATCACGGCGATGAACGGGACGCCGATCAGCTTGGCGAAGTACGCCTCGGAGACGGCGGTCGAACCGCTGGACGCCTCGATGACGGGCTTGCCGGGCCTGATCCAGCCGTTGCAGAGCCCGTAGAGGAAGAGCGAGCGGGCGAGGCGGTGCTTGAGGCTGCCGGTGGGGTGCGTCGACTCGTCCTTGAGGTAGAGGTCGATGCCCCACGCCTCGGGCAGCGGGAAGCGCAGCAGGTGGGTGTCGGCGGAACGGTTCGCGTCGGCCTGGACCTTGCGGACGGCCTCCTTCAGCCAGGCCCGGTACTCCGGGTCGCTGCGGTCGACGTCCACGGTCGCTGTGGCCCCGTGCCCGCGTGCGTGCTCACTGGTGTCCATGGGCCTGCTCCTGTTGTCGTCGATCCGGTGTCCCTGCCTCCACGATATGCGCCCCACCTGCACAAACGGTCACTTTGATGGTCCATAGCGCTGCCTTTGACCGGCACACCGGGGGCGGCTGTGGCGGGCGGTGCGGGCGGCCGTGTGCCGCCGCAGGGTGCCCCCTGGCGATCCGGCCCACGCCGGGGCACACTGCACAACAGGAGTAGTGCCGAAGGGGGGCGAATCCGTGATGGCGGACGTCGAGTTCAGTGCGTCGGGGGTCAGGATCGAGCGCTTCACCAGGTCGCTGACCAGGGCTGGTCAGGTGGTGGTGAAGGACGGCAGGCTGTCCCTGCTCACGAGCAACGGGCGGGAGATCGACAGCGCCCCGGTGGGCACGGTCCACGCACGCAAGTGGTGGTTCATCGCGGCGGATTCCGTCATCGCCCGGGTGAACGGGGTGCGCTACCGGTTGACGATGGGGCAGCGCAGCCGCAGACCCGACGGGGCGGCCCCGCTGCGGCGTTTCCTGGAGGCCCTGCGCCATGCGCGCGGCCGCCGGGACCAGGGCCCGTCCGGCGGATCGGGACCGGGCCGGCCGAACGCTCGCTGACCCGGGCCGGCAGGGACGGCAGCAGGCCCGCTCCGGGGCGCCGGGCTCCGCCGCGAGTTGCGGAGCCGTATCCCCTGGGCCACGCTGGATCCATGTCACGGAAGGTGCACCCTCAGTGACAGAGTGATCCGCTCCACGGACCGGGTCGCGCGACACGAGCAGACACGACAAGAGCAGAGCGGATTCGGCAGTCACGTCGTCCGCCGGCTCCGTTCGTTTCTCTTCTCTTCTTCCGGACCTATTTCGGGGAGTCGCAGCCGTGATCAGCGAGCCAAGCAGGCACTGCACGGTGGAGCTCCAGGCCCTGCCGTCGCGGATCGGTCAAGTCCGCAGAATCATCTCGGCGCAACTGCGCTACTGGCATCTCGATCCTCTGATCGATCAGGCGGCCCTGGGCGTCACCGAGCTTCTCACCAACGTTCACCGGCACGCACAGCCGGACAAGTCATGCACCGTCGACATCGAGCTGCTGCTCGACCGTCTGACGGTCTCCGTCCACGACCACGACCCGCGCCTGCCCACGGTCAACGAGGCGGACGCGTTCGCCACGTCGGGCCGGGGTCTCGCGCTGATCGCCGCCGTCAGCGAGAGCTGGGGCGTGCGGCCGATCGGCTCGGCCGGGAAGGCCGTCTGGTTCACCCTGCCGGCGGCCACCGGCGCCTCGACCCTGCCACCGCTCGCGGTCTACGGGTCGATGACCGACGGACCGTTCGGGGCCGTGACCATCACCCCCACCGATATCGCGGCCCTGCCCGCCCGGTCGGCCGTCGTCGGCTGACGGGGCGGGGCGGGCGGACCCCTGAGGGCTCGTGAGCGGGCCGGGCCGGAAGGCAGGGGCGGTGGAGCGGCTTCGCACCGCTCCACCGCCCCTGCGTTCGGGCCGGGGTCAGGCCTTGCCGCCGCCCGCGGTCCGGCCGAACTGTTCGTCCAGCACCGACAGTCGGCGCCAGTACTCGTCCTCGTCGATCTCCCCCGCGGCGAAGCGGCGGCCGAGCAGCGCGATCGGCGAGGACTCGCCGGGGCCGCCCTGCGGAGCACGGGCGGCCGCCCACGGGCCTCGACGCCCGCGCCAGACGGTGCGGCGCAGCAGCGTGACGATCCCGATGACGACCGCCGCCCAGACGAGCGGGAAGAGCAGGACCCAGGGGCCGGGTCCGCCGGAGTGCGCCAGGGTGTTCATCTCGGTCAGCTCCCTCGTTCGCGGAAGGGCGCGGTGCCTTTCCGGTCGCTTTCGAGCCTGCCCGGGGGAGGCGCTCCGGGGCGTCGTCCCCCCGGCGGCCGTCCGCGTACTCCGGTGGGAGCAGCAGGAGCCCGCGCCTCCTCTCCCCTTCTGTACCTACTAGTATGTACACTCAACTGCATGAGCACCCCGGACCGGCTGATCGAGGCCACGCAGGAGCTCCTGTGGGAGCGCGGATATGTCGGCACCAGCCCCAAGGCCATTCAGCAGCTGGCCGGCGCCGGCCAGGGCAGCATGTACCACCACTTCAACGGGAAGCCCGAGCTGGCCCTCGCCGCCATCACCCGGACCACCGAGGAGATGCGCCGGGCCGCGGGGCGACTGCTGGACGGCCCCGGCAGCGCGTACGAGCGGATCGCGGCCTATCTGCTGCGCGAGCGCGACGTGCTGCGCGGCTGCCCGGTGGGGCGGCTGACGATGGACCCGGACGTCTTCGCCGACGACGCGCTGCGCGCGCCGGTGGACGCCACGCTGGAGTGGCTGCGCGGCCGGATCGCGGACATCGTCCAGGAGGGCGTGGACCGGGGCGAGTTCATCCCGGGGACCGATCCCGCACCGGTCTCGGCGGCCGTGGTCGCCACGGTGCAGGGCGGCTATGTGCTGGCCCGCGCCTCGGGCTCGCCCGCCTCCTTCGACCGTGCGGTGGAGGGCCTGCTGTCGCTGCTCGCCGCCCGTACCCGTCCGATCTGAGGAGTCCCCGCGTGCACGCCATGCAGTACGAGATCACTCTCCCCGCCGACTACGACATGGGGATCATCCGCACCCGGGTCGCGACCAGGGGCCATCTCCTCGACGCCTTTCCCGGGCTCGGCCTCAAGGCCTTTCTGATCCGGGAGCGCGGGGCGGGGTCGCCGGTGAACCAGTACGCGCCGTTCTATCTGTGGAACGCCCCCGAGGGGATGAACGCCTTCCTGTGGGGCGCCGGATTCCAGGGCCTGGTCGACGACTTCGGCCGCCCCGAGGTCCAGCACTGGACGGGCCTGGCCTACGAGGAGGGGCCCTCGTCCGGAGCGCTCCCCCGCGCGGCCGTCCGGCTGCGGCTGCCCGCGCCCGCCGACACGCGGCCCGCCGACGCCGTCGGGGCGGCACTGGAGGAGACGCGCCGGATCGCCGCTCTGCCCGGGGTGGTCGCCACCGCGCTGGCGGTGGATCCGCGCCACTGGGAGCTGGTGCACTTCACCCTGTGGGAGCGGCCGGAGCCCGGGGCAGCGGGCGAGGCGTACGAGGTGCTGCACCTGTCGTCACCGGAGGCCGGCCGGCTGCGGCGCGGACGACAGTGGTGAACCGCCTCCCGGCGGCAGGACCGCGCGAGAGCCTCAGGCCAGCGCGGCGAGCGGGTCGTCCAGGACCGGCTGCCAGGCCAGTTCGGCGGCGCCCACCAGGCTGTTGTGCGCCAGGGTGCACGGCAGGATCGGCACACTGCCGCTGCGCCCCCACAGACTCCGGTCGGCGACGACGGCGCGCAGCCGCTCCGGGTCCGCCTCCAGCAGGTCGCGGTGGAGCCCGCCGAGGATGATGCGGTCGGGGTTGAGGATGTTGACCAGTCCGGCGAGCCCCAGGCCCAGGCGGTCGATGAGCGCCTCGGCGGCATGACGCACGGCGGGGTCGGCGTACTCCGTGCGGAGCAGGTTCCCGGCCTGCTTGAGGAGGGACTCCTCGGGGCCCGGTTCACGGCGGGCGGTGGTGAGGAAGGCCAGCGGGTCGGTCTCCACGTCGAGGCAGCCGCGTCCGCCGCAGTGGCAGGGCCGCCCCTCGGGGTTCACGGTGAGATGGCCCACCTCCAGTGCGAGGCCCGAACTCCCGCTGTGCAGGCGGCCGTCGAGGACGAGTGCCCCGCCCACGCCCCGGTGGCCGGTGGCCACGCACAGGAGGTGCTGGGCGCCGCGCCCGGCGCCGTGCCGGTGCTCGGCCAGGGCGGTGAGGTTGACGTCGTTGCCGGTGAACGCGGGGCCCGTGATGCCCGCATCGCGTACGCAGGCGGCGAAGATGCCCCGGACCGGGGAGCCCGCGGGCCAGGCGATGTGCAGCGGGTTGAGCGCGGTCCCCTCCGGCTCGGCGACCGCGGACGGCACCGCGAGACCGGCGCCGACGCAGCGCAGCCCGCTCGCGCGGAGCAGTTCCGCCCCCGCCTCCACGACCTCGCCGAGCACCTGCGCGGGGTCGGCCATCACCGCGACACAGCCCGGCGATGTGGCGACGATCCGGCCGCCGAGCCCGACGAGCGCGGCCCGGAAGCCGTCGGCGTGGACCTGGGCGGCGAGGACGACGGGGCCGGTCTCCAGGACGGACAGCCGGTGCGAGGGGCGGCCCTGGGATCCGGCCGCCGACCCGGGACTGGAGTCGACCCGGATCAGTCCGAGCGCCTCCAGTTCCGCGGCGACCGCCCCGGCGGTGGCGCGGGTGACGCCGAGTTCGGAGGTGAGCACGGCCCGCGTGGGGGCGCGTCCGGTGTGGACCAGTTCCAGTGCGGGCCCGAGCGCACTGCGGCCCCTCTCCAACTTCGTCCGGGTGGTGGTCGCCTTGCCGTTCATGGGGGCGAGTCTCCCATGATCCGGAGGCGTCCCGGACGCCCAGGGCCTGTCGTTCGGAGCGGGCCGGATCAGGGAGCGGGGTCCGGCGCGTGCGGCCGCGAGGCGGAGAATCGCGGCGCCGCGACGGAGCCCCGCGCGCTCGAGCGAGGCCGAGAACGACCGGCCCCGGGGAGCCCGTGCGGCCCTGGCCGCACCCCGGAACATCCCGTGCGCAGCGATGTTGCGTCCATCGCCGAAGCACCCCTATCCTGAGTTTGTGCCGCAACTAAACAAACTGCGGACGGCCCTACCGGGGGGACCTGGCGGAGACACCGCCCCACCCGCGTCGGCCCGCCTCCGTACCGCGCTGACCGTGTTCTTCGCCCTCGACGGGTTCCTCTTCGCCGGCTGGGTGGTCCGTATCCCGGCCATCAAGCAGCAGACCGGAGCCTCCGCCTCCACCCTCGGCCTCGCCCTGCTCGGCGTCTCCGCCGGTGCGGTGATCACCATGATGCTCACCGGCCGGCTCTGCCGCCGCTACGGCAGTCATGCCGTCACCGTGGTCTGCGGCATCCTGCTCCCCCTGAGCATCGCCCTGCCCGCCCAGACCCATTCGACGCTCGCCCTGGGCCTGGTGCTCCTGGTGTTCGGCGCGGCGTACGGCGGGATGAACGTGGCGATGAACAGCGCCGCCGTCGACCTGGTCGCCGAGCTGCGCCGGCCCGTGATGCCGAGCTTCCACGCGGCGTTCAGCCTGGGCGGCATGGTCGGCGCCGGGCTCGGCGGGCTGGTCGCGGGCAGCCTCTCCGCCGCCACCCACCTCTTCCTGCTGGCCGGGATCGGCCTGCTCGTCACCGCCTTCGCCGGACCCTCCCTGCTGCGCCACCGCCCGGCCCCCGCCGCACCGGAGGCTCTGGACCCGCGGCAGCCGAAGCAGCGCCTGTCGCCCCGGGCCCGCCGGATCGTCGCGCTCTTCGGCGTGATCGCGCTGTGCACGGCGTACGGGGAAGGGGCCCTGGCCGACTGGGGAGCGCTGCACCTGGAACAGGACCTGGGCGCGCACCCCGGGCTCGCCGCCGCCGGATACGCGCTGTTCGCCCTGACCATGACGGCCGGCCGGCTGACCGGGACGCTGCTCCTGGAACGGCTCGGTCAGACCCGCACCCTCGTCCTCGGCGGCGCGACCGCCGCGGCCGGGATGCTGCTGGGCTCGCTGGCGCCGACCACCTGGCTGGCGCTGACCGGATTCGCGGTCACCGGACTGGGGCTCGCCAACATCTTCCCCGTCGCGGTGGGACGCGCGGGCGAACTCGCGGGACCGAGCGGGGTCGCCGCGGCGTCGACGCTCGGGTACGGCGGCATGCTGCTCGGCCCGCCCGCGATCGGCTTCCTCGCCGACTGGTTCTCGCTCCCGCTGGCCCTGACGACGGTCGCCCTGCTGGCCTCGGCGGCGGCCGCCCTGGGTTACGGGGCACGCAACGCGACGTCGGATGCGCACACCTGACCACCCGCACACCCGCTCGATTGAGTAGCCGTACTCAGGCGGCGCACGCTCCCCCGGCGCACGATGGAGATCCAGGATCTTTCGAGCGAGGAGCACGCCATGAAGCGGCTGACCGACCACCCGCACCTGAACACCCTGGTGCGGCTGACCTTTCGCAACCCCGCTTCCCTGGTCTACCTCGGACTGGTGCTCGCGGCGACGCTCTTCGTCACCGTCGACACCCTGTTCGTGGCCCACGAGGACGCCTCGTTCTCCGGCGTCTGGCTGTTCCTCCTCGCGGCCCCGACCATCTTCCTGTTCTTCTTCGGCAGCTCCCTGGCGGGCGCCGAGGCGGGCGGGCCCGCGTGGTTCCTCGTGCTCGGCCTGGTGGTCTCGGTGCTCTTCCAGTCGCTGGCCCTGGGCTGGTTCGTCCGCCTGGTGCGCCGGGCCGGATCGACCGGATCCGCGCACCCGCAGGGCGCCTGAGGCCCGAGTCCTGACGCCTGATCCACAGGACCGGCGACAGGCCCCAGCTGCCCCGCACGGCCCTGGCACAATCACCGCCATGCAGATCACCGAGCACATCGCGGCGTTGTCCGAGGAGGGGCGGCTGCTGGCGACCGCCGCCGAGCAGGCCGGCCCCGGGGCATCGGTCCCGACCTGCCCCGGCTGGCAGATACGCCATCTGCTGCGGCACACCGGCATGGTGCACCGGTGGGCCGCGGCGTTCGTCGTCGAGGGGCACACCGCCTACCGGCCCGACGGCGGCGAACCCGCCCTGGACGGCGCGGAGCTCCTGGACTGGTTCCGCGAGGGACACCGCCATCTGGTCCGGTCCCTGGAGGAAGCGCCCGCCGACCTGGACTGCTGGACCTTCCTGCCGTCGCCCTCGCCGCTGGCGTTCTGGTCCCGCCGTCAGCTGAACGAGACGACCGTGCACCGCGTGGACGCGGAATCGGCGCTCGGCGGTCCGCTGACCCCGGTGTCTCCCCACCGGGCCGCTGACGGCATCGACGAACTCCTCACCGGATTCCACGCCCGCCCCAAGAGCCGGGTCCGCTCCAGGACGCCTCGCACGCTGCGGGTGCGGGCCGTGGACACGGCGGCGACCTGGACGGTGCGGATCTCGCAGGAGCCGCCGCAGGCCGTACGTTCGGCAGCCCCGGGACACCCCGACGGCGCGGCCACCGGGGACGGCGACGGCAGCGCGGACAGCCGCCCGGAGCCCGTCGACTGCGAGCTGAGCGGTACGGCCGAGGGGCTCTACCTCACCCTCTGGAACCGGCTGCCGCTCACCGCCCTCACCCTGCGCGGCGACCGCTCGGTGGCCCGCCTCTGGACCGACAACTCCGCGGTCACCTGGTGAGGGCCCCCGGACGGGAGGGGTCGGAGCAGGCGCCTCCCGGGCCCACCGCTGCCGGCGGCGGACGGCGGACGCGGGCCGACCGGGACGCGATGACGATCGAGATCGGCTACGCCCTGGTCAGCGCCGCCTTCGTGGCCGGTCTGACCTTCGCTGGCCTGCTCGTGCCCACGCTGTTCTTCTTCGATCCCGCTCCGACCGTGCGGCGGGTGCTCCCCCACGCCGCCGCCGCGGCCGCCCTCCTGGCCTTCGCCGTCCGTCTCGTCCATGTGCTGTGGCGCTTCCCGCGACGCGGGCACGCCCGGCCGCCCGCCCCGGCTCAGCCGAGCCAGCCGGGGCGCACCAGGCCCGATTCGTAGGCGAGGACGACGAGTTGGGCCCGGTCGCGGGCTCCGAGCTTGACCATCGTGCGGCTGACGTGGGTCTTCGCGGTGAGCGGGCTGACGACCAGTCTGCGGGCGATCTCCTCGTTGGACAGGCCGATGCCGACCAGCGCCATCACCTCCCGCTCCCGTTCGGTGAGCCGGACGAGCGAGGCGGCGGCCGTCGGTTCCTTGGAGCGGGCCGCGAACTCCGCGATCAGCCGGCGCGTCACGCCCGGGGAGAGCAGTGCGTCCCCGCCGACCACCGCCCGCACCGCGCGGAGCAGTTCCTCCGGTTCGGTGTCCTTGACCAGGAAGCCCGACGCCCCGTTGCGGATGGCCTCGAAGACGTACTCGTCGAGTTCGAAGGTGGTGAGCATGACCACCTTCACCTCGTCCAGGTCCGGGTCGCCGGTGATCCGCCGGGTGGCGGCCAGTCCGTCCAGGCGGGGCATGCGGATGTCCATCAGCACGATGTCGGGGCGCAGTTCGCGGACCAGGCGGACGGCCTCCTCGCCGTCGGCGGCCTCCCCGGCGACCTCGATGTCGGGTTGCGCATCCAGCAGGGCGCGGAAGCCCGCCCGTACCAGCAGTTGGTCGTCGGCGAGCGTTACGCGGATCACGGTGTCTCCTCGGCGGGCTCCGGCGGGTCCTGGCGGCGTCGGTCGCGGTCCGGGTCGGTGAACGGGAGTTCCGCCAGGACCCGGAAGCCGCCGTCCGGACGGGGGCCCGCCTCGATCGTGCCACCGAGCGCGGCGGCCCGCTCCCGCATCCCGACGAGTCCGTTGCCGCTGCCGCCCGCGTCGCCGCCGGTGGCCGGTCCAGCGTCGTCGATGCGGAGCCGGACGCGCCCGGATCCGTAGGCGATGTGCACCCGGGCGGTACGGGAGCCGGAATGGCGGACGACGTTGGTCAGGGCCTCCTGGACGATGCGGAAGGCGGCGAGATCGGCGCCGGGCGGGACGGCGGCCGAGCGGCCCTCGCTCTCCACGGTGACGGTGAGCCCGGCGCCGGCCGCCTGTTCGACGAGTTCGGGGAGCCGGTCGAGGCCGGGGGCCGGGGACGTGGGGGCGTCGCCGGGCGTACGGAGGTTGGCGAGCACCTGACGTACCTCGTCCAGCGCCTCCTTGCTGGCCCCCTTGATCGTGGTGAGGGCGGTCCTGGCCTGTTCCGGGTCGGAGTCGAGGAGGGCGAGTCCGACCCCGGCCTGCACGTTGATGACGGAGATGCTGTGGGCCAGCACGTCGTGGAGTTCGCGGGCCATGCGCAGCCGCTCCTCGTCGGCCCGCCGCCGCTCCGCCGCCTCACGCTCCGCACGGGCGGCCGCCCACTGCTCGCGGCGCACCCGCAGCAGTTCGGCGGCGGCCACGACGGCCACCACCCACGCGGTGATGGGGCCCTCCTGCGCCCAGGGCGCGGCCCGGTCGTCGCCCGGCGGCAGCCAGCGGTACAGCCAGTGGACCACCAGAACGTGCCCGGCCCACAGCCCGCCGAGCGACCACCAGGCGGCCTTGCGGTGCCCGGCCACGATCGCGCTGAAGCAGCCGACGGCGACGGCGACGAACACCGGCCCGTACGGATAGCCCGCCGCGAGGTAGACCAGGGTCGCCGCGCAGGTGGTGGCCACGGCGACCACGGGGCGGCACCGGCGCACGAGCAGCACGGCCACCGCGGCGAACAGCAGCAGCCGGGCCGTCAGGTCCAGCGGCCGGCGGTCCTGCCCGTGCTCGGCGAAGCCCGTGCCGACCATGACGAACACCAGCAGCACGGCCGTCGACACCCAGGGCAGTCCGGCGGCGGTCCGTGAGCGCGCGCCGGACAGCCACGGCGGCGGGCCGCCCCGCCTCCCCGGCCGTCCGAGCGTCCGGAATCCCGGTAGGCCGCAGGGGGGACCGCCGCCCCGGCGCCGCGGTTGCTGTTCGTCCATGGCGGCCACGCTAGACGGCGGACAGGGGCGGGGGCGTCCGCCGTGCGTGGTGATCACCCGTACTCCGTGGGGAGTACGCCGCCGAAGCGGCACGGGGGCGCGGGCGGCGGCCCCCGCGGTCAGCCCGTCCGGCCGCCGAGCAGCCCCACCGAGCGGGCCAGCTCGCCGGCCGCCTGCCGGAACAGCGGCTCGCGCGCCTCGACGACCCGGTTGAACTGGCCGAACAGCTCGAAGGAGATCAGGCCGAAGAGCTGGGCCCAGGCGGCGACCAGGGCGGCCACGGCCGCCGGAGGCACGTCCTGGGCGAACTCGGCGGCCATCCGCTCGGCGTCGGAGCGCAGTTCCGGGGCGAGGGAGGGCACGGCGAGGCCATCGGCCCGGAACGCGGCGCGGACCACGTCGATGAGGACCAGCCCCACCCGGGAGGCGGGCCCCACCGTGTCCATCGGGGCGATGTAGCCGGGGACGGGCGAGCCGTAGATCAGGGCGTACTCATGGGGGTGGGCGAGCCCCCATTCCCGTACGGCACAGGCCACGGCGACCCAGCGTTCGGCGGGCGGAGCGGTCCCCGCCCGCTCCGCCGCCTCTTCCGCGACCTCGCCGATCGCGTCGAACGCGTCGACGATCAGCGCGGTGAGCAGGTCGTCGCGGCTGGGGAAGTAGCGGTAGAGCGCGGAGGAGACCATGCCCAGCTCCCGGGCGACGGCCCGCAGCGACAGCTTCGCCGCGCCCTCCTCGGCGAGCTGCTTCCTCGCCTCGCCCTTGATGGCCGCGGTCACTTCGATGCGGGCGCGTTCCCTGGCCCCTCGGATGGTGCTCATGCGATCAGTCTGCCACGTGCGTGGAGCACCGGCCAGAAATGAGAGCAAGAGACAAGAACGAGAGCAGCGCTCTTGCTTTGGGTGCCCCCGGCGTGCACACTGATCTCAAGCGAGAGCACCGCTCTCCTTATATCGCAGCAGCATCCACACCGCGGGAGTCACCATGTCGCAGCAGACGTACTACCTCCGGGCGAGCGCCTCCGCCAACCGCCTCAACAAGGTCGTCGGCCTGCTGGCCCGATACGGCCTCAGCCTGATGGGGTCCGCCGAGATGTCGGTGCGCGGACGCAAGAGCGGGCAGTTGCAGCGCATCCCGGTCAACGCCCACGCCTTCGAGGGCGAGCGGTACCTCGTCTCGGCGCGGGGCCACTCGCAGTGGGTGCGCAACATGCGCGTCGCGGGCGGCGGCGAGCTGCGGCTGGGGCGGCGGATCACCCCCTTCACCGCCGTGGAGATCGCCGACGACGCACAGAAGGCCCGGATCATCCGCGCCTATCTGAAGCGGTGGGGCTGGGAGGTCAACCAGTACTTCCAGGGGATCACGGCGAAGTCCACGGACGCCGAGCTCCTCGCCGCCTGCCCGGACCACCCGGTCTTCCGCATCACGGTCGGGGCCTGACCGTGCCGGGCACGGACCCGGGGTGCCGCTGCGTCCGGCCGGACGGAACGACACCCCGGGATGCGCGGTCGTGAGGTGAGCCGCTAGCGGTTCAGCACCCGCTGCGCCAGCGGGTGCGTGCGGACCAGCTCGGCCAGCGACGTCGTGCCCCGGGTGATCCCGGCGAACGCCTTCCACGCCGGGCGGAAGCCGGTCAGCACCGCGTGCAGCACTCCCGGGCGGCGCTCGAACAGCTTGAGCATGCGGCGGCCGACACCCATCTCCACGCCGAGACCGGCCTTGATCGCGAAGGCGTAGTTCAGGGCCTGGCGGCGGGCGTCCACCGCGTCGTGCGACTCGGCGATCCTGACCGCCCACTCCCCCGCGAGCCGGCCGGAGCGCAGCGCGAAGGAGATGCCCTCGCGGGTCCACGGCTCCAGCAGTCCGGCCGCGTCCCCGCAGACCACGACCCGGCCGCGGGAGAGCGGCGAGTCGTCGCTGCGGCAGCGGGTGAGGTGCCCCGAGGAGACGGCCGGCTCGAACCCGGCGAGGCCGAGGCGGGCGATGAAGTCCTCCAGATACCGCTTGGTGCCCGCGCCTTCGCCGCGCGCCGAGATGACGCCCACGGTCAGGGTGTCCCCCTTGGGGAAGACCCAGCCGTAGCTGCCCGGCATCGGGCCCCAGTCGATGAGCACCCGGCCCGCCCAGTCCTCCGCGACGGTGGCCGGAACCGGGATCTCCGCCTCCAGGCCGAGGTCGACCTGGTCGAGCTTCACCCCGACATGGGCTCCTATCCGGCCCGCGCTGCCGTCCGCGCCGACGACCGCCCGCGCGAGCACCGTCTCGCCACCGGCCAGCACCACGGCGACCGTTCGCCGGTCGGGCACGGCGGGACCGTGCTGCTCGACCCGCACCACCGCCGCCCCGGTGCGCAGTTCGGCCCCGGCCTTCTGCGCCTCCTCCACCAGCCCGGCGTCGAACTCCGGGCGGTTGATGAGCCCGAAGAGCATGCGCCGGGAGCGGCGGGTGCGTGACAGCTTGCCGTTGAGCGAGAAGGTCACCGCGTAGATGCGGTCCTTGAACGGCAGTTCGAAACCGGGTGGCAGGGAGTCCCGCGAGAACCCGATGATTCCACCGCCGCAGGTCTTGTAACGCGGCAGTTCCGCTTTCTCCAGCAGCAGAACTCTTCGGCCCGCCACGGCTGCCGCGTACGCCGCCGATGCGCCGGCCGGTCCGGCGCCGACCACGACGACATCCCACACGGACGACTCTTCCGGCTCACGTCCGGCGTCTGCGTTCTCGCTGCTCACGATGTGCTTCTGCTCCCGATCCGACCAGTGGCCCCAAGCTGCTCACGGCATCCTACGGCGCGTTCCGGCCAAGCCCTCCTGTGGGAGGATCGACCATGATTTCGTCGTACACGCGTCGCCGCGGAGACGGCGTCGCACCCGGTCGCGTACTCACCGCGCCCTCCCCCTAACGTCGCACCCACGAGGAGCGTGCCCATGACCGCCCGTCCGATTTCCGAGACCGTCGCCTCGCTGATGCCCCGCGCCCGGGGGGAACTGGCCGAACTGGTGGCGTTCCAGTCGGTGGCGGACCCGGCGGTCTTCCCGAGGAGCGCGTGCGAGGGGGCGGCGAACTGGGTCGCCGACGCCCTGCGCGCCGAGGAATTCACGGACGTCGCCCTGCTGGACACCCCCGACGGTACGCAGTCCGTCTACGGCTTCCTGCCCGGCCCGGCCGGTGCGCCGACGGTGCTGCTGTACGCGCACTACGACGTGCAGCCGCCGCTGGACGAGGCGGCCTGGATCTCCCCGCCGTTCGAGCTGACCGACCGCGACGGGCGCTGGTTCGGCCGGGGCGCGGCCGACTGCAAGGGCGGGTTCATCATGCACCTGCTCGCGCTGCGCGCCCTCAAGGCGAACGGGGGCGTCCCGGTCTCGGTGAAGGTGATCGTCGAGGGCTCCGAGGAGCAGGGCACCGGTGGCCTGGAGCAGTACGCGCAGGCGCACCCGGAGCTGCTGGCGGCCGACACGATCGTCATCGGCGACACCGGGAACTTCCGGGTGGGCCTGCCGACGGTCACCGCGACGCTGCGCGGGATGACGATGCTGCGGGTGCAGCTGGACACCCTCGAAGGGAACCTGCACTCGGGGCAGTTCGGCGGCGCGGCCCCGGACGCGCTGGCCGCGATGATCCAGCTGCTGGCCTCGCTGCGCGCCGAGGACGGGACCACCACGGTCGACGGTCTGAGCGGTGACGCCGACTGGGACGGCCTGCAGTACCCGGAGGCGGAGTTCCGGCAGGACGCCAAGGTGCTGGACGGGGTGGAGCTGATCGGCACGGGGACGGTCGCGGACCGCATCTGGGCCCGTCCCGCCGTCACTGTCATCGGCATCGACTGCCCGCCGGTGGTCGGCGCGACGCCGTCCGTGCAGGCGAGCGCGCGGGCGCAGATCAGCCTGCGGGTGCCGCCGGGCCACGACGCCGCCGAGGCGGCGAAGCTGCTCACCGCCCACCTGGAGTCGCGCGCCCCGTGGGGTGCCCGGGTGCGGGTGGAACGGGTCGGCCAGGGCCAGCCGTTCCGCGCCGACATGACCAGCCCGGCCTACACGGCGATGGCGGACGCGATGCGGGACGCCTACCCGGGCCAGGAGATGCAGTCCTCCGGGATGGGCGGCTCCATCCCGCTGTGCAACGCACTGTCGGGCCTCTACCCGGATGCGGAGATCCTGCTGATCGGGCTGAGCGAGCCCGAGGCGCAGATCCACGCGGTGAACGAGAGCGTGTCGCCCGAGGAGCTGGAGCGGATGTCGGTCGCCGAGGCGCTGTTCCTGCGGAACTACGCCGCGTCGAAGAAGGTCTGACCGCCGCCCCGGGGGTCCTCCGGCCGGGCACGCCCGCCCGGAAGGACCCCCGGCGGCCCCGGACGACTCCCAGGCCCCGCGCCCCGCGCCCCGCGCCCTCGACGCCTACGCCCTACGCCCTCGGCGAAGTCGCCCGCAGCGTAGATCCGTACGACGGCCCGCCGCCGCTGCGTACGTTCGCCGCATGGATCTCGTCGAGGTACTCCCCCCGTTGCACATGTTCCGCTTCCGGATCGGTCAGGCCTATCTCTGGCGCGACGGGACGGATCTGACCCTGATCGACGCGGGCGACATCGATGCGGCCGCCGCGATCGAGGACGCGATCCGCTCGCTCGGCCACGACCCGGCCCGGATCCGCCGCATCGTCCTCACCCACGGCCACCGCGACCACTACGGGGCCGCGCAGGAGCTCGCCGACCGCCACGGCGCCGAGATCCTCGCCCACACGCTGGACGCCCCGGCGGTCCGGGGCGAGCGCCCGCCACCGGAACCGGATCTGCTGGACTGGGAACGGCCGCTGTACGAGCACGGGCTGACGTGCCCCGACGCCCCGCCCACCCGGGTCGACCGTGAGGTGGCCGGCGGCGAGGTGCTGCCGTTCGGGGGCGGCGCGCGGGTGGTGCACGCCCCCGGTCACACACCGGGCTCCATCGCCCTCCATCTGCCGCGCCACGGTGTGCTGTTCACCGGCGACTGCGTCGCTTCGGCGGAGCGGGTGATGCTCGGCGTGTTCAACGCGGACCGCGCCGGGGCACAGGCCACGTTCCGGCGGCTGGCCGCGCTCGCGCCCCGTACCGTCTGCTTCGGTCACGGCGCCCCGCTCACCGAGAACGCGGCCGCGGTGATGGAGGCGGCGGCGAACGGTGTGTGAGGGGCGGCCGGGCGCACCTCAGCCCACCGGAACCCCCGCCTCCAGGTTCAGCACCGTCGACCGCTCGCGCGCCCGCAGGGCCCAGCGCAGCCGCTCGTACCGGGTCGGCGGCAGCATCCCCGCGGCCTCCTCCTCCGTGACGAAGCGCCAGCCGCGCAGCTCGGATCCCGGCAGCAGCAGCCGGCCGGCGTCCTCGGCGCTCAACAGGCCGCCGTCGAAGAGGAAGCGCAGCCCGCCGTAGCCGGGCGGCCGGGGCGACTCCCAGTCGACGAGCAGCAGGGTCGGGACCCGCTCGAGGCGCAGGCCTATCTCCTCGGCGACCTCACGGATCCCCGCCTGCGCGGGGGCTTCGCCCGCCTCCACGACCCCGCCGGGGAACTCCCAACCCGGCTTGTACGTGGGATCGACGAGCAGCACCCGGTCCTGCTCGTCGAAGAGCAGCACACCGGCGGCCACCGTCTCGCCGGTCGGCTCGGGGCTCTGGACGATCGGACACGGCGCGGCGCTCCCCGTGCGCACGGCGACCGCGATCCGCTCGGCGGTCTCCCGGGGCGTGAGGGTGCTGTTGTCGACCACATGGGCGTCATCGGCGATCCAGCCGAGGGCGTCGCGGTACGGGCCGATGTGCTCGTACGCCCACCGGCGCACCCGCTCGCTCTGCTCCTCGTCGCCCGGGAATTCCACGCGGTCCGCGATCCGGCCGCGCAGGATCGTTTCCTCAGGTGAGAGCGCCACATGCCGGACGGGGATGCGCCGGGAGGCGAGCCCTCCGAAGATCTCGTCGCGATACTCCTGCCGCAGCAGGGTCATCGGCACCACCAGCACCCCGGGCGCCTCGGCGAGCAGCGCCGCCGCCGTATCCACCACGAGCCGCCGCCAGATCGGCAGGTCCTGCACGTCGGTGACCTCGGCGAGTCTCTTCTGGGGCAGCAGACTGCGCAGCCCCGCGCCGGTGATCTCCGGGTCGTACAGCGTGCTGTTCGGGATCAGATCGATCAGTTCGCCCGCGGCGCCGGTCTTGCCCGCGCCGAACGCACCGTTGATCCAGACGATCACGGTTCCCCCTCTTCCGTAGCCCCCTGTGGCTTGCCCGCAACACCCTGCCGCGGAAACCCCGCGGCGGCGACGGCGTTGCCGGACAGCGGTTCCCGTGAAGGTCCCGGACGGCCGGGGAGCGGCGGGGAAGGCACGGAAGGGGTCGACCCGGGAGGCGCCCGGCTGACGAACCGGGCGCCTCCGGGAAGTCGTCAGCGCAGCGCGATGGCCGCGGCCGCCGCACCGACCAGGCCGGCGTCCGTGCCCATCACGGCGGGCGCCACGGTCAGCCGGCGGAGGTAGGAGAGCGTGGCGTAGTCGCGCAGGCTGCGGCGCAGCGGCACGAAGAGCACGTCGCCGGCCCCGGCCACTCCCCCGCCGACCACCGCGATGTCGAGGTCCGCCAGGGTGGCGGTGGCGGCGATGCCCGCCGCCAGCGCCTGGGCCGCGCGCTCGTAGGAGGCGATGGCGACCGGGTCCCCGGCGCGGGCGGCGAGCGCCACCGCGGCCGCCGTCGCGTCGCCGTCCGGGCCGGGCCGCCAGCCGTTCTCCAGGGCGCGGCGGGCGATGTTGGGGCCGCTGGAGATGCCTTCGACGCAGCCGCGCGCGCCGCAGGGGCACGGGTCGCCGTCCAGGTCGACGCTGATGTGGCCGATGTGCCCGGCGTTGCCCGAGGGGCCGGGACGCAGGGTGCCGCCCAGGACGAGTCCGCCGCCGACGCCCGTCGACACGACGAGGCACAGCGCGTTGTCGTAGCCGCGGGCCGCGCCGAGCCAGTGCTCGGCGGCCGTCATCGCGACCCCGTCGCCGACCAGCGCGACCGACAGTCCGCCCGCCGTCTTGTGCACCCGCTCCACCAGCGGGAAGTCCCGCCAACCGGGGACGTTGACCGGGCTGACCGTGCCGGCGGCGGCGTCCACGGGACCGGCGCTGCCGATCCCGACGGACCCCGCGCGGCGCCACAGCGGCGAGGCCATCAGCTCGCCCAGCACCTCGTCCACGGCGCCCATGACCGCCTCGGCGCCCTCCCGGGCGGGCGTCGGCCGCTGCGCCCGTACGAGAAGGGATCCATCGCCGTCCACCAGCGCTCCGGCGATCTTGGTGCCGCCGATGTCGAGTGCGGCGACGAGGTCGGTATGCATCGGTGTGGGGTCTCCGGATCGGCGAGGGGGCGGGACCTGCGGGTTCCGTCCATAGTCTGCACAGTCTCCATTCTGCTGACAACGTTGTCCAGGGCCTATGCTCGACGCCACAGCCTCCGATCACCCCCGCGGCGCCCCGCTCGGCCCGGCCGGAGCACCGCAGCCCCGCCCGTATTCCGACGACAGGACAGCGCACGTGGACCGGACCACCCGTCATTCCGAGACCCGTTACGGCAACCGGCCGACCATGAAGGACGTGGCGGCCCGCGCCGGAGTCGGCCTCAAGACGGTCTCCCGGGTGGTGAACAGCGAGCCCGGCGTCACGCCCGACACCGAGCGCCGCGTGCAGGAGGCGATCGACGCGCTCGGTTTCCGCCGCAACGACAGCGCCCGCGTGCTGCGCAAGGGCCGTACGGCGTCCATCGGACTGGTCCTGGAGGATCTGGCCGACCCGTTCTACGGTCCGCTCAGCCGCGCCGTCGAGGAGGTCGCCCGCGCGCACGGCGCGCTGCTGATCAACGGTTCCAGCGCCGAGGACCCGGAGCGGGAGCAGGAGTTGGTGCTGGCGCTGTGCGCCCGCCGGGTGGACGGCCTCATCGTGATCCCGGCCGGCGACGACCACCGCTATCTGGAGCCGGAGATCAAGGCGGGCATCGCCACGGTCTTCGTGGACCGTCCGGCGGGCCACGTGGACGTCGACATGGTGCTCTCCGACAGCTTCGGCGGAGCCAGGCAGGGCGTGGCGCACCTGATCGCGCACGGCCACCGCAGGATCGGGTTCATCGGCGACCAGCCGCGGATCCACACGGCCACCGAGCGTCTGCGCGGCTATCACGCCGCCATGACGGACGCGGGCATCACCGTCGAGGACGGCTGGGTCTCCCTCGGCTCCACCGAGCCGGAGCGGGTGCGGGCCGCCGCCGAGGAGATGCTCGGCGGGCCCGAGCCGGTCACCGCCCTGTTCGCGGGCAACAACCGGGTGACGGTGACGGTGGTCCGGGTGATCGCGGAGCGGGAACGCCCGGTGGCGCTGGTGGGGTTCGACGACATCGAGCTGGCCGACCTGCTCGGCATCACCGTGATCTCGCAGGACGCGGCGGCGGTCGGCAGGACCGCCGCCGAGCATCTCTTCCGCCGTCTCGACGGGGCGGACCACACCACGGCGCGGGTGGAACTGCCGACGACGCTGATCCCCCGCGGCTCGGGCGAACTGCCGCCCGCCTGAGGCCCGCAGGGCACCGTCAGGCCCCGGCGGCGTCGGGCAGTGGCCGGAACGCCCGGGTCAGCAGGGCCAGCAGTTGCGCGGGAGCGTCCTCCTGGACCGTGTGGCCCGCCCCCTCGATCCAGTGCAGCTCGGAGTGCGGGATCAGCGCGTGCAACTGCTCGGCGAAGGGCTCCGGCAGGAACCGGTCCTCGCGTCCCCAGATGATCCGGGTCGGCACCGGAACGGTCCCCAGCAGATGCTGGAACTCATCGGTCGCGGCCTGTTCGGCCTGCCGGTACTGGCGGTAGTACGCGGCCCGGCCGCGCTCGCCGCGCCACGGTTCGAGATGCGCGGCCAGTACGTCGGGCCGGTAGCCGGTGTGAGAGGCGTGGAGCAGGTGACTCTCGACCAGTGCCTCGTGGGCGTAGCCGGGGAGTTGCTCGAAGAGGTGCGCGTTCTCCCTGATCAGCCTGAAGAGCCCGGTCCCCCAGTCCCCGCAGGCCACCGCGTCCACCAGGGTGAGGTCCGCGTACCGCGCACCGTCCAGGAGCAGCGCCCGCAGGGCCACGGCCCCGCCGATGTCGTGGGCGATCACGCGCGGGCGCTCCAGCCCCCAGTGCTCCAGGAGCCGGGTGAACACCCTCGCCTGCGCCGCCGGTCCGACGTCCTGCCCGTCGCGCTGTTCCGACTGCCCGAAGCCGAGCAGGTCCCAGAGGTGGACCCGGTGGTCGCGGGCGAGGGCCGGCGCGATGTCCCGCCAGATGAGGGACGAGAACGGGGTGCCGTGCAGCAGGACGACCGGCTCCCCCTCCCCCAGCACGTCCCACCGCACCGTCCCGTCCGGAGTCTCGAACGTCCTGGTCAGCTTCCCGTTCATGCCGTGCCTCCTGGCCCGCGGATGGAAGGGGAGAACCCCATCGGACTTCCGACGTTACCAGCATGGCAGGCTTGTCGGTAACGCAGATACAGTGGGGATCATGCGACGGAACCCGGCACCCGCGGAACTCGACCTCGTCGAGGCGTTCTGCAACACGGCCACCCACCTCCACGGCGAAGACGAGCTCGCCCGGCCGGAGACGGCGGCCCGATGGCTCGGCGCGCACGGCTTCCCGGCACTCGACGGCCCCGGAGAGCTGGTGTCGCTCGCCGAGGCGCGGGAGACCGTCCGGGCCTTCCTGGTCGAGCGGACCTCGCCCGGGGCCGTCGACGGCCTCAACCGGCTCATCGCCGAGGTGGCGGGCGCCCCAGCGGTCAGGCCCGACGGCACGCTCGGCCTGCGGCCGGCCTCCGGCGGCCCGGTGGCCGAGGTGGTCCGCCCGGTGCTCGAAGCGCTTCTGCGCGAGGGCCTGACGGGGCGTCACGCCACCCGGCTCAAGGCCTGCGCGGCTCCGGAGTGCCGCTGGATCTTCTACGACCGCGCGCCGTCGTCGAACGGCCTCTGGTGCGACATGGACGTGTGCGGCGCGCGGCACAAGATGCGGGCCTACCGCGCCCGCGGCGGCGCGACGGCACGCCGGGACGCCTGAAGCCGCCTGAGCTTCGCGGCTCCCGTGGAGCCGTCACCGGCCCGCGTGGCGCCGTCGCCCGCGGAACCCGAGCGGCGCGCCCCGGCGTCCGCCGGGTGCGCCCGACCGTCGGGGCGCGGCACCCGGCGACCCGTCACCCCCTCGACGCCCCCGAAGCCCCTACGGAGCCGTGACCGTCAGGTCGCCCCGGCGCGGCGAGGCGAAGGCGTCCAGGTCCGCGCGGGTCAGGCCGGTCAGCCGGGCGACCTCGGCGGTGTCCAGCGCGCCGCAGTCGATGCCGCGCAGGAGGTAGCCGCTGAGGGCCTTGGCGGTGGCGGGCTCGTCCATGACGTCACCGCCGGACTTGGCGACGTACGCGGCGAGCCGGGCCGCGGCCGGCTCCAGGCCCTCCCGGTAGAAGGTGTAGACGGCCGCGTAGCGCGTCGGCAGGTGACCGGGGTGCATGTCCCAGCCCTGGTAGTAGGCGCGGGCCAGGGCGCGGCGGGTGAGGCCGTAGTGGAGCCGCCAGGCCTCGTGGACCTGGGCGGTGGGGCCGACGGGCAGGACGTTGGTCGAGCCGTCGGAGACCCGTACGCCGGTGCCCGCGGCGGCGACCTGCATGACGGCCTTGGCGTGGTCGGCGGCCGGGTGGTCGCTGGCCTGGTAGGCGGCGCTGACGCCGACGCAGGCGCTGTAGTCGAAGGTGCCGTAGTGCAGCCCGGTCGCCCGGCCCTGCGCGGCGTCGATCATGCGGGCGACGGCGGCGGTCCCGTCGGCGGCGAGGATGGACTGGCTGGTCTCGATCTGGATCTCGAAGCCGATCCGGCCCGCGTCGAGGCCGTGGGCCTTCTCGAAGGCTTCGAGAAGCTGGACGAAGGCGGTGACCTGCTCGGGGTAGGTGACCTTCGGGAGGGTCAGCACGAGCCCGTCGGGAAGCCCGCCCGCCGCCATCAGGCCGGTGAGGAAGACATCCGTGGTGCGGATGCCCCGGTCCCGCACACCGGCCTCCATGCACTTCATCCGGATGCCCATGTACGGGGCCGCGGTGCCGTTCGCGTACGCCTCGGAGACCAGCCGGGCGGCGCGGGCCGCGGCCTCGTCCTCCTCGGCGTCCGGGCGGGGGCCGTAGCCGTCCTCGAAGTCGATGCGCAGGTCCTCGACGGGCTCGCGCTCCAGCTTGGCGCGCACCCGGTCGTGGACCGGCCCGGCCAGTTCCTCGGGGATGCCGAGGACGGCGGCGAGCGAGGAGGCGTCGGGGGCGTGCTCGTCGAGGGCGGCCAGCGCCTGGTCGCCCCAGGAGCGCAACGTGCCGGGCTCGAAGACGTCACCGGGTACGTAGACGGTGTGCACGGGTTGGCGGGTGCCGGGATCTCCCGGGTAGCGGCGGGCGAGTTCCGCGTCGACCGCCGTGAGGGAGGCGCTGATCCCCTCGCTGACCGTGCCCGCGAGGCTCGTCGCCACCTTCTCCTGCTGACCCATGACCGTACCCTCCACGCTCTCGTTTTTTCCGCTTCCCGGAATCAACAATCCGTATAGTGAAGTTATAAGCCCGTCGGACCTGCGTCAATGGTCGCCCGGAACGGCTCTGGGCCGCGCGGTGGGGTTCACCGTGCGGCCCAGTGCGGGGGTGGTGCGGGGGATCAGCCCTTGCGGGTGTTGATCTCCTCGGTGAGCTGGGGAAC